>DATJKH010000089.1:0-16874 GCA_035491715.1 Vicinamibacterales bacterium | reverse complement strand
AGTGGGCGAACGCCTTCGCCTCGATATCAAACTGCCTCGCATAGTCGTAGCCCGGCAGTACTTTCATCGTCTCCACATACGAGACATCGATAATCAGCTGGCCGTTCGGTCGGCGAATCTGCACCCACTCGCGATCGAGCGGAATGCTGTTCTCGTCGGCGAGTGTCATGACGTGATCGGTCAGTTCTGCGTCGGTGGCCTTCTGGGAAAAGAGCGCGAGCTCCTGCAACGCATCTTTGAACTTGTAATAGTGGACGCTGACCGGCGCGACCCGGTAGATGGCGTTGGCCATGAGGAGGAAAATCGCGAGCTGGATCAGCTTCCGGATCACATGCCCTCCCTCGACTCAGCTAATGAATCTGATGGAACAGCCGCTCCCAGCGGGTCTTGGTAAAGAAATGCGTGACCACCGACGCCAGCCGTTTGATGGTGGCTCCGGCGCCCTCGTCCAGGTAATCCTCTCGTCCTGACTCGTACGACCAGTAGATCATCAGCGCGCGCCCCTTGACGTAGTCGCGCGGCAGAAACCCCCAGTACCGGCTGTCCTGTGAATTGTCCCGATTATCACCCATGACGAAGTAATACCCCTCGGGCACACGCACCGGCGCGTACCGCTCGCGGACGTCGAATTGCGTCACTTCCTGGGCCTCGGACGAAGGCTCCAGAAAGTGCACGTATGGCTCGTCGAGGGGTTGCCCATCTATATACACCTTCTTGGCTCGAAGCTCGAAAGTTTCGCCAGGCAGCCCGATGACCCGCTTGATGAAATCGCGATCGGGCTCGTCCGGATACTTGAAGACGATGACGTCGCCGCGCCGGATATTCCGCACCGGCAGCAGCGCCCGTTCGAGACGGGTCGGCGTTGGGCTGAAGACGAACTTGTTGACCAGCAGATGGTCGCCAATGAGCAGGTTGTTCTCCATCGAGCCGGTCGGAATCTTGAACGCCTGGACCACCCACGTCCGGACGAACAGCGCCAGAATCACCGCGATCACGATCGATTCGGCGTATTCACGAATCGTGGATTTCTGAAACGTCGCTGCCATTGGGTTACGACTCCGTTCCCACTTTGAGCACGGCGAGAAACGCTTCCTGCGGAATCTCGACCCGTCCGACCCGCTTCATCCGCTTCTTGCCTTCCTTCTGCTTCTCCAGCAGTTTCCGTTTGCGGGTGATGTCGCCGCCATAGCACTTCGCGAGCACGTTCTTGCGAAGCGCCTTGACCGATTCTCTGGCGATGATCCGGCTGCCAATCGCCGCCTGAATCGCCACCTCGAACATCTGCCGCGGAATCAGCTCGCGCATCTTCGACGCCAGCGCCCGGCCGCGCTGATACGCCATGTCGCGATGGACAATCGTCGACAGCGCGTCCACCGGCTCCTCGTTCACCAGAATGTCGAGTTTGACCAGCGGCGCTTCCTGATAGCCCGTGACATGGTAATCGAGCGACGCGTAGCCGCGCGACTGCGTCTTCAGGCGATCGTAGAAATCCAGCACGACCTCGTTGAACGGCAATTCGTAGGTGATGAGCACTCTATCGACTGCCAGGTACTCAATCGATTTCTGGACGCCGCGCTTTTCCTGACAGAGTTGCAGGATCCCGCCGACGTGCTCAGACGGCGTCAGGATCATGGCGGTGATGACCGGTTCTTCGATCTTTTCAATGCGGCCGGTCTCGGGCAGTTTCGACGGGCTGTCGATTTCCTGCACCACCCCATCGGTCGTGGTGACGCGGTACAAAACGCCCGGCGCCGTCGTCACCAGGTCCATGTCGAATTCGCGCTCGAGTCGTTCCTGCACGATTTCCATGTGCAGAAGGCCGAGGAAGCCGCAGCGGAACCCGAACCCCAGCGCGGCGGAGGTTTCGGGCTCGAAGAAAAACGACGCATCATTCAGTCGCAGCTTCTCGAGTGCGTCTCTCAGCTCCGGGTACTCGCTGCCTTCGACGGGATACAGGCCCGCGAACACCATCGGCTTGCTTTCTTTGAAGCCGGGAAACGGCTCGCTTGTCGGCCGGCTCGCGTCGGTGATCGTGTCGCCGATCTTCGCGTCGCTGACCGTCTTGATCCCCGCGAAGATGAATCCCGCTTCACCGACGCCCAGTTCGTCGGCGCTGACCGGTTTTGGCGAAAACACGCCGACCTGGTCCACCAGGTATTCCTGCCCCTGCGCCATCAGGCGAATCTTCATTCCGGCGCGAATCGTGCCGTCGATGACCCGCGTGAGGATGATCACGCCTCGATAGGGGTCGTACCACGAATCAAAGATAAGGGCCTTGAGCGGCGCGGCAGGATTCCCCTCCGGCGGCGGCAGGCGCTTGATGATCGCTTCGAGGATCTCGTGGACGCCGGTTCCCTCCTTCGCGCTCGCGAGGATCGCACCACTGGCGTCCAATCCGACGATTTCTTCGATCTGTCGCTTCGCCTCGTCGGGCTGCGCCCCGGGTAAATCGATTTTGTTGATGACGGGAATGATCTCGAGCCCGTTATCCGCGGCGAGATACGCATTCGCCAGCGTCTGGGCTTCGACTCCCTGAGACGCATCGACAAGCAGCAGCGCCCCCTCGCACGCGGCCAGGGAGCGCGTGACCTCGTAGGAAAAATCGACGTGCCCGGGCGTGTCGATCAGGTTGAGCACATACTCATTCCCGTCGTCTGCCTTGTAGGTCAGCCGAACGGCGTGTGCCTTGATCGTGATGCCGCGCTCGCGCTCGAGATCCATCGAGTCGAGAACCTGGGCCTCCATCTCGCGCGGCTGAAGCGCCCCGGTTATTTCGAGGAACCGGTCCGCCAGCGTGGACTTGCCATGGTCGATGTGGGCGATGACGGAGAAATTACGGATGAAACGCTGATCCATTAAGACTGGGAACTGCTGAATGCTGATTGAAGAGTGCTGATTGAAAGTTCAGCAAATTATAGCATTCAGAGGAGTTGGGACGATGCGATGGGAACCGGGATGGGTGATCCGGGATCCGGCGATGCGGCGATCCGATCGGATCGCCGCATCCGCGCCACCGATCCGCTAGATCTTCAGCGTTAGTTCGACTTTACGGCCTGTTCATGCTCGAGCAGCCACTGCTTCCGCCAGCGTCCCCCGCCGTACCCGCAGAGCGTGCCGTCGGATCGGATCACGCGGTGACACGGGACGATGATCGCGATGCGGTTCTGGCCGTTGACACGGCCGATGGCCCTGACGGCGGCCGGAGAACCCACTTCGCGCGCCATGTCGGAGTAGCTTCGCGTCTCGCCGTAAGGGATGCCGCAAAGCGCACGCCACGCCTTCAACTGAAACTCCGATCCGCGTTGATTCAGGGGCATCGTGAATTCGCGCCGGCTGCCGGCGAAATACTCCGACAGCTCCTTCCGCGTCTGACGAAGGATCGGGTGATCGCCGGGGACGATGGCGCCGCCAAGGGAGCGACGCAGCTCGCGAAGCTCAGTCTCCAGCGCGCGACGATCGACGAACTCGAGCAGCTCGAGGCCGGGCTCACCGGCGATGGCCAGCATCGGCCCGAGTGGTGTCTCAATCCACGCAGCGGTCAGGAGCGACGTGTCGCGCGCGTCGCCCGGTGTTTCGCCGAACACCTTCGCAAACGCGTCACGGAAACCACTGTCCGATTCGAACCCTGCGTCGAGTCCGGCGTCGAGCGTGGACGCGCCGTCGTGGAGCGCGCGCATCGCGGTGCCCAGCCGGCAGGCGCGCTGATACGCCTGGAACGTCATCCCGAAACTGCGCTTGAACGTCCGTCGCACTTGCACGGGATCGAGGCCGCGCTGCCGCAGATCTTCGTCGCGCAACCGAATGTCAGGATTGCGCAGCATCTCATCGACAAGCGGGGCCAGCCAGTTCGGCGCCGACGTCGCCGACGACATCGGATCGCAGATTCGGCAGGGACGGTAGCCGCGGTGGAGCGCATCCTGTATCGTCGAGGCATATTCGACGTTCTCGGGTTTGGGCTTTCGGGCGCTGCACGTCGGGCGGCAGAAGATCCCGGTCGTGCGCACGCACGCAAAGAACAGGCCCTCGAAGGAGCGATCGCGCTCAACCAGCGCGCGGTACATCTCGGCGGGTGTGGGCATCAACATCATGCGGTCAGGATACGGGCACGGTGCGCGGATGCGCTACCGGAAAATGGACGGCCAATTCTCGACCACGGATCAACACGGGCCACGGATGAACACGGGCCACGGATGAACACGGATAAACACGGATCAACACGCGCCACGGATAAACACGGATAAACACGGATCAACACGGGCCACGGATGAACACGGATCAACACGGATAACACGGATGAACACGGATGCTGCGTGGGTCAACAAATCAATGTTAGTCTGTGTCGTCACCGAGCGCATATCGCCACGAGTTCAGGATGGACAGCACTCCGCGCTTCTGGACCGCCACGAAGCAAAAGACACTCTACTTCCTTCTCGGCAGCGCGGTGCTGTCCATCGGCACACCGGCGATCGTGGCCGCGACGCAGGCGGGCGCGCGCTTCTATCTGCTTCAACCGATCGTGTTCGTCGCGCAGGTGATTCCGAATCTCGTCGCGACGGGGCTCTGGCTTCCCTGGCCGTCGGCACGGGCCAGCAAAGTCGCCCTCCTGCTCGCGCGGATTTTCTTTTTCGCGTCGGCTCTGTTCTACATTCCAGTCATGACCGGTATCCTGCCGACCAGCGGCGACATGATCGCACTGGGATACGTGCTCTTCGCGATGGTCACGGTGGCGGCGATCCTCGTCGCAACGGTTGTTGCGTTCGCTGTGTCGTGGATACTTGCGAGACGGACGAAGCGGACCGACGCAGCGACACCAGTCCTATGACCTCGTCGTCGCAAGCAGAGGTCGTGATCGTCGACTACGATCCTGCGTGGCCGGCCCGGTTCGAGGAGGAGCGCGAGGCGCTCGGTCGAGTCCTCGCGCCATGGCTGGCAGGCCCGATCGAACATATCGGCAGCACGGCGATTCCCGGACTGGCAGCGAAGCCGGTCATTGACATCATGGCAGGCGTCGAGACGCTCGAACTATCGAGGGACGCAATTGACGCCGCCGCGACACTCGGTTATTGCTACTTTCCGTACCAGGCATCCGTCAGGCATTGGATGTGTAAACCATCCGACGCGTTTCGAACTCATCATCTCCACCTGGTTCCCGTCGGCAGTCCGCAGTGGATGCGGCCAATTGCCTTCCGTAACTATCTGCGGACACACGACGACGTCGCTGCAGATTATGAACAGTTGAAACGCGGCCTCGCGCAGAAGTTCAGGTTCGACCGCGAGGCGTACACAGAAGCGAAGCGCGTGTTTATCGATGCAATCACACAAGAGGCCATTGCGTCGGGCTATGCCTCTCGTCGCGGATGATCGTGCCAGCGGGCCGACGGAAGAGCTAGTGTGCGCGGCGCCGTGGGGTGTCAGGTGAATGTCGCGTGCGCTTCCCCATCATTGACCTGACTGCCGCGCGGTCGGACTCGATCGACCAGGCAGCGGCATTGCTCCATGACGCATTTCGTGGCCGGACTCACGACTGGCAGGATCTCGACTCCGCGCGACGGGAGGTGATCGAGTCGATGTCGGAAGAGAAGATCAGTCGTGTCGCGCTGGGTGACTCCGATCGGGTCATCGGCTGGATCGGGGCGCAACCGAGTTACGACGGTCACGTTTGGGAGATCCATCCACTGGTTGTTGCGGCACCCCACCGCGGTCAGGGTATTGGCCGGACGCTCGTGCGCGACCTCGAAGACATCGTGCGTCAAAAAGGCGGCATCACGTTGTGGGTCGGAACCGACGACGAGAATAGTGAGACGAGCCTGAGTGGGATCGACCTGTACCGTGACCTGCCGGGCGCACTTCGGACGATCAAAGGCCGCGACCCACACCCATATGGGTTCTATATGAAGCTCGGGTTCACACTCGTCGGCGTCATGCCCGACGCCAATGGTCCCGGGAAGCCGGACATCTTTCTGGCGAAGCGCGTGTAACGGGTATCTCATAATTCCCACCGCCGGGGTAATATCAGGACATCCGTTGGGCTTTCCCCAGGAGGAACTATGAGACGTGAGACCGGGCTGACGCTGACGTTGGCGGGTTTGCTGGCGCTCTGCCCTGCAACCTCACCAGTCGCGGCGCGGGTTCAGGAACAGAAACCGCAAGTCAAGATTCCGCAATCCGGCGTGCCGCAAATCATGACCATCGAGGGTCTGTTCGTTCGCGCCGCCTACAACAATGAAGGCTACGCGATCATCGGCTACAAGACCGCGAACATGTCGGTCGGTGACGAATGGATGCTGCTCGAGATGGGCGCGACACTGCGAGAGGGTGTGTCGAACTACAGGCTGAAGCGCGATGCGTTGTCGCTCGACACGCCCGACGGAACGAAGGTGCCGCTCGCTTCCGTCGAGGACTACCGCAAGGCGAACCTCGCCGCTCTCGACAATCGAGCAAAGGTCGCGCGCGACTCGATCAACTACTTTCCTCCCAATGCCGTCCAGGCGTGCCGCATCGGTTTCTTCAGCGAGTTGCAGAGCCCGGCGATGTCGTGGAGCGAAGTGGAATTGAGCCAGACCCGTGCGTGCCTGGGCCGGGTGTATTTCAAAGTGCCGGGTGGCATCAAGTACGGCCAGCACTGGCTCAATGTTCAGTTCGAAAAGAGCCTCGTGCGCGTGCCCTTCCGCATTCTGACCAAAGACGAGGAGAAGCTCGCAAATAAGAACTACAAGGACATCAGAAAGCAGGTCCAGGAAGCATTCAAGCCGCCAAAGAAGAAGACGTAGAACAATTGGTGGATTGGTGAATTGATCGACCATGGATGAGGCCAAGATCACGCGCCGGACCTTTGGGCAGACGCTGGGACTCGGTGTTGCCAGTACTCTCCAAGGGTTCGGCGCAACCTCTGGTCAGATGAACACACGAGCGTCAAACACTCCAACGGCGGAAGCTTTATGCGATCTCAGCGCAGTCGAGTTGGCAGCGAGGATCCGCCGCAAGGATGTTTCAGCGCGCGAGGTGTTGAACGCGCACCTGGCGCGAATCGAACGGGTGAATCCCAAAGTCAACGCGATCGTGACCCTCGTCGCCGAGCGGGCGATGGCGGATGCCACCCGCGCCGACGAAACGACGGCCCGCGGCGGTGCTCTCGGCGTCCTGCACGGGCTGCCCGTCGCGCATAAGGATCTCGTCGACACGGCCGGCATTCGGACGACGCGTGGGTCGCTGTTTTACAAAGATCTTGTGCCGAGTCGCGACGCGCTGATCGTGACCCGCATCCGTGCGGCGGGCGCCATCACGTGCGGAAAAACCAACACCCCCGAGCTCGGCGCCGGCTCGCAAACCTTCAACCGCGTCTTTGGTGCGACGCGGAATCCGTACGACACGACGAAGACGTGCGGCGGCAGCAGTGGCGGGGCCGCGGTCGCGCTGGCGTGCGGGATGCTGCCAATTGCCGACGGCAGCGATACTGGAGGTTCACTGCGCAACCCCGCCGCCTTCTGCAACGTCGTTGGGTTCCGAACCTCCCCCGGCGTCGTCGCCAGTGAATCCACGGCATGGTCGCCGTTATCGGTTTCGGGTCCGATGGCGAGGTCGGTTGCAGACGTTGCGCTGTTCCTGAGCGCGATTGCGGGTCCAAATCCGCAAAACCCTCTCTCGATCGACGGAGATGGCGCGCGTTTCCGGGAACGGCTCGATCGCAACTTCAAGGGCGCTCGCGTCGCGTGGTGGAACGGACTCGGCGGCATCCCCTTCGAGCCGGAAATCCGATCGGTGATTGACGGCAACCGCCATGTGTTCGAATCGCTGGGATGCACAGTCACCGACGACGAGCCGGATTTTTCGGGGGTCGATCAGGCCTTTCCCGCGCTCCGTTACGCCTCTAATCATCCGCGCAACGCCGCGTTGATTCGCGACAGAGCGGAATGGGTCAAGGACACGATCAAGTACGAAGCCGCGGAAGCCGAGCGAATGACCGCGGCCGACATCGGGCGCGCGCTTGCCCGGCAGTCGCAGATGTACGATCAAAGCCGGCAGTTCTTCGAGCGGTACGACTATTTCGTGTTGCCGGTGACCCAGGTTGCACCGTTCGATGTCAACGTTCCTTATCCGACACAGATCAACGGCAAGCCAATGACGACCTACATCGACTGGATGCGATCGTGTTGGTATGTGACGTTCATGACAAATCCCGCCATTTCAGTGCCGGCGGGATTCACGTCTGCAGGGCTACCGGTAGGAATTCAGATCGTCGGACGCCACCGCGATGAGTGGAGCGTGCTCCAGCTTGCCTATGCGTTCGAGCAGGCCACGGGGCACGCGAAGAGGCGCCCGGCATTAATCAACGCTGATCGATAGCCACCACCGTCTGCGGATATGGCGGACCGATATAGTCCGTCCGCGGACGAATCAGACGATTGTTCGCGTACTGCTCGAGGCAGTGCGCCGTCCAACCGGAGATTCGGCTGACGGCAAAGATCGGCGTGAACAGATCGATCGGAATACCGAGCGTGTAGTAGGTCGACGCTGAATAGAAATCGACGTTCGGGTTCAGCTTCTTCTCCGATTTCACCAGGTTCTCGATCCGCTGCGACATCTCGAACCAGCGGGTAGTCCCGGCCTTCGCGCCAAGCTCTTTCGACATTCGCCGGAGATGGGTCGCGCGTGGGTCCTCGGTTCGATAGACGCGATGCCCGAACCCGGGAATCTTGATCTTCTTCGCGAGCTTCGCGCGGATCGCATCATCGATGCGCTCTGGCGGAGCATCGGGCCCGATCTCGATCAACAGGCGCATCACATCGGCATTGGCGCCACCGTGAAGCGGTCCCTTCAGTGTGCCAATCGCGCCGACGATCGCGGAATAGAGATCCGTCAACGTGGCCGCTGCGACGCGAGCCGCGAACGTCGAGGCATTCAGCTCGTGGTCCGCGTGCAGAACCAACGCGACGTCGAATGCATGAACCGACAGGGCATTGGGACGATTCCCGGTCAGCATGTAGAGAAAGTTTGCAGCCTGTCCGAGTGCAGGGTCGGGTTGAATTGGACCGCCGCCGGCCTGCATCCGTCCGTAGGTCGCGACGATGCTGCCGAGTTGCGCCGTCAGTCGAACAGCTTTGCGATAGTTGGCAGCAGGCGAGTTGTCGCCAGCCTCAGGATCGTATTGTCCCAGCGCCGATGTGACGGTCCGCAGCATGTCCATGCCGTCGGACCCAGGCAGCTGCTTCATCAGCCGGAGAATCGGTTCGGCCACCGGCCGTGCGGCGGCCAATTGAGATTGGAGGTCGCCGAGCTCGGCGCGGTTCGGAAGCCTGCCGTGCCAGAGCAGATAGCAGACTTCCTCGAACGACACCGCACGGGCCAAGTCGTGGATGTCGTAGCCGAAATAGGCAAGCACCCCGCGATCGCCATCCAGGTAACAGATCGCCGAGGATGCCGCGACTACATCCTCCAACCCGGCCTTAGGCTTGGCTTCGGTGGTCATGGAGAAATGATACTGGAAATGCTGACTGGGATCAGGCGCGGGTCTAGACCCCGCCGATTCAGCAATCAACAATCAGCAATTTCAGATTGCTACTTCGCCACTTCCGGCGTTTTGAGCATGACGCTCTCGCCGGTGTATTGCTGAAGGATGGAGAGCAGCCCCGTATACAGGAAGCCGATCTGGAACAGCATGAGGAACGGCAGTGTCGCGTAGATCTGATTGACCAGCGCGTAGAACACGGTGGCGCTGAAGTAGAGACCGAGCACCAGCTCGATGATCGGCTGCACGCCAACCGTCTGGTGGTATTTCTTACCGACCCATTCATCGCTGTCCTGCTCGATGCCGTACTTCGGAGTCCGCGCGAATTCGCTCTGTTTGTGGAACAGCGCTTCGAGCACCGCCCGGGTGTTGTTCACCGACAGACCGATACCGATCGACATCAGGAACGGCAAGTACTTCAAGCGCTGACGCCAGTCGCCGTAAAGCTCGCGCTGCGCCTTCACGTAGAAGACAGCAATCGACGCCGTGGCGGCAAAGAACAGCGGCACGTCGATGATGAGCATCTCCGTCCATCCCATGTTGTAGCGGACCCACATCGCCGGGAACATGAGAATTGAGAGCAGCGACATCAACAGGTAATTGAAATTAGCCGACAGGTGAAAGAACGCTTCTGCCTTCACGCCGAACGGCTGACGCGAACGAAGAATGCGCGGCAGCAGCTTCATGCAGGTCTGAATCGATCCCTTCGCCCATCGGTGCTGCTGCGACTTGAACGAGTTCATTTCCACTGGCACTTCCGCCGGCGACACCACGTCGGGCAGGAAGACGAAACGCCAGCCCGCCAGCTGAGCGCGATAGCTCAGATCCAGGTCCTCGGTCAGCGTGTCGTGCTGCCAGCCGCCGGCAGAGCCAATGGCTTCGCGGCGCCAGACACCGGCGGTTCCGTTGAAGTTGAAGAAACAACCCGCCCGGTTTCGGGCCCCGTGCTCGAGCACGAAATGCGCGTCCAGAAGGATGGACTGAATCTTCGTGAGCAGCGAGTAATCCTGGTTGATATGCCCCCATCGCGCCTGGACCATGCCGACGCGGCTATCGGTCGCGAAGTACGGGAGCGTGCGCTTGAGAAAGTCCCCCCGCGGGATGAAGTCGGCATCGAAAATGGCGATGAACTCGCCGGTTGCCTCCGCCAGGCCAGCGTCGAGCGCGCCGGCTTTATACCCGGTGCGGTCAACGCGATGCATGTAGCGGATATTGGCGCCCGCAAGCGCATGGCGGCGAACGGCGCGCTCTGCGATTGAGGTGGTTTCGTCGGTGGAATCGTCCAGGACCTGGATCTCGAGCAGGTCCATCGGATAGTCGAGTTCACAGACCGCATCGATCAGACGATCGGCCACGTACATCTCGTTGAAAATCGGTAGCTGCACTGTAACTCGCGGCAAATTCGAGAGTTCCGGCAGCTGAGGAGGCGCCTGGTCCTTGTGTTTCGTGTAAAGATACACAAGGTAATAGCGGTGCCATCCGTAGATGGCCAGGATGCTGAGGACAAAAAAGTAAAGAACGAGAATCAGCGTCTCAACAGGCGTCATATAGGAATGAATCCGTCACAGAACACAAACGATAATATTACTGCTCTGCCGTTTGCGAGATCAACGCCGGCACCTCAGAACGCCAACTCATGAACCGGCTTCAGCTGCGATCACTGCTCGATCAGGTGCAGTCCGGAGCGCTGGCGCCCGAGTCGGCACACGACCAACTCCTACAATATTTGCGCCACTCGCCTTACGAGAATCTCGAGTTTGCGCGCGTGGATCACCATCGAAGCGTCCGCCAGGGTTTCCCCGAGGTGGTGTACGGTGCGGGCAAAACTCCCGAGCAGATCGCGGCAATTTCTGAACGAATCGTCGCCGCGGGACACAACCTCCTGGTCACGCGAACAACCCGTGAAGCGTTCGATGCCGTCCAGCACCGTGTGCCGGGTGCATCGTTTCACGAACTCGCGCGAACCATTACACTGCGCACCGCCGCGTTGCCTGCGGGTCGAGGAACCATCCTCGTCATTGCGGCCGGCACAGCCGATTTGCCCGTGGCAGAGGAGGCGGTCATCTCTGCTGAGATTATGGGGAATCAGGTCGAGCGCCTCTACGATGTCGGGGTGGCCGGGCTTCACAGGCTGCTCTCAGAGCAATCGCGTCTCAACGCCGCCCATGTCGTCATCGTTGTTGCCGGGATGGAAGGGGCCCTCCCGAGCGTTGTCGGCGGACTCGTTGACGTGCCGGTGATTGCGGTACCAACCAGCGTCGGCTACGGGGCCAGCTTCGGCGGAATCACCGCGCTGTTGGGCATGTTAAACAGTTGTGCCAGCGGAGTTTCCGTCGTCAATATCGATAACGGATTTGGCGCAGCGGCAGTCGCCAGTTCGATTAATCATCTGCCGTAAATCTCCCAAACCAGTAGAACCCCGCCGAACCTGGTAGAACCTTGCCGAACCAGGTCAAAATCCTCTATAGTTAAGGATTACCCTGTCCTCCGGGTCAATCTTCCTAAGTTACATCCCGATGCACGCTGGCGCCCTCAGGGCCCTCGAATTCGATCGGATCGTCGAGGCGGTTTGCCGTTATGCGCTCACTCCACACGGGTTGCAGCGGCTTAGATCCCTCGCGCCCGCCACGGAGGCGGAAGGAGTCGCCGGGGCGTTGGCGGCTACTGCAGAGACGGCGCGCTTCCTTGCCGACAATCAAATCGCGCTGCAGGCAGGAACGGATCTCGAGACGATTCTCGATTCCATCGGCGTTGAAGGACGCGCGCTGGACGCCGTGCATCTAGTCGCGTTGAGCGCGTTTCTTTCATCGGTTGATACGACCTGCGCGTCTATCCGGCGAGCGGGTGCGGCGACGCCGTCGCTTCGACGGATCGCTGACGCAACCACGTCGTTCGAAACCGAAATCGCTGACATCCGACGGAAGATCGATCCGAGCGGAGAAGTTCTGGACGATGCGAGTCCGGAGCTGAAGATGGTACGAGAGCGGCTGCGCAAGCAGCGAACGCGGTTGCGCGGGACGCTCGAATCGTACCTGCGCGGCAAGGACACATCGAAATATCTGCAGCAGCAGATCGTCACCGATCGGAACGGACGGTATGTGCTCGTCGTGCGGTCCGAACACCGCACCGCGATCCCCGGGATCGTCCATGGCAGTTCCGGCAGCGGCGCCAGTCTGTTTCTCGAGCCACTCAGCACGGTTGAAATCAACAACGACATCGTCGCGCTCGAACAGCAGGAAGCAGAAGAAATCCGGCGCATCCTCCTGAATCTCACGAATGCGTTCCGGCGGCGCGGCGCCGATCTGACGCGAACCGTCAACGCGGCAGTCGAACTCGATATTCTGCAGGCACGCGCGCGTTTTTCGAAACTCGTCGACGGTGTCGAGCCCGCAATCGCAGCGGACGGCCGCCTTGAATTACGCGGCGCGCGACATCCGCTGCTCATCGCGGAAGTTCGGCGTCACCTGAGCAGTGGTGAGCCCGACTCGCAACTTGATTCCCCGGACAACGGCTCCCGGGCCACGGACGAACACGGATTAACCGGGACCGGATCGCGGGCCACGGACGAACACGGATTAACACGGAGTGGATCCCGGGCCACGGATGAACACGGATTAACACGGAGTGGATCGCGGGCCACGGACGAACACGGATTAACACGGAGTGGATCGCGGGCCACGGATGAACACGGATTAACACGGACTGGATTGCGGGCCACGGACGAACGCGGATTAACACGGACTGCATCCCGGATCGCGGACGACGGATCCCGGAGTCCGGATCCCGGCACCGCCAGTCCGGTCCCCGTCGACGTTGTCCTCATTCCGCCTGTCGGTGTTCTGGTGATCACCGGTCCCAATACCGGCGGCAAGACCGTCGCATTGAAGACCGCGGGACTGTTGTCACTGATGGCGCAGGCTGGGCTGTTGATCCCCGTCGCCGGGGGATCGCAGATTCCCGTTTACCGATCCATCTTTGCTGACATTGGTGACGAGCAGTCGATTTCGGCGAGCCTCAGCACGTTCTCTGGCCATATCGCGAACGTTGTCTCGATGGACCGCGCGTTGGCGCTGCCCTCGCTCGTGTTGCTCGACGAGGCGGGTGCAGGAACCGATCCTGTCGAAGGCGGCGCGCTGGCAATGGCCATCATCGATCATTTCCGGCGGCGCGGAGCGACGGTGATCGCCACGACCCATTACGACGCGTTGAAATCGTATGCCTCGACGACGGAAGGGGTGATGGCTGCCGGCTTCGGCTTTGACCCGCAGACGTTCGCACCTACGTATCGATTGAACTACGGCTCGCCGGGCAGCAGCCTCGCGCTCGAGATCGCGAACCGGCTGGGGCTGCCGGCTGCCGTCATCGACCAGGCGCGCGCCCATCGCACCGCGCGCGAGACGCAGCTGGCCGAACACCTCGCCAAGATCGAACGCGACATGCAGTCGCTCGATCATGAACGGCGGCTGGCCGCCCGCGAACGCCAAACCGTCGCCGAGGAAGCGGCACGACTGCAGCACCGCGAACAAGAACTTCGCAATCGCGAGGAAACCTTCCGCCGCAAGCTTGACGAGCGGATCGAGGAGCGGCTCCGCGATGCACGCCGCGAGATCGACGACGTCGTCAATGGGTTGAAGACACGGACCGACGCGCTTGCCGCGGAGGCCGAGCGTCGAATGGCGCCTCGATTGGTGTCGACCGGCGATACCGGCGCCGCCCGGGCCGACGCGCGCGCAGCCATTGAGGCGATTGGCAATCGCCTCCGGCAGAGTGCTCCGCAAGCCTCTGAGACGGTGCAGAGAACGACCTCAGACCGTGCACCGGCAGTCGGCGATCGGGTGCTGGTCGGAGCGTTCGGGCTCGAAGGCGTCGTGCAGTCGCTGCACGATCGAGAGGCGGACGTCGACGTCCGCGGAAAAAGACTCCGGGCCCGTGTCGACGAGCTCCGCGTGGTTGCGCCTGCCGCTGCCGTGAGCGGTCAGCCGTCGCGGGTCCGAGTGAACGTTGACCTGCAACCTCGGGAAGGGTCGTTGACCGAGTTGAACGTGATTGGCGCACATACCGACGAAGCGGTGACCCGCGTCGAAAAATTTCTCGACGAAGCCATGCTGAGTGAGTTGAAATCCGTGCGGATCATTCACGGCTACGGCACCGGCCAGCTCCGTCGCGCGATCGGCGAGTTCCTGCGGTCGCATCCCTACGTGGCCAATTTCGCGGCGGCTCCGGAAAACCAGGGTGGAGGAGGCGTGACGGTCGTCGAATTCAAGGAGTAGGGGCCGAAAATCAACCGGCAGTAATTGGCACGCAATCGGCAGTCGTCAATCTCAATCGACAATCAGCAGTCGTACAAATCAGCAATCAGCAATCAGAAATCAGCAATAGCAATTGCATGGCTTTATTCCCCGCATCGTTCGTCGAAGACCTGAAGTCCCATGCCGACATCGTGCAGGTCATTCAGGAGCGCGTGCCGCTGAAACGTAGCGGCGCGGAGTGGAAGGGCCTCTGTCCTTTCCATGGGGAAAAAACGCCGTCGTTCACTGTCAATGGTGACCGCGGCGTCTTCTATTGTTTTGGCTGCAGCGCCGGTGGCGATGTCATCAAGTTCATCGAGCTCTTTGACAAGCTGACGTTTCCGGAAGCAGTTCGGCAGCTCGCGGGACGGTTTGGCCTGCCAGTACCAGAACAGGATCAGTCGAAGCAGGACGGCGAAGAACAGCGGGATCGCGATTCACTGCTGAAAGCACACGAAGTGGCCGCGACATGGTTCCGCGAGCAGCTGGCCACGCCGGCCGGCGCCGCGGCGCGGCGGCAATTGAAAGACCGGGGCCTGACTTCGGAGACGATCGAGACAATGGGTGCAGGGTATGCGCCAGTGTCGCGAGATGGACTGAAAACGCGTCTACTGAAAGAGGGGTTTAGTCTGCCGCTCCTGGTTCGAAGCGGTCTGGTGGTTGAGCGGGAACAGGGGACGGTTGTCGATCGGTTCCGAAACCGGTTGATGATTCCGATCTGTCGCGACAATGGAGCGATCGTCGCCTTTGGCGGACGAGCGATGGATGCAGGGCAGCAGCCGAAGTATCTGAACTCCCCGGAAACGCCGATTTATGTCAAAGGGCGGACGCTCTACGGTCTGCACCTCAGCAAGCCCGCCATCCTGCGGGCGAAGCACGCCGTCCTGGTGGAGGGGTATTTCGACTTCGCGCAGGCCTACCAGGGGGGCATTACAAATGTCGTGGCCTCATCAGGAACGGCCTTGACGCCGGCCCAGGCGAGGCTACTGAAACGATTTGCCGCGAAAGTCGTCCTCAGTTTCGATCCCGATGCGGCCGGTCAAGGGGCGGCAGCGCGATCGTCGGAACTGCTCGTGGCGGAGGGCTTCCAGGTGAACGTCGCGATGATGCCGTCGGGCGACGATCCCGATACGTTTATCAGGAAATCAGGCGCGGCGGCCTATCAGGATCGGCTGAAGAATTCACGACCGTATCTCGAATATCTCCTGGACCGAGCCTCGATTGGCCACGATCTTTCAAAGGACGAAGACCGCCGCGCGTTTTTGAATGCCATGTTGGCCGTGGCCGCCCGGATCCCAGACGCGGCGGCTCGGGATCAATTCGCTGACAGGCTGGCGCACAAGGCCAGAATTACGGAAGAGGTAGTCCGCGCGGAAATACGAAAAGCGGCGGTCCAGCGTCAGACTACCGTCGGGGAACGGATGATCTCCCCCGTGGGACAGATCAAACCGGCGGAACGAGGCTTGATCTGGGCAATCATGAAGGATCCACAGCAGGCGGTCCAGGTGCTCGGCGATTTGCACGACGGGGAGTTGGACGGTCTGGCGACAGCGGATATCCTGCGGCAGGCGCGATCCCTGCAAGGGTGTCCGCCGGCAGCCTTACCTCAGACGCTCCTCGAGCGTCTAAGTACAGAGGAGGTTCGATTGGTCGAATCGATCTCCGTCCAACCGGAAGCGCCGGCGCGAATCCTGACCGATTGCGTGCTGGAACTTCGAAAACACCGTCTCATTCGGGAACGTACCGCCGTCGAGCGGCAATTGGCGAATTTGCTCGAACAGGGCGTTCCGAGCCACGATGGACGGATCGACGAGCTCGGAACGAAGCAGATTGGCTTGAAACGTCAAATTGAAGCAATGAATCAGGAAATGGCGAAGTGACCATGGCATCTGGAAGCGGAAGTAAGGCGCTGGCAGGCAAAGGAGATCTACCGTTGTCGATCGAAGAAAAATACGATGAAGTGAGGCAGCTCATCTCCATCGGCAAGGAAAAGGGCTATCTGCTGTACGACGAAGTCAACGAACTGCTCCCGGCCGACATCACGTCGTCCGATGAGCTCGACGACCTGTTCAGTACGTTTG
>DATJKH010000088.1:0-24635 GCA_035491715.1 Vicinamibacterales bacterium | reverse complement strand
GCAAGATACGGATCGACAATCCATGGACCGGAAGTCATTTCGACCTGCGAAAACCAGTTAATGAGTGATGCTTGGATAACCGCATAATTCCGCGAAGTAACGCACGAACCCGCCGATTTGGCTTTTCTGTATTGCAAAACGAAAAAACGATCCGGCCCCGGATTCAGGGATGCGAGGATGCGAGGATGCGAGGATGCGGGATTCGCGATTCGCGATCAGTGATGAGTGATGAGGGATTCAACGGTCCACGTGATCGAGCATCCAGATGTCGCTGCGAGACTCGCTCATTGGCAGGAGCAGCTGCGTCGCCGTAATCGCGATGTCCATCTGCACCGTGCGCGGCGTCAACTGAAACTGGGCGGAACGGAACGAGGTGACGGGAAAGGGTTCGCCGACGGGTGCACCGGTCGTGCTATCGAAACGCCGCCCCCACACGTTCGCGATCCCGGTGCGATTCGACACGAAATACAAGACACGCCCGTCCGGTCCCCAGCGCGGCTTGTCGTCGAACCACACACCTTCGGTCATCGGCCGCCATGCACCCCCGCCGGCAGGCACGACGTACACCGTCGACGTCGCTTCGTACGACAGATCGTGCGCAAGAAACGTGATCCATCGCTGGTCGGGGGAGAACCGCTGATTGTAGAGATTGCGCAGCGGATCCGATGCGATAACACGGACGTCCCCGGCGCCGCCGTCGTTGCGCACCGGAATCTGACAGGTCGAGTACCGATCGGACTTGCTGAATCGGCAGGCACCGAGAATCACCTCACCATCCTTCGACCAGTCGGATGCCTGCATGTCGACAGCTTCCGGTTTGGTCAAATCGCGCTCGCCGCTGCCATCCGCGTTGAGTACCGCAACGGCGACGCCGCGGTCCTGTCCGGCACAGCGCGAGAACGCCAGCTTCGCGCCATCAGGAGACCAGCGCGGTCTGATGAATCGCCACTTCGGGCTCGACAGGAGCAAACGATCCTGTCCCTCGCTGATCGATCGTTCCCACAACTCGTTACGTCCGGCCCGAACCGTGTAGAACGCAACCTTCGATCCGTCAGCTTGCGCGTCGAAATCGACTTCCGCCGTGCTGCCCTGTGTAACGGGATGCGGTTGGCCCGTGATTCGACCATTTCCGGGTTCAAATGGAAACGCCCACACTCTGGTGCGACTTGATGCGGTGCTGAAGATGAGCCTCGCCCCGTCCGGTGAGAGAGCGACGTTGGTCTCTTCTCCCGCGCCCGTCGTCAGGCGCTCGGGCCCATCGGTCCAGTTGCCGGTGCGCGGATCGATCGTCACGCGCCAAATGTTCCGCGTATCACCGGCGCTCGCTTCGAAATAAATATCTCGCCCTGATTTCGACCAGACGAATTTTCCGGGTGCCAGGCTCGTGAGGTCACGCTCGACCTGAGTCGACATCTCCGGTGCGGACACATTGCCACCGTCGAGTGGCACCGACAGGAACGTCATCCCTCCTCTGCGCATCCTTCCCCAGATCGACACGTGACGGCCGTCGGGATGCCACGCAGCATGAAGGGAAAAAAACTGCCCGAGCACATCGGGACGAACGGGTTGCGGTGGCTTTCCATCCAGTCCAACGAGATAAATCGTCGGCAGGTCTGGAAGCACGTCCGATCGCTTGAAGATGATGCGCGTCGAATCCGGCGACCATGAGGGCTCGTAGCCGAAGCTGGCGATCGTCCGCTCGACACCACCCTCGGCGGGAATCAGGCGCAACCCACCCCCGTCGCGCTCGGAACGAAACACGATAGAGCGGCCGTCAGGTGACCAGGCCGGTTGTGTCTCGTTGAAGGGCGAGCTGGTCAGCTGTATCGGATCCGGATCTCCCAGGCGTTGCTTCCACAGATCGGCATTTCCTGCGGCATCGCTCGTGTACACAATCCAACGGCCGTCGGCTGACCATGACGCATCTCTGGGCAGTGCGGTCTCGTCGTAGGTAATGCGCTGCAGCGTGCGTCGAGGCTCTGAACGGGATGTTGCGGGCCGCAGGAAGGTCATTGCCGCTGCGGTCGCCAGGAGCGCGCAACTGACGGCGACGACGGTGAGGGGCAGCGTGAAGGACTTTTTCGGCGAGGCCGCCGCTACGTCGGCATTTGCAGGCGGAGGCAACGGATGCGCGCTGTTCACCGTCGCGACAAATCGATATCCCTGCCCGGGGATTGTGACGATGTAGTCATGCTGATCAGCGCGCTGCCCCAGCGCACGCCGGAGTGAGGAGATCTGCCGGACCAGGTTGTTCTCCTGCACGGCCGTGTCCGGCCACACCAGGCTCAGCAGTTCGTCCTTGCTGACGACGCGATCGCGATGCTGGAGGAGGACGACAAGAACTTCGAACGGCTTCGCCGTGATTGGTACGAATCGATCCTGGCGACAGAGTGTTCGCTTCACCGGATCGACGATGAACGGACCGAAGGCATACCGGCCGTTGACAGTCGCATGCGAAGCGGGAGTTAGCGCGGTGGGCGACTCGGGCCGACTGGTGTCCTGCACGGAGCCCTCTTCCGAATGGCGTTCCGCCGCGGCTTGACGGAAGCCAGTTCGCAGTATTGATGTCTCGCATGCAAGAAGTCAAATGAGTTCTCGACGGCCACCAACGCGTTCTGCAACGCGAGATGACTGAGGACTACGCGACCTGTGTGCCCGACAACGTGATGAACGTCCCCTGGACCGCATTCACTTCGACATTTGGCTGCTGTACATCCCACGCATGCGTCTCGCAGAACAGAATGCGCGGATTTCACCTCTTTTCATTTTTTTTCAGCGCCCTGGTAGTAGACGTCTCCGCATGCGCTGCGTAGCTTCAGTGAACTCGATCGGATCGTCGGATCGACACGGTCGCGATCTGGTCGGGTATATCAATCACTGCTTCCATCAGGAGGGATATCGTGAGCAATCGCTCTTCCCCGCCGAGCGTCTTGATCGTGGCATTCGTCACGATGCTCAGCACGATCACCTCACCCGCCTTCGCCCAGACGGCGACTGGCCAGATTACGGGCACGGCTCGCGACGCCAGCGGCGCGGTCATGTCCGGTGTGAAGGTCGCGGTCACCAATCAGCAAACGGGCCTGACGCGTGAAACAAAAACCGGAGCGAATGGTGACTACGTCATTCCCTTGCTGCCGGTGGGCGTTTATATCGTCACGGCGGAACAAACGGGGTTCAAGACGGCGATCCGTTCTGACGTCACCCTCACCGTCGATCAGATTCAGCGCGTGGACATGAGCCTGGCGCCGGGAAACATCTCGGAAACAGTCGAGGTCCAGGCGAATGCTCTTGCGCTTGATACGGCGAGCGCCTCGGTCGGCCAGACGATCACCGAGAGGCAAGTGACCGAGCTGCCGCTGAACGGACGCAATTTTCTGCAGCTCCTGTTTCTCGGTGCCGGCGCGGTGGAAACGGCGGGTGAGCAGGGTGGGATGCGCCAGGGCGTCGGGAACGCGATCAGCATCTCGGGCGCGAGACCGACCTCGAACAACTTCATGATCGACGGAACGTCGAACATCGACACCGCGCTGGGCACCCCGGCGGCAGTCCTTTCGGTCGATGCGATCCAGGAATTCAAGGAACAGACGACGACATATTCAGCCGAATACGGATTCAGCTCGAACCAGATCAACATCGTCAGCAAGACCGGCACGAACCAGCTTCACGGAACCGGATTCGGATTCTTCAGAAACGAGGGATGGGACGCACGGAACTTCTTTGACAACGGCGGAGCGCCGAAACCGAAACTCGACCAGAAGCAATTCGGATTCGTCGTCGGTGGACCGATAGTGCTGCCGATGTACGATGGCCGCAATCGGACATTCTTTCTGGTGAACTACGAGGGGACGCGAATCGATCGCGGCTCGACCGCGTTCTACACGGTCCCGGCTCCGGACCAACTCGCTGGGAGGTTCAGCACCACGATCATCGATCCGCTCACCGGCCAACCATTTCCAAACAACACGATTCCACAATCGCGCTTTTCACGGCTGGCGCAGCTGGCGCTCCGCAGCAACTGGTTCCCGGCGCCAAACTCCTCGGCCCCGCAAGGCAACTACGAAGCGGTCCGAACGTTTCCTCAGACTCAGGACCAGTTCACGATTCGTGGCGACCAGGATCTTGGGAAAGTCGGGCGTGCGTTTTTCCGCTACACACAGACGGGTTACGAGAACACCGCGGCTGCGAACATGATCGACGTGGGCAACCGGGTGTTCGTACAAGACACCACCAACTGGCAGGTGTCGCACAGTTGGCCGATTCACGCTAACCTCGTGAATCAGTTCCGAATCGGTCGCGTCGATGCACGGGCCGATCAGCACGGGATCCCCTGTCCGCAATCCGACGTGGACTTCCTGCGCGCGACTGGAACGTTCACCAACATTCCGGACAACCAACGCGAATGCCCGAGCATTGCCATACAGGGGTATGCCGGCACCGGCGGTGCGGTTAACGCGTACACCGCAAGCAATCAGCCGATGTGGGACATCAGCAACACGACGACCTGGGTCAGCGGAACCCACACGCTCAATTTCGGGATCAACTACCGGCGCTGGTGGCTGCAACGCGACCTGGCAACGGGGTTCCTTGGCAGCCCTTACAATTTCAACGTCGGCTTCACCGGTAATTTCGTGGCCGACATGCTGCTCGGGTACTACTCCGGCGTTGGCATTTTCCAGCCGGCGGCCTACAGCGTACCCGGGGCGGCGGGCAACCCACGTGAGTTCAACTTCAAGTACATCGCACCCTACGTCCAGGATGATTGGCGCGTAAATTCCCAGCTCACCGTGAATCTCGGTTTGCGGTGGGATTACCGTAACGTTCCGTATGAGACGCGCAATCGCATGGTGTGGCGGAACCTGGACTATGCGCCCGGGGGTCTTCTGGTTGCTGATGAATCGCTCGTAACGGGAGGAATCGTTGATGGCGGCTATTACCAGTATGCAGGCCGCCGAAGTCCCGAGAACCCGGATCGGTTCAAAGTGTTCGCACCCCGGTTGGGATTTGCGTGGCGACCCATGGGTGAGAAGACGGTGTTCCGCGGCGGTTACGGCGTCTTCTACGACTCCGCAGAGGGCCGGGAGATCGATGGTGCTGCCGACGTGTATCCATACGTCAGCCGTGGTAATTACCAGCAGTCGCTTGGACAGTCCGCGGCGCTGCAAACAAGCGACGCACTCTTCCCCAGCTTCGCTGCACCCGGTGTGGCCACGCCAGCGGCAAACACGTTCCTCGCCGTCAGCCAATCACCACAGCCACGGAATCCATACATGCAACAGTGGTCACTTGGCGGACAACGCGAAATCGCGCACGGCACGACGTTCGAGCTGAACTACATCGGTACGCACGGCACGAATCTCCTGATGCGGCGCAATATCGCACAGGCGGTCCCCTACGATCCGGCGCACCCACTGCCCGTCGAGGCACGAAAGCCGTACCCCAATTTCGTCGTCTACATCGACAGCGACTGGAGCGGACGATCGAATTACAACGCGCTCAATACGAAGCTCGAACATCGCGGCGCCGATTCCATCCTGACGTTTGCATACACGTGGGCCAAGAGCACCGACTCGAAATCGGCGGCGGCGGGAATTGGTGCCGCCAATTTCAACGGGTGGCAGGGCTTCCTGAACAACCATGATCCTGAACGGGATTACGGCTTGTCGGACTTCGACGTGGATCATCGGCTCGTCGGCAGCTTCGTCTACAACCTGCCCTTCGGCAAGGGCGGAAAGATTGCGAGCGACGCGACCGGCGCAAAGGAAGCACTGGTCGGCGGCTGGCAACTGAATGGCATCTACACCTGGCAGCACGGCTTCCCGATCACGATTACGGCTGCGGATGTTGGCGGGCTGAATGACACGTTCAATACCAACCGGACGAACCTTGTCGGGGACCCCAAGGTCGATCAGCGAACGGTGACTCGATGGTTCAACACATCGGCGTTCGCGCAACCGGCCCTCGGCGAGCTTGGCAATCTCGGACGGAATACCGAGCGTGGCCCAGGGATCAATAACCTGGATCTCGCACTGTTCAAGAATTTCACCTTCCCTGGTCAAGTACGACTACAGTTCCGGCTGGAGTCGTTCAACGCGCTGAACCATACGCAGTTCGATGGTGTCTCCACCAACATTGCGAATGCGAATTTCGGCGTCGTCACCTCGGCGCGTCCGGCTCGGATTAACCAGCTCGGTCTAAAGCTGCTATTCTGAGCAGTCTTCCAGGACGGAGCGTCTATGAACGGGCGCTCCGTCTCATCCCGCCGTCGCTGTGACCGTCGACGGCATCAATCGTATGGGTCGACACCTGCAGCAAGCGATCCTCGTCGTCGCGGTGATTCTCTGTTGCGCTGCTCGTTCGGAACCTGCGAGTGTCCAGCAGGCCGACGCAGCACTTCAGGCACATGCTGCGGCGGGCGAACGCGCGTTGGCCGAAGGGCGTTACGCTGACGCAGAAAAAGAATACGAAGCGCTTCGCCGTCTCAGTCCGGGAACCGCAGAAGTTCATGCGCGGCTGGGATTGATTTACTTCCAGGAGGGTAAGTTCGACGCGGCGATTCCTGCGCTGCGCGAAGCCATCAAGCTCAAACCGGGACTGCCAAAAGTTGACGCGCTGCTGGCGATGTCTCTGTCGGAGATCGGCCGCTACGAAGAGGCGCTCGCTGGCGTCACGAAGTCGTTCTCTCAGTCCGACGATCCTGTTCTTCGGCGGATGGCCGGGCTCCATCTGCAACGGATTTACACCGGCCTCGGACGCGACCAGGATGCGGTCGACGTCGCGCTGAAACTCTCGCGTCTCTATCCCAACGACGCTGAAGTGCTGTACCACTCGGGCCGGCTGTTTGCCAATTTTGCCTACTTACAAACGATGCGCCTCGCGACGATCGCGCCCGACTCCGTTTGGTTGCACCAGGCGGCTGGAGAAGCGAACGAGAGCCAGGGCCTGTACGACGCAGCGCTGCGCGAATACCGGCAGGTCCTCACACTGTCGCCAAATCGACCCGGCATCCGTTTCCGCATCGGCAGGACGCTGCTCGCACAATCGAACAGCGGCAGTGCACGTAACGATGGAAGTGAAGCGCGAAAAGCGTTCGACGAGGAGTTAACCATCGATCCGAGCAATGCGAACGCCGCCTACGAACTCGCGGAGATGCATCGCAAAGCTGGTGAACTGGAACCGGCTCGCAAACTTTTCCTGCAAGCACTGACGCATTACCCCGCGTTCGAGCACGCGCAAGTCGGACTCGCGCGAACTTTAATCGCGCTCGGCTCGCCCAACGAAGCGATTCCGCACTTGAAGACGGCGATCGACCGCAATCCCGACAGCGACGTCGCGTACTATCAGCTGGCGCAGGCGTTCAGAGCCCTCGGCAACACTGTGGAACAGGAGAAGGCTCTCGCGCAATTCAACCGGCTGCGCGACGCGGCACAGCGCAAGACGGCGGTGCCGCAGGCCAGGCAGGACGTCACGCCGCAAGTCGTCGACGCCAAGCCCCCAAAATGAGGGGGTGAGCTGTGACACCTCCGCGGGCTCATTTACCATGCGCGGCGGCAACCCTGGCCGCCTGCCTGTCGCTCGTCACCACACACGCGGCAGATCCGGTGACATTTACCGACGTCACGAAACAAAGCCGCATCACGTTCTCGCACGTCTGGTCGACCGACAAGAAGTACATTCTCGAATCGATGAGCGGCGGTGTCGCGGTCTTCGACTTCGACAACGATGGCTGGCTCGATGTGTATTTTGTGAACTCGCCGACGGTTGCGACCGCCGGCGAGCCGCGAAGCGCACGCAGTGAGCTCTGGCGGAATCAGGCAGACGGCACGTTTGTCGATGTCACCGACAAGGCAGGCGTCGGCTACCCGGGTTGGGGCATGGGCGCAGTGTCCGCCGACTTCGACAGCGACGGCTGGGACGACCTCTACGTCACGTGCTACGGCACAAACCGTCTGTATCACAACAACCACAACGGGACGTTCTCAGACGTCACCGAAACAGCAGGGGTCGGCGATCCCCGATGGTCGACAGGCGCAGCATTCGCCGACTACGACGGCGACGGATGGCTCGATTTGTTTGTCACCAACTATGTCGACATCCGACTGAACGCGTTGCCGGAGTTCGGCAAAGGAAAGTTTTGCGAGTTTCACGGGATCCCCGTTCAGTGCGGCCCTCGCGGATTGCCGGGCTCGGGAGACTCGCTTTTTCGCAACAAAGGAGACGGCACGTTCGAAGACGTATCACTCAAAGCCGGCGTTGCCGATCACGCCGGCCGATTCGGGATGGGCGCCGTGTGGACTGATTTCAACGGTGACCGACGCCCGGATCTCTACGTCGCCAACGATGCCGGTGCGAATTATCTCTACAAGAACAACGGCAACGGCACGTTCAGTGATGTCGCCCTTCAGGCGGGCACGGCACTCAGCGAGGACGGCAAAGAGCAAGGGTCGATGGGCGTCGCCATTGGCGATTACGACCATTCAGGGCGCTGGAGCATTTTCGTCACGAATTTCGCCGACGAGTACAACGCGCTCTATCGCCACGACAAAGAGTTCCAATTCACCGATGTGTCCTTCGCTTCACAAACAGCGAAGCCGGGCGTTCCGCTCGTCGGCTGGGGCACGCACTTCCTCGACTATGACAATGACGGCTGGCTCGACCTGTGGGTGGCGAATGGCCACGTCTATCCGCAGGTAGAACGCGCGGGAGCGGCGTCGTCGTACGCGCAGCCGAAACTTCTCTTTCGCAATAATCGCAACGGCACGTTCACCGACGTGACGTCGATGTCAGGCGCGGCATTGACAGCTCGCATGGTCAGTCGCGGTTCCGCCACCATCGATCTCGACAATGACGGCGATCTGGACGTCGTCATCAACAACCTGGACGGCGCGCCGACGGTGCTGCGAAACGAGGGGGGAAATCGCCAGAACTTCCTCGTCGTCGATCTCGAAGGGGGAACGAGCAATAGAAGTGCGGTCGGCGCGATCGTCACCGTGCGTGCCGGTGATCTCGTGCAGCGTGAAGAACGGCGAAGCGGCGACAGCTATCTCTCACACAGCGACCCGCGCCTGCATTTCGGACTGGGAATGCAGTCGAAAGTGGATTCGATTGAGGTTCGATGGCCGAACGGAAGCGTGCAACGGTTTAGTGACGTGGCGGCAAACACGTTCATCACGATTGGTGAGGGGAGGACAGAAGTGCAGGAGGTACGTCGTGCACCCAGGCGTGTGAATCACTGATCACTAATCACTGATCCTGAATCACTAATCGTTGAATCCCTGGATCGCTAATCCCAGAATCCCGGAATCGTTGAATCCCGGAATCGCTTGAATCGTTCCGCGGATTCCTCGAGTCGACGATTAGGGATTCGACGATTAGGGATTCGACGATTAGGGATTCGAGGATTAAGGATTCACGATCAGTGATTAGTGATGAGGGATTCTCACTCCGCGCGCAGCGCCGACGCCGGATCGATCCGCGCCGCGCGCCGCGCCGGCAGATACGCGGCCACCAGCGACACCACGCCGAGCAGCAACGCGACGCCACCGAAAGTCAGCGGGTCGTCTGGCTTGACACCGAAGAGCATCGACTCGACTGACCGTCGAAGGATCCAGGCTGCGAGCACGCCGCTGGCGAGCCCGGCCACCGCGATCCACGCGCCCTCACTCGCGACGAGGACGACGACATGCCGCGTCTGCGCGCCGAGAGCGAGTCGGAGTCCGATTTCACGCGTACGCTGACTCACCGCAAAAGCGACCAACGCCGCGATTCCAACAGACGCGAATATCAGGCCGATCATGGCGAATGCGGTCATGACGATGCTGCCGAATCGCCAGGGTCCGAAGGCTCGCCCGACGACCTCGTCCATCGTTGAGATTGCGTCAATGCGCGCGGACGGATCGAGCGCGGTCACGGTGCTTCGAAGTGTCGACATCGTCGCATGTGGATCACCTGAAACGCGCACCATGAAGTGCTGCACCGGGATGGGCGCCTGGCGGTAAGGCAGATACAAATCGAAACGGGGCGTATCGACTTCACGATATCTGGCATCTTCAACCACGCCGACGACCGTCTGCCATATAGGCTGTTTGCCTCTCCCTGGGTCGGGGGCACCGTATGCGAGTAGACGGCCCCCGATCGGGGTCTGACCCGGCCACAGCCGGGCGGCGAGCGACCGCCCGACAATCACCACCAACGTCGAAGCTGGCGTGTCGCGCTCGTTGAAGAGCCTCCCCTCGAGCAGTCGAATATCCATCGCGGCAAAGTAATCCGGAGTGGCCGCCTCCCAATTGAGAATCGGGTTACGGCTGGCGCTCTCGGCGGCAAGCGGTTGCCCCTCGATGATGACGTTCGAGTCCATGCCGATGGCGCCATTGGCAAAGGGCCGCTGATACACAGCACCCGCGGAAACCACACCCGGCAGCCGACGAGCGTTGTCGAGAATCGCATCGACCAATGCCCACTGTTTGGCTGGCGTGTCGTGCTTCTCCTCCGAGAACTCGAGATTGAATGTCACGACCCCGCGTGGATTGAAGCCGAGATCGAGACGGAGAAGCTCCGCAAAGCTGCGAATGAACAACCCGGCTGCGGTAAGGAGCACGACGACGGCGCCGAGCTGCGCCGCAACCAGCAGCTTGCGTGTGCGCGCAGAGGACGACGACGGGGTCGCCGACCGTGAACGTTCATGAAGTCCGAGTAACGGTGACGTGCCGCTGTGTCGCCACGCCGGAAAGAGTCCGACCAGCATTGCCGTACCGAGGCATAGACCGAGCGCGAACAGTAAGGCGGTGACGTCGATTGCTGCCTCGTCGAGACGCGGGACTTCGATTGGCGCGAGCGACACGAGTGCACTGAAGCTCAGGTACGCGAGACCGACACCAAGCAGGCCGGCGAAGAGAGACAGCACGATCGATTCGAGGAATAGTTGGCGAACGATCTGCAGGCGTCGCGCACCCAAGGCAAATCTCACCGCCACTTCCCGCTGTCGACCCGCGCCGTGCACCAGCAGCAACGCCGCGGCGTTTGCGCAGGCAATCAAGAGCAGCGCAACGGAGGCGCCGGCAATCGCGAGCAGCGCCGGACGGGCGGTCCCGAGCAGGTGTGTCGGCAAGGGCGTCGCCACGACCGCCATCGACGTGTTGCTCATGCCATCCTTCAACTCCGCGTCGCGAGCGAGGGTCGAAAGCTCGGCGATCGCGTGGTCGACGGTTGCGCCTGGCGCGAGGCGACCAATCGCGTACATCGCGCGGACGTCCTCCGCTGGAAAGCCCTCGACGCCCGCTGGTGGGGCAAGCGCAGGCATCAGCGGCATCCACACTTGCGCGCCGGCCGGAATGCGGAAGTCCGGGGGCATGACGCCGATGACCTCGACCGCCGTCGCTCGCTTGCCGGTGCCGGTGGTGAGCAACCGTCCAACGATCGACGGATCGGATGAAAATTGGCGTCGCCAGATTTCTGCGCTCAAGACCACGGTCATCCGAGCGCCGCGGACTTCGTCGGCGGGCCGGAACGTCCTCCCGAGCATTGGCCGCGCGCCGAGGACGTCGAAGAATCCCGACGACACCATGTTCTGTGTCGCTCGAAACGGCTGCCCCGGTCCCGTAACTGGCAGCTCGCCCCAATTGACCGATCCGAACAGCTCGATTGCACTGAAGCTTTTCTGAGCAGCGAGCCACGCTCTGCGATCCTTCACCGACACTTCGACGACCTGCTGTGAACGAGCAGCATCCCGCCCCCAGAGGAGCATGACGTCGTCAGGATCAGTAACGGGGAGCGGGCGGATCAGGACAGCGTGCGCGATGCTGAAGATCGCCGTGACCGCGCCAATCGCGACCGCGAGGATCAGCACGACAGTCGCCGACACCCACCCGCCGCGGCGCACATTTCTGAACGCCGATTTGAGGTCTGCCACCAGTGTCATGCACTCTCACCAACTATTGCGTGAATTCTTCGAGCGCCGCGGCCGCGAGCGTTCGGACTTCCGCCCAGTCCACGCTCGTCCGCACCGCTTCATCGGTCCAGATGTCGGCGTCGAATTCGGCACCGTCCCGCGACATCGTCGACAGCTTCTTCTCGAGAGCGGTCAGTGATTCGAGCTGCGAGGAGGACAGGCGATCGTCATAGGAATCGCGGACGGCCAATGCGCGCTGATCGAAGGCGCGCACCAGCTCGCCGGCGCTGACGTTTTCATCGGGAAAGAGAGTGGGTTGCCCGGATCCGGCATCGGCGAGTTGCCGGATCACATGCATCAATTCGCGCAGTGGATCCGGCGAATCGTCTTTTTCGAACATCCTTCGCAGATCACCTACCGCAAGAACGCTTCTGGCAAACCGCCGTCTACCGGAATGACGTGACCTGTTGTCTTCGCGCTCTGATCGCCGGCCAGCCAGCAGATCGCGTTGGCGTTGTCGATCGGCAGAATCGGGCGACGGGTGATCGTGCGGCGCGCGTAGAACTCGGCCAGCTTGTTGCGCAAGTCGTCGGTCGATTCCGACTCGTTGAACGCGATGTCGTATTTCTTCAGCGACACGATGACGCGATCGCGCGGGAACATCGATGAACCGGCGATGACGGTCGCCGGGGCAATGCCGTTGACGCGGACGAGCGGACCGAGACCGATGGCGAGCTCCCGAATCAGATGATTGATCGCCGCCTTGCTGACGTCGTAGGCGTCGCTGCCGGTCTTCGGCACGACGGCGTTAGCCGAGCTGGTGAGCACGATCGACGCGGGAAGGTTCTGCGCTTTCAGGACCTTGCCGGCTTCCTGGGCGAGCACGAAATTTGAAGTGACGTTGATTTGAAGCGTGCGACCCCAGACAGTCTCGGCTGGAACGGACGGATCCGGCGTCGGGAACAGCGCCGCGGTGTTAATCACGCAATCAAAGCCGCCATATTGAAGCACCGCGGCCCTGAGGCCCGCTGCGATCGTCTCGCGCGAGGTCAGGTCCATCGACGCGCTCATCACCAGCTCGGGGGACGAGAGCCGGGCGGCGTCTGCTTTCGTCTCTTCCATGCCAGCGACGTTCACGTCGGCCACCACGACGTGGCCACCGCGCTTCGCGATCTCGAGAGCCACTTCGCGGCCGATGCCGCTTCCTGCTCCGAGAATGACCGCCACCTTGCGGCTGAATTCTTTCTCCGGCGGCATCCGCTGCAGTTTGGCTTCTTCGAGCGCCCAGTACTCGATGCGGAACGCTTCGCTGCGCGGCAGCGCCACGTAGTTGTGGAACGACTTGAAGTCTTTCGCCTGCTCCGCGCGCCGGACCTGCGGCAGCGCACCATCGAGGCGGCCGTCATCCTCCAGCGCGTTGGCACCGGCCATGACGTGAATCGCGTTGACGAAGAACTCCGACGTGATCCGCGCTTCGCGCTTGTCTTTGCCGAATCCAAACAGCCCGAGGCCAGGAACGACGACGACCGATGGATTGGAGTCGCGGAGTTTCGGCGACGCTGCGTCAGCACAGGCGGTGTAGTACTCGGCGTAGTCCTTGCGGTAGGTCTCGACACGTTCGGCGATCCGCTTTCCCAGCTTCTCGACATCCTCCTTCGCCGGATCCCAGGGAATGAACATCGGCGAAATCCGCGTGCGCAGGAAGTGATCCGGACAGCTCGTCCCCATTCTGCAGAGGTCTTCCGCCCAGTTCGAATTGGCAAACGTCAACGCATCGTCGGAACCATCGACGTGCGCGATCACGCGACGATTCGAGGACACCACCCCGCGAAGATACGGAAGGATCTCCGCCATTACCGACTGGCGATCCGGGACGGTTGCGGTCACCGCCGGTCCACCGAAGAGCGGCTTACCGCCGCGAGTGTGATGCTCTTCAATGAACTGGCCCATCTCGTCGATGGTGCGAATGCTATTGAGGTAGCACTCCTTTTGCGTGTGGCCCCAGGTGAAGAGACCGTGGCCGCCAAGGATCAGGCCGTCGCATCCCGGCGTGCCTTCAACGGCGCGCTTCAACATCAGCGCCAGCTCGAAGCCTGGCCGCTGCCACGGCACCCAGATGATCGTCCGTCCGTACTTCTGATTGAACTCCTGCAGCTTCTTTTGACCGTTGGCGCTTGCCGCGAGCGCAATCGCCCAGTCGGGATGCAGGTGATCGACGTGATCGAACGGGAGGAAGGCGTGAAGCGGCGTATCGATCGACGCGGCGACGCGATTCTCGCCGAAGGCGCAGAGCGGATAAAACGAGACCATCTCGTCTTCAAGTGCTTCGCCGCGATACCGCGGGATCAAGCTATTCAGCTTGTCCATGTAGAGGATCGCGAACCCGGAGTTGGCGATCGAGCGAAGATCGCCGCCACTGCCTTTCACCGCCATGACGCGCTGCGGCTGCCCGGTCAGCGGATCGGTCATGTCGAACTTGGAGCTGGTATTCCCGCCGCCGAAGTTGGTGATCCGCAGGTCGGCGCCAAGAAGGTTCGATCGATAGCGCAAGAGATCGAGCGGTCGCGACTCGAGCTTCGCCGCCTCCGCGTCGTCCCAGAGATCCTTCAACAACCGCGGCGCGCGTCCGGCAGCCGACGACGTCGCTGGTTGGGTGGTTACCGTCGAATTAGACACAGGTCATCTCCACGTAGTCCTGAAAACGCGCGTATTGCGCGTCCCATGCATCCTGGCTTTGCGGTTCGAATCGATCGACCGGAAACGATCGATCGATGATCCGCCGCGCCTCGGCGAGCGAACTGACGGCCCCGGTGGCCAGCATCTGCATGGCGATGTTGCCAAGCGCTGTTGCTTCGACCGGCCCCGCGATCACGGTACAGCCGGTGGCGTCAGCGGTAAATTGATTGAGCAGCCGGTTGCGCGAACCGCCACCGACGATCCGGATCTCGTCGATGTGATTGCCGGTGAGCGATTCAAGCGATTCGATGACGACGCGGTACTTGAACGCCAGGCTCTCGAGAATTCCTCGCGCGAACGCGGCAGGTGAGTCGGGAACGAGCTGACCGGTTTGACGACAGTAGTCGGAAATCGCCGAGACCATGTCCGGCGGCTGAAAGAACCCGCGGTGATCGGGATCGAACAGCGATTGGAACGGGCGTTTGTGATCGCTCGCGGCTGATAACAGGCCGTCGTATCCGTAGTCGTGCCCGTTGGCCGCCCACGAGCGCCGGCACGCCTGGAGCAACCACAACCCGCCGATGTTCCTCAGGAGCCGCGTCGTCCCGCAGACGCCGCCCTCGTTCGTGAAATTCAGATCGCGCGCCCGGGCCGTGATGATCGGATCGTTCACCTCGGTTCCGACGAGCGACCAGGTTCCCGAACTGATGAATGCGGTGCGCCCGGAGGCCGACACCGACGCGACGGCCGATCCGGTGTCGTGCGTCGCCGGCGCGACGACTGGTGTTCCGGAGAGGGCTTTACATGCGTCAGATTTGACCGCGCCAACGATCGAGCCCGGCTCGATCATCGGCGGCAGGATCCGCGTCGGGATCTCGAGATCGGCCAGCAACCCTCTCGCCCAGTCGCGAGTCCTCGCGTCCACGAACTGCGTCGTCGTCGCCATCGTGAACTCGCCGCGAAGCTCTCCAGTCAACCAGTAGTTCAGCAGGTCAGGGATGGTGACGAACGTGGAGGCTCGCGCAATCAACTCGGGGTTGTTCCGACACGCGGCATAAAGCTGATAGAGCGTGTTGAACACCAGGAACTGAATGCCGGTGATCGAATAGATCTCTTCGCGCGACACGCGTTGCCAGACGGCCTGCATCACACCATCGGTGCGCACATCACGATAGTGATACGGCGGCTCGACCAGTTGGCCGCGCGCATCGAGCAGCGCGTAATCGCAGCCCCAGGTATCGACGCCAATGCTGCCAGGCTTCCGCTCCGCCGCGCGGTCGAGGCCGCGGCATATTTCGCTCCATAAGCGATTGATATCCCAGCGCAACGATCCGTTGTCGCGCACGGGTCCGTTCGGGAACCTGCAGACCTCGTCCAGCGACAAGACGCCCTTGCACAGCTGACCGAGCATCGCGCGTCCGCTCTCGGCGCCGAGGTCGATGGCGAGGAAGTTTACGCTCATGCGTACGAGTATCCTGGCGCCGCCCGCGGCGCCGTGCAGTCCTCCGCACGGCCGGCCGCGCGGCCGTGACAGCATACGCCGTTCTTCGTTGAGCGCGGAAAAGTTTTGCGGCGCGGATTCATTTGACACTCCACAACGCCAAGAAAATGGGCCAGCTCGCGCACGGCCCGGGGAATCGGGTGCACCGGGCCAGAAAAACGTTGCGAATACGTGGCAAAACGGTGACAAAGGAAGTGGTCAATCCAGTTGCGCAACGCCGGTTGTTGCGCGATGCGAAACGTTTTCCTTTTTAGTTAGCGGTCGTCGGCTGAGGCGGCCCTGTGTAAACGATTGCAAGAAAAAGTGGTTGCGCATCTTTGCACGTTTGTCACGCCGAAAAGACCTACTTTTTCATATGTCCATTTGACAGGTTTCCTGCGCAGGCGTAGCCTCTCGCACCGCCCAGATTTGTGGGGCGAGTCCGCAAAAGTTAACGGGCATCCCGCGGAGTGGGGTTCTCCGAGGTGGATGAAATCGGCGCACTTTGTTGAGCGCCGGGAGGAGTGCAACGTGATATCTCGTCTTTGCAGGATCGTCTTCGTCGTCGCGCTGCTCGTCGCGGTCGGCGGAACGATGAGTTCCGTGCAGGCGCAGGGATTGACCGGCCAGATTTCCGGTACGGTCACCGACTCCGGCGGCGGCGTGCTTCCAGGCGCGACCGTCGTGCTGAAGAACGCGGGGACAAATGCCACGCGCGAAACCGTGACCGGCGCAGATGGCGCGTTCCAGTTTCCTGATTTGCTCGCCGGCAAATACGACATCACTGTCACTGTCAGCGGCTTCAAAACCTACGAACAAAAAGGCATCAGCCTTTCGGCGACCGAACGGATGGCGCTGCGCGCCATTTCGCTCGAGGTCGGCGGCGTCGCTGAAACCGTGACGGTGCAGGCCGAGGCGGTCACCGTGCAGACAAGCAATGCCGCGCGGTCAGGCATGATCACGCGCGACAACATCGAGGATATCGCGCTGAAGGGACGAGACGTCGCCGGCATGCTGAAGCTGTTGCCTGGCGTCATCGACACGGCAAACCGTGAAGCGCCCGGCTGGGGTTCGATGGGTGGAGGCTTGTCGATCAACGGCCGTACGTCCTTCAACTTCTCCTACGACGGCGTCACCAACAAGGACACCGGCTCGAACAGCGGGAACTATGCGGCACCCGCGCTCGACTCCATCGGCGAAGTCCGCGTGCAGACCTCGAACTTCCAGGCCGAGTATGGCCGCAGCTCCGGCGCGACGATCACGGTCGTCACGCGAAGCGGAACGAAGGACTGGCATGGAAGCGCGGCGTACTACAAGCGCGACGACGCGCTGAACGCCAACGAGTACAACCGGAAGGTGGCGTGCGCGGGGGGACAGACGATTCAGTGTAAACCGCCCGACTACGCGTTCGACAACGAGGCGTGGACACTCGGGGGACCTGTGCTGATTCCGGGTTCAGACTTCAACAAGAGCCGGAACAAGCTGTTCTTCTTCTTCTCGCAGGACATCCTGCAGCGCACCGATCCGGGCGGCCTGAACGAACGCCGGATGCCGACTGCGCTCGAGCGCCAGGGAGACTTCTCGCAAACGGTGGACACGTCAGGGCGACGTCTGTTTATTCGGGACCCGCTGCTGCCCGGCTCGTGCAGCCTCACCGGAGGAGGTGCGGCGTGCTTCCCAGACAGCAAGATCCCGGCGAATCGCATGGACGCGACCGCGAAAGCGTTGCTCAATCTGCTGCCGCTGCCGACCTTCGCGCAGAACGCGAACGGCAACAACTACTCATTCCAGACGGTGCAGGACTGGCCGCGCAACGATCAGGTGCTGCGCGTGGATTGGAACGTCGCACCGAAAACCACGGCGTACGGGCGGGTCCAGTGGGGCTATGAAAAGCGTGCGGGCGGCGTCTCCTTCCTCGGCGCGGCCGGCGGCTGGCCCCAGATGGCGACGAAGTACGAGATCGACACGGTCAGCTACGTCAACACCCTGCTGCACACCTTCAACAACACGACGTTCTCGGAATTCACAATAGGTGTGAACTGGTCGCACCAGTACACGACGCCGTTTGATGACGCGGCACTGGCTTCGAACCAGGCGAGCACGGCACTTCCGGGATTCAAGCAGTTCTACCCGGCGGCGAACCCGCTCAACCTGCTGCCGCAGGCCAGTTTCGGCGGCGGCCTGAACGGCACCATCCCATCGTTCGGCTACGAGCAGCGCTTCGGCTTCTTCGGCTTCAATGCCCCCTTCACCATCACGGGCAATCTGACGAAGCTGAAGGGCGCACATAACATGAAGACCGGCATCTTCATCGAGCGCACGACGCGCCCGGCGCAGCGGTCTTCCTCGTTCAACGGCAGTTTGACCTTCGACACCGACGGCTCGAGCCCGGGGAACACGAATATCGGGTTCGCCAATGCGCTGCTCGGACAGGTGACCCGGTACCAGGAGTCGACCGCGCATCCCTCGGCGCACGGTTTGTTCATGAATACCGAGTTCTTCGCGCAAGACAACTGGCGCGTCACACCCAAGTTCACCGTCGATGCCGGCATCCGCTTCTACGTGATTCGACCGACGGAAAGCCACGGCGACCAGGTGGCCCAGTTCGAACCGGATAAATGGAATCCGAGTACTGCACCGCTCCTGTATCAGCCCGCGATCGTCAATGGCGCCCGTGTCGCCATCAATCCGCTGGAAGGCACCAGTAAGACCTATCCGCTGGTGTATCTCAACCGCCTGGTGCCGAACTCGGGCGACTTCTACAACGGCATGGTGGTCTACGAGGACACACCGCAGAAGAACACACCGTTCAAGGTCGCGCCGCGCCTCGGGATCGCATGGGACCCGCGCGGCGACGGCAAGACCTCGGTACGCGCTGGCGCCGGCGTGTTCTACGACCGCTACGCGGATGACAACATCCTCGACCTCATCGAGCTGCCGCCGCTCCTCCTGACCGCGACGACGGCCTACACGACGCTTCCGGAACTGCTGTCGCAACAATTGGCGGCGACCACGACGAGCGTTCGGCGCATCACCAGCTTCACACCGCCGGTTGTGTACAACTGGAGCGCCGGCGTGCAGCGCGATATCGGCTGGCGGCTCGTCGCCGACTTCGCCTATGTCGGCAATGCGGCTCGCGACCAGCTGGTCAATCGTCCAATCAATGGACGCGGCTACGGGTATGCCTATCAGCCATCGAGTCTCGACTCGACCAACGTGGTGGGCGGAATCACACAGCCGCTACCGAACGATTACCTCCGTCCTACTCGCGGATGGAGCGCAGTCACGCAGCGCGAGTTCACCGGCTACGGCGACTTCCATTCGCTGCAGTTCTCTGTGAACCGCCGGCGTTCATCCGACGGGCTCTCGGTGGGCGCGGCCTACACCTACCAGATCTTCAATAAGAACTTGGGGACGATCGATCCGTTCTATACGGGCGACATGGAGCAGCGCTACTACAACCAGAGCGGAAACGACCAGACGTCGCGACGTCCTCACGTGCTGATCCTGAACTACTCGTACGAAGTGCCGAATCTCAGCCAGAAGTACGACAACCTTCTGACCAAGGCGCTTGCCGACAACTGGCAGGTCTCCGGCATTACGACGATTACAAGCGGCAGGTACCAGGCGCTCAATTACGGCTACTCGAACGCACCGACGGGCACCCTGACTGGCACCGGCGGGATCGACACTCCGGGCAGCCGTCCGGACATCGTCTGCGATCCAAACTTGTCGCGCGGCGAGCGCACGTTCGAGCGTCAGTTCAACGTCGATTGCATCAAGCCGCCGTCCGATCAGTTCCGACTCGGGAACTCGAGCGGCGATGAATATCTCGGACCGGGATATTGGAACTTCGACATCTCGGCGTTCAAGAACATCCCGATGGGCGGCGCGAAACGGCTGCAACTCCGCTTCGAGCTCTACAATGCGTTCAACAACAATCAGTGGACAGCCACTAACACGACGGCAAACTTCGATTACGTAACCGGAGCGCTGACAAACGCGACGACGGTTGGCCGCTTGACTGGCGCAACGAACAGCGCGCGGCGTATCCAGCTCGGCGCGCGGTTCCTGTTCTAAGTGTCGGCTTCCAGCTCCCGGCTTCCAGCTTCCAGCTGGAAGACCGGGGGCTGGTCCGTCAAGTAAGATCCTTTTCCCTTTTCCCTTTTCCCTTTTCCCTTTTCCCTTCTCCCTTTTCCCTTAGATACAATGCGCGCCATGCGCGCGGCTCTGCACGATCTCCGCTACGCCTTCCGCACCCTGACAAGAAGCCCGGGGTTCTCGCTCGCCATCATCATCACGCTCGCGCTCGGGATCGGCGCCAACAGCGGCATGTTCAGCTTCGTCCGCGGCATTCTGCTGCGGCCGTTGCCTTACCAACAGCCAGAGCAGCTGGTGCTCATCGAGGCCGAACACGACGTCAGCGGCGTCCGCGAGCCGGTGCGCAGCTACTTTGCACTCGCGGATCTCGACACCTTCCGACGCGCGCCGGCCTTCGAATCAGTGGCGTTTTATGCGAGCGATCAAGGCGTGCTGTCGACCGGCGGTTCGCCGGAAGCGCTGGAATTTGCCACGGTGTCCGACGCGTTCTTTTCGACGCTCAAGGGCGACGTGAAGCTGGGCCGGCCGTTCGATCGGTCCGACGATCAGGCACCGTCGCTGGTCATCAGCGAGCGCCTGTGGCGTCGCCTGTTCGCCAGTTCGCCCGATGTGATCGGGCGCTCGATCATTCTCAACTCGACGCGGGGCGACGGCACTCAGCGCGCCCGGTGGCGCCAACTCCCCTTCACCATTGTTGGCGTCGTCGATCGCAGCTTCCAGTTTCCGACCCCAGAGACCGACGCCTGGACGACCGCCGGATTCGTACGAACCCTGAGTCCGCGATGCTGCACGTTTTCACCGGTCGCGCGGGTAAAGGATGGCGTCAGCGCCGCGCAGATCGTCAGCGAAGGGCCGAGCCTTGCACGGGAGTTGAGCTCGGCCAATAAGGCATTCACAGGATTGCGAACGAACGTCGTCGGTTTGCATGATGCACTCGTTCGTCCGGCGCGATCGTCGCTGCTTGTGTTGTTCGCCGCAGTCGCACTCGTATTGGGCGTCACCTGCGCGAACGCCATGAACCTGTTGATCGCGCACAATACGGGACGCGCCCGTGAAATGGCCGTTCGACTTGCGTTAGGCGCGTCACGACCTCAACTCGTCCGGCAATTAGTTATCGAATACGGGGTCCTGGCGACGATCGGTGGGACTGTCGGAATCCTCGTCGCGATCGGCATGGTCGAAGGGTTGTCGCGGCTGAAACCCGTGCAAGTGCCCCGCCTGGACGTGGTCCAGGTCGACACGTCCGTTCTCGCGTTCACCTACATCATCGTCGCTGTGACGACTGTGCTTACGGCACTGTATCCGGCGCTGCAATCAACCAGGTCCAACGCGTTTCGCGCCAGCGGTGTTGCGGCGTCCCACAGCGTTGGCGGAAGGCGCGTTCGCCGGGCGCTGACGGTGGGCCAGCTCGCGATTTCGGTTCTGTTGCTCGTGGGGTCTCTGCTTCTCGCCCGCAGCCTCGTGCGCCTGTTGCAGACGGACCTGGGTGTCGACGTCGATCACGTGGTCACGGCGTCATTGAGTCTGTCATCGAATCGGGATCTCACGAGCGACCAGCAGATTGCTGTAGTCAATCGGGTCGTCGGCGATGTTCGGACGCTTCCTGGAGTGAGCCTCGCCGGCATCGGAACGGTGCTCCCCCCGGCGGAGAGCCGGATCGTGCTCACGTTGAGAGGAGAGAACGCGATCTCCTATCAGTCGGCCGCGATTCCCGCCACGCCGGGATATTTTCAGGCGCTGGGCATTCGCCTCTTGAAAGGACGGTTCTTCACAGATGCCGACGATGACAATCATCCTCCCGTGATGATCATGAGCGCCGATACGGCCCGCCACTTCTTTGGCGAGGGGGATCCACTTGGACGGACGCTGTCGCTTCCTGTTTTCAAAGATGGCAAGACGCGCAATGCAGCGATGACGCTCGTCGGCGTCATCGCGGAGGTGAAATACTCCGGTCTCGCGAAGCCGGCTGACAACTCGATCTTCCGTCCATTCGCGCAGCAACCGTGGCCCAACGTGTTCCTGATTGCCCGGACACACGGTGACACGCGCACGCTGGTTTCGACCTTGCAGCGGCGCATCGCTCAGGTGGACGCCGGCATTGTCGTCACGAAGGTCAGCCCACTGGATGCAGTCGTGCTGGATGCTGCCGCGGAACCGAGACTGAGAACGATGGTCATCGGCGGACTCGCCGCCCTCGCGCTCGCACTGGCTGCGGTCGGTTTGTACGGCGTGATCTCACGCTCGGTGACGCAACGGACAAACGAGATTGGCGTGCGCATGGCCCTCGGTGCGTCGTGGACTGACATTATCGCCATGGTGGTGGGTGAAGGCATGGTCCTGGCTCTCGCCGGAGTCGTCGTCGGGATTGCGATCAGCTATGCGGCTACCCGTGTGCTGGCGACAGTCCTCTACGGGATTACACCAACCGATGCGCTCTCGTTCGCGGTGGCGTCGGGTTCTCTGCTCGTGTTCGCGTTGATCGCGAGTTATCTGCCGGCTCGGAAGGCTAGTCGAATTGAGCCGGCTGTTGCTCTGCGGACGGACTGACCTATGAAAGCTTCCATTATCGGAGCTGCACTCCTGCTCGCATTCGGCGCGCTTCAGTCACAGGAGAAACGCGACTGGATCGATCCGGATACCGGCCACCGCATCGTCCAGCTCGATGCCGCGGGCGGATCGACGTTGTATTTCCACGACAACGCGTTCTCACCGGAGGGAGACAGGTTGATGTTCAACACTCCCGACGGTATGGCGGTTGTTGATGTCGCCAAGACTGGCGCGCCCGATCTGAAGCCAGAGATCGTGGCGCAGGGGCGCGGCGGCTACTTCGCGCGGCGGACGCGCGAGATCTACTTCACAAATAGCGGTGCGATCAGCGCCGTCAACGTCGACACAAAACGGGTGCGCCAGCTGACCCACGGGCGCGGCCTGATCAACGCCGATGAAACGCTGTCGGTCGCGAAGAACGCAAACGCGAAGGATCCTGAAGGCAAGTATCCGGCGCCACCGGTTCGCGTGGCCGTTCCGCAACTGCAGCGCATGTTTCCCGGAAAGAGGATGGAGGATCTGACGCCGGACCAGCAGTACTCGGTCAAAAAGGAGGACGGTCTCGCTCCGCGTGCGCTCAATCCGGGGCTACAGTCATTCCTCTTCACTGATCTGAAAACCGGCGCGGTGCGTGAAACGGGCTATCAATACGGCGATCTCAATCACATGCAGTTCAACCCTGTCGATCCCAATCTCCTCCTCTACTGCCATGAAGGCACCTGGCACGAGCTCGATCGGACGTGGACCATCCGCACCGACGGCAGCCGGATGCGTCTGATGCACAAGCGGACCACCGACATGGAGATCAACGGTCACGAGTGGTGGAGTTGGAACGGAAAGACAGTGTGGTTCGATCTGCAGACGCCGCGGAGCCAGGTTTTCTGGATCGCGGGTGTGAACATGGATACCGGCAAGGAGATTCGCTACCACGTCGAGCGCGACTGGTGGGGCGTGCACTTCACCAGCTCGCGCGACGACACGCTCTTCGCCAGCGACGGCGGCGACCCGTCACAGGTTGCGTATTCGACCGACGGACAGTGGATCAATCTGTTCCGCGTCCAGCCGGACGGCACGCTGAAACGCGAGAAGCTGGCCAGCATGTCGCGGCACAACTACGTCACCGGCAAGGGGGGCGTCGAGCCCAACGTGCACATCACGCCGGACAAGAAGTGGGTGATCTTCACTGGGCAGTTCGCGCAAGGGGAGAGGCATGTGTATGCGGTGAGCGTGGAGAAGTAATCGGCGTCATTCACCGGCTTGCGGGTATGACAATTCGCCTCAGCGTGCGCGCTCCGGCCGCGATGTCTCGCGCGTTATACACCTCGACTTCCGCCGACTTCCCCGCCGATGCTTCGCGCAATGCGCCGTAAAGCCATGTCTCCCCGTGGCCGTGGGGATGAGCGAACGGGATGTCGCCGGCGCGAAAGCCGAACCTGTCGAAGCTTGCGCCTGGTGTCACCGCGGTAATCCCCCATGTCTGATACGTCCCAGTCGGATCCGTGACGGTGATGATTCCGGTTTCGAAACCGAATTCGCGTTCGAACTGCTTCACTGCGTGACGTGCGTAGCCGTCTGCCAAGTCGGGGGCGAGTGCGATTCCGACGACGGCCGCGAGTGCCATGGCGACGGCGACAATCACGACAAAGTGGTGCCACGATAGCCGCATCAGCGGCGCGGCCTGGCGGCGCACGGCGGCCGGTGGAAGAGCCATGTGATCACACTCGCGACAACGTTAGACACCGCATCAGGGAGCTTGGCAGCAGCAGTCGTACCGTGGCGCTGAACCAGGCTCTTGCGCGAAGGTACGCGTGCTGTCGCTAGCGGCTCTGAGGCTGCCTCTGTGAATCAAACGGCTTCCCCGAGATTGGATCGGTCGGAGGCGTGGGCTTGGTCTCGAACGCATCGAGACTCGGCACCACCAGCATCACCCCATACATCCGCACCCAA
>DATJKH010000087.1:0-83724 GCA_035491715.1 Vicinamibacterales bacterium | reverse complement strand
CTCGTGGAGCGCGGCGCGACCACGGTCGCGCCAACACTGAAGAAGCTGGCGGTATCCGCTCCTGATTGGCGGACGAAGTTGCACGCGCTCTGGACGCTCGACGGTCTCGACGCGATCGATCCAGAGGTCGTCGAGCGAGCGCTTGCCGACGCGAGAGCCGAGGTGCGCGCCAATGGTGTGCGACTGGCGGAGCGGTATCTCGTCTCGGAGAATGCATCGCTTACCAAAGCAGTGCTCGCCCTCAGCAACGACAAACACTGGAACGTTCGTCGGCAGGTCGCCGCATCACTTGGCGAGATGCCGGCTGCAGCGCGCAAAAATCCAGCGACCGCATTGCTCAAGAGGTACGGGAGCGATCCCCTGATCGTTGACGCGGTCATCAGCAGCATTTCCGGCGCAGAAGAACAAGTGCTCACCGATGTTCTTCAAGCTTCGGGTGGCCAACCTGCGCCGACGGAGGCGATCACCGCACTCGCCGCCGCGGTGACGCGCAGCGCAAATGTCGCCTCGATTCAGAAACTGTTCGCCGTTGTCGTCAGTGATTCACAACCCCTACCGGTGCGACAGGCTGTTCTCCAGGGTGTTGACAAAGTCCTCCCGGCCCTGGGCGCGGCGCCCACCGGTCGCGGTGGTGGTCGCGCTGCGGGCACGGTGGCACTCGCGGGCTTGAGCACCCCCGGGGCGGGCGAGTCTTTTACACCCGGACGATCGGTCACATTGCCGGTCGAGCCCGTCGATCTGGCTCGTGTCGCTGCCGGTTCGGATTCGCTCGCGACCGTGGCGAAATCCGTCATGAATAAGCTGGACTGGCCGAATCGTCCGGTCCCGACGGTGATCGTTGCGCCGCTGACCGACGAGCAGCAGAAACAGTTCACGGCCGGCGCGGACATCTACAAAGGACTCTGCGTCGGATGTCACCAGGAGGATGGCAAAGGCAAGGACAAGATGGGCGCGAATCTCGTTGATTCACCTTACGTGAAGAGTGTCGATCCCAACGCGATCATTCGCGTGTTGTTATCCGGCAAGGAAGGAACCATCGGCCTGATGCCGCCAGTCGGCGCCACCTACAGCGACGATCAGATCGCGGCAGTCCTCACGTTTGTGCGGCGTTCGTGGGGAAACACTGCTCCCCCTGTTGATTCGATGAGCGTGCTCGAAGTTCGTGGACTCACCAAGGCCCGCAACAAGCCATGGACCGACGACGAGTTGAAGCAAGTAGGTGGAAGAGGCGGGAGGGGAAATGCTGGAAGGGGCCGCGGAGGGCAATAACTCACGCAGGCAGCGGCTTTCCCCGCGTTTCGATCGCAAGCGGGAGCAGCAGCAAACCGATCACAAACGGGATCGCGGTCAGCGCCACCGGCACACCGATGCTGCCGTAGCGCTGGATCCCGGCGCCGACGAGGAATGTTGCACCCGCCGCAACGAATCGACCGATTGACGTCGCGAACGCCAGCGCGCTGCCGCGGCACTCCGTGCGATATTGCTCGCTGATCCAGGTCCAGTAGACAGAGAAGCTGCCGCCGCCGACGCCGACGAAGAACAGGCATCCAATGAACGTGACGAGGGCGTCCGATGGTCTATAGAACGCGTAGCCGAAGCTGATCGCGATCGAGATGGCCATCAGCGCGTAGAAAAACGCCACCGCACCACGACGGCCAAACCGCTGCGCCAGCGTCGGCATGATGAGACACCCGATCATCGTTCCAATCGCCAGCAGCATCGTGGCCCGCGAGCTCACACGCGCCGCGTCCGCGGCGCCGTACCCCATGCGGGTCGCGACCTGCGTGACGGCTGCGGGTGCATACACCGATCCGGCCCAGAGTCCGATCATCGAGATCAAGAGAAACACACAGTTGAGCAGCGTGCGTCGCCGATACTCGAGCGAGAAGAGCGCGAAAAAAGCGTCACGTGCACGCCATCGCCCAATTGCGGCCACGCGGTTGCGCCATCGCTCTGGTTCCTGCACGTACAAGCGCACGTAGGCGATGAACAGTGCCGGAAGGCCGCCGACAGCAAACATGGCGCGCCATCCGTATTGCGCACCGATCGAGTAGTTCAACCCCGCGGCGATGAAGACTCCGAGGTAATAGCCGCTGTTCATGATCCCGGTTCCGACGACTCGCTGACGTTCCGGGAGTTCCTCGACGACAAACGTTCCGGCGCCGACGAACTCGCCGCCAATCCCGAAGCCGGCGAGTAACCGAAAGATCGCCAGCTGCCACCAGTTCTGCGCCACTGCACCGAGAAAGGTGAACAGCGAGTAGCACAGAATCGCGAGCATCAGCACGCGCACACGGCCGAACCGGTCGGCCAGCGGTCCCCACACAAATGCGAGCCCCCAGCCGATTAAGAACACCGAAAACAGGATGCTGCCGTAAAAACTCACGTTGCCGACGGTCGGTTCTATGCCTGAGGCTGGTAGTAACGCGCGCAACGCAGGCACGAGTACGAGCGCATATATAAAGGAGTCGACCCCATCAAGGACAATGCCGCCCCAGGCGGCGAGAAATCCGCGTCGCTGGTTGGATGTGAAGTGCATTTAGTCGCGGCTGATTCTATGACAACGACGTACATTCCCTCCCAGACGCCGAGGCAATATGATGGTGCCGCGAGGAGCTCTGCATGCGATCGATCAGTCCAGCCAAGGTTCTCCTGTTGACGCTTGTTGCCGCCGCGTCAGTGTCATCGAGCGTTGGTGCGTCGCCGCAGACGCCCGCATCATCTCCTGAGTTGCTGACGACCGACAGGTGAGACAACGATCACCGCATTGGGGCAGAATGACGGGATGCCGATGCTCAACATCGAACATGTCGCATTGAACGTTCCCGATCCGGCCGCGATGGCGGCGTGGTACGTGCAGAATCTCGGAATGCGTATCGTGCGCCAGTCGAACGCTGCGCCCTACATTCACTTCGTCGCCGACGGTGCGGGCCGCACCGTCATCGAGCTTTACAGCAATGCGGATGACCCAATCCCCGATTACCGGTCGATGCATCCGCTCCGGCTGCACGTCGCCTTCGCCACCTCCGATCCCGATGGTGCACGGACGGCGCTCGTCGCCGCCGGTGCCTCATTCGTTGATGAAATGACGCGCGACGACGGAACGCGGCTGATCATGTTGCGAGATCCGTGGGGGCTTGCGCTGCAATTGTGCAAACGGGCGACGCCGCTGCTCTAAAGATGGATACCGTTCGCGGCCATGAACTGGCGGGCAGCCGTCTTGTCGGCTCGTTGCCGTCGAGCGACATGGTCGCGCTCTGGCGTGAAGCCTCGTCGGGCATCGTCAAGTATGGCTTCGTGATCGAGTATCGCGATCTCGAACCCCCACGTACGGGCATCTTCGATGGCCTTCGCATCGTCATCGATCCGGATGTCGGCTTCGAGATGCAGTGCTTTCTCCTGCTCCATCTGTTCGGCCATTCGGTCCAATGGGTAGCTCCATCGATCGAACACAAACTTGCCGATCTCCAGCACACCGACGACAAATCGCGATTCATGCGCGTGCTGCACGACTACGAGCGGGAAGCGGCAGGGTTCGCGATGCAGCTGATGCGTGAGCGTGGCGTCACCTCGCTCGATCAGTGGTTCAGCGATTTCGTGGAAACCGATTGGCGGTACGTCGAGCGGTTTTACCAGACAGATACGCTGCCAAAATGGGAGGACTGTATCGTGCGCGATGCGGCCATGGTCGCTCCAACGCCAATTCCGCCGCTCAAACACAGGCAGGTCGAAGTGCGATTTGCGTTTTGATCGGGTCTTTGTCGCTTCCGCCTTTCGGCGGAAGATTCAGAAACGCGATTGAGGCGGAAGCCAGCATAAGGAGACAGCGATGTCCGAGTGGAATCGTCGCAGGTTCATCAGCAATATCGGTGTCGCCGCAGGGAGCGGACTCGTCGCGTGGAACATCTTCGGGTCGCGCGGTCTCTCAGCGCAGCAGTCGGTCGACGGCATCCCAGACGAGATTCTCAATCCGATTGAGGTAAGTGGCGCTGAGGCGGAGCCGATCCTGGGAAAGCTGCCCGGACAGAAGCGCATGTACATGCTGCCGAACGACGCCGGCGAGTATCACCGTATCGGCAGTCATGTGATGAAACGTATCGCACGCCGCGAAGACACGGGGGACGTTCATGAACTCGCGACATTCACTGGCAATGCGGGTGCGACGATGCCACGGCATGCGCATCTCAGCAGTCATGCGGCGGTATTGGTCATGCGCGGCGAAATCGAATTCGAGCTCGCGGGCGAGCGCTGGACGATGATGCGTGGAGATTTTGCCAATGTGCCGCCAGGAACTCCGCACGCCTGGACAATGAAGTCCGCTGGCGCGCAACTGGCGCTCTTCTCGATGAATCACCGAGTCGGCGCGGCGTTCATCGCGATGGGAGAGAAGCAGCAAGGGCCGCAAATTGCCGCCAACGTTTCCCACGAGATCCCGGCGTCGGCGTTGGCACGGGCGTCGTTCGCAGGAGATTTTCAGCTCGCCCCGGCGGCCGCTCCGGCAGGCACTCCAGTTCGGGTCACGAACAAGCAGTTACCGTCCACATTTGGTCCGTATGTGCTCGCTGACGGCGGCGGCGAACGTTTTGGCGGCAATACATTCCTCGCCCGCAACGCCAACACGACCGGTCAGTTTCTCTTCATCATCACGGAAGGTGGGCCGGGTGGCGGAGTCGGCGCCCACTTTCACGCCCGACACTTCGAGAACTTCTTCGCGTTGGATGGTGAAACGCTCGGATGGGCACACGGCAAAGCCGTGCCGCTGCACACAGGTGATTACTTTCAGGCGCCGCCGCGCAATCTGCACGGCTTTCGGCTGAATCAGCAATACAACCGCTTCGCCGCATTCCTGACGCCGGGAATCTTCGAGAACTTCTTTGTGATGATGGGCGGACGTGGACGCGGCGGCGCTGATGGCCGGGGCGGTGCGCCACCTTCGGGCAGGGGAGCACCGGAAGGTCGCGGTCGCGGCGGGTTCGCCGGCGGCGCGGCTGACATGTTCAGAGCGCTGCAGATGAGTGGCCGCGGTCCCGACGGATATCCGCTCGACGTCCATCCACCGAAGCTCCCGCTGCCGCCGCAGGATCCGGTATGGATCCAGGGCGCCGCGTCAGGTCTTGCCGATCGCGCCGCATTGCTCGCGCATGCGGAAGCGATTTGCGGAGTCCCGATCCGTCGAGAGATCACTCCTGAATTGCGGCGGGCCCTCGCGTTCAAACCGCGGCCTGAGGATTTCATGTGAGTGCGCTGATCCGGCCCGTCTCCGTTGTCATGGCGATCCTGCTCGCGACCACGGCGGCAAACGGCGTTCAGGATCCGACGAGTCCCGAGCCCAGGACGCTCGCATACGCGTCGCGCGACGGCACCGATCTCCTGCTCGATTTGTACGTTCCGGCAAAGCCGATTCGTCGACCCGTACCGGTGATTGTGTTTCTTCACGGCGGAGGATGGTCGGGCGGAACGCGCACCACTGGCCCGGACTTCAAACGCTATTTTGCGCAGGATGGATTCGCGATGGCCTCGATCGAGTATCGACTCACGCCATCCATCACATTCCCGGCCAATGTCGAAGACGTCCGGACAGCCATTCGATGGCTCAAGGCCAATGCTGCCGCGCACGCGCTTGACCCGGATCGAATCTGCCTGTGGGGCACATCAGCGGGTGGCCATCTGGCCGCAGTGGCGGCACTCGCTCCGCGCGGAATGTTCGAGGGGACTGGCAACTCGGACAAGAGCAGTGCCGTGCGTTGCGTGCTCGACGCGTATGGACCAACCCGCTTTGACGTGATGGACACGCAGACGCAGGAAGAGCATTCGACACTTCAGTCACCCGTCGTGACCGTCAATGTGCAAGGCTCACGCGGCGGCGAGCGAGGCGGCGCACCTTCTGCGACAAGTGCGCGTGGTGATGCCCCGGCTGGCCGCGGCCGCGGTGCGGTCGCTCACGGTGACGCGACATCGCCGGAGTCCCGCCTGCTCGGTGCGGCGGTTTCAACTGTACCGGATCGTGTCCGGGCCGCCAGTCCGATCACTTACGTGGCCAAGGACGCGCCGCCGTTCTTGATCATGCACGGACTGGCCGACAGCTCGGTGCCGCATGGGCAAAGTGCCCTGCTGTACGAGGCCCTGAAAGCGGCGGGCAACGAGGTCACACTCCGACTCGTTGACGGACTCCCGCATACCTTCTTCAATCGTACCGATCTCGACGAGGTCGCCGGTCCATTCCGGATGGACGTACGCGAGCATCGACGCGGAGCCTCCGAGGCGCAGCGGGTGGAACGCGCGGGTGTATTCGCCGTCGCGCGAGAGTTCTTCCTTCATCATTTGAAATGAGAAGAACCAACGCGCTGCAGCAAATGCGAGAGCATGTACAATTCGATTCTCGATGCGGAAGCTAACTGTCATACTCCCGGCGATTCTGTTCCTCTGTCTCATCGGCTGCGGATCGAACCAGCCGCTTCAAATGACCGCGATTCAGCTCGGTCGAACCGTAAATTCAGACCACACCGTGGGCGGTTTCACGACCACGTTCACGCCCGATGACTCAATTTATCTGGCGGTCCTCACAGGAGGTGCCGGCTCGGGGACAATCCGCGTCCGCTGGAAGTACGGTGAGCACGTGATCGATGAACCAAAGAAGCAGGTCTCCTACAACCAGGCCGCGGCGACCGACTTCCGGCTTCAAAGTCCAGGCGGCTTTCCACGTGGCGACTACACCGCCGAGGTTTTCATCGACGATCAACCCGTCGGCACCCGGCCGTTTCACGTCGAAGCGCGCTGATTTTGCTAGGCTGACCGCCGGCCGGCCGGGCAGACTCTCGCTTGCGGTACACTCTCTCGAGAGCCCATGGCTACGCTCACACTCGAGATCGCGAATGCGCGCGACACAAGTTCCCGGGACGCCACGCGGCATGTCTTCGGCGAGGACGGTGGGTCGATCGGTCGGGCGCCATCGAGCTCGTGGGTGTTGACGCATAACAAGGTGTCAGGGCGGCACGCCCAGATCTCGTTCCGGAGCGGCGTCTTCTACATACAGGACATGAGCCGGAACGGCATATCGGTGAACTCGCCCGACAATCGGCTGATCCAGAATCGCCCGTACGCCTTGAAGGCAGGCGATCGGATCTTCATCGAGCCATATGAGATCGACGTCTGGATCGAGACGGGATCGGCCAGAGCGGCGCGAGAGGTTCATGCCGATCCCTTTGCCGAGGATCCGTTCGCTCCACGCCTTGATCCCTTGATGGGGGAGCAAAACCTCGCCAACATCCCGGCGTCTCCGGTGAACGAGGAAGTTGACCCGCTCAAGTTTTTCGATCCAGTCGCCAGTCGCACGCCGCGGAAATCAGAGCCGGCTGTGCCGCACGCCGACGATCTTCTCGGGCAGCACTATCAGCCGCCTGCGATTGTTCCGACTCCGGCGCCACCCTCGAAGCCGACACCGTTCGAGTCCGTCCCCATTCCACACGGGTACGATCCGCTCAGCCCCGACGAGCCATCGGCGCCGCCGGAGCCTCCACCTCCGCCGCCGCCGCCGACACCCGTGATCCGGCCACGGCCCGGTGACTCGGCGATCGGACGACGATTGAAAGATCTGGTTTCTGAGGATTCGACGGTTCGACAACGGGCGACCTCGCCAGGCGCAGCTCGGCAGGCGAATGTCGCCCCGCCCAGTCCTCCGCCGCCCGTCGCACCTCCGCCCGCCGAAGTCGCTCCGCGACACGTCGAGGCCGCTCCGCGTCAGGCGGGGCAGACTGCCGATCTCGCCGAATTCATGGCGGGCGCTGGCGTGCCTGATGCCGTGATCACACCCGAGCTCTCTCGAAACCTCGGCGAGATCATTCGGATCGTCGTCGCCGGGTTGATGGACATTCTGCAATCACGTCAGCGGATCAAGGAGGAGTTCGGGATCCAGCACACGCTCTTCAGGCCGGCCGACAACAACCCGTTGAAGTTCTCGGCCAACGTTGAGGACGCGCTGCACAATCTCCTGGTCAAGCGTAACGCCGCCTATCTTGGTCCGGTGGAGGCGTTCGCGGACGCGTTCGACGACCTGCGCGATCATCAGCTCGCGATGCTGGCAGGGCTGCGCGTCGCATTCGATGCGATGCTGACCGAGTTCGACGCCGATCGGTTGCAGGAGGACTTCGATGCGCAAATGAGCAAACACGCGCTCATTCCCGCCAAGATGCGGTACTGGGAGCTGTATCGCGAAAAGTGCCAGGAGCTCGTCAAGGATCCCGACGCCACGTTCGATCGTTTGTTCGGCGAGGAATTCCGGCGCGCGTACGAAGAGCAGTTCCGCAAACTGAAGGCAGCCCGGCGAACTCGCGCGCAGCAAGGGCCCGAGGGCTCTTCCCCCCAAAAATAGTCTCGCCCAATCCAGTTGGGAATGTGAGCCTGATTCGTATAGATTGTCAGGCACCGTTTCATGTCTGGCCACAACCGCGTCATCTGGTCTGAAGGGCTGTTTCTGCAGCCGCAGCATTTCCAACAGCAGGACCGGTACTTCGAGCAGTACATCGAGACCCGCGTTCGATCGCTGGTGTCCTATGCCTGGGGCTTTACCGAAATCGAGATCGAACGCGATTTTCTGAAGATCGGCAAGATCGGGTTCCGCCGGCTCGTGGGGGTGTTTCCCGACGGCACGCCGTTCAGGATGCCAGACGATGAGCCGTTGCCGCCGCCGCTCGATATTGCGGCGGACGCACGAGATCAGCGGCTGTTTCTGGCATTACCGCTCCGTCGCGCTGGAGAACTGGAATCGGCGCGCGGCCCCGTTACCGATGAGCTCGTCCGACAGGAGGTGCGCGAGTTCCAGGCTGCCAGTGCGGCAGTCGCCATCGGCGAACCGGCGACGCTGGAAGTTGCGGCACTTCGAACGCGGCTGCTGCTCGAGCGCGAAGCGACCGAGGCCTATGCCTGTATCCCGCTTGCGCACATCGTCGAGTGCCGCGCCGATCAGCAGGTCGTGCTCGACGAACAGTTCATCCCGACGATTCTGCATTTGCGGGCGGCCACGCGACTGGCGACGGTCACGACGGAGTTGCTGGGACTGTTCCACCAACGCGGCGAGGCGCTGGGCGGCCGCGTCGCGGCGACGAGCCGAGGGGCAGCGTCCGAGCTGGCGGATTTTCTGATGCTTCAGACGATCAACCGCTACCAGCCTCTGTTGACCCACTTCGCCGATACCGGGGTTATTCACCCCGAGGCGTTTTTCCAGTTCTGTGTTGCCGCCGCGGGTGAACTCGCCACGTTTACGACGACATCGAAGCGCACGCCAAAGTTCCCAGGCTATCGCCACGATCGTCTCAAGGAGAGCTTCGAGCCGGTCATCATCTCGCTCCGCGAATCGATGAGTAAGGTGATGACGCAGGTGGCGATTCCGATCCCGCTCGAGCCGAGAAAGTTCGGCATCAGCGTCGCGATCGTTCCGGACAAGACGTTGTTCAGTTCGGCGATATTCATTCTTGCCGCGCGAGCGGATGGTCCCGCGGAATACGTGCGACAGCGATTCCCGACGCAGGTGAAGATCGCGCCCGCCGAAAAGATCGGCGATCTCGTACGACAGGGTCTTCCGGGAGTGCCGGTCGTACCGGTTCCGGTCACGCCGCGGCAGATCCCCTATCACGCGGGCTATGCGTATTTCGAACTCGATCAGACGCACGAGTTGTGGGATCAACTGAAGAACTCCGGCGGCGTGGCAATCTACGTCCCTGGAGATTTCCCGGGGTTGGCGATGGAGTTCTGGGCGATTCGCGGGTGAGAGGGGGGATTTTTCCATGGCCGACACCGACGATCCCTTCCTGCCGTCGGACCTGACCGCACGGCCCCGCCCCGGCGCCGGCCGACGCGGCATGCCGGATTCGGGCATGTACCAGCGCGCTGCGATGCCGCGGGTCGCAGAGGTCGAGGCCATCCCGGAGTCTGCGCGGGCACTACTCGGACTTGGACTCAATCCGCTCGTGCAGGCGGCCAGCCCGCTGCTGCTGCGCATGGGGCAGATGCGGAGCACGCAGGCATCTATTGACGTGCCCAGTCTTCGCCGCGCGGCGCTCGAGGAGATTCGGCGATTCGAGGAGCGGGCGCGCGCAGCCGGCGTGCGCAACGAAATCGTGCTCGCGGCGCGCTATGTGCTGTGTGCCGGTCTCGATGAAGCGGTGCTGTCCACGCCGTCCGGCTCACAAAGCGAATGGGCGCAGCATCCGCTGCTCGTCGCGCTGCACCGCGAAGCCTGGGGCGGAGAAAAATTCTTCGAGATGCTCGATCGGATCCTGGTGGATCCCGCGCGGCATATCGATCTGATCGAACTTCAGTATCTGATCCTTGCGCTCGGCTTTTCCGGAAAGTATCAGATGCAGGAGCGCGGCCATGAACAGCTGGCCGACCTGCACCACAACCTCCATCGTACGATTCAGAGTCAACGCGGCGCGGCACCGCCCGACCTGTCGCTGCAGTGGCGCGGGCTCGAAGATCAACGGAGCCGGCTCATTCGATACGTCCCATGGTGGGTGGTGGTGGCTGCGGCGCTGGCAATCCTCGGCGTCACCTTTGCGATCTACTACTCGAAGCTCGCCACGCAGGCGAATCCATTGCACCAGCGGCTGGCACAGATCGGTATCGAAGACTTCGCGGTGCCGCCGCCGGCGCCGCCAGCCGCCGGTCCGACGCTGAAAAAACTGCTCGCGCCGGAAGAAGGTGCCGGGCTCCTGACGGTTAAAGAGGAAGGGGCGCGGTCGACTGTCACCCTCGAAGCTTCGGATCTGTTCAAATCCGGCAGTGCCACCGTGAACACGTCGTATGAGCCGACGCTCGTCAAGATCACCGAGGCGCTGAACAAAGTACAGGGTCGGGTGAGGGTTGTTGGCCATACCGACGATCAGCCAATCAAGTCTCTGGTGTATAGCGACAACTTCGCGCTGTCGCGGGAGCGTGCGGCCAACGTGGCCCAGACGCTGCTGTTGAAAGGGCTCGACAACGCGGCGCGGCTGACGTGGCAGGGTGTCGGTTCATCGCAACCACTGTCTCCGGGTTCCGATCCGGAGAGCCGTGCGCGGAATCGCCGCGTTGAAATCATCCATCTGCGCGATCAGTAACGTCGAACGAGGCTGATCATGTTCGCCTTTCTCAAGCGCACTTTCGTCGTTCTCGTGGGCCTGCTGCTCATCACGCTCTTCATCTGGTACGCAGGGCCGTACTTTGCTTTCGCAGGATTCGCGCCGCTCGAATCAGAGTTTGCGCGGCTCGTGGCGATCGGGGTCGTCATCGGCATCTGGCTGCTGTGGCGGTTGATGAAGCGATTGAAGGCCTACCGCGCCAGTGATCGACTCCTCACCGCCGTGGTCGCGCAGCCGCAGCCGCAGGCGGAGAAGGCGCGTACGCCGGCTGAAGTCGTCAAGCTGCGCGAGCGCTTCGAAGAGGCGGTGTCGGCGCTCAAACAGCAGCGTCAATCCGGCCACAGCCTCTATGACCTCCCTTGGTACGTGATCATCGGCGCACCCGGATCGGGAAAGACCACCGCCCTGCTCAATTCGGGCCTGAAGTTTCCGCTCGAGCAGCGCGTCGGCAAAGGCGCGCTCCGCGGCGTTGGCGGTACGCGCAACTGCGATTGGTGGTTTGCCGACGAAGCGATATTCCTCGATACCGCCGGCCGCTACACGACGCAGGATTCAGACGCGTCATCCGACAGTGTGGGGTGGGCCGAGTTCTTGGCCCTGCTCAAGAAATATCGCGCCCGCCGTCCCGTGAACGGCGTCATCGTGACGGTCAGTGTGCAGGATCTGCTCCTGCTGGATCCTGCGGCTCGCGAAGGGCATGTCGAAGCGGCTCGGAATCGTCTCTCTGAATTGAATCGGGAGTTGAATATTCAGCTGCCCGTCTATGTCATGGTCACAAAATGTGACCTGGTCGACGGATTTGCCGAGTACTTCGAGGACTTGAACCCACAGGAACGGGCGCAGGTGTGGGGCGTCACATTTCCCTACGACCAGACGCTGAGCAACGACAGTCCCACGGTCTATCCTGCGGAGTTCGATGCGCTGGTGACGCGCCTGAACGAGCGCGTCTTCGATCGGCTGAACCAGGTGCGCGACACGCGCCGTCGCGCCAAGATTTTTGCCTTTCCGCAGCAGATGGCGACCCTGCGCGATTCGCTGACGCAATGGGTGTCCGATGTGTTCAGCGCTCGCGACTTCGACGGACGCATTCTGCTGCGCGGCGTCTACTTTACGAGCGGCACCCAGGAAGGGACTCCGATCGATCGACTGCTGGGCAGCATCGGCCGGACCTTCGGGGCGACCGAAGCAGTGATGGCGCCACGCGGCCCGGGAAAGGCATTCTTCGTCGGCGATCTTCTGAAGCAAGTGATGATCGGCGAGTCGGGACTTGCCGGCGTCAACCGCCGGCTCGAACTCAGGAACGCCTCGCTGTTGCTTGGCGTGTACGTCGTCACAGGACTTCTCACGGCTGCGGCGATTGCGGCCCTTTCGATTAGTTACACTCGCAATCGGGAGTTCCTCCAGGACATCGATACCGATCTCACCGCGTTCGAGCAGAGTCCTGCGGTTAATCCGACCTCTCCGCTGCCCGCGATCGTCGCGCGCCTTGATGGAATTCGTGCCGTCGTGGACCGGGCCGATCGGTTTCGCGAGACGACGTCGTTGCCGATGAAGTGGGGGCTGTACGAAGGACGGTCGCTTGGACTTGCGGCGCTGGATGCCTACGTGAATGAGCTCGACAGCATCCTCTTGCCGCGGTTTGCGGCACAGCTTCGTGCCCGCGTCGTTCAATTTGCAACCGATCCGCAGAGGCTTTACGCCTACTTCAAGGCCTACTTGATGCTCGGCGAGCCGAAGCATTTCGACAAGGACTATCTCGGCCTGATTGTGGATCAGGAGTGGAAACGGGGCACGGGTGATGCGGAGGCGGCAGGGCCGGCGGCGGCACAGCACTTCCACGCACTGCTCGGCAATCGTTCGACACTCCGGAAGTTTCCGATTGATGGAACGCTCGTCGGCCAGGCTCGCAACAGCCTGCCACGCAGTCTGCTGCCCAGAATTCTCTACGACGATATCAAACGCGAATCGCTGGATGACCCGGGTCTCCGGGTCGATCAACTGGCAGGTCTCGAGATCGAAAAGATCTTGAAGCGAAAGAGCGGCGTGGCATTGTCGACGCCGATGCCGCGGCTGTACACGCGCGATCAGTTCAAGCAGATCTCAGTGAAGACGCGCGCCGAGATGGTGCAACTGCTGGCGAAGGACGCGTGGATCTGGGGGGAAAGTGGAGCGGCGGCGGTGGCTAGCAGCGGAACCCTGTTCTCCGCCGTCACCGACCTCTATGAGACCGACTACATTCGTGCGTGGGACGGGTTTTTTGACGATTTGGAGGTTGTGCACTTCGCGACCATGGGTCAGGCCAACGAGGCGCTTCGGATTCTGACCTCGCCAACCTCGCCGCTGCGCGGTCTTCTCAACGTGATCTCGACCAACACCACATTGGTGGAGGTATCGGCAACCGGGGCGCCAAAGGGCGTTATCGATCAGACGAAAAACAAAATAAAGGGCACGTTGGGCGGCATCATCGCACCGATCGAGAAAGGTCTCGGTATGCCGTCGATCGAACCAGGCACGCGTGTGACGGCACATTTTCAGTGGATCCGGCAGTTTCTCGCCGGCGAAGCTGGAAAAGCCCAGCTCGACTCGGTCCTCAATGCGGTCGGTCAGATTCAGAAGCAGATTGACACGCTCGGGCCTGACGTCGCCGGGAAGAGCGCGCTCGTGATGCTGACCGATCCATCATTTCGTGTGCTCACGCAAGATCTTCGTCAGCAGGCGGCGTCGTTGCCCCCCGCCGTCGGCAGGATCGTTGCCGAGATTGCTGACGCGCCAGAAGCCAACGTCCGCAGAACCGCGACGGGACAAGTTGAAGAGGAGTACACACAGAGGATTGTCACGGCGTGCACGAGCCTGATCGCCAATCGGTATCCATTTGCGAGTACCGGTACCGACGTCCAGCTGCCGGACTTCGGGATGGTGTTTGGATACGACGGACTGTTCGACCGGTTCTTCACCGACTATCTCGACAAGCAGGTAGATACGACCGGTCAGACGTGGACGTGGCGTCCCGGGGCCGTCAATCCGTCGCACGAGTTACTCGTCCAGATGCAGCTGGCCCGTCGCATTCGAGATATGTTCTTCAATCCTGGATCGAAATTTCCCGAGCTGAAGTTCTACGTCACGTTCAGCGACCTCGATCCGAATGCGCAGCGATTCGTCCTCACTGTTGATGGCGCGAACGTCGACACCCGGGGGCAGAGACAGGAAATGAAGTGGCCCGGCGACAGACAGGGGCATACATACGCGACCTTCGAAAGCCGCTACTACGATCCACCGGCCCCGTACGGTGGTCCCTGGGCATTGTTCAGGATGGTTGACGCGACTCGAGCCGGTACTCCCGACGGACAACGAATCTTGCTGAACATTCAGAATCCACACCACCGCGTGAAAGCAATCATCGAACCAGCCCGTGTCGGCGGCAACCCATTCGCGTCGGGTAGCTGGCGGCAGTTCGTGTGCGAATCGTGAACCGCCGATGCAGGTAGGCTTCTACGGCAAGCTGCCAAGCCACGGCGACTTCCTCCGCCGCCGCGTGTCTGACGCGTTCGTCGACGCGTGGGACGCCTGGCTGCGCGAATGCCTGGCGTCGAGCCGCACTGCGCTCGGCGCTCGCTGGCTGGACGTCTACCTCACGAGTCCCGCCTGGCGATTCGTCTGTGCCGCCGGCGCCTGTGGGCCTGCGCCGGTGATCGGTGTAGCCGCCCCGAGCGTTGATCAAGTGGGGCGCTATTTTCCGCTGACGCTCGTCGCCGAGCTGCCGCCGGACGTCAGCTTGCTGACCGCCGCATCGTGCGGCCGGTTTTTTGAGGCGGCCGAAGAACTCGTGATCGAAACCCTCGCAACCGAACGGGTCGATTTCGAGCGATTCGATCAAGGGACGCTCGCATTGGGACGAGAGCTCACGCCAATCGCCTTGCCTCCAGACCTGGTGCTCGATCCTGGGGCCTCCGTGATCGTGACCGATACCCCGCAGCCCTGGCAGATACCGCTCTCGACCGCGTCGGACGTGACGTTTGCGTTCGAGCAGATGCTGTCGCTCCACCTGGAGGCCAAATACCGCCCATTGGTTCTTCTCTGGACCGACGGTTCTGGCGTGGTGGAACCAAGCTGTCTTGTGCTCAAGGGCCTTCCGAGCCCGGAGCTGTATCCGGCACTGCTGGAAGGCTCGTGGGCCGCGCATCGGTGGCGTTCGGTCCAGGCCCACGTGTCCGAAGACGACACACTGCCGGGCACACTCATCATCGACGAAGGTCCGCCCCTCTATTTCCGTTCCGCCGCTGCCACTGATGTCGGCCGCGTCCGCACGAATAACGAGGATGGATTCGTCGAACGCCCGGAGGCGGGTCTGTGGGCGGTCGCCGACGGCATGGGCGGTCACAGTCACGGCGAGGTCGCCAGCAGGATGGTGTGCGACGCCCTGACCGACTTTCCCCTTGATGGCACATTCGAAGAAGCCATCGACGCGGCACGGAGACGCGTTCAGGAGGTCAACAACCATCTGGCGAGGGCCGGCATGGGTGCCGATCCGGCCGACCGAAGTGGAAGCACGGTCGTGATGCTGCTCCTTCGCGGGCCGCGATCGGCGGTGCTTTGGGCCGGGGACAGCCGGGCCTACCGGTGGCGGGCCGGGGCGCTCGAGCAGCTGACCACGGACCACAGCCTCGCCGCCATTGGCGGAACAGCCGCCGCTGAATCCAGCGTAATTACTCGTGCAGTAGGAGTTGACGTGGAGTTGATCCTCGACGTCCATCGCGATGCCGTCCGCCCGGACGACCGGTTTCTTCTCTGTTCCGACGGTCTGACCCGCGTCGTCCCGGAGTCGGAAATCCGGAACTGGATGCAGTCGGAGGACATCCACACGGCGGTGGACGGGCTGATCAAGGCCACCTTGAATGCCGGTGCGCCCGACAACGTCACCGTGCTTATCGCCGAGGTGCATGCGTGACAGCAGCTACCTCTTGCCTCAAGTTCAGGTATAGAATGCGCAGGCGTTCCGGCCCCTTCGACTCCCGTGGATCGCGACGGTCGCTCAGGGCACGCCACGCAAATGCTGGAAACAACGAGGCTTCGTGATGAACGCTCGGTGGGACGGGCAGTCGCTGCTTCAGCCGATTTCTCCAGAACAGCCGTGCGGCGTGAGCTTGGACGATTCGATTTTGTTGTCATCTCTGGACGCCCTTCGGCTGTTCGGACAGGTACGATCTCCGGAGGCTCCGGCGGATCCGGACAGTGATGAAAAGGAACTGTCGAAGGCCCGGCCGCCTCTTGAATGGAACAAGATTCGGGCTGATGCCCTTGAAGGTCTGAACAAGAGCAAGGATATTAGGCTGCTTGCCTATCTGGGTACGGCATTTCTTCGAACCGACGGACTCCCGGCGTTCGCGGCCGTGCTCACGACGGCATCGCAGTGGCTCGAAACGTATTGGCCGCAGGTCTACCCGGCACTCGATGAAGATGCGATTGCGAGACGTAACGCGCTGAACTGCTTTGCCGATCCGATGGCGGTCATCGATCGGATCTGGCGGCTGCCGCTGGTAACCAGTCGCCAGCATGGTCGATACAGTTTGCGCGACATCGAGATCGCACGCGGGCAGGCGACGCCGGGCCCGCTGGAGAGTAAGCCCGAGGAAGCGGCGATCGCCAATGCGTTCGGGGAACTATCACTCGAAGACCTGACTGCGCTTGACAGCAGCGTCACTGCCGCCAGCGCGGCGCTGACCAGCATCGACGCGCGGATGCGCGGCGAGGGTGGACCCGAAGTCGCGCCCGATTTTGGTCCGCTGGTTACGCAGTTTGCGAAGTTGGGCCGCTTCTGCAAGGAACAGCTGGCGTCCCGTGGTGAAGCGACCGGCGACGGGGCGGCGGCGGCGGGCGATGGTTCCGGCGAGGTCGCGTTCAGGGCAGGTGCGATCAATTCACGCGCGGATGCGATCCGGGCGCTCGATGCGGTCGCCGAGTACTTCCGGCGACACGAACCATCGAGCCCGATTCCATTGTTCGTCGATCGCGCCAAGCGTCTTGTGGCCAAGGACTTTCTCGAAGTGCTCGCCGACATTGCACCCGATGCGCTGTCGGTGGCACGGTCGGCAGGTGGACTGAAGGATCAGTAACGCGTCCCTTCCGGGAGGTATATCGTGGCGAAGGCCAGTGCTCAGAAATTCATCGCCCGCAATCGGGCGCCCCGTGTCCAGATCGAGTACGATGTCGAACTCTACGGAGCCGAAAAGAAAATCCAGTTGCCCTTCGTCATGGGTGTGCTCGCGGATCTGTCGGGAAAACCGACCGAACCGCTGCCGCCGGTCGCGGATCGGAAGTTCCTCGACATCGACGTCGACAACTTCGACAGCCGCATGAAGGCGCTCAAGCCGCGTGTCGCCTTTCAGGTTCCCAACACGCTCACCGGGGAGGGCAACTTGAACGTCGAGCTCACGTTCGACAGCATGGACGACTTTTCGCCGGCTGCGGTGGCCTCGAAAGTCGACGCGCTCAACAAGCTGCTCGAGGCCCGCAAACAGCTCGCGAACCTGATTACCTACATGGACGGGAAGAGCGGAGCCGAAGACCTGGTCGCCAAGCTGCTGCAGGATCCCGCGCTGCTGCAGACGCTTGCGGCGACAAAAAATCCAGGTGAGACGTCCTGATTCCGGCGTGACGCGAAGCGGAGAACATCATGGCAGATCCCAAAGCCCAGCAGCAGGAATCGTCGGCGATTGGCGCCACCGAAGTCGGCGACTTCGATTCGCTGCTCAAGAAAGAGTTCAAGCCGAAGACCGATGAAGCGAAGGAGGCGGTCGAGCGAGCGGTCCGCACGCTCGCCGAACAGGCTCTTTCCCAGACCAAGCTGATTAGCGCCGACGTCGTCAAATCGATCGAGGCGATCATTGCGCAGCTCGATAAGAAGCTGACCGAGCAAATCAATCTGATCCTGCATCACGAAGACTTCCAGAAGATGGAAGGGGCGTGGCGCGGTCTGCACCATCTCGTCAACAACACCGAGACCGACGAGATGCTGAAGATCCGTTTCATGAACATCAGCAAACAGGATCTTGGCAAGACGCTCAAGCGGTACAAAGGGACCGCATGGGATCAAAGCCCGCTGTTCAAGAAGATCTACGACGCGGAGTACGGGCAGTTCGGCGGTGAGCCGTTCGGCTGCCTGGTCGGCGACTACTATTTCGACCACACGCCGCCCGACACGGAACTGCTGGGAGAAATGGCGCAGGTCGCAGCCGCGGCGCACACACCGTTCATCGCCGGGACTTCGCCGACGATCATGCAGATGTCGTCGTGGCAGGAGCTCGCGAATCCGCGCGACCTGACCAAGATTTTCACGACACCGGAATATGCGGCGTGGCGATCGCTGCGCGAATCCGAAGACTCGCGCTACCTCGGTCTGGCGATGCCACGTTACCTTTCACGGCTTCCCTACGGTTCGAAGACCAACCCGGTCGAGGATTTCGCGTTCGAAGAGGACACAGGCGCCGCCGATCACAGCAAGTACACGTGGTCCAACGCCGCCTACGCGATGGCGACCAACATCAACCGCTCCTTCAAGTTGTACGGCTGGTGCTCGCGCATCCGCGGCGTCGAATCCGGCGGCGCGGTCGAAGGTCTTCCGGTTCACACGTTCCCCACCGACGACGGCGGCGTGGATATGAAGTGCCCAACCGAGATTGCGATCAGCGATCGTCGCGAGGCGGAACTGGCGAAGAACGGGTTCATGCCGTTGTTACACCGCAAGAACTCCGACTTCGCCGCATTCATTGGCGCGCAGTCGGTGCAGAAGCCGTTCGAGTACACCGATCCCGATGCCACGGCAAACGCGAACCTTGCCGCTCGGCTACCGTATCTGTTTGCATGCTGCCGCTTCGCGCACTACTTGAAGTGCATCGTCCGGGACAAGGTCGGATCGTTCAAGGAACGCGAAGACATGCAGATCTGGCTGCAGAAGTGGATCATGAACTACGTCGATGGCGATCCGGCGCATTCGTCGGAAACGACGAAGGCACAAAAGCCCCTTGCCGCCGCCGAAGTGCAAGTCGCGGAAGTGGAAGGCAATCCTGGGTACTATTCGGCCAAGTTCTTCCTGCGTCCGCACTATCAGCTCGAAGGACTCACCGTATCATTGCGACTCGTTTCGAAACTGCCGTCGGCGAAGGCGAGCTGACGGCATTTGTACGCTTTCGGAGAGCTGATCGTTCAATAGAGAAGCGGTAGAGGAGCGTTGTCATGGCATCAGACATTTTCGCGAAGCTCGGGGACATCAAGGGGGAGTCGCTCGACGACAAGCACAAGGACGAAATCGAAGTGCTGTCGTACTCGTGGGGCGTGACCAATGCCGGCTCGATGGCGCACGGCACTGGTGGTGGTGAAGGGAAAGCCACGTTCCACGACCTGTCCTTCATCCACAGGTACGACAAATCTTCTCCGGTGCTCATGCAGTACTGCGCGACCGGCGTCCACCTGAAGGAAGCGACGATCACCAATCGCAAGGCCGGGAAGGGACAACAGGAGTACCTGGTCATCAAGATGAACGACGTCATCGTCACCGGCGTGACCCACGGCAACAGCGGAGCCGACGGCGCGACGGAAAACGTCAGCGTCGCCTTCGCGAAGGTGGCGGTGGAATACAAGCCACAGAAACCGGACGGGTCGCTCGACGCCGGCGTCTTCTTCAAGTACGACCTCAAGGCGCAGAAGGAAGCGTAGAGGCGGAGGGATCACGTGGCGCCTACTTCTGAGTCTCGCGGCCCCGGCGCCGGGGACATGTTTTTCAAGGTGAAGGGCGCCAAGCACGGCGAGATCAACGGCGAGGCCCTGGACCAGAAGCACAAGAACGAAATCGAAGTGCTGGCCTGGTCCTGGGGGATGCAGGGCAAGTCGTCGCTCGGCGGCGGCGTCGCGACCGGCAAGGCGACGATGCGCGAATTGCGCATCACCAAGAAAGTGGACAAGTCGTCGACCGCGCTGATGTCCGCGCTGCGCACCAACGAGCTGATCAAAGAAGCGACGCTGACGCTACGGAAGATCGGCAAGACTCCGCTCGAGTACCTGATCATCAAGATCGAAGAAGGCCGGGTGATGGCGATCGACCTCGAGGCCGGCGACACCGCGGGGAGTCCGGCCCTTCTCGAACGCGTCAGTTTTTCGTTCAACAAGATCTCCATCGACTACACGCCCCAGGGTGCTGACGGCATGCCGCAGGGCAGCACCAGCTTCCAGGACGAGTGGACGACCCAGGGATAAACCATGACTCTCTCGGATGCGGCCGCACGGACCCTGAAAGAGGGTGATCCCCGGGCCGCTCTCGCGCGTCTGCAGGAAGACATTCGCGCGAAGCCATCCGACGCCAAGCTTCGCGTTTTTCTTTTCCAGCTCCTCTGCGTGCTCGGCCAGTGGGATCGGGCGCTGAATCAACTGAAGGTGGCGTCGGAACTCGATCCACTCGCGCTTCCGATGGCACAGATGTACGGCGAGGCCGTTCGCTGCGAACTGATTCGCGACGAGGTTTTTGCCGGCAAGAAATCTCCGATGGTGCTCGGTGAGCCGGAGCAATGGCTTGCGCTCCTGATCGAGTCACGGCTGCGTGCCGGACGAGGTGAGGCCGCTCAGTCCGAGGAGCTTCGCCAGCGCGCGTTCGAAGAAGCTCCCACCTCCGGCGGCAACATCGACGGCCGCCCGTTCGAATGGATCGCCGACGCGGACTCGCGCCTGGGTCCGGTGTTGGAAGCGATCATCAACGGGCGGTACTACTGGGTTCCGTTCACCCGCATGCGCGAACTCACGATGGAGGCGCCGGAAGATCTCCGGGATCTGGTGTGGATGCCGGCGCATCTCGACTTCGAGAACGGCGGCGAGTCCCTGGCACTGATTCCCACGCGATATCCCGGCTCACAGGACGCCGAGGACGGGAACCTGGCGCTCTCGCGCAAGACGACATGGGAGCCAATCGCCGAAGACGCGTTCCGCGGCCTCGGCCAGCGCATCATCGCGACCGACACCGGCGAGACGCCATTCCTCGAGATTCGCGCGCTCTCGATCTCACCAGTCGCCGAACCGGCGCCTGACGGTGCGGGCGCGGATCATGCCTGAACAGCTTCCGCCACAGGATCAACTTCAGCCCGCACTGTTGGATCGTCTCACCGACGAGGAACCCGACAAGAAACTCGAGCCGCGCCTTCATCGCGTCATTTCCAAGCGTCGCTTACGGGAAGCGGTGCTCCGCGATCTCGCGTGGTTGTTCAATACGACGCGTCTCGATCCCGGGATGGATGTGGCGTCGCTGCCGCATGCACGCAGGTCGGTCATCAATTACGGGCTGCCGGCGCTCGCAGGGCAAACCGCGTCTACGATCGAAGTTCCGGATCTGGAGCGTGCAATCAGGCAGGCGATCATCGATTTCGAACCACGCATTCTTCCCGAGTCACTCCACGTGCGCGCGCTCGAGACCGCCGGGCTCGATCATCACAACGTCATCGGCGTTGAGATTTCCGGCCACCTGTGGGCGCAACCGCTTCCGCTCGAATTGCTGGTCCGCACGGAAATCGATCTGGTGACCGGGCAGGTCGAGGTCTCCGACCTCGCGCCACGCGGGTGACGTGATGGATCCCCGTCTTCTTCAGTACTACGAGCGCGAACTGGGGCATCTCAGCGAGATGGGGGCGGAGTTCGCCCAGCAGTTTCCCAAAATCGCCGCTCGCCTCGGGATGAACGGTCTCGAGGTTGCCGATCCTTACGTCGAGCGATTGATCGAAGGCGCCGCGTTCCTCGCGGCGCGCGTGCAGTTGAAGATCGACTCGGAATTCCCGCGATTCACGCAGTCGCTGCTCGAGATCGTGTATCCGCACTATCTCGCTCCGACGCCGTCGATGCTGATCGCGCAGCTGCATCCCGACAAGGACGATCCCGGCCTGTCGAGCGGCACGCGAACGGTGCCGCGCGGAACCACGATGCACTCGATCACCGGTCCGGATGATGCGACCGCGTGCGAATTCCGGACCGCCCACGACGTGACGCTGCTGCCGATCAACGTCACCGCGGCGAACTATTTTTCCTTCGCCCCGGATTTGCCGCTGAATACTCTGCCGATTGCGCAACGGATCAAAGGCGGGCTCCGGTTCCGACTGAAGACGACTGCCGGACTCAAGTTCGCCCAGACGCGAATCGATCGTCTCTGCTTCTATCTCGGGGGACGAGAAGACGCGGCGAACAAACTGCTTGAACTCTGCCTTGCCAGCGGCCTCGGCGTCCTCGTGCGCCCCGTCGGGGGCCGGCCGAGCGACATCACACTGCTGCCGTCCTCAGCGATCCGTCCTGTCGGGTTCGCCGACGACGAAGCGTTGCTGCCAGTCAGCCTTCGATCGTTTCAGGGATACCGTCTGCTGCAGGAGTACTTCAGCTTCCCACAGCGCTATCGCTTCCTCGAGCTGACTGGACTGGCGCCGGCGCTGAGCCGCGTGTCCGGGAACGAAGCGGAGATCGTCATTCTTGTTGGCCGCGGCGATGCGACGCTCGAAAGCGTCGTTGATGCGTCATATCTGCAGCTCTTTTGCACGCCCGCGATCAATCTGTTCGAAAAACCGCGCGTCGATCGCATCCATGTGAGCGACTCGACCTTCGAGTTCCACGTCGTTGCCGATCGCACGCGGCCGCTTGACTTCGAGATCTATCAAGTGACCGATGTCGTCGGGCACGGTGCGGGTGACGACAGCGAGCAGCGGTTTCTTCCGTTCTATTCATCGGAGAGTCTCGACCTCGAACACCATCAACCGGCATATTTCACCACCCGGCGCGACCCGCGGGTGATTCCCCCCGACCAGCGGCGTCGAGGGCCGCGATCGAGCTATATCGGCAGCGAAGTGTATCTGTCGCTGGTCGATTCCACGCAGGCGCCGTACTCTGCGGATCTGCGCCAGCTCTCGGTGCAGGCTCTGTGCACCAATCGCGATCTCGTGCTGCACATGCCGGCCGGTCTCGGTCAGAGCGACTTCTCGTTGAACATCGCGGCACCAGTGACCAGCGTCCGAACCGTCAGCGGCCCGAGCCGTCCCTACTCGGCGATTGCTGATCGCGCGATCGCCTGGCGCGCGATCAGTCATTTGTCGCTCAACTATTTGTCACTGATCAACGCAACCGGGCCGCAAGCGGCAGGCGCGTTGCGCGATCTGCTCGAACTGTATGCCACAACGACCGACGTGAGCGCGCGTCGTCAGATCGAGGGCATTCAATCAGTCAACGTCCGGCGGGTGGTACGCCGTCTGCCGATGCGTGGTCCGATTGCATTCGGCCGCGGGCTGGAAATCACCGTCGAGGTCGACGAAATGGCGTTCGAGGGGGGCAGCGCGTTCCTGCTCGGCGCCGTGCTCGAGCGTCACTTCGCGCGATATGTGTCAGTCAACTCCGTGACCGAGATGGTGCTGCGTTCGCAGAGTCGAGGCGAAATCAATCGATGGACGCCAAACTGGGGCACGAGGCCGACGCTCTAAACTTCCTGTCGGACATTGCGAGGGAGCCGTATCGTTACGATTTCTATCAGACGATGCGGCGCCTGGAGTGTCTGTACGAAGGTAAGCCGCGCTGGGGGACGGCGCTCCGCCCGGTCGACGAGGCCGTGAGGCTGGGGCAGGATCCGGATCTTTCGTTTGCGCCCGCGCCGCTGGCGTCGCTCGATTTCGGAAAAGACGGCGCGCCGCCACGATTGCAGGTCCGATTGTTCGGTCTGCTCGGACCGAATGGCCCGCTTCCCATTCACCTGACCGAGTATGCGCGCCATCGCCTGCGCCATGCGAGCGACCCAACGCTGAGCCGTTTTCTCGACGTTTTTCATCATCGGTTTCTTGCCCTGTTCTATCGCGCGTGGGCCCAGGCGCAACCGCACGTCAATCGGGATCGGAAGGACGAGGACCATTTCCTCACCTATGTCGGCGCGTTCATTGGAATCGCTCCTGACTCGCTCCGTCACCGCGATACGGTGCCGGACATTGCCAAGCTGTTTCATGTCGGCACGCTGGTGCGCCATGTTCGGGATGCGGATGGCCTCGCGGCGATCATTCGCCAGTATTTCCGCGTGCCCGCGCGACTCGAGGAATTTGTCGGTCATTGGCTGGTTCTCGCGCGGCGAGATCGCACGTATCTCGGCCAGGAGAGCAAGACGCTTGGGGTCAGCGCTGTGGCTGGCGGCAAGGTCTGGGATCATCAGAGCAAGTTTCGGATTCATCTCGGTCCGCTCACACTGGGTCAATATGAGTCGTTTCTACCTGCGGCGGGTCCGGCCAGCACTGGCGAGAAGTCCCGTGCCACGCCGTTGCGCAAGCTTGTGGACTGGGTCCGTTTCTATCTCTGTCTGGAACTCGACTGGGATCTCCGGCTGCACTTGAAGAAAGAGGAAGTCCCGGCGTTGAAACTCGGCGTCAAGGGACAACTGGGTTGGACGACGTGGCTGGGTCGGCGAACGTCCGCGACGGATGCCGCTGACCTGTACTTGAATTGCGAAACCTTTGTTGATCGGGATCTCATCGCATGAGCGAGATTAGTCGTTCCGCATCGTTCGGCAAGCTGAATAGTCTGGCGTACAAGGCCATCGAGGGGGCGACGGTATTCTGCAAGCTGCGCGGAAACCCGTACGTCGAACTCGTGCACTGGATCCAGCAGATCCTCAACACACCCGACTCCGACTTACACCGCATCGTCCGCCACTTCGAGCTCGATTCATCACGGCTGGCGAAGGACATCACCGAGGCACTGGATCGGTTGCCCCGCGGCGCAACGTCGATCTCCGACTTGTCGACGCACGTCGAGACTGCCGTGGAGCGCGGATGGGTCTATGCCACGTTGATGTTTGGTGACACGCGCATCCGCACCGGGCATCTCGTGGTGGGCATGGTCAAGACGCCGTCGTTGCGCAATGCGCTGCTCGCGATCTCGCGCCATTTCGACGCGATCAAGTCCGATACGTTGACCGACCTGTTCGGAAAGATCGTCAGCGGCTCACCGGAAGATGCGCTGGGGGCGACTGACAACACGACGCTGGCGGCGCCGGGCGAGGCAAGCAGCGCGATGCCACCGGCGCAGATGGGGAAGAAAGAGGCGCTGAAGCGCTTCGCGACCAACCTCACCGAGCGCGCGAAGAACGGCCAGCTCGATCCGGTCAGCGGACGTGACGAGGAAATCCGGCAGATTGTCGACATCCTCATGCGACGCCGCCAGAACAATCCGATCCTGACGGGCGAAGCGGGGGTTGGAAAGACCGCCGTCGTCGAAGGCTTTGCCGCGCGCATTTCGCGTGGGGATGTACCGCCGCCGTTGAAGAACGTCCAGGTCTACACGCTCGACATCGGTTTGCTGCAGGCGGGCGCGAGCATGAAAGGGGAATTCGAGAATCGCCTGCGGCAAGTAATCGAGGAAGTGCAGGCCTCTGCCGAGCCGATCATTTTGTTCGTCGACGAAGCCCACACGTTAATCGGCGCTGGCGGCGCCGCCGGCACTGGGGACGCCGCGAATCTGTTGAAGCCGGCGCTGGCGCGCGGAACCCTGCGAACCGTTGCCGCGACAACCTGGGCGGAGTACAAGAAATACATCGAGAAAGACCCGGCACTCACCCGGCGCTTTCAGGTCGTGCAAGTTGCGGAGCCGAGCGAGGACAAGGCCTTGCTCATGGTCCGCGGTGTCGCGTCGACGCTCGAGAAACATCATCGCGTTCAACTGCTCGACGAAGCGCTGGAAGCGGCGGTCAGGTTATCGCATCGCTACATTCCGGCGCGTCAGCTTCCTGACAAAGCGGTCAGTCTTCTCGATACCGTCTGCGCGCGCGTCGCGATCAGTCAGCATGCGGTGCCGCCGCAGCTCGAGGACTGCCGCAAGACGATTGAAGCCCTCCAGATCGAGCAAGGGATTATCGCGCGCGAGGAAGCGGTCGGAGTGAACGTGACCGACCGTCGCCGCGAGTGCGAAGAAAAACTCGCGGCGGAAGAGAAGAGGCGTGCGGAGCTCGAAGCGCGATGGGCGGAGGAGCACAAGCTCGCCGATCGACTCCTCGAGATTCGCGCCAAGCTGCGGCAGGCCGTGGAATCTCCGGCTCCCAGGGAGGAGCCAGCGGTCGTGGGCGTTGGAACAGCCGACGCGAGCGCGGTGAAGACCGCGCCGACTGCAGCGATGAAGTCGTTGACGGCAGAGGAGCGCACACAACTGCTCACAGAATTGGCTGACCTCCAATCGAAGCTGGCCGCACTTCAGGGCGAATCGCCCTTGATCCTGCCGAGCGTTGACGAGCAGGCGGTCGCGGCGGTCGTGCAGGACTGGACCGGTGTGCCGGTGGGACGGATGGTCAAGAACGAGGTGGAGTCGCTGCTCAATCTCGCCGAGACGCTCAATCAGCGCGTGATCGGACAGCGGCATGCGCTCGACATGATCGCGCGCCGGATTCACACCTCACGCGCCAAGCTCGATAACCCGAACAAGCCGATTGGCGTTTTCATGCTGTGCGGCCCATCAGGAGTTGGGAAGACGGAAACCGCGCTGACCCTGGCCGAGGCGCTTTACGGCGGCGAGCAGAACGTCATCACGATCAACATGAGCGAGTTTCAGGAGAAGCATACCGTCTCCACGCTCAAGGGATCGCCTCCAGGTTATGTCGGTTACGGCGAGGGCGGCATTCTCACCGAAGCGGTGCGTCGCCGTCCGTACAGCGTTGTCCTCCTGGATGAAATCGAAAAGGCGCACGCCGACGTCCACGAACTCTTCTTCCAGGTCTTCGACAAGGGATGGATGGAAGACGCTGAGGGTCGCTACATCGATTTCAAGAACACGATCATTCTGCTGACATCGAATGTCGGCACCGAGCTGATTGTCAGCATGTGCAAGGATCCGGAACTGATGCCGGATCCCGAGGGCATTGCCAAGGCGCTGCGTGAGCCGTTACTCAAGAAATTCCCGGCCGCTCTGCTTGGACGCCTGGTGGTGATTCCGTACTATCCGCTCAGTGACGCCATGCTCTCGCGCATCGTCCGGCTTCAGCTCGGTCGCATCAAGCAGCGGGTCGAAGAACACCACAAGATTCCGTTCAACTACGACGACGACGCGGTCAAGTTGATCGTGAGTCGGTGCACAGAGGTCGAGAGCGGCGGTCGCATGATCGACGCGATCCTGACCAACACAGTCCTGCCAGAAATCAGCCACGAGTTTCTCAAGCGGACGATGGAAGGATTGGCGCTCAAGGGCGTTCGTTTGAACGCATCGAACGGGAACTTCGTGTATCAGTTCGACTGACGCCGGCGCGCCGGTCGGATGGGAAATGACGACCATGTTTGGCGACCATATGCAGGACCTGCTCCAGCAGAAGACCGACCCTGAACCGGGGGAAACGCGAGAGCTGACCGTCGAGGAAGCGCTGCAAATCGCGATTCAATTGCAGCAGGATGCGCGACTCGAAGAGGCGCGGGTCGTCTACAACGAGATTCTCGCGGTCGATCCGTCGAATCCGCGCGCGCTGCATTTCTCGGGAGTGCTCGCGCACCAACTCGGACACAGCACCGACGCGGTTGAATTGATCCAGAAGAGCCTGTCGGTCATGCCCGATGTTGCCGACTGGCACAGTAATCTTGGCATCGTTCTCCAGGAGTCGGGTCATCTCGACGAAGCGATCGAGGCGTATCAGCGAGCGATCGCTCTCGATCCCGATCACGCGAATGCCCACAGCAATCTCGGTGTGCTGCTTCGCGCGACGGGGAAACCCGAAGAGGCGGAGGCGGCATACCGTACGGCGATTCGGCTCAACCCGGATCACATCGACGCCTACACCAACCTCGGCGTGCTTCTTTACAGTCTGAAGCGGCGAGAGGAATCAGTCGCGTGCTTCTGCAAAGTGATTACGCTCAGGCCGAAGCACCCGGAGGCGCGCAAACTCCTCGCGCTTGCGCACTGCACGCTCGGCGAAGTGGACAAGGCGGTTCGAATTTACGAGGACTGGCTGGCGGAGAATCCTGACGATCCGGTCGCGAAGCACATGTGGGCGGCGTGCAGCGGCCGCGAGACGCCGGATCGAGCATCGAACGCGTTCGTCCAGATCTCGTTCGACAGTTTCGCCGCCAGCTTCGAGTCGAAGCTGGCCAAGCTTTCCTATCGGGCGCCGGCACTCGTCGGTGCGATGCTCGAGGACACCGGACTCGCGCCGTCGCAGAATCTCGACGTGCTCGACATGGGTTGCGGCACCGGCTTATGCGGTCCCCTGATTCGGCCGTATGCCCGGCGGCTGACTGGCGTGGATCTGTCGCCCGGCATGCTGTCGCAGGCGAAGGAGAAGCAGCTCTACGATGAACTGCTGCAAATCGAGCTGACTGAGTACCTGCGTAGTCAGCCCGACTCGTTCGACGTGATCGTGTCGGCCGACACACTGGTCTACTTCGGGGCATTGGACGCAGCCATTGCCGCTGCAGCAAGGGCACTACGGCCCGGAGGGCTCCTGATCTTCACCCTCGAGCATGGTGTCGTCGCCGCGGCGCCCGACTACCATCTCGAGACGCATGGCCGATATACCCATGCGCAGCCGTACATTGAACGGCTGCTGGCCGAAAACGGCCTGACCCCGGAAATCGGACACGCGGAATTGCGCCTGGAGTCCGGAGTTCCCGTCGCCGGGCTGGTGATCCGGGCCCGCCTCCGCCAAGGCTGCGGCGAGGTCTCGCCGGAGCGCTAGGCGCGAAGGCGGACGCGAAAGCGCGTACGGGTTGAAGGATAATCGGTGGCTAACACTTCGTATATGAATACAGTGTTTGTCGCGCGGGTTCTCGAGAGCTCGCGCCAGAACAGGACGTGTGCCCATGGCGAGGGATGTCATGGCTAGAGTGATGGAAATCGTCACGCCGCTTGGCGAGGACGTCCTGCTGTTCCATGGCATGAACGCGCGCGAGGAGATGAGCCGGCCGTTCGAGTACCACCTCGATCTTCTGAGCAAGAAGAAGGACGTCAACGTCGACGAGATTCTCGGCAAGAACGTCACCATCAAGCTCGGGCTTCCCGACGATCAAACGCGTTATTTCAACGGTTACGTCACGCGTTTCGCGCAAGGCAACATGGCCGGGCCTTACTATCGCTATCGCGCGCTTGTCCGTCCGTGGCTCTGGTTTCTAACGCGCACAGCCGACTGCCGGATCTTTCAGGAAATGAAAGTGCCGGACATCATCAAGGCCGTCTTCGCCGATCACGGGATGGCTGACTACAAGTTCGAGCTGACCGGCACATACCGGAAGTGGACCTACTGCGTGCAGTACCGCGAGACCGACTTCAACTTCGTCAGCCGACTGATGGAGCAGGAAGGCATCGGCTACTACTTCCGGCACACAGACGGCCACGATACGCTCGTGTTGACCGACTCGACGAGCAAGCACACGCCCGCGACCGGCTGCGAGAAGTTGTCATTCATCTCTCCCGAACAGCAAGTCAAGCCCGACACGGAACACATTCATACCTGGGACTTCGAACGCGAGATTCAGCCCGGCGTGTACGTCCACGACGACTACGATCTCGAGCGACCAAGCGTCGAGCTGAAAACCAACAAGCCGATGACCCGAGGTTACTCACCGAGCGACTACGAGGTGTACGACTATCCCGGGACGTATATCCAGAAGTCTGATGGCGAGCAGTACGCGTCGGTCCGGATCGACGAACTGGGAACCCAATTCGAAACCGTGCGGGCGTCGACCAACGCGCGCGGGCTGACCGTTGGTTCGGTGCTGACCACGGAACATCACAAGCGTGAGGATCAGAACGGCGACTACCTGATCGTCGGCGCGAGCTATGCGATGTCGTTCGAGGATTACGAATCGCTGCCCGAAGCCGGCGGCACGGGGTATCAATGTTCGTTCCTCGCCATGCCCTGCGGGCAGCAGTTCCGCCCGAAGCGCACGACGCCGAAGCCATTCGTCCAGGGTCCGCAGACGGCCGTCGTCGTCGGCCCGGGCGGCGACGAGATCTACACCGACAAGTACGGCCGCGTGAAAGTGCAGTTCCACTGGGATCGACGCGGCAAGAAGGACGAGAACAGCTCGTGCTGGATTCGCGTGTCACATCCGTGGGCGGGCAAGGGCTGGGGTGCGATTTCAAATCCTCGCATCGGCCAGGAAGTAATTGTCGATTTCCTGGAAGGTGATCCTGATCAGCCAATTATTACGGGCCGCGTCTACAACGCGGAGCAGATGCCGCCGTACGATTTGCCGGGCAATCAGACACAGTCGGGCATGAAGAGCCGCAGCTCAAAGGGTGGCGGCGGCGCGAACTTCAATGAAATCCGGATGGAAGATTTGATGGGCTCGGAGCAGCTCTTCATCCATGCCGAGAAGAACCAGGACATCGAGGTCGAGAACGACGAGACCCACTGGGTCGGCCACGACCGGAAGAAGACGATCGATCACGATGAGACGACGCTCGTCAAGCACGATCGGACCGAGACAGTTGATAACAACGAGACAATCACGGTTCACGCGAATCGGACGGAGACGGTTGATAAGAACGAGACGATCACGATTCACATGAATCGCGGAGAGACTGTTGACCTGAACGAGACCATCAGCATTGGCGGGAATCGCGATGTCACTGTCAGCAAGAGTGAATCGAAGACCGTCACGTTGCAACGGACTCACAGCGTCGGCATCAACGAGACCATCAATGTCGGCGCGGCACAGGAGATCACGATCGGCGGCTTGCAGGCGATTACGGTGGGCGCCAATCAAACGACCAGCGTCGGCGTCAACCAGTCGAATTCGATTGGAGGAAAGCAGTCGAATTCGATCGGAGGAAAACAGTCGACCAAGGTCGGCGCAACCCGGTCGATCACCGTCGGCGGCGACCAGACGACGAACGTCACCGGCAAGGGCTCGATGTCGATCAGCAAAGACGAGGCGCGGAACGTCACGGGGGCCCGGCAGACGAGCATCGGAAAAGACGACGCGCTGAAGGTCGGGGCGAACCGGACAGCCGAGGTCAAGGACAACGACACGCACAAGTCCGGCAAAGTGATCACCCTTGACGCCGGCGACAAGGTCGTGATCAAAGCCGCCAAGGAGATCCACCTGACCTGCGGACAGTCGTCGATGACTCTGAAGAGCGGCGGGCAAATCGAGATCAAGGGCATGAAGATCGACATCCAGGGCTCGCAGTCGGTGAAACAGGAGGCGGCACAGATCACGTCGGATGCGAGCGCGGTGAATACGATCAAGGGCGGCCTGGTGAAGATTAATTGAGCCCGCCCGAGGATGATGGCGGAGACGTTTGATTCGACGTGGCACGTGGCCGTACGTTTCGCGCTGTCGGCGCTTGCGGTGTATCGCGTGTCGTTGCTGGTGGCGCGCGAGGACGGCCCATGGGATGTCTTTGGCCGATTGCGATCCGCGGCAAGGGCTACGACGATTGGCCGCCTTGTCACCTGCGTCAACTGCCTAAGCCTCTGGATAGCGCTGCCGCTGGCCTGTTTCGTGGGGAGTTCGTGGGTCGAGCGGGTCGTGGCGTGGTGGGCGCTGTCGGGTGCCGCCGTCCTGATGGACCGCGTGACCCGGGACCCGTTCGAGATTGAGTCGAAGGAGCGATCGTCGTGAGCTGCTGTGGCGAGAAGAGACGCGCGGTCATTCGCCAGGAAGATATCGAGCGTGGTCTCGTCTTTGAAGTCGAGTACGCCGGTGCACGTACGATCACCGTTATCGGCGCTGCCACCGGGGAGTCGTACACGTTTTCGGGTGCGCATCGGCTGCAGCGCGTGGACCCGCGTGATGCGGGACCGCTGCTGCGCGAGCGCGTTTTTCGGTTGAACCGTGTGATTCAGCCGGCCGAGCCGAAGGGGACGTAGTTCTTATGGGACGACCCGCTGCACGCCTCGGAGATTCGACGATGCACGGCTCGCCTCTGCTGGGGGCGGCGTGCACCACCGTGCTGATCGGCGGCAAGCCTGCCTGGCGGCTCACCGACCAGCACACCTGTCCCATCCCGAATGCGCCGCCTCCAGCCTGCTCGGGCACGCCGCACGGCCCAGGCATCACAACGCCCGGCGGCGGCGGTGGAACGGGCGTCACCTTGATCGGCGGCAAGCCCGCGGCCTGTATGGGCGACATCGTGATGGAGCCAGGCGCCCTCGTCCCGCTCCCGCCGCCCAACAACATCGTCATGGGAGAGATGACCGTCCTGATTGGCCAGGGCGGCGGTGGCGGATGTCCACCAGGCGCCACGTGAACCTAGGTTGGGTCGTCCGTGACGACGGCCACGAGGTACGTCCGTGAGTGATGAGTCGGTGCTGACAGACCAGGCGCAGTACGCCGTGCTGGTTCGTGCCGGTGAGTTGGCGGGCCGCGAATTGACCGGCGTGGATCTCGGCGGAGCGGAGTGTCCGGGCGCCGACCTGCGCGGATCCGCGCTGCTCGAGGTCACGCTGGCCGGTGCCACGCTCGTCAAAGCCGATCTGTCGTCGGCTGCGCTGCAGGACTGCAATCTCACCGGGGCAAATCTGTCGCACGTGACCGCCACGCGAGCCAAAATTCTGTCGAGCCTGCTTCAGGGAGCGGTCGGCCGCCGCGCCAACCTGGACGACGCGGTGCTGAGCGAGTGCGATTTCTCGCGGGCGGATTTCCGCCGTGCGTCGCTGGCAAGGGCTGTCGTGAGCAACTGCCTCGCCTCCGAATCGCGTCTGCGAGGCGCGGTCCTCGCGCACGCGACGCTCACCGGCGCGGTGCTGTCCAGAGCCGTCGTGAGCTGCAGCAACTTCCAGAAAGCGTTGATGACCGCGGTTCTGCTCGAACACGCGGCGGCCGCTGGAACGGATTTTACCGGCGCGGAGATCCGCGACAGCAATCTCACGCGGATCACCGCGCCTGGATCGGTGTTCGTGAATGCCGTGCTGGCAACGGTCCGCGCGGAATACGCCGACCTGTCGCGCTCCGACTTCTCCGGCGCGACGGTATCGGCGTCGATCTTCGACCGCTCCACGTGGTGGCGTTCGACGCTGAACGGCGGCGGTTTCGCAGGATGCTCGTTCGAGTTCGCTGATCTGCGCTCGATTCGCGCGGCCGGCAGCGATTTCAGCGGGGTCAGCTTCGCCGGCGCGGATCTGCGCGGGGCGCACTTCAATCGATGCGTGCTGCGGGAGGCCGACTTCTATTGGGCGGATCTCACGGACTGCAAGTTGGTCGACTGCGACACGGTCGGCGCCCGTTTACCGGAACCGGTCCGCGTCGCCTACGGTCCGAGAAATGCGGCGCCGCCGCACGTAGTCCGGATTCCGCTGTACCGGGTTGCCGCGACAGAAGAAGAGTACGTCCGGATGATTTCGGACGGCCTCGACGGCGATTCGGAACCGCAGGATACCAGGCCGTGATGAACGAGTCCCCAGTGGAACGTTCCGCCGCCGGCGTGCGCGCGACCGGTGAGTCACCGTCCGCCAGTGTGACCTCTGTGAGCGACATTGGTCTCAAGCGCGCACTCGCGGTCGCCGAAGAAGCGGCCTTCCTGTGGGTCTCTCGTTCAGCCGTCGCGCGCTCGTCAGCCGTGACGTTCGATGTCCTCGCACGTATGGACCAGCGGCTGTCGCGACTGGTGTACAAACTGAGCGAACGGCCGGCCCTCGCTGCGCCGTTCCTGCAACACGATCCGGCGGCGTTCGAATCAGGTTTGACCTTCGTGACCGCCATCGTGGCGCTGCGCGGCCGGGTGGTCGACGTCTTCGACCAGCTCCTCGCGCGACTCGAATCGGAACCGGACCTTCTCTCTCCTCTCACGTCCGCGCTGACCTGGCTCGACTACAGCGACGTTCGCGCGCATGTCGAACGCCTGCTCGCGGCGCCGGCTCCCGCGCTCTTGCATCTCGGACTCGTGACGGCGGTTGCACACCGGGTTGATCCCGGCCGCGCGCTGGCCCGAGCGGTGGCGGCGGCCGACGCGCCAGCGCTGCGTGCCAGCGCCCTGAAGGCGATCGGTTGTCTCGCGGTGAAAGATCTGCGGCCCAAGCTGCATATCGCGCTCGGCGACGAGGACGCTACGTGCCGATTCTGGGCCGCGTGGAGCGCGCTGAGGCTCGGCGACCGTGACGCGATTCCGGTCCTTGGGCGGTTCGCGGCCGACCGCGGCAGTTTCGCCAGACCTGCCTGTGAGATGGCGCTGCGCGCGCTCGACACCGACCAGGCTCTCCACGCGCAGCAGCGCCTGCAGTCGAGTGCCGGCAACGAGCGGCTCGCCATCGCAGCGGCCGGGATCATCGGAGATCCGACACTCGCGACCTGGTTGGTCCATTCGATGGAGTCGCCGTCGCTCGCGCGTCGCGCAGGTGCGGCGTTCTGTCTGATGACAGGCTGCGATCTTCGCCGTGATGATCTGGACGCGGACCGTCCGTCCAGTGCGGCGGCGTCAGCGGCCGCTCCGACCCCTGTCTCCGAGCCTGAGGAGACAGAGGCACACGCGACGCCGGATGCAGACGTCGCGGCTGGCGAAGACGAGGCCGACGACGAGCTGGCCTGGCCCGACACGACGCGCCTCCGCACGTGGTGGGAACGGCGGCGACAGGCATTTGTGCCGGGCATCCGGTACGTCGCGGGTCTCCCAACTCGGCCAGCCGAGATGACGCAGGTCCTCAGCACGGGCAATCAGCAACAACGCGCGGCAGCTGCATTGGAACTCGCGCTGCTTCATCCTGAAGCGCCACTGCTGGATGTGACTGCGCCGGCCCACCGCCAGATCGGGAGATCGGCTCGGCCCGCCTAGTGGCCGGCACGAATTACCGATGAACGCTCTTCAATGGTGCTGACATGTGCGACGTCAACATTGCCACCGGTGAAGTCACGCAGTTCGAGTTCGATGTGCTCTTGTCGGGCAGGATTCCCTGGCGGTTGACCCGCCGCTACTCGAGCGAGAACCCGGAGCCCGGCCCGATTGGTTTTGGCTGGAAGCTGAACTTCGGCACATTCCTCCGCTGCGGTCCCGAACAGATCGAGATGGTCGTTGACGGGGAGCCGTTCGCGAAATTCCCCGTGATTGGTGTCGGCCAGCTACGACCTCTCGACGATTCCGGCGTCGCAGTGGGGCGAACGGATGCGGGAATTTCCGTCACAGACAGCTCCGGTGATACCTACCTCTTTCCGTGTGGCGATCCGTTGCCCAACCTCACCCTCTGTGTGAGGCGATACGATCACTATCGCAATTTCATCGAGTACCGCTACGACGATCACGGCCGGATTCAGCGTCTTATTGACACGTTCAATCGCCACTTATTCTTTGCCTACGATGTTCGTTCGCACATCGTCGAGATCTCGATGCGAGTCGCTGGTGCAGGGTCGAGTCAGTGGTCTCTCATTCGCTACGAGTACGACAGCAACGACGACCTGGTGGCGGTGTTTGATCCGAATGGATACCCGACCCGTTATGAGTATTCGGCCCACCTGCTGACGCGTGTCACGGACCGTTCCGGCACCGAACTCTACTACCAGTACGACCACCGCAAGCAGTGTGTGCGCACCTGGTTTACCGGCGGGGTGTGGGATCGACAGCTCTCCTTCGATCCAGACCGACAGCGTGTTCTCGTGACCAATCCTGACGGGTACTCGACACTGGTTACCCACAATGGCAAGGGTGTTGTCACTAAACAGGTCGATCCCCTGGGTCGGGTCGGGGAAAACATCCTGGATGCCGGTGGACAGTTGCTGTTGCGCCGCGGCACAGCCGCGACGCCGACGGTCATCCGCCGTAACCCCGGCTCGAGCACGATTATTTTGTCTCGCAACGGCGCCGAGACAACCGCCGAAGTCAATGCCAATGGCGACGTGACACTACTGAAGAGGCCCGACGGCCGGATCTGGCGGTTCGAATACGACGGCGCTGGCAACGAGACGAGATCCGAGGCTCCCAACGGCGCGGTCTGGAGATTCGAGTACAACGAATCTGGCGATCTCGTTCGGTCGGTGGACCCTAATAGCTACGAGCGGTTTCGTCAAAGAACCGCTGAGCAACTGGTGCTGAGCGATCGCTGGGGCGTGATCAGGGACCAGCGCTTTGATTATCTCGGACGACGGACTTCCGTCCTCGATGGAGGAGGGGGCGAGATTCGGTTTGATTACAACGGGTCTGACAGACCCGTGCGCTTTGTCAACGCCGACGGTACGTCGTCGTCCATGGAGTATGAGGCGGGTGGGCGGCCGGTTCTGTTCACCGACGAACTCGGGACGCAAACGCGATTCGTCACTGAGGCAGCGTCGAACCGGGTGAAGTTGGTCCGTTCTGACGGTTACGAGAACGTTTTCGACTACGGCCTTACCGATGCTTTGACACGCATCACCAATGCGAAAGGTGAAACGGCCGACTTCTCATACGATCCCGCCGGCCGATGCACGCGGATCACCTACTTCGATGGTCGATCGCACCTGGTGGAATATGACGACAGCGACAATCCCATTGCCCTGCGCGACGGGCGAACGGGTCAGGTGCTGGCGACAGGCAAGTATGCGGATAACCGGCTGGCCGAAGAGAGATATCACGACGGGCGGTTCTTGATCATCCAGTACGGTCCATCCGGGGAGGTCGTATCCCTGGACAACAGCGGTGCGAGACTCTCGTATGAACGGAATGATCTGAAACAGATTGTCACAGCGCGGGGTAACGATCTCGAGCTGCAGTACGCCTACAACCTGCGCGGCGATCGTACGGCCGTGACAACGAACGACGGCCGTCGAATAGAGTATCGCTGGGACGGTCGCGGTCGGCTCGCCGGGATGGTCGATTCGTCGTCGGGAGCTTACGAGTACGTCCACGATGCCCGGAACCTAGTCATTGAGATTCGGATGCCCAACGGCTGCCGGCAGCATTTCGAATACGACCGTCGCCGTCGGATGATTTCTCGTCGTGTCACGCGGCCCGACGGCTCGGCGATCTGCTCGCGGACGTTTTCGTACGACGCCTGCAGCCGATTGATTGGGCAAGTGGACAGCCTGCGAGGGACTCGCAGATACAACTACGATCGGGTGGACCAGTTGACCTCCGTCCGGGAAGACGGGATTGTCGTGACATTCGAACACGATGCGGATGGAAATCTGCTGACGACTTGGCGCGGCGACGCCATCGTGCACACGCGAGGCGATCGTGCGGCGCGGGCTGGCTCGGCCGAACTCGAGTACGACGAGAGAGGGCACCTCAGGTTGTGGCGATCGGCCGACGGCGAGTCTCGCTTCCAGTATACGGGCGAGGGCTGGCTCAAGCGCCTGGAGCACGCGGACGGCACGGTTGCCGAGTATGAATACGACGGAATCGCCCGTCGTGTCGCAAAAACGGTGAATGGGCACCGAACCGAGTTCGACTGGGACGGCGTTCATCTGCTGCGCGAGCGGAGCGCTGGCGAAGTGGTCGATTACCTCTTCATGCCTGGCTCCTTTTTCCTCGCGGGTCTGACGCGTGACGGCCGGCACTATTCCTGCGTCTTCGATCATCTCGGCACTCCCACGGAGCTGATTGACGAGTCCGGTGAGATTGCGTGGGCGGCTGATTACTCCGCGCATGGCGAAGTGACAGCCCTCCGAATCGCCAAAGTTCCGCAGCCGTTTCGGTTCCTCGGTCAATATCACGACGAGGAGCTTGGATGGCATTACAACCGATTTCGTTACTACCACCCTGTGATCGGCTGCTTCACGAGCCCGGACCCGTTGGGTTTTGAGGCTGGGACGAACTTATACAGATACGCGCCGAATCCTGTGAATTGGGTCGACCCGTTTGGGCTCGCGTTTGCGTCGCAAGCTCCTGACGGAACCTACAACTGCGAAGTGCTGGGTAAGTGTGACTGGGGCGATAAAATGATGGAGGAAGCGAGGGACAAGGTTCAGGGTCTCTCGGACCGGGGCGATTGTCAAACCATCGTGGATGAATCCTGCCCGCGTCCCACGGACCAAAAGACGTTCTTCATGGCCAACTGCGTTGAGGACGATGACAAGCCCGCCTGGAGGAAGGCTCTGGCCGATAAAGGGGACAAGTGCAAAAGTCAGCAGGTCGATCATATTAAAGAGGTCCAGTGCGGGGGTGACAATGATTGTGACAACCTCGAACCGCTGACGCAGACGGTAAACGGAGGATTCGGGACACAGATACGAAGTTGTCGCACGCAACTGGCAAACAAGGGCGTGAGCGGCGCGATCACAATGGTCGTCAGTGTCGTGGACGTCAGGAGAGCCTCGAGGACGATGCTGGAGAAACACGAGAGGGAGCCCTGTAAGAAGAACGGAAAAAAATGTCCATGACCTCCCACAACCTACCGTTACTGATGTAGAACGTATCCACACGATACCGGAGAGATCATGTCACCAGAGGAATTGAAAGTGAAGATCGACTTGCTTCACAGCAGGTTGAACGAGTACTACGAGCTTGACGACAGCTGGCGAACCATCGGCGAATGGCCCGAGGGCGAGAACGGCTCGATCTTGCATCCCCCAGCGACGGAGGAGGAGATTGCTCAAGCGGAGGCACGGTTCGGTCACAAGTTTCCGCCTTCGTACAAGGAATTTCTTCGATTGCATTCAGGGTGGGAGCACTGCTGGGGTAACGACACCTTTGTCGGAACCGGTCGCACTGCAACGCAACGGGCGCAGGACAAGATTGCCGAGTACATCAGATGGCAGATCGATCTTCTGCGGAAGCGCTCCGTTGACGAATCGCCGGCTGCAACGAAGGCATGGGAAGCTGCAGCTGAGAGGAACCTCTATTTGGCTCACCACCTGGTGATTGGCACGGACTTCAGGGGTGCCGCGTGGGTGTTTGATACTCGCACACGTGATGCGAATCAGGAAATGAAACTGACCTCGTGGGAAATGAGTTATGGGGCGCAAGATCCTGCGTTTCAGAACTTTTACGAATATCTGGATTTCGCGATCGGGGAAGTCGATTTCCGGCTGGAGGATTGGAAAAAAGACGCGGCGAAATCGGCAAAAAAGAAGAAGAGCCCACCTGCAAAAGCTAAGGTGAAGGCGAAGACGTCAGACAAGTTTCCGCCTCGAAAGCCATCGCGGTAGCATCTGCTTGACGGCAAAGTACATCCTCGCCACTTTGGCCATTGCCTTCCTTCTCGCCGCGCTGACCCGCGGCCCCCGCACCCCCCAGGGCCGCGCCTGGCTGCTAATTGCTGCAATCTTCGGCATCGTCAGCGCCTGGCTGTTCGCACGGGGCTGACGGGACGTTTATACCCTGACGGGCCTTCCGAGTAAGATCCCACGGAGCGCCAAATACGTATGTAAAGAGGTATGAACCATGCCGTGGAGACAGAGGATACCGGCGTGATCACTCAGCACCAGCTCGACTCCTATGTCGGGAAGTCGATCGACGGCATCTGTCCGAACGGCTACACAACGAACGCCGACCACCATTCCGCGCATTTCCTGTCGCACGTCCTTGGATACCATTTCGGAGTGACCTGCCAGATGATGAGCGGCGCCCGCACAACTGGCGCCACGATTCGCGTTCAGGATCTTCTTTTGCGCTGCAGGTCCGCTGGAGTCTGGTCGCTGCGCCCGGCGTCGCTCTCGACGTGCCTCGTGTTCATCACGCGCGCGGCGAATGTGAACCTCGCCGCGAAAAGCATCTCTCAGGGACCTCGAAGGCATGTCGGCATCTACATGAACGGGTTCATCTGGCATTACTCGAGTACCCGTCAGCAGGTGATCAAAGAAGTCCCGTCGCAGTTCAAGCTGTACTATCCTTCGTCGGACAATGCGATGTTCTACGGGTCGCTGCCTTGACTGAACGCGAGTACGGGCGATCCGTCGCGAAGAACTTCTACAGCGTCTACTTTCCCGATCGACTCGGGGAACTGGACTACATCGACTACAACTATCCGGTTCGCGATGTCCGGATCGAAAAAGGCACACGCCTCTGGGGCTACAAGGATCCTCGCGTGTCGCCGTTCATGACCACGTTCTTTTGCCCGACCGGAACGCCGCGAGAGATTCTCGGCGTTCATGGCGCTGGCAACCTGAAATCACACCCCCGTGTGATGCCGAAAGTGCTGAACCACTATCAAGTGATGGTGACGGTGCCGCATGCGCTGTTATCGCTGTGTGCGGATGGCGTCGACAAATGGTCGGAGCGCGCACAGCTCTATGGCGTGCTCGGTGGCGGATGGCAGTACAAGATTCCGCAACCGGCGCGCTACATGATTTACACGACAGCTTTTCCGCAACGGTGAGGCTTATGGGTCACACTCCGGGATCGGCAAATGAATTCGGCGGCGCGCTCGAGCTCGACGAGGGAACCAATGCGAGGACCGAGACGCTTCCACCCGGAACGATCGGCCTGGATGCGCCGAGCGGCGGAGGGTCGAATGCGACCGGGGTCGCCGATCGCGTTCTCGGGTATGCCCGCCGCCAGCGCGGCAGCCGTATCGGAGATGGCGAGTGCTACACGTTCGCCGATACCGCGCTCACAACCGCCGGCGCCCGCACCGCTAAAGACTATGGCACCGTGAACAAGCACGCCGACTACATCTGGGGCTCGTCAGTGTCGCTGTCGGATCTGCAACCGGGCGACGTGATTCAGATGCGCGATTATCGTTTCGACCGCGAAGTCGACGTGAACAATCCCGACGGATCGGGTTCGACGAAGTCCGACTTCCAGGAGCGGCCGCATCATACGGTGATCGTCGACACGGTGGACGGGAATGGTGCGGTGACGGTGCTGGAGCAGAATGCGCCCAAAGGTTCGGCGGTACGCCGAAGTCAATTGTTCTTTTCCGACAGCACGACGAAAGACGGAAACCGCAAGACCACGATCAAGGTGCAGGGCTCGTTCTGGTTCTATCGCCCGCAAGCGAAGTAGGTTCTTCCGCCTGACGGGCGGAAGCCACTCTGTTAGATGGCTTCCGGAACGTGCTGTCGTGCGATCTCGAGCAAGCGATGCTTCAAGGGATCGCGAAGCTGAGAGATGTCCTTCACATTGACCACTTCTTCGAAGGCATCCATTCCCGTCAGTTCGGCGCTCTGCAGGATGACGTCATCGGACGGACGCGTCGTCGAGATCGCAACACCGATGCGCGTAATTGGAAGCGGACCGAATTCAGGAATGGTCGTCGTGGTGATCGGGAAATGCAGTGCCTCGAATACCTTCATCAGCCCAGGCGAGTTCGACAAGACGACGTGCATGAGGAGGTAGCTGACCACCAACTGCCCGAGCTCGTCCCCGGTTTGCAGCTTTGCCTTCAACAGGTCTGGTAGCCGAGTCGGCGGATAGCCCGAATAGGTCAGCGTCCACGTGAGCGGCGATCGCACCATGATCGTTCGCGTATCGGCGCCCGACTTGATCTGCAGAGCCGTGTCGACCGGTGTGATTTCGAGACCAGAACCCACCAGCCTCAGTGGGAGTGTCAGCTCACGAGCAAGATTGAACGGCTTGGTGCCGGCCATCGATTCATAGAGCGTTTGAAGATCCTTGAACGCTTTATCCGATCGGCGGGTTGACTCCTTCGTCCCATCTTCGATGTGATCGCCGAGGACCATTTTCGGCCGCAGGAGCGGCGCCAGCGTCGCCAGGTAATCCGTCATCTGGACGCGGACGACGTCGGCGATAGCGCGGGTGAGTTTTCTCAGCACCAACAGCGATTGCGTGCTGTCGCGTCCGTCCATGCAGACGACTCCCTTTCCAGTAGTGCCAGGCACCCGCCAAGAATCTTGCGGAAGAACGCCGCTCAGATTATCGGCGGCCACCCGGCTTGTCAAACTTTGGGCGCCCCGTACTCGTCGAAAAACACAGGAAATAAAGGCTTTGGCAGCCCGAATCCGGTCGCGTTAGGATAGGGCCCCTGGTGTCCCGTGGATAACCCATCGAATTCCCCCGCTGATGCCGCCTACGGCCGCGCCCTGGCCGCCTTTCAGGAAAAGTCCTACGACGTCGCCCGTCGATGGGCAGTCGAAGCCCTGGCGCACAATCGCCAGCACGCGGGTGCCCGGGCCTTGATGGCGCGGCTCGATGCCGCCCGATCCGCGGTCAGTCCATTTCAGGGCCCCGCGCCAGGCTCGGAAGTTATTTCGACCGATCCAACGGTTCTCATCAGTCGCGCAAGTAACTCGCAGGCCCCGTCGGACACCATCGAACCGACGGTGATGGTCCGGCGCGACGACCTGGGGCGACGACCGGCGGATACGGATCCGCGGGTCGCGTTTCCACCGCTGCCTCCTCCCCGTTCCGGCGGCCGCTCGACGTCGGAACCGACGATGATCGCTCAGCCGAAAGCGAAGTCCACCTCGTCGCGGCAGAAGTCGTCATTCTCTCTGGGAGGGGCGCTGCAGTCGATCGGCGAGCGGTTGCAGCGAGGCAACGATCGTCAGTACCGCGGCGGTCGGACGGCCACGACCGGATCCATGCTGTCCACGCCAGGGGCGCGAGGGGCGATATTCGCGCTTGGTACTATCGTTGTCGGCGCCTTGCTGGTCTGGATTCTATATGCCGCCGCCCGCTCGATTTGGCCGGCGGGCCAGGTGTTGACGATTACGAAGCCGGCCGGTGGGACCATCAAGGGGCCGGGCATCGAGTGCGGGACCGGCGGCACGCGCTGTTCAACGACGGTCACGACCGGCGAGGTCGTCGAGCTGGATACACAACCTGACAAGGACTATGTGTTCAGCGGCTACACTGGCGATTGCGCACCGGTCGGCCGGACCTCGATGACCGAGCCGCGAACGTGCGGTGCCACGTTCGACCAGGTGGCGACACCAGCCGCCACCGCGACCTTCCGTCTCACGATCACAAAACCCGAAGGTGGCACCGTTGTCGGAAACGGTGGAATCTACTGCGGAACAAGTGGCGCGATGTGTACGGCCGATATACCAAGCGGAGTGCCCGTTTCGTTGAAGGCGGAAGCCGACGATGGCTACTCGTTTCAGCAGTTCACCGGAGAGTGTCCGTCGACCGGTGAGATGACGATGACCTCGGCAAAAACGTGCGGCGCCACGTTCATGAAGAGTCTGTCGCCGCTCAACACCGCGACCGTGCGGCCGCCGGCGGCAAACCCTCAGCCCCGGCCCAGGCCGTCGGCGACGGCGGTTCCTCCATCGCTCACGGTGCCGCCAGGACCTTCTCCGACGAAACCGAATCCCTCGAGTTCCCAGAATCCGGCTCCTTCCAGCACAACGCCCGCGCCGACAGATCCGGGTAAACCGGCCGCCGCGCCAAAGACTGCGGAGGAACATGCCAAAGAGGAGATCGGCCAGCTGGTGAAGAATTACTGCGCGGCACTGGGGACGCTGAAGCCGGAATCGGTCCGACGTCTGTTCCATCGCGATAACGAGCGGGAGCTCAAAGCGCAGTTCAAGGAATACAAGGGCCTGAAGTGCACGGTAACCTCTCCGCCGGAATACGATCGCCTCGACGCCAGCCCTGCGGGCGGCGCGCAGCTGAAGTTTGGCATGAAGCAGGCGATCCAGATGGCAAGTGGCGGGGCGCCGAAAGACCAAGAGACCATCGTCACGATGGTCGTGTCGCGCAAAGACTTTCAGAGCGACTGGTTGATCGATCGTGTCATGCACGAAGTGAAGCCGAAGTGATTACGCGTTCCGCTCACCTCGGCGTCGCGCTGCTTCGGGCAACCGTTCACCGGCCCTCAGCGCCGCTCAAGCTCAACCTGTGTTTGACCTACTGGTGCCAATACAAGTGCAAGACGTGCAACATCTGGCAACGCAAGCCCACCGACGAGTTGACGACGGAGGAAATCGTCACGCTGGTGCGCGAGAACCCGAACGTGAATTGGGTCGATCTGACCGGCGGAGAAATCTTTCTCCGCCGCGACATCGATGAAATATTCGACGCCATCCTCGGTGGATGGTCGCGGCTGGCGATTCTTCATTTCCCGACCAATGGCTTTCAGACCGACCGGATCGTTGGCAGCGTCGAACGGATCGCCGGTCGAGGCCCGGCGCACATCATCGTGACCGTGAGTGTGGATGGCGACGAATCGCTCAACGACGAGATTCGCGGCATCAAGGGCGGCTTTCGTCGTCAAATGGACACTTTCAGGGCGCTCCGCCGAATCCCTGGAATCCAGACCGCTCTGGGCGTGACGCTGTCAACACACAACCTTGGTCAGTTCGATCGAACCTTTGCGGCGTGTGCGCGGGAGTGTCCCGATCTGACGATCGATGATGTTCACCTGAACGTCGCGCAGCGATCCAGTCACTACTACGGGAACGCCGGGACCGATGCAGTAGCGCCCGATCCAGGGGCGGCTCGCACCGAGATGGATCGATATCGCAGGTTGCGGCGCATGGAGGGGTCGCCAAGACAATGGCTCGAGAACGTGTATCTGAAGCATCTCGATCGATTTCTCGCCACCGGCCGTACGCCGATGCCATGTCACGCGTTGCGCGCGAGCTGCTTCATCGATCCCTGGGGCATCGTCTATCCGTGCATCACCTATTCGCGGCCTGTCGGGCGGCTTCGTGAAACTGGCATGCGCCTCGATCCTATCTGGAACGATCTGCAAACGTCTCAGATTCAACAGGAGATCTGGAAAGGACAATGCCCGCAGTGCTGGACGGCCTGCGAGGCATACCAGAGTATTCTCGCCAATGCTCTGGTGGTCCGTCGGACGACGAACACGGTCGCGGGCGCGGCGGACGGACACTCTGCGACCACGGGGCTCGTCCAATGAATGTCGCCTGCTTTGCGGATGCGCTGACGCAGTCACGCTTGCACAAAGCCGCGACGCACCACGTCGCCGCCGATGTCTCGGTCGTGATCGCGGCCAAACAGGAAGCGCCCAGTATCGGTGGCGTGATCGACCGTACTCGCCGGTACGCAAATGACATCCTGGTTATCGTCGGGCCATCAACCGACGGCACCGCTGATGTTGCGACGGGCAGTGGCGCAAGAATTCTTGCCGAGAGTGGGCGCGGCAAAGGCCACGCGATCCGGCAAGCGATCCCGCATATCCGCACACCGGTCACGGTGTTCCTCGATGCAGATGGATCGCACGACCCCGAGGACATTCCCTTATTGGTCGAGCCGATCCTCGCAGGCGACGCCGATCATGTTGTGGCCTCTCGTCTGCGTGGGGGCTCGAGCGAATTGCACGGCGGTTTCGATGAGTTTCTGCGGCTGACTGGGAGCTCGTTCATCACGGCGTGTATCAATTGGCGGTTCAAATGCCGGCTGAGTGAAAGTCAGAATGGCTTTCGCGCCGTGCGGACGTCGGTACTGCGCGAACTCGACCTCCGCGAGAACACGACCACGATCGAGCAGGAGATGACGATCAAGACCCTGCGAAAGGGATGGAGAATGGCAGAAGTTCCGAGCCACGAGCATCCGCGATCGCACGGCGCTTCGCACATTCGAGTCTGGCGCGACGCTCCGCGTTACGGCTACAGCCTGATCAAATACCTGCTGTTTTAGAACTTGAACATTCTTGGCATCTGGGACGGACACGATTCCGGCGCGGCGCTCGTGCAGGACGGACGCCTCACATTCGCTGTCAACGAAGAACGACTGACCCGGCGAAAGCTCGAAATCGTGTTTCCGGCGCGCTCGATCGAGGCGTGCCTCAGGCACGCAGGACTCTCTCCAGACCGGATTCATATTGTCGCCGCGACAACCTCCGATCCAGCGAAGACCCTCGGGCGCTTGTGGCCTGGCAGCAAGGAACGGTATTACAACGTTCGCAGACGCAAGACCAGCCCAGGTCCATTGGCCGGTCTTACCCGCACAATAAAGTACCGAATGACCGAATGGTCACCGGGCCCCGTATCCAGAGCCGTCAGCTCCGCGGTGTTGAAACGGCAATTCGCGCGATGCGGCCTGCTTCGTGCGGAGCTTCAAATTGTCGATCACCATGTCGCGCACGCAGCCGCGGCGGCGTGGACGTCAGGTTTCAGTGAATGCGCGGTGCTGACGATCGACGGGCTCGGTGATGGGTTGTCCGCTACAGTCTCCACCTTTGCCGAGGGTCGCCTTGTTCGCATCGCCGCATCATCGGCGCGCGACTCGATTGGTGTGTTCTTCGAGCACGTCACCAACCTGCTCAACATGCGCGAACTGGAGGACGAAGGGAAGGTGATGGCGCTCGCCGACTACGCCGCGCCGATTGCCGATCGAGACAATCCTCTGCTTCCGTGGCTGCGCGTAAAGGACGCGATCATCACGTCCGAATGGCCTGGCCATGCACTTCGCCGCCGACTGGCTCGCGTCCACTGGCGCTTTCCTAACGAGCAGTTTGCCTACCTCGCGCAGCAAACCGTCGAGCGCGTCGTCGTCGCGCTGGCGAGAGATGCGGTGCGTCTGACCGGTCACCGCCATCTCGCGTTAGCCGGCGGTGTCGTATCGAATGTCAAGGCGACACGTCAGATCAGGCTGCTTCCGGACGTCGACGATGTGTTTGTCTTCCCCCACATGGGAGATGGCGGACTGCCGCTTGGCGCGGCGGCGATCGCGTCAGTGGGATGCGGTGATCCGCTTCGCATCGAGATGAATCGTCTCGACCTCGGGCCTTCGTACGATCCAGCCGTCATTGAATCAAGTCTGCGCGCAGCGAACCTTCCCGCGACGTGTGTTGGCAGCAGTTTGCCGTGCCGCGTCACGGAACTGCTGGCGGCAAACAGGGTTGTCATGTGGTTTCAGGGGGCGATGGAGTATGGGCCGCGTGCGCTCGGCCACCGCAGCGTACTGGCCCGTCCCGATCGCGCGGATCTGCGCGATCGACTCAACCTCGTGCTGAAAAGGCGCGTCTGGTATCAGCCATTCTGTCCGAGCATGCTCGAGAGCGAGGCACCTCATTTGCTGGCCGACTGGACCGGTGGGCGCAATCGTGCGATGACGATGGCTTACAGGGTGTCCGACGACTACCGAAACCAGCTTGCAGGCGTCATGAGTGTGGATGGTACATGCCGGCCGCAGATCGTCAGTGACGATGACGACGGCCCGTTTGCGGAAGTATTACGGCTTGCTCGCAAGCACTGGCAGGTTGCGGCCGTCCTCAACACGAGCTTCAACATTCATGGGGAGCCGTTAGTCTGTTCGCCGGATGAAGCTGTCGACGTGTTCCTGAGGTCCGGCGCGGACGCTCTGGCAATCGGTCCATTTCTCGTAACGCGTCCCGCATGACTCCGACGCTCATGGTCCAGTCGCCGGCACGTCAATCATGGGTAGCAGGCTCGATCGCAACGCTCGGGATCCTCGGCAGTCTCTCGATCTGGCTGGTCAATACCTCGACCGGAAATCTTCGCGAGCAGTTGAAGTCATTGCAGCCGTGGTCGATGGATGCGTGCCTGCTTCTCGCTCTGGTCAGTGGCATCGTCCTCATCCACTCCCTCGACCGCGACTCGCTCAGACGTGAGCTGCCTCGCCTGCTGACCCTGTCGGCACTGGGGGTTGCGCTGACCGTATTTGCCGCGCCCCGAACGAATCGCATCTTTTACGACGAGCAGATTTATCAGGGCATCGGTCAAAACATCGCCGATGCCCGCCGCGCGCAGATGTGCAACGACGGAAACGTGGAATACGGCCGGTTGCGGTGCGCAAGCGGCGAGTACAACAAGCAGCCGTATGCCTATCCGCATGTGCTCAGTGTTGCTTATCGCCTGTTCGGCGTGCGTGACTGGACGGCGTTTGCCGTGAACGCCGCTGCCATGGCCATGACGGTATGTGCTCTCTACTTGTTGGTCTGCGTGGCCTTTCGCGACCGTGACGCCGCACTGTTTGCAGGTCTTCTGCTCGTTCTCATGCCTGAGCAGCTGCTTTGGTCGGCGACCGCCGCTGTCGAACCGACGGCATCCCTCGCGCTGGTTGTCGCGGTGTTATGCGCGGTGCACTACGTGCGGACTCCGGGATTACCCGCACTCATTGCCGTCGTCGTCACGACTGCCTATGCGGTTCAATTTCGACCCGAATCGATTCTCGTTCTTCCCGTTATTCTCTTTGTAGTGTGGCCGCGAATCAGGGTCGAGCTCGAAACCCCGCGTGGCTGGTGGGCGATCTGTCTGTTGCTGTGCCTTGTCGCGGTTCACGTTGCGCACCTGTTTGCCATTCGGCATGTAGATTGGGGCACTACCGGTCCGCGGTTCTCGTTCCGATACGTTGAAACGAACCTTCCAGTCAACGGAGGGTTTTATTTGTACGACGAGCGTTTCCCTGCCGCGTTGACCGTGCTCGCCGTCGGCGGGTTGATTTCACTTCGCCGTTGCCGGGAAACCTGGTCGATGGCGATTTACTTTCTGTTGTTCTTCGCCATTGGGCTGGTGTTCTACGCCGGTAGTTACAACTACGGCGCGGACGTGCGGTACTCGTTGATGACTTATCCACCGATCGCAGTGCTCGGCGGACTGGGCGCGTCGCGACTGACCCATTTTGGCGCGCGCCTCGTGTCGGCAATTCGATCACCCTTCGCGACACGCGGCCTCGTTCGAGCCGCGTTAATAACCATCTTGCTGTTTCAATTCCTCTGGTATGCGCCGGTCGTACGTGCGACTACCGAGGAGGCGTGGGCGGCCCGGGCGGACGTGCGATTTGCGCAGTCTTTTGCCCACGACATGCCGCGGAATTCCTACGTGCTGACACATAACCCCAGCATGTTCCATCTGTGGGGCGTGAGCGCGGGACAGATGTCGCTCGTGACCTCTAATCCGGCGTATCTACGATTTCTTGCCCTGCGTTACAGTGGCGGTCTCTACTTGCACTGGAATTTCTGGTGCAACACCCAGGACCAGACGCAGCAGGAAATCTGCCGCAAGTCGTTTGCCATTGCGCCGGTCGAACTCGCCAGGGAGTATCGCGAAAGAGATCAGCACTTCGCGTTCTATCAGATGAAGGTTGTGAAGTGACTGAATCTTGGCACTGAAGTACTGTTCAAACGTTTGATGTTGATCTCGAGTGTCGCGAGGTCTTGACTTGACCTGTGTCGCGTTCAATAATCCGCGGTGGCTTCAACCTCCCTCCTGCGAGGCCGTTTGATGAAGATTAGTCTGAGGCGCCACGTGCGTATTGCGATCGCACTTCTAACACTCGCATACGCGTCTCCGGCAATGGCGCAGAAGGTCACGACAGTTCCGGACCTGACCGGGAAGCAAGTTCTCGAGCAGTTGGCGAACCAGGGCGCTGGCGGCGTATCCGGCGACTCTATCGCCGCAGCAACGGCGATCGACGTTGCGACGATGCCATTTGGCACTTCATCGGGTGGGTTCGAGTTCAAGCTGGACCCGGCCACTGGACTGCTGGCTCGAACGACGACGTCGTTTGGTCCTTCGTTTGTCGAGCGGGCATTGACCGCGGGTGAAGGAAAGGTCAGCGTCGGCGCCACGTTCAGTACGACGAACTACGACAAGCTGTCTGACTTTTCGCTTTCGAATCTGCCCTTGGGATCGGTAACGGCCGCTTCACCGATTGTGTCAGGCACGACGACAGGAAACCTCAAGATCTCGAACCAGACGCTCGCGATTTCTGGCGCGGTTGGCGTCACGCCGAAGATTGATATTGGCGTCGTCGTCCCACTCGTTACGGTCAAGCTCTCGGGAACCTCGTCATTCGTGAACGGGAATGGCGTGGTTGGCCGGTTTGTTGAGACCAACAACAAGTTCTTTGGCGTCGGCGACATTGCCGCGCTTGCGAAGTTCCGCGTGCTGAAGTTCAAAGGTCCGGACGTTCCCGATCCTGGTGGAGCGGCGATCAACGTCGTCATGCGTCTGCCGACGGGCGATCGCGACAACCTGCGCGGTCTTGGCGTGACGCGCACACTGGGCTCGTTTGTGGTTTCATTTGGCAAGGGTCCTTTGAAGCCGCACGGATCCGTCGGTTTCGAGTACTGGAACAAGGCGCTCGATGTGCCTGGCGAGCACTTGAAGAATCAGTTCCAGTTCAACGGTGGTGTCGAGATTGTTGCCGCGCCGAAACTGACGCTTCTCGCCGACGTCCTCGGCCAGAGAGTGCTCGGTGCGGGTCCGGTCGAACTTGGATCGGTCACGCCGGTTCCCGGCATCGGCGCGACGGCGGCTCAGTCGCTCCTCTTCGTTGATGGCAGTTTGAATAAGTTAACCTTCATCCCCGGATTGAAAGTGAATTTGATCGGGAAAATGGTCTTATCGCTCAACGCGCTCGTCACCATGTCGACCAACGGCCTGCACGCGAAGGTAACTCCCGTCGCCGGCCTCAACCTGACCAAGTAGTCATGCGGAAGCTGCTTTTCGTCATACCGTTGCTCGCCGCGTTGCTCGCCGCAACTGCCCTGGGATGTAACAGCGAGCCGCCCGTCGGTCCCGGCAAGGTGGTCATCACCGAAACCACGACATCGACGACGACGGTCGCTCCGACGACGGTGCCGAATCCGACGGTATCGTTGTTTGCGTTCACGCCCCAGACGCCTGAGGTTTTGCAGGTCGTCAACTTCGATGGTTCGCTGTCCACCCCCGGCTCCGGACGCACCATCGTGCGCTACAACTGGGACTTCGGCGACGGCGAGGCAAAGACGGGCGTCAAAACCACGCACGATTACGCCGTCACGGGTGTCTATCTCGTCACCCTGGTGGTGACCGACGACGCCGGAACGACGGCGCGATCCTCACAGCCAGTAACTGTCCGGCCGAAGATTCCATAAGGAATCGGCCCGTCCGGTTCCGTTGCCGGGACGCGAGGCCTTCGATAGCATCAGGCATGGCGCTCGTCGTCCGTTTGCCGACCGGGCAGGCACTCCGCTTCACCTCTCCATTCCACATCGGCAGAGAACGTGGCTGTGACGTCGAAGTCGTCGACACACACGTCAGTCGGCGCCACGCCGAAGTGTCACGGGTCGACGGAACGTGGATCATTCGCGACCTGCAAAGCAGCAATGGGTTGTTCGTCGATGGCAGGCGTGTCGAGACGGCGCCGATCGGTCACGGTGTCGAGGTTACGCTCGGCGCTGATGGCCCCACTCTAAGAATCGAACCCGAACAACTCGGGTACGCGCCCGCAAACAGAAACGAAGAGCACGAAGACGAATCGCTCGATTCCTACGCGGAACGCTACTTCGGGTCCGACGACGATGAGGACGCGTCGGTGGGCGGCCGCACGCTGATGATTCGGAAAGCATTTCAGAAAGTGCAGCAGCAGCAGCGACGTCGGCAACGGCTCATCATTGTCACGATCGCACTGTTCGCTCTCGGTGCCGGTGGATATGCGCTGGTTGTGCATCGCGCACTCAGTAAGCAGGTGCAGCAGGCGCAGGAGATCTTTTACCGGATGAAAGGGCAAGACGTCCTGTTTGCGGAACTCGAGAGCAAGCTTGCAGAATCGGGCAACACGCCAGGGCAACAGCAGATTGCGGCATACATGGCGGAGCGCCGACGGATGGAGCAGGACTACGATCGGTACGTCGCCGGCCTGTTCGATCGAAAGCTGAACGAGAAAGAACGGCTTGTCCTGCGGGTCACGCGATTGTTTGGAGAGTGCGACGCGGCGGCTCCGCCGGACTACATTGGCGAAGTCATGCGATACGTGCAGCGATGGCAATCGACCGGGCGTTTCGAGCGCGCGGTGAAGCGCGCACAGGCGGCGGGATACCCGCCGCGGATTGCTGCGGCCTTCATCGAGCAGAACCTGCCACCGCAGTATTTCTATCTCGCGATGCAGGAGAGCGACTTCGATCCGACACGAAGCGGGCCGCCGACGCGCTGGGGCATTGCCAAAGGCATGTGGCAATTCATTCCCGAAACCGGAAAGAGGTTCGGCCTCAACTCTGGGCCACTCGCCGCGCAAGCGGGTTTCGATCAGTTCGACGATCGACTCAATTGGGAGAAGGCGACACCGGCGGCGGCGAAGTATATCAAGGAGATTTACTCGACCGACGCGCAGGCATCGGGTCTGCTCGTCATGGCGTCATACAACTGGGGCGAGTTCCGGGTGATCGATCTTCTGCGGCAGATGCCAAGGGATCCAAGGCAGCGCAATTTCTGGAAGCTTCTAGCGCTGTATCGGGAACGGCTCCCTCTTCAGACCTACGAATACGTGTTCTACATTGTCTCGGCGGCGGTCATCGGTGAGAACCCGAGGCTGTTCGGATACCAGTTCGATAGTCCGCTCGGTTTTGTGGCACAGCGCTGATCCGCTGTGCATCTGGTAGGATGCTGCACCCATGGGCGATGGAGCGGTGCTTGATTTCGGCGCCATCGTGCACGGACTCCGGCTGGCCGTGTTCGTCTTTCACCGCACGCGCGTCCTGTATCAGAACGACGCAGCGTCGAATCTGCGAGCGCGGTTGCAGAAGGAATACCAGGCCGACCTGATCGTCATGCTCCGCGATCATCTACTCCGGATTCGCGAGATCGATCCTGCCGTTCCACCGCCTCCAGCCGTGACACTCCTGACCGATGCCCGGGGTGAACCGTTGTATGTTCACGTCTTGCCGTTCGGAGACGGCCATGATCCGCACATTGCGGTCAGCGTGCGCGAGCTGGGGATCGAACGGGAAGCCTTTGCCCGCCGCTACGGCCTCTCGCCCCGGGAAGCGGAGGTGGCTGAACTCGTCCTGCGCGGCTATCCGAATCCCGTCATCGCCTCTACCCTCGGGATCGCCGCGACGACCACCAAACGCCATCTCACCCGGATTTTCGACAAAATCGGCGTGGATTCGCGGACCCAACTGGTAAGCCGCCTCGCCTGAAAGCGGTCTGACCCCAGGGACAGGTACCCGGGTGCTTGCTCGGACCAGTACTACCAAAGTAGCATTGGCCCTTCCGAACACGATCGCTAGACTTCAGCCTCCACCGAGGGAGCACCACGTGATTGACGCTCATGGCCTGAGCGACCGCGGACCGGTTCGTAAGTCCAATGAAGACAGCTTTATCAGCGATCCCACGCTGAAGCTCTTCGTCGTCGCCGATGGAATGGGCGGCCATTCGGCGGGCGAAGTCGCGTCGAACCTGGCGGTTGAAACCATTGAGAGTTTCATTCGTCGTACGGACGAAGACGGAGAGTTCTCGTGGCCGTACGGCATTGAGCCCAATCTCTCCTTCTCTGGAAATCGACTGAGAACCGCTGTTCACCTCGCTAACCGGCGTGTGTTTCGGGCCGCCGAACGGTATGACGAGTACACGGGGATGGGAACAACGCTGGTTGGCGCGCTGATTTCGGGAACACGGATGGCGGTTGCCAACGCCGGCGACAGCCGGCTGTATCTCTTCACCGACGGTCACCTGACGCAACTTACTCGGGACGACACCTGGGCGGCGACGGTATTGGCCTCCCAAGCCGGACCGAATGGGGCCGTTCCTCACGAATCCATGCGCCGGGTGCTGACCAACGTGCTCGGGGCGCGCGAGGAGACAGACGTGCGGATGACCGAGCACGACCTGTCACCTGGTGACGCGATTCTGTTGTGCTCGGATGGACTTCACAGCGTTGTTGACGACAAGGTCATCGAAGCGGTGGTCAGCGCTGGAGGAACAGCGGTAGAAATCGTGACCCAACTGATTCAGGCCGCACTCTCACGCGGCGGCCGCGACAACGTGACGGCGGTTCTGGCTCGTTTCGGAGACTAGGCGTGGAACCAGAACAGCCACCTCCACGGCGCAGGCTACCCGCCAGTATTGGCCGGTATCGGATCGTGGATCGCCTTGGCAAAGGTGCGATGGGCGTCGTGTATTGCGCGCATGACGGTCTGATGGAACGGTCGGTCGCCATCAAGGTCATGATGACCGACCTTGAGGACGATCCGGAGACCAGCACGCGGTTCTATCGCGAGGCGCGCGCCGCAGGACAACTCGTTCATCCGAACATCATCACGATCTTCGATATGGGCGAAGACGATGGCCGGCCCTTCATCGTCATGGAGCTGGTCCAGGGCTGGACGCTGAACAAGTATCTGGAGCGCCCGGAAGGGGCGGACATCGAGAAGAAGATCGATCTGATGCTGCAGATTTGTGCCGGCCTTCACGCCGCGCACACTCACGGCATCTTTCACCGCGACGTCAAACCGGGCAACCTGCTCGTCGGCCAGCATGGCGAGCTGAAGATCGTCGACTTCGGCATCGCCCGTCTGGCGTCGTCGAACATGACCGCAAGTGGTCTGATCGTGGGAACGCCCGACTACATGTCGCCCGAACAGGCGCGCGGACCGGATGTGGATCAACGGTCCGATATCTTTTCCGCAGGCGCCGTCTTCTACTTGATGCTCACCGGGCGTAAGCCGTTCGCCGCGGCCGATCCGATTTCGGTGCTGGCGAAGGTTCAGTCGGAAGCGCCGCTTCCGATTCGCGATACCGAATCGCCGGCACCGCTCGCCAAGCTGGTTATGAAAGCGCTGGCGAAGGATCCGGCTGAACGGTACCAGTCGTGCGCTCGAATGATCGCCGAGCTCGAGCACGTCAGGCGGGACCTGGAGGCGGAAACCAAGCAGTGGGTCGACGAATGCGACCAACGCCTGAAGACACTCGAGTCGTTGATCGCCGAGCGGCGGACGCTAATCGGCGCGCTCGACATTGTTCCGTCGCCGGCCGACGTCGAAGGGACGCGTGCGGAACTGGTTGCGCAGCTTGCCTCGCTCACCGAACCGCACCGGCAGCGCGCAGTCGCGCCGCTCCTGACCGAAATCAGAAGGCAACACGACGAAGCGGCGGCGCACGTCGAACGCTGGCACCGCGCATTGAATAGCCTGGAAGAAGGCTTGCGAATTGCCGCGAGTGGCGCGACGCGGGAAGCGATCCCCCATTTCGAGGCCGTGCTGCGTATCGAGCCAACATCGCGACGAGCAGCGACGGAAGCGGATAAGTGCCGAGGGCTGATTGCCGCACAGCGCGAGATCGACGATCGCGCACGTGCACTACTTGAAGAGGCCAAGCGTGCCGCCGCTGCGAAGCAGTGGCAGGCGGTCATCGTGTTGTGCGACGACGCGTTGCTGCTGGACAACCGGGCGGAGGACGCGACCGCGTTGAAACGTACCGCCGTGGCCGCGATCGAAGCCGAAGCGCGCGAACGCAGAGTGGAATGCGAACGGGCGCTGGCACGGGCGGAAACACTGCGGACCAAAGGGCGCTTCGACGAGGCCAGCCGCGAGATCGCGCGAGCAAGAGAGCTGTATCCCCTCTATCCGGCCGCAGACATCGCGGCCGTCGAGGATCGGCTGAGAGCGTCTATTGCGGAGGCCGAGCGCGAGGCACTATGGAGCCGGCAGGCCGCCGACGCCGTTGCGTCGGCGCGCAGCGCGTTTGCCGCCGGTCGCCGTGAGGAAGCGCTGGTCGAGCTGCGATCGTTTCATACCCGGGTGCCGCACGCGATCGTGGCCGCGGAGATGACACGGCTCGAGACCGAAGCGAAGCGGCTGGCGATTGAAGAACGCCGCGCAGCCGAGGCGGTCGAGCAAGCAAAGTCTGCCGAACGCGCATTGAGCGGTGGTGAACCGGAACGCGCGTTGGAGCTTGCAGGTCGCGCACTCGCCATCGATCCGGGACACGTGCTCGCCCGCAAGATTTCGGGGCTTGCCAGTGCTGAAGTCAAACAACGGGCGGAAGCAAAGGCACGTGAAACGCGTGCGGCGCGGCACATCGAAGACGCACAAGAGCAGCTTGCGCGAGGCAGATTCCAGAAAGCGCGCGAACTCGTGTCGGCCGCCGCTGATCTGACTCCTGGGAACGCCCAGCATACGCTGCTGCTGACTCGCATCCAGGAAGAAGAGACACGACTCGCTGAGGAGGCTGAGCGGGAGCGCCTTGCGAAGCAGCGGGCGAAAGCGGTCGCGCCGATGCTCGAACGGGCGCGCGCTGAAGTGGCACGCGGCGAGTACGAGCGCGCCGCGTGGGCGGCAGAGAACGCGCTTGCTGTCGACCCTGAATGTAGTGACGCGCAGCAAATCCTGCGCGACGCCCGCGCCCAGCTTCAGGCGAGGCCGGTCGATGCCGACGATACCGTCGATCTCACGAAGGACCCCGACCGGAAACGCGAATCCGACGACGACACCGTTTCTTTCACACGGCCAGTCGGAGTCTGGGAGCGGCTGACGGACGCAATCAAGAAGTGGACGCAAGGAGGCGGATCCGAACCACAGGCGACACGTCCGGCAACGGAGCGAGACCAGCGCAAGACCCATTTGGTGAAACAAGGGGACGGACCACGTGGCTAAGCTACTGATTTTTCGTGGGGACACGCAGCTCGATGAACGTGAGCTGGCCGGCAAGACCGTCCGGATTGGCCGCGGGCCGCAGAACGACCTCATTCTGGAAGATCCAGGAAAGGGTGTGTCGCGCAACCACGCTGAGATCCGGTTCGAGGGGGGCCGCTACACACTCGTCGATCTGGGAAGCCAGAACGGGATTTGGGTGTCCGGATCGCGCGTGCCGTCGGTCGTACTCGACCCTGGTGTCAGCGCTGCAGTGGGCCCCTATCGGTTGTTCGTCGAAGCGCCCGTCGCCGTCGCTCCCGCCGGCGTCGTCGCGCCGAGCTCCAACATCGACACGGCGCCGATCGAGGCCACGCAATTCTCTGAACGGCCAGCATCGCTCAATCTCGATGATCTCGTGTCGGCGCCAAAAAAGCAGGTCGCCCCGGTTGTCGAAAAGCGTCCCGCCCCGGCGGCCAAGGAGCCGACGCGTAAAGACCGTGTGAACGAGCCGCCGATCGTCAAGCCGCAGCCTTCGTCGCTGAACACTCGCATGCTTGCCGCGATCGCTGCACTCGTGTTGGTGGCTGCCTCCGCCTTCATCGCGTATAGCTTGATGCGGAAGCCGGTTTCACCTGCGTGGGATGCCTCTGTCGCGCAGGCACTCATCGCCAGCGGAAAGTGTCAGGAGGCGCTGGACACCCAGATCAATCCGGCCTTGCAAAAGGATCCGAACAATCAGCAGGCAGTGACACTGCGCGACGAGTGTAATCGAACGGTGGCGCAAGTCACGTCGATTGCGACGTCCTCTGTTCCCGCGACCCCTACTGTCGACGACAAGCTCAATGAGGCCGAACCGCTGCTGCAGGCGAACGTCGCAGCGGACTGTCAGAAAGCGCTCGATATTGTCAACGCCGTGCTGGTCGAGGACGCCAACAATCAGCGGGCGAAGGACCTCGCGGCGAGAGCGAACACGTGTATCACTCCGGCAAAACCGCCTGGAACTCCGGCCGTCGCGTCAGCGGAAAAGCCTGCGGTTCTCGTCCCTCCATCTCAGGGTGGCCTCGAGCTTATCCAGGGAGAAACAGACAAGGCCTACAAAACGCGGATAGGCAACGCGAGGAAGAAGTACGACGATGCGGTTGCTGTCCTGGCAGCGCAAAAGTACGGACAGGCGCTGACCCTGTTCAATGAATTGATGAACGAAGTACCGAGCGGATACTTGGATTTGCAAGCGAAGCGAGACGAGGCACGCGCCGGCATGCGCGCCGAAGGCAAGGCTGCTCTGGACGCAGCACAAGCCGCCGATGGCCGAGACAACTTTGATGCCGCCGTCGACGCGTACCGCCGCGCACATCAATTGGATCCGAGCATCCAGGTTGATGCCGCGATCAAAGGCGTGGGTGACCGCAAGCTCACGGCGGGCAAAAACAAGTGCACCCAGGGCCTGTTGGACTTCTCGCTGGGAAACAATCCAGCCGCAATCCCGGCGTTGCAAGAGGCGGTGCGATTGTTGCCGCCGACCGAGCCGTGCTACGCGAAAGCCAGAGCGGCGCTGCAGCAGTTAGGGAAATAGCGCTTCCCGGAGCCAATCATGAATCGCACAGCTGCTCGATTTGCTTTCTTGGCAATTGCCTCGCTCATCGTAATCGCCAATCCGGTCGCGCAAGGGCCGTCCGATCCTTGGTACGGTTTGCAGACCAACCCCAAGAATATCGACGCACCGAAGGTTTTCACCGGTGTATTTCAGATTGCGCTGCCGAAGAACTGGCACATGGCGCCCGGTCACACCGGCACCATCTTCTCGATTGTCGAGGACACGAAAAAGTGGGAAACCGGCGGGCTCATCACGCTCGAATACATGCGCTTGCAGGCGCCACTGGAGCCATCGCTGATTACCGCGTTCGGCGAGAGAGAGCTGAAGGAGGTGCAGACCCGTGAATTGAGCGGAAAGCAATTCAACGTCTCAGTCAAGAATGGGCAGGCCGGGCCGCTGATTCTCGTTCAGTACGATCGCCCCGGCATCTCTGGCACCGATGATCACGTCGCGCAGTACTCGATTCCGATTGGTCTGGTGATGTACCGGCTGATCTGCATCGCGCCGACGGCGTCGGTCGAGAAATACCGGCCGATGTTCGCGCATGTAGCCGCGTCGTTCCAGTCAGCGAAGGCCGGATCGTAACCGGGCGAAGCTATTTGAGCAGTGATGGCGGCTGCTGGGCCTGTGTCACCTGCCCCTTTGCGTCGACAACGCGGCGCGCCAGGTAGTTCACCACCTTGGCATCGGTGCGAATAGCTGTCAGATACGCGGAGCGAAGCAGTTGCTCTTTGCGCGCACGCAATCCCTGAGTGATTTGGTCGCGCACGCCCGGTGTCGTGAGGTCGCGCTGACCCGCCGCCTCGTGTCCGACGACGAGAACGATCGTGTAAGCACCGCCGGTGTTCACGACGTTGACCGCACCGGGATTCTTGTTCAACACCGCGTCGCGCAGAGCCGGCTGCACCTGTTTCAACTTCGCGAGTGGTACCAGCCCCATGTCGCCGCCGCGGGGCGCCGACTCCGGGTCCTCTGAATAGCCGGCGGCGAGATCGCGGAACGACGCACCAGCTTTGAGCCGCTCCATCAGCATGCGAACTTTCGTGACCGCCGCCTGCGGCGTCGTCGCATCGTCGCCGGTGCCGTTTCCGATCTGCGCATCGCGGACGGGTGTGACGACGATCTGCGCAATACGATACGACTCTTCGGCGACGTTGAACTGTGCGCGATTGGCGGTGAAGAAATCGGTGACCTCCTTATCGCTCACCGTAATCTTGGCTCCCACTTCCTGCTCGAGAACTTTCTGTGTCAGCAGCTCGCGGCGCAAGCCTTCGCGCATGTCCGCGGCGGTCAGCTTGCGCCTGGTCAATTCCTGCTGGAATGCGTCGTCAGTCAGGTTCTTCTTTGCGTTCCCGTAAGCGGTATCGAGTTCGCTCTGCGGGATCTCGAGCTTGAGCGCGGCGGCTTTGCCGAGGAGGATCTGCTGGACGATCAGGTCGTTGAGCAGGGTCAGTTTGGCGGCCAGCGCCTCCTCGTCAGACAGCGGTTGCGCATCGTCCTGTGTTCGCCGATACGCTCTGTCTACATCCTCGCGCGTGATTTGCTGGCCATCCACGACCGCCCAGGTATCCGCGGTTACGGTGGGTTCGGCCGGCGTCGACGGGGATTTGGATCGGCACGCCACGGCGAGACAGATCGCGATTAAGGCAATCGGCAAGAGCCGAAACAGAAATCTCGATGAAGGCATAGCTTTCGAGCCTACTACAGGGTGACGCCGCGCTGGAACAAGTCGTAGACACTCTACGTCTAAGGCCGTAGACTGTCTACGTCATGACCAAGCCGCCCGACGATCAGCGCCTCGAGCTTCTCCAGGGCACCCTCGACATGCTCATTCTGCGAACCCTGGTCTGGGGACGACAGCACGGCCATGGGATCGGCCAGGCGATCCGTGCGCAATCCGACGACCTGCTCAAAGTCGAGACCGGGTCGCTCTATCCGGCGCTGCACCGGCTGGTAAAGCGCGGCTGGCTGAAAGCGGAATGGGGTGTCAGCGAGGCGAATCAGCGCGCGAAGTACTACCAGTTGACTGCAGCTGGGAAGGCGCAGCTGTTGCGCGAGCAGGATCGCTGGTCGCAGCTCGTTCATGCCATCGGCCGCATCATGAATGCCGCACCGGCAGACAGGGAATAAAGTGCGACCTGACGAGCGCGAGCTCGACGACGAAATCCGGGGACACCTCGCGCTCAGCATCAAAGAGCGGATCGAGCGCGGCGAGGATCCCGCCGAGGCTCGTCGTGCCGCGTTGCAGGAGTTCGGCGACATTCCCGCCGCACGCGAGTCGATGCGCCGGGTCTGGCACAGCCGGTGGATCGATAGCTGCGCCGCACTGGGGCGGGAGATGCGGATCGGCCTGCGCTCTCTTCTACGGACCAAAGGTCTCGCTGCGACTGTCGTGATTACTCTCGCGCTCGGCATTGGCGCCAACGCTGCCATCTTCAGCGTCGTTCGCGGAGTCCTGCTCAGACCATTGGTCAATCGCGATGAAGATCGGTTGATCTACATCCGTCAGAGCGGTCCCGGCATCGGTGCTGAGAACATGACGTTCTCGGTACCCGAGGTCAACGATCTGAAGTCACGTGTCAGGACGATCAGCACCTTCGGTGATTTTTCCACCGTCGACTTCACCTTGATCGGATTGGGTGCCGAACCACGGATCGTGAAGGCAGGGGTCGTAGGCGGATCGTTCTTCGACGTGATGGGCCTTCGTCCTGTGCTCGGCCGTCTCATAAGCGCGCAAGACGACGGACCGGAAGCGGCAGGGGTCGCGGTATTGACGTACCGATTCTGGACGTCACTCAACAACGATCCGGCGGTCGTCGGCCGGGCGATCCGTCTCGGCCCGCGCCCCGCCACCATCATCGGCGTTCTCGAGCCGTCCGTGCCCTATCCGGCTGACACCGAAATCATCGCCAACGTGATCGCCAGTCCGCATCACCTCGGCGCCTTGATGATCACCAATCGTGCGCATCGCATGACGGAGCTCTTCGGCCGTCTCCCACCTGGAGTGTCACTGGACGATGCGCGGGCCGAACTCACCGCAGTTCATCAGGCGATGATGCGCGAACATCCGGAAGTGTATTCATCCCAGGCGAATGTCCAGCTGCGTGTGTCAAAGCTTCGCGATCAGATCGCCGCCCCGGCGCGGACAATCCTCCTCGTGCTGCTCGCAGCCGCCGCAGTCGTGTTTGTGATCGCGTGTTCGAACGTCGCCAACCTGATCCTGGCGCGATCGATTCGCCGCGAAGGGGAGCTGGCCGTGCGCGCCGCGCTTGGTGCGAGCCGGGGTGCGCTACGGCGCACGCTGCTCGCGGAAAGTCTGGTGCTGTGCGGTGCCGGCGCGTTGCTTGGTGTCGTCCTGGCGCGGCCGTTCGTTGATGTGGTGGGGCGCTATACGGCGCGTTTTTCCATCCGCGCGCTCGACGTCACGCTCGATTCAAGCGTGCTGTGGGTCGGGACCAGCCTCGCCATGGCTGCGGCGGTGCTGCTTGCCTTCGTTCCCCGTTTGCCTTCGCCGCATGCACCATCCGGTCTAGGCCTGGCGAGCGGCAGCGTTCGAATCACGCCAGGCACGAATCGTCGCCTGCGGTTGTTTGCGACGACGCAAATCGCCTTCTCGTTTGTGCTGCTCGCCGGTGCGGGCATGCTCCTCACCTCGCTTGTGGCACTCCAGACGGCCACGACAGGCTACGACATGCGTCATGTGCTGGTCTTCGATATGCCTCCTTCAGCGCCAGGTGTGGGTCTTGAAGATGCGAAGGTGATGAATTTCTACCGCGATGTGACGAGCCGACTGACTCAGCTTCCTGGCGTTGATGGCGTCGCTCTCGGAAGTTTTGCGCCGTGGCGCGATGCCGGCGTCTTTGGACCACCCGTCACGTTCGCCGTCGAGGGATACACTCCGGCAAACGGAGAAGAAATCCCGCGCGCGCGGTTCCGCATCGTCTCGCCGCGGTTCTTTGATGTCGTCGGCATTCCGGTCGTCGCGGGCCGCGACTTCACCGACCAGGACCGCAACGGCAACGACCCCGTCGTCATTGTCAGCGAGAGCGTCGCGCTTCGACTGTTTTCGAACGGTGAGGCCTTGAACCGGAAGATGTGGTGGACCGATCCGTACTTCCGCAGGATGCTGCCACGCCGAATCGTCGGCATTGTTGCCGACGCCGACGACGAGAATATTGCCCAGCGACCCGGGATGACGATCTATCACCCGGTTGGTCAGATAGGTTTTGCGACCAGGCTGTTCGTCCGCACGGCAGCCGATCCCTACGCGATAGTGCCGGCGGTCACCGGGGTGATCCACGGCCTCTCCGCGGATCAACCGCTCGAGCGCGCAGCAACGTTGGAAGACGTGCGCGCGGAAGTGCTCTCGCCCGAGCGGCTGAACGCATTCGTGTTCACCGGATTTGCCGGCATCGCGCTGCTGATCGCCGTCGTCGGGGTGGCAGGTGTGCTGTCGTTTTCAGTGAGCGCGCGCACGCGTGAATTCGGCGTGCGACTGGCGGTCGGTTCATCGCCGAGACAGCTAATCGTGCGGGTGCTGTCCGAAGGGCTGATCATCGCGGCGTTTGGCATTGGGACCGGAGTTGCGGCAGGTGTCGGCCTCGAGCAGGTCGCACGAGGTTTCTTCGAGAACGTGCAACGACCGGGTGCGCTCCCCGTGATGGTCGCAGCCACGGTCCTTTTGTCCGCCGCGACTGTCGCATCGCTGATGCCGGCAGCCAGAGCGTCGCGCGTGGATGTCTTGCAAGCCCTGAGGTCGGAATGACTTCTCCAAAACCGCTTCGTCTCTGGCCGGGCGTCGTCGCGGCCGTAGTGCTCTGTGTGCTGCGCTACGCCGTTCCACTCGTGTTTTCGGATGCGTTTGTCGTCGGTTTCCTGGGTGCGGTGGTCTGCGCCGTCGCGATTCTGGTCTGGTGGGTGTTCTTCAGCCGCGCTCCCTGGTTTGAACGGATCGGCGCGCTCGTCGTCATCGTTGTCGCGTTTCTTGTGACAAAGCCGCTTCTCCACAAATCAATTGCCACCGGCATGATGGGGATGATGTATCCCATCTATGCGCTTCCGCCGGTTGTAGCTCCTGTCCTCGTGGCCTGGGCGGCGCTGACTCGCAACTTCTCTGACGGCGTGCGGCGCGCAACGATGGTCGTCGCGATGTTCCTCGCGTGTGGCGTGTGGCTGTTCTTTCGCACGGACGGAATCATTGGCAGCGGATCGCAAATCACCTGGCGCTGGACGCCGAGTGCGGAGGAGCGCCTGCTGGCAAAGGGAGAAGAGACATCGCCGGAGCCTGCGACGAAGCCTTCGGTCGCCGCGGCACCGACGAGTCCCGAGGATGGGGCCGCAGCCGGAAGGAACGCCGAGTCAGCCACGGTGTTGCCGTCACCGCTGCCGCGCGCAGCGCGCGCAGAGTGGCCAGGCTTTCGCGGTCCGAATCGCGACAGCGCGATAGATGGTGTGCGAGTCAACACCGACTGGACGACGTCGCCGCCGGTGCAATTGTGGCGACGGCAAGTCGGACCCGGCTGGTCGTCGTTTGCCGTCACTGGCGACGTCCTTTACACGCAGGAGCAACGCGGAGAGTCCGAAGAGGTCGCCGCGTACCGCGTCAGTACCGGACGACCGATCTGGCGCCACCGGGATCCGGTCCGTTTTTGGGAATCGAACGGTGGAGCGGGGCCGCGCGCGACACCGACAATCAACCACAATCGCGTTTACACATTTGGCGCGACCGGAATCCTCAATGCGCTCGATGCCGATACGGGCGCTCGTGTGTGGTCCCGCAACGTCGCAACCGATGCGGAAAAGACTGTGCCGATGTGGGGGTTCGCCAGCTCGCCATTGGTGATCGGTGACCTCGTCGTCGTCGCGGCCTCAGGGAGACTGGCTGCCTACGACGCGGCTACGGGAAAACGGCGATGGCTCGGCCCGCCACGTCCGGGCAGCTACAGCTCGCCGCATCTCTTCACGGCCGACGGGGTTCAGCAGATTCTGCTGCTCAGCGCGGCTGGAGTCACCAGCGTTTCACCAGAAGACGGCGCGCTGTTGTGGGAGCAGGAATGGGATGGTGGTGGCACGACGATCGTTCAACCAGCGTTGACCGGCGACGGCGACCTTCTGATCAACGCCATCGCAACCAGCGGTGGCCTGGGCCTGCGTCGGCTCAATGTCACCCATGGATCGAATGGCTGGAATGTATCAGAACGCTGGACGTCTACCGGTTTGAAACCGTACTTCAATGACTTCGTCGTTCACAAGGGACACGCCTTCGGATTCGACGGCAACATTCTGGCGTGCATCGATCTTTCAGACGGTCATCGCAAATGGAAGGGTGGCCGCTACGGCAACGGCCAACTGATTCTGCTGGCGGCTGAAGATCTCCTGCTCGTCCTGTCAGAAGACGGCGAGCTGGCGCTCGTCAAGGCAACTCCCGATCAATTCACGGAGGTGGCGCGCTTCAAGGCCATCGAAGGAAAAACCTGGAACCATCCAGTGCTCGTTCGTGACACGTTGCTCGTCCGGAACGGCGAGGAGATGGCCGCATTCAAGTTGGCGCTCGACGTGCGGTGAATCACATCATGTGTAGGCGCGGTCTTTAGAACCGGGCCATCACTGCGCTTCTGCGTATGCCGAACGCGCAGCGTTCGCCAACCCATTCGCGCGCGGCCAGCCCGGATGTTGCGCCTGGATTTCGTTCTGAACGGTCGTCGCGACGTCATCGGCCGATTTGCCCTCGCCCTTCAGCGCACGGGCCCGCGCCTGGATCGCCTGCATGATCGATCGGTTCGTCGCGATGATCGTGCCCGGTCCAACCTCTCCATGGGCAGGCACAATGGTCTGCGGCTTCAGGGCCTCGAGCGTGTCGAACGCCGCGAGCCACGCCTTCATGCTCGAGACGGCGGTCGCCGCAAGAAACGAATTGTTCATGACGACATCACCCGCGAAGAGAACGTTGTCTCCCTCGACGAAGAACGCCGTGTCTCCCTTCGTGTGAGTTGGCCCGACCAACAGGAAGCGAACGCGAACGTCACCCAGATCGAGCGTGAAGTTGCGCTCGAAGGTGATCGCCGCTGGACGGCGTGCCGCATCCTTCAGGATCTCTGCGGTCAGCGGCGATCGTCCGGAGAACATCTGGACCATCTGCATCCCGCCCTGCTCGAATTCAGCTTCCTGGACCGTCGAGTTGACGTACTTCGCGGCAGGCGGGAATGCGATGTAGCCAGTGGTGTGTTCGGCGTGGAAATGTGTCGTGGCGATGAACAGCTCTGAGCTCTTGCTGACCTTGGCGACCTCGCGCAGAACCGTCTCACCATTGCGCCGCCCGAGCCCTGGATCGATCACGAGCGTTCCCTTCGATCCGACCACGATGCCGACGTTCGGTACCAGACCGACGTTGTTGTCCGGGATGACGTAGGTGTGTGGCCCCAGTTTCACCGTCGCGTTTTCCTTGACCAGCGGGTCAGGCGCCGGGCCGCGTTGTTGCGCGATCAGGATTGAAGACGCGAGCAAGCAACCGATCAGTGCGAATGAATGGAACTGCGGTTTCATCTCTACTCCTGTGCACCGGGACATCACCAGCAGAGGCCGATCTGTCTCGCTGTTCGCCAGATGATACAGCGCATGCCCGACGCCATGGCCGTATTCCTCGGGTGGACTTCGGAGAGGAGGACGGCTCGATGGTGGTTCAACGGATCGGGATCAGAGCGTCACCACCTGGCCGCTTCTAACGCTCTCATCGGCCGCGAGCACAATCCGCAAGCTGTTGACCGCATCCTGCATGTGATCCGACAGATCGACGTCCTGTTGAATGGCGTGTAAGAGGTACGCCTGTTCGCGATCGCATAACGCCTGATGATCCGGCTCGTCCTCTGTGCTGATCCACTCGTCCGGCTTGACGAACTCGTTGTTCGCATCGATCTCACTCCGGTGAAACCGGATGCGGTTCGTCTTGGTATGACTATCGATGTCGGCTGAGCCCGACGCATTGTCTGCATCCTTGTCTTTGACGATGGAAACGCAGCCGCGTGGGCCGATCACGTCTTTCACAAAAAACGCGACCTCACTCATCATCGGTCCCCAGCCCGCTTCGTACCAGCCGACCGATCCGTCATCGAAGGTGACCTGCAGCTGGCCGTAGTTGTACATCCCCGGCTTGAGCTCGTCGCTCATCCGCGCCCCAATCGCGCAGACCTTCGTCGGCCTCGCTCCCGTCATCTGGCACATGACGTCGACGTAGTGGACGCCGCAGTCCACGATAGGACTCATCGACTTCATGAGATTGCGGTGCACGTTCCACATATTCCCGTGGCTCTGCTGGTTCAGGTTCATGCGCATCACCAGCGGCTTGCCCAGCGTGCGCGCGATCTCGATGAACTTGACCCACGCCGGGTGCACACGCAGGATGTATCCAATCACGAGCTTGCGGCGATTCGCGTGCGCCATGTCGACGATGCTTTGCGCTTCCTCGACGGTTTCCGCCAGGGGTTTTTCGCAAAAGACGTGGCAACCGGCTTTCAACGCGGCGCTCGCATAGGGGGCGTGCGTCTCGGGATAGGTATTGATGCTGACGACATCCGGCCTGGTCGAGTTCAGCGCGTCGTAGTAGTCGCTGAAGTCCGGGACGCCGCCCAGCTCCCTGCTGATCACCTGCCGCGATGCAGCGCCACGACTCACGACCCCGACGATTTCGAACTCCGGCATCTTGTGGTAGGCGCGCGCATGGCTCGCACCCATGTTGCCGCAGCCGGCAACGAGCACTCGAAGAGGACTGGTCATGGTGCAACCTTATCGTACTCGCGCGTCGCGGCGGGGTCGCGGTGCAGGCCGCGGTCTTTAGATCGCGGCGTCACGCGGTCTGGTAAGATCCCGGGTTTCGGACCGATGGAAACAAACCGTGGATTGCCGCTCATCGCGCCGCAAGTGGTGCCGATTCTCGACCCGGGGTTTCGCCCTGCAGTTCTTGCCGATCGCGGCTACCGGGCCCTGGTTGATGCGCTACCCGACGCAGTGCCGGTTCGACTTGCACTCGAGCAGGCCGACGGGACCGTGTTTCGCTTTGACGTGCGTGTCTTCCCCGACGCACATCCCGAGTCGGCGGCAAACTTCACCTTCGCCGAACGATTGATCAAGTTTCTTCTCTGGTCCCGCGGCGGGTGGCGGATCTACCTTGATGGCCCGGCATCGCTCGCCGCGCGATTGACCGCGCACTATCGCGAGACTGCCACCGGGAAGTTCGATGCGCACCTGGTCGCCGAGCGCATGTTCGACCATCCACTGGAAATCGTTCACACTAGCGCGCTGCCGCAGGAGCGCGCGAAGACCCGGCCGCTGGGAAGGCATCTTGACGGCTGCCGCATCGGCTTCGATCTGGGCGGCAGCGATCGAAAAGTCGCCGCGCTCATCGATGGAACGGTCGTGTTCAGTGAGGAGACGGTCTGGGATCCGTACTACAAGCCGGATCCCCAGTATCACTTCGACGGAATCATGGATTCGCTGTCCAAGGCGGCGGCGCACCTGCCGCGGGTCGATGCCATTGGTGGAAGTGCGGCCGGCGTGTACGTGAACAACCACGTCAAGGTTGGGTCGCTCTTTCGCGGCGTGCCCGACGATGTGTTCAACGCCCGCGTGCGGGATCTTTTTCTCGACATCCAGAGAGCGTGGCACGGCGTGCCTTTCGAGGTCGTCAACGACGGGGAGGTCACGGCGCTCGCCGGCTCGATGTCGCTCGGAGAGAATTCGATTCTCGGGATCGCTTTTGGGACGAGCACCGCTGCCGGTTATGTCACGCCAGACGGAAACATCACGTCGTGGCTGAACGAATTGGCCTTCGTCCCGATCGACTACAGTCGGGCGGCGCCAGCCGACGAATGGTCCGGCGACTACGGCGTTGGATCCCAGTATTTTTCTCAACAATGCGTCGGGCGTCTGATGACGGTTGCCGGCATCGAGTCCCCCCCTGACATGCCGCTGCCTGAGCGGCTGAAGCAGGTGCAGACGTTGATGCTCGACGGCGATGCACGCGCGCGCAAGATCTACGAAACCATTGGCACGTATCTCGGCTATGGCGTCGCGCATTTTGCCGCGTTCTATGAAATCCGCAACGTCCTCGTTCTCGGACGGGTCACCTCCGGGCCCGGCGGAGACGATATCGTCGCTGAGGCGCGGAGGGTGCTGGAGATCGAATTTCCCGATCTCGCCACACGGATTCGGTTCCACGTTCCCGGCGAGCATGACAAGCGACATGGCCAGGCGATTGCCGCGGCCAGCTTGCCGGAAGTCGCGAAAAGGCAATGAACCCGTATCACCGCTACGTCTCAGAGCTTGCGCGGCTGGTAAGAGAAGGTCGCGGCTTTCCGCTTGGCGGGTTTGCGATACCGCCCAGGCCAGCGATCAGATCGAACACGCCTCCGGCACTGATCTTTTCCCCTCATCCCGATGATGAGTGCATCATCGGTGCGCTGCCGTTGCGCCTGATGCGCGAAGGCGGCGTGCGCGTCGTCAACGTTGCGGTCACGCAGGGGAGCAACAAGGCACGACAGGCGGCCCGGCTCGTCGAGTTGAAGGATGCCTGCGACTATCTTGGCTTCGAGCTGCTGCAGACGGCGCCGCAGGGGCTCGAGAACATCAACGTCAAAGCCCGTAGTGATGCCGCGCTCACGTGGCGAGCATCGGTCGATATCATCGCGGCGATTCTCACTGAACATCGGCCGTCGGTGGTCTTCTTTCCGCACGACACCGACTGGAACAGCACGCACATCGGTACCCACCATTTACTTGTCGACGCGCTCACGCGGCAGCCGGCTGATTTTTCCTGCCACGTCGTCGAGACCGAGTTCTGGGGCGCGATGGCGACGCCAAACCTGATGGTCGAGTCAAGCGTGACCGATCTTGCCGATATGATGACGGCGTTGTCGTTTCACGTCGGCGAAGTCCAGCGAAATCCCTACCACCTGCTCGTGCCGGCGTGGATGCAGGACAACGTGCGTCGTGGAGGGGAGCTGGTCGGCGGGCAAGGTGGCGCGGCACCGGATTTCGTTTTCTGTACGCTCTATCGCCTGCGGCAATGGAGTGGCGGTCAGCTTCGGTCGACGTACGTTGGCGGCAGGACCCTGCCTGCGGACGTGAATGCCTCAACCCTTTTCGGTCCCACGCCAAGCTGAAAGGACTTGTCATGCAGACCTCCGCAACACGTCGTGACATTCTGAAGATCGTCGGTGCCAGTGCCGCCTCTGCTCTGTTCCTGCCGGCCTTCGAATCGTCGGTTCGGGCCTGGAAGCGCATCCCGATTGGGACGCAGCTGTGGTGTGTCCGGAAGCAACTGGCGACAGAGATTCCCGGCACGCTGCAGGAACTCTCGAAAATCGGGTTCGATGCCGTTGAACTCGAGAACGCGTTCGGCAAATCGGGAGCGGAATGGCGGAAGCACCTGGATGCGGCAAAGTTGAAGACCTGTGGATTCCATCACCGGCTCGACGAGTTGCAGGGAGACAAACTGGCCGCGACCATCGAGTTCAACCAGGCGGTCGGGAATCGAAACCTGATTATTCGTTCGCTCCCGGCCGACACCTACAAGTCCGCGGACCTCTTGAAGAAAACCGCGGACGCGGTCAACGAGATTGCGGCAAAGGTGAAGCCGCACAAGATGCGCGTCGGGTACCACAATCACACGACCGACTTCAATCGAATCGATGGCGAATACTGGTGGAATCGTTTTGCCGATCAGACGACGAAAGATGTGGTCCTGCAGCTGGACACCGGCAATGCATCAGAAATGGAAGGCGTGCGGGTCGTTGATCTGATCAAGCGGAATGCCGGTCGCACGATCTCGATGCACGTCAAACCATTTTCGAAAAAGAACCCGGACGCGTACCTTGGCGCCGACGAACTCGATTGGCCGGCGATCATGACCGCGAGTGAGAGCGCCGGCGGGATCGAGTGGTACATCATCGAGTACGAGCGCGAGGGTGTTCCGCCGATGGAATCGCTCAAAGCGAATCTGGACAGCTACAAGAAGCTGAGAAGCTGACAGTTAGCGGGCGGCGAAGCCACAGCGCGCGAGCAAATCGATGAACCGAGGATCGGCGCGATAGGGATCCCACTTCACGTCCACCGGCAAGTACATGAGGTGAACGTCGCGGGCGGTGTAGGCCCTTTCCAGATACTCGAATACGCGATCTCGTTCGCCGAGGCCCGCCTCGATGAGTGCCATGGCGAAGGGAGGGACATAGCGGGTGCGAGTCGTGGTCTCGAGTGTGTTCCGTACTTCTCGTGCGGCTCCGGCTCGACCGGTCTTCGCAAGAATGTAGCCTCTCAGCGAGATCGGTTTGCTATTGCCGTGAGACAACCGCGTCGCGTCATCGAGGGCTTCCAATGCGAGCTGATAACTGCCGCCGGCTTCGTAGGCCTGTGCCAGCTGCATATAGCCGATCCAGAAGGCAGGGTTCAAGGCAATGGTGCGTCGCGCGTGATCGAGCGCAGCGGGCAAATCTCGGGATTGAAACGCAACCTGGGCCGACATTGCATGATTCAACTCGTCGAACGGATCCAGTTCGCGCGCGCGTGCCATGACGTGCTCCGCCTCCGCCGATTTGCCTAACTGCGACAGCGTGTGACCCAAAACCCTGTGAGCTGCGGCGTTGCTCGGATCGAGCTGGACGGCCAGTCGCAAGCTGCTCTCAGCCCCTGTCCAGTTCCAGTCGATGACCCACAACTCGTACCCGAGGGCCAATTGAGATTCCGACAGGTCTGGATTGGCACGAACGGCGCGTGAGGCGGCCTGGCGCGCCAACGGACCCACGAGCGACGGCTGCGCATCAGCGTTCAGCATGCCGCCGGCGTAGGAGAAAACGAGATCAGACCAAACGAGCGCATAGTTCGGATCGAGCGCGACGGCCCGCGTGTACAAATCGATGGCCCCGGCGTTTCCCTCGGCCGTTCGCGAGCGTATCTGATGTCGTCCCTTGAGGTACAACTCGTACGCCTCAGGATTTCGAGTCTGTCTTCGCGTCAGGCTGTCCACGCGATCCGGTATCAAGCGGATATGAATCTGTTGCGCGATCGCCGTGCTTAGTTCCTGCTGCAATCCGAGAAGGCTTGTCGGCTCGCGGTCGTAGGACTGCGACCAGACGTGTTCCTGATCCTGCACGCGGATTAGCGTTGCCGTGACGCGAACACGCGCGCCTTCCGTGCGGATCGAGCTCTCGACGAGATAATCGACCGACAACTCGCGCCCGATTTCCGCCGCTGCTTTGGTCGTGCCCTTGTACCGCAGAGTGCGGCCTTTGACGCTGATGCGCTCCGGATCGACCTGCGCGAGAGACGCACTCATCTCGTCTGTCAGGCTGGTTGCGAGATAGGCGCGGTCCGGGTCGTTTCCAACGTATTCGAAAGGAAGTACCGCCATGGTGACCCGAGAAACTGCTCTCGCATTCCACAGCGTCATGACGCCGACCGCGAGGCCCACGGCGGCCAGCGCCACAGCGATCACGATACCTGTCCACGTCCCGAATGACGACTGCGAGACTCGCAGTACGAACTGGATTGGAGCGGACCATGGGTTCGTAGGGCCAACCGTTTCGGATAGTCGAGCCACGGGCTGGCCTGGTTGTTCGGACGGCGCTGTCCCGGTTGACTCGCCTTCGACTGACTGGTGACGCGGGTGGGCCGATACGGTTCTCACCGTGGCCACAAAGCGATAGCCCTTCCCCGGAACCGTTTCGAGGAGAGCCGGAGCGTCTGCCGGATCGCGCAACGCCTGCCTGATCCTGCTGATTGCCGTGTTGATCCCGGTCTCGACGTCTACAAAAACGTCCTTCCCCCACAGGCGATCGACGATCTCGCTACGGGTTACAAGCAGTCCCCGGCGTTCAATCAAGAACAATAGCAATTCCATCGACTGTCGACTAAGTCGCACAGGGCGATCGAGTCGACGAAGCTCGTACGCGCCGAGGTCGATCTTGAAGTCGCCGAACACGAGCTTTTCGGATGGACCGGGAAGGTGCATGACCAGTGGCGTCGGCTCCACAGTGGCATAACTGCCCGGTCCGGCGCTAGTTACACGTCAAGAAATATTCAAGCTTTTTGTCAGACGGTGTCCATGGTCCTGCAGCCATGTTTTTCGCACGATCGGCGCGCTGGGAATGACGCGTCATGGAGACGTGGCGGTTCCAGCGAGGAGGACCATCATGCCGAGACTGATTACTTCGAAAGTTAGCAGGCTACTGTCGACGGTCGCCGTCGCGTTGGCACTCGCGGGGGGCTCTGCCGTTGCCCAGTCCGAACAGTCACCCTCTACCAAGAGCCTTCAGGGCACGTGGTTTGTCCGGGTAACTCTCCGCAATTGCGCGACGAATGCGTCGCTTGGGTCCGTCGATTCGCTGGTGACCTTTCATCGTGGCGGGACGATCAGTGAAAGTACCAGCAGCCCGGCGTTTTCGATTGGCCAGCGCGGTCCCGGGCACGGCAATTGGGCACTTGCAGAGGGTCGCACGTTCTCACAGCGCATGGTCGCCTTGATCAACTTCGACACCTCGCCGAACCTGCCAGGGACACCGGGCTTCGATCCGAGTCTTCCGGTTTCACCCGGGTTCTACGCCGGATGGTCAATCGTGACCCACTCGGTCGAACTGGTCGACGAGGACCACGCGATCTCGTCTGGAACAAACGAGTTCTTCAAGGCCGACGGCACGTCGTATCGAAGCGGGTGTTCGACGGCTGTCGCGATGCGGTTCGAGTAACGCCGGGAGGTTCAACCAATCACTGGGTCGTTCCCCTTGCGCTTCTACACGAATTGTGCGAGAGTTCCTGTAGAAGTGCAAGGGGTAACAATGGCCGACGATCGACTCGATCTCCCGCAAGGCACGCTCGACCTCTTGATCCTGCGGACGCTCGCGCCTGGACCTCTTCACGGCTGGGCGATCTCCGAGCGGATTCAGCAGGTGTCCCGCGATGTCGTGCAAGTGCCGCAAGGATCGTTGTATCCCGCCCTCCATCGTCTCGAGCGCCGCGGCTGGATCAGGCCTCAATGGGGCAGTTCCGACAACAACCGGCGGGCGAAGTACTACGCGCTGACTCGCAAGGGGCAGAAGCAACTCGCCGCCGAGACGCAAAGCTGGCGGAAGCTGATCGGCGCAGTCGGTCTCATCCTCGACATGGATTGACCCCGCCATGCTGACCGACCTCCGGTACCGCCTGCGCGCCTTCTTTCGGAGAAGCCACATCGAGCGGGATCTCGACGACGAACTCCGATTTCATCTCGATCGGCAGAAAGACAAGTACCTGGCGAGTGGGATGTCACCGACGGAGGCCGCCCGTCGCGTTCGGCTTGATTTCGGCACGACCGATTCCATCAAAGACCAGTGTCGTGATGCCTGGGGAGTTCGCGCGCTGGACGAAACGGCGCGCAACATCCGCTATGCGGTTCGGGCCCTGCGCAAGCGCCCCGGGTTTACCACCATCGCGGTGTTGACGCTCGGGCTGGGCATTGGCGCCAACAGCGCAGTCTTTTCGGCGTTGAACGCCGTCGTTTTGCGACCGCTGCCGTTCCCCGATGCGCATCAGTTGCTCGCGATTGACCAGTACGAGCCGCATGCGGCGCGTCCCTGGTGGGGAACATACGTTGCGCCGGCCCGACTCGAGGACTGGCAACGCATGACCAGCGCATTTCAAGGGATTACTGGTTCGTACCTGGATGATCTGACCGAGACGTCCGGTGAATTTCCGGAGCGGATTTCGCGCGCGTGGGTAGCCCCGAGATTCTTCGAGGTGTTTGCCGTCGCGCCGATGATCGGACGCATCTTCACATCTGCGGAGGAGCGATTCGGTGGTCCGCCGGCAGTGATTGTCAGCGAGCGGTTCTGGCATCGGCGCTTCGGCTCGGACGACAGCATTCGCGCTCACACTCTCCGCATTGGCCAGCGCTGGGTGCCGATTGTCGGCGTCATGCCGGCGACATTCGCCTTTCCAAACACTGGCGTGGAGGTCTGGAGCCCGAGTCCTGCCGACGCACCGTACGCGCAGAATCGGCAGGCGACCTGGTTCAGCACGATCGGGCGGCTTCGCCCGGGTGTCACGATCGCTCAAGGAATGGACGATCTCAATCAGGTGCAAGCGGCCCTCGGTCAGCAATACCCGGCAACCGACGCCAGCCTCGCTGTCCGTGTTACGCCATTGAAGACCGCCACACTGGGCGCCACGCCGAAATCGCTGTGGATGTTATTTGCAGCAGTATCGCTGCTGCTGCTCGTCGTCTGCACAAACATTGCGGCGCTACTGCTTGCCCGCAATGCCGAGCGGCGCCGGGAGATCTCGATCAGATATTCGCTCGGTGCATCACGAGCTGCTGTCGTCAGACAGCTTTTGACCGAGGCAATCGGGCTGGCCCTACTTGGCTCCGCCCTGGGTCTGGCGATTGCTGTCGCCGGATTTGAAGTGTTCCGTGCGCTCGGCGCGGAACTGCCTCGCATGATGGACGTGCGGCTCGACTGGACGCTGGTCGCCTATTCGCTCACATGCGCTGTCGCCGCATCGATTCTCTTTGGCTTGTTTCCCGCGATCCGAACCGCGCGGTCGTTCGCGACCGACGCGCATTCACACCAACGCACTCAGACCATCGCGACCAATCGGCTGCAGTGGACGCTCGTCGGTATCCAGGTGGCGCTCTCGGTCACGTTGTTGTTCGGTGCCGGGCTTTTGCTCCGTAGCTTCGATCGTCTGGTGCACGTGTCGCTCGGATTCGACCCGAGCCAGGTGATGACATTCCGGATGACGGGAAACTGGGCCGAAACGAACGACATTAGCGCGCTGAAACGCCGCGTGCTCACGACATTGGAAGCGCTGCGCGCGACACCTGGCGTCGCTGCCGCCGCGACCTCAATGGCCGTACCCGGCGCGCCGTTTCAGTTCGACACGGAACTTCGGATCGTCGAGGCCGCGGCCGATACCAACCAGAAGATCACCGCTCGAAACCGAATCGTTTCGTCGAGCTATTTTGCTGCGTTAGGCATCCCCATGAACGCCGGTACCGATTGCGCGACAGCCGCGCCCGAGCGGACAGCCCTCGTCAATCGCGCATTTGAAGCTCTCTATTTCGCAGGTCGATCAGCACTCGGATCTCACGTGCAGGAGATTACGGCTGGACCTGTCGCGGCATCGGCAACCATTATCGGCGTGGTGGGCGACGCGCGAGAGCAGGGCCCGAGCGAACCATCCAGTGCGACGATTTACTGGTGCAACAGTGCGCCCAATCCAACACCGTTGTTTCTTGTTCGCACCCACGCCGGGGCCCCGGCCGCCATCGCCGCCACCATTCGTCAACGCGTTCATGAAATCGAGCCGGGACGTGCGGTCTACGAACTCGTTTCCTTGGAAGAGCGCCTTGACGACACACTGGCCGAGAATCGGCTGCGAACGACTCTGCTCACCTCGTTCGCGGTGACAGCGGTAGCATTGGCGGCCGTCGGCCTGTACGGAACCCTGAGTTACATCGTCAGCATGCGCCGCCGTGAGATCGGGTTGCGGATCGCGATGGGCGCACTGCGTCGTACGACCGTGATGCGGTTCCTGAAACAAGGACTCGCGGTCACCGCTGTCGGCGCCGTGGTTGGTTTCTGGCTGTCGATTGCACTGGCTCGAGGACTGGTGGGGATGCTTTATGGAGTCACACCGCTTGATCCGCCGACGTTCGTTGTGGTGCTCGTCATCGTGATTGCGATCGGAGCGCTCGCATCCGTGTGGCCCGCGGTTCGTGCGGCGCGTGTGGATCCGATTCAGGTGTTGCGGGAGGAATAAAAACGTTCTGCAAGGTTCCGCTAGACTCGGCAGAACCCTGCAGAACCTGGCAAAACCTACTTATAGAAGTAGTAGTCAGCCTCGTAAGGCACGAATTTCCTCGTATTGATCGTCGCGGGTGTGCACTCGGCTGCTGGCGGTCTCATCCCTCCTACGGTGTTCACTCGCTGAATTCGGACGGCGGACACAAACTTGTCGCCACCCGTCGGTCCTGCCTGTGGGCCAGTCACCTCGAGCAGCAGCCATTCGATCGCATCCGGCGCGACGTAAGCGGAATCAACCGAACCACGAAGTCTTCGTGCCCATACCTTGCTGCTGTCTCGGGAGTGCTGCCACGTGGCTTGGAGTACGTCGTTCTGCAGGGGGTTTTTGCTGAGATAGTGCGTGGCAATCTGCTCGCCAGTCGAATCAAACAGCGTTGCCTGCGGGCCGATAAAAAACCAGTCCACACCTGACTCGGTGGGGGCCGGTGCGCACATGTAGTTTTGTGTTCCGACAGCATGTCCAAAGAAGAACAACTTGTAGACGCTCGATAATTCGATCTCGGCCGGGACTGAGGGTGGCGTGATTCGATCTTCCGCATACGCCGCTGCGGAAGCCATCATGGCGCCGGCAATCACTCCGGCCTGTAACAATCTCGATCTCATGGTGACACTCTCTCCTGTTTAAGCAGATCCGATTTCGATCACAAGAATCGGAATGGAAACAGAAAAGGCGACAGGTGGAGGAGAAACGCAACCGGATCAACCATGCTGGGAGAAAGGTTTTCCCGAGTCGGGTCCTGCTGCCGGCCGTGGCACGCCCGTCGGCTCGACGGCTATGCCGAGGCGGTGTTCCGGCATTGTCGTGAGAACGAGCCAGATCTTCGGAGGATCGAGCAAGGCGCCGCGTGGTCATGCTGCTACCGTAGGTACAGGTCAATGACCGAGAAACCGTTGCGAGCCGCGTACGACGGCGTGGGGAGCGGGGTGTTTTCCTACGATGCCTCTCGCATGTTCGCGTACGCCGTGGACCTGCCGATCGCCGGCCAGGCCGTGCGCGCCAGCGTGCGCGAGCCGTTCCTCGCCCTCGTGCTCAGGCTCGATCCGTATCGGATCGCCGAGTTGGCTCTCAAGGTGTTTCCGCACGGCGTTGGTCAACTGGCAGCAAACCATCCCGTTCGCTCAGCCACCCGCTGCGGCGGAGGTGGTGGCGGCGGCAGAGGCGGCTCGGGCTCAGGATCCGCTAGCGCAACTGCCAGTCGGCCGTCCGCGACACCCGTTCCTCCGCCACCGGCGGTCGAAGCGTGTAGCGGCACACCCGCTTGAGGCGCTCCCGATCGCCCGGTGGCACGACGAGACCCGCGTGGAGATCCCAGCCGTCCCAGCGCGCATGACGGCTTGCGTGAACGCGAGCAGATGTCGCATCGCATCGGGCCGGTAGGCGAACAGGTGTCGCAGGTCGGATTGGTGGTTGGCCTGCGGTGTGGCGTCTTTCATCTGCTGTAGGAACATCGACGTGCTCGTCGATCAGGTGAGGAGGTGCGAAGAAAATGCGACAAGCGTCTCGATACCCACTGGGAGCAGGGCGTGGAGCGTAAGCTATTGCACACCCAGCTCCTTTAAGCCGCGCTCGATCTGCGCCTTCCAATGCGAGCGAAATACACCCACGCTGTCGTCGTCCGGCAACAGCACGAGCGCTTTTCGATACGCCTTTTCCGCGCCGGTTTTGTCACCGGTGCCAGCCAATGTTTTGCCGAGCAGTGCCTGAATGCCCGCGTCTTTCGGATACGTCTTTTCGGCCAGCAGCAGAGCGGGGAGCGCCGTTTTGAAGTCGTCGTCGTCCAACAGCGCGACGATACCAAAAACCATTTTCGATTCGGCCAGATTGGGGAAGGCGCGCAGCATGCCCATGGCTTTTTCCGCTCCGTACTGTCGGAGATATAGCGCCATTTGCCGTTGCGTTGGTGGGACCGGTGCGGCAGCCTTGAATTGCAACTGCAATCGGCTGTCCGAGGTGGTGTGGTCGACACTCTGCGATAGGAACGCTCTGGCCTCCGGTCGTTGTTTCAGACTGGCATCTAGAAAATTGAATATGACTTCTGCCAATGTATCGTAGCTGGCGCGTCGGTCTTTTCGGGCATCGGGCTTCTCGGGCAGGAGCTCGGGGCGGATTGCGCCGTGAGTCAGATAGTCGTTGTGCGTCAGCGACGTGATGGATGCTTCGTAGCGGGGCACGTATTTCAAATACGGATCGAGGTATTCGAAGTGTGGGTGTCGTTCGGTCGACGCGACGCGAAGAGTGGCGGCGCGAATGTTGTTCTGGTTCTGCTTCATGTGAAGCTGTAGGAGCTCCGGACCTTCAGACAGACTGTCGTACTCGAAGCCCGAGTCGAGAGTGATGAGTGCGCGGACGGGTGAGCCGACCTTCGCCGTCCACGCAAACGATACCCACGCGCCGTAGCTGTGCCCCATCACGCCAAGGCGATCGGCGTCCGCGTTCGGCAACGTTCTGGCGAAGGTCGCCAGGAAGTCCAGATCGGCAAAGGAACCGGGAATGTCTCCAGTGATGAACGCACTGGCCGCATCAGGATCGGGATAGGCACTGCTGACGACGATGTCGCCGCGGCTCGCCAGGTATTCGAACAGCGCGGAATTGTCTTCATACGTACCACCCGTGCCGGGATGATACAGGATGACCGGGAATTTGCCGGTCGCGGCCGGCGCATTGTTCACAGCAAATGTTCTGGTAGACAGCAACTGCTCGAACGCTTTTGTCTCCGCGGGCGTCATCGCTCCGGGCTTGTGTCCCGTCGTTTCGTCGCCGACCACATTACGCATGGCGGATCCAAGACGACTGGCGAATGGCGCGAACGGTCCTGGTCCAGGCGATACGTCGAGGTATTGCCGATAGGGCATCGGGCTCGCATTGGTCTTCTGCGCCGGATACCAGATACCGATCATGATCGGCCTGGGCCGATGCACGGGAAAACGGGTCGTGTCGGTGATGAATTCCGGATCGTATTCTCGCGAATGATCCAGCTTGTACTGGAGCCGGAAGCCCACGGCATGCGGGCCGGGCTTGAGACCGCCCCAGAGCAACGGTGTCTGCGCCTTGGCCGAGCAGAGGACGCAGGAGGCGACGCAGAGGGTTGCAACCGCGAGGCGCCCGGCGACTGGCACGTGACGCCGGAGAGCCGAGAAGACGCGAGACAAATTCATGGCGCAGTCCATGGTCGAGCTCGCCGAGGTATCGAGCGATTTGTGAGCGGTGTCAACGGCGGCGAGGTCCGACGCGGTGGTGGCATTTTAATGCGAGCGAGCCCTTCGGGGAATCGACTTGTCCAATCCGGTGACGCCAATCTACCCGATCCGGTTGGGCCGGTATGCCAACATCGCGAATCCGCACACTCGCTCTCGCGTTCACCGCGAGCATGACTGCCTGCGCCCACGATGCTCCGACGGGCAGTCACGTCTCCACGAATGACCTCGACGCAACTTGGTCGACGATCGCGACCATACTATGCAGATTGATCCGATTCACGCTGACCGTCAGCGATACGACCATCACCGGCACCGGCTCGTTCTCCGTCGATGCCGGCCGTGGCGGAGCACTCACCGTGACCGGCGCACGCTCCGGTACGGCCGCAGCCGAACGATCGCCGTCTCGCCGACCAGTCCGCTACCGCCCCACACGCGCTTTCACGAACTAGCGTATGTGCTCCTAGGCCACACCACAGAAGGCGAGCAGAACGACGGCGCGCTGACCCCGCGCAATCTGCGCGAGTGCGAAGCGGAAGTGGTCGCCATGCGCTGCTGCGCCGCGCTGGGGCTTCCAGGCGTCGAGTTCAGCGGCACATATCGGACACTGGTGGGGGCTGGAAAGATACCAAGGATCGGCAGATTCGGGATCAGTGATCAGTGATCAGTGATGAGGGATTGAAGTACCGGTACGGGGATTTGCGAAAGGTTGTAACGTCAAATTCGAAGGGATTGCCGCATGATCATGCACTGCTGATGTGCGCTCACCGTGGTTCTGGCTTTAAAATCACCCACGGTATCCCAACCTGTATATCCAATTGCACCAAAGACAAGCCACGAAACTCAGTGCGGACCCCAACGAAGCGTTCACGTCCGAAAACGGCGAGTCGACGAACGGAGGTCGCGGTATGGTGTCAGCGATGCGGGAGATCTCCGGCCTCGACGTACTCGCGCTCGATCGTGCGCGAATCAGCCGCGATCCCCGTTTCGACGGCAAGTTTTTCATCGCCGTCACTTCGACGGGCATTTACTGCCGCCCGATCTGTCCCGTGCGCAGTCCGAAGCGCGTGCATATCCACTACTACCCGACAGCGGCAGCCGCGGCCGAAGCCGGGTACCGTCCCTGCTTGCGCTGCCGGCCGGAGGCCGCCCCCGGCAGCCCGGCATGGCTCGGCACCTCCGCGATCGTCAGACGTGCGCTCCGGCTGATTGACGACGGATGTCTCGATGGTGGCTCGGTGGAAGACCTGGCGGCACGCCTGGGGATCGGCACGCGTCACCTCGATCGGCTGTTCATGGAACACGTCGGCGCGTCTCCGATCGCCGTCGCCCAGACCCGGCGCCTGCACTTTGCGAAGCGGCTCCTCGATGAAACGCACCTGCCGATCACGGAGACCGCACTTGCCTCCGGGTTCGGCAGCGTCAGGCGATTCAATGACGCGTTCCGTAGCGCGTATGGCCTGACTCCGCAGGAACTGCGGCGCCGACGTCGTTCGGTACTGGCAGTCAGCGGCGAGGAGGTTGCCCTCAGGATGGCGTTTCGACCGCCCTACGACTGGAAGCACATGCGGGGCTTCCTTGCGACCCGCGCGCTCGCCGGCGTAGAGCGCGTCGATCATCGCGGGTACGCTCGCACCGTCGCGTGCGGCGTAGGTCACGCGCTCGTCCGGGTGAGTCCGCTTGCGGATGAGAACATGCTGGAATTGCGCGTGCGCGGCGCGGCGCCGGGTGCGCTGTTCAGCCTCTCATCAACGGCACGGCGCATGTTCGACCTGGCAGCCGATCCAGGACGAATCGTTCAGGCGCTCGAGCACGATCCGTTGCTCGCACCCCTGGTCCGCTCCCACCCGGGGCTGCGGATTCCAGGCGTGTGGGACCCATTCGAATGCGCTGTCCGTGCTGTGCTCGGGCAGCAGGTCAGCGTGGCAGCGGGGCGCACGTTCGCCGAACGAGTGATCGAGCGTACCGGTCAAGCGGTTTCCACTGGGGAGTCCGAACTCACGCATCTGTTCCCTTCTCCGGCGGCGCTCGCGCTCGCGGATCTCGACGGCATCGGCCTGACGTCCGCGCGCGTCGGCACTCTTCGTGTGCTGGCCGGCGCAGTCAGGGATGGTCTCGACTTGAGCGGCCCTGCTGAGGACGTGATCGGCGCGCTTACGGCGCTGCCTGGAATCGGAACCTGGACCGCCCAGTACGTGGCGCTGCGGGCGCTCGGGGAACCGGACGCGTTTCTGGCCGCGGATCTCGTCCTTCGACGAGTCGCGTCTTCGATCGACGCTCCGCTCTCAGCCCGAGCACTCGAAGCGCGCGCCGATGCCTGGCGGCCGTGGCGAGGCTACGCGGCCCTGCACCTCTGGCGCGCGGCCGCTGACCGAGACCGCTGAAACCAGCTGCGGCTTGCGTCAGTTGCCGCGGCGTCTGGGCATCATCGAGCACCCTTCATCTGGCGCCGGATAATCATCCGATCGACGAACCGTCAACCACTGAGAAGCGCGGAGTCCCGATGGTCTTCTGCGCCGCCTGGCAAGTACCCGCGCGTCGTCGCGCCTACCAGCGTCACAATCTGTTTCACAATTCCTGTCAAGCTGGCCGATCGCGCGATCAGATCGCGCGAGTTCCGAACGGAATATTGCGGAGTACGTCGCGTACGAACGCGGCGGTAAGATGGGCTATGAAAGTCGGCGCTCCGCGGTCATTTGGCGCGCACCTCAAGGCGCTCCGCGAAGCGGCGGGATTCACGCAGGAGCAGCTCGCGACAATTGCGGGGCTGTCGGTCCATGCCGTGAGCGCGCTCGAGCGTGGGCAGCGCCGGCGGCCCCATGTCGAGACCATGCGTGCGCTGTCCGCGGCGCTCGACTTGACGGGTGCGACCCGTGACGCGTTCTTTGGAAGCGCGCGGGCACCGGCTCAGGCCACTGCTGCCGATGAATTGACGCGTGTCTCCCTGCCCGTGCCTCTGACGGTCCTTCTCGGTCGGGATACGGACGTACGGACGCTGCGCCAGTGGCTCGCCGATCCCGCGGCACGCCTCATCACGCTCATCGGGCCTGGAGGCGTCGGGAAGACACGCCTGGCGCTGGAGCTTGCACGCGCGATCGCGGACGAGGGCGCAACCCGCGTGGTCTTCGTACCGTTGGCCGCCGTTCGGGATCCGGCGTTCGTCGAGCCGGCGATCGCCGAGGCCCTCGGATTGGTCGACGTCACCGCGCGCGATTTGCCGAGGCGCGCGCGAGTCGCGTGCGAAAATCACTCCACGTTGTTGGTGCTCGACAATTTCGAGCACGTCCTGGAGGCGGCTTCCCCGGTCGCGGGTCTCCTGACATCGGTCCCATTGCTCCAACTGCTCGTCACCAGCCGCGCCCCGCTCCATGTGCGAGGCGAGCGCGAGTATGTCGTCGGACCTCTCGAGCTGGAGGCGGGCCCGGATGCGAGGTCACCGGCTGATCTGGCGCGCGCTCCCGCGTTGCGACTCTTCGTGGAGCGGCTTCGAGACGTGCAACCCGACTTTCGCCTCACGTCCGCGAATGGCCCGATCGTGACAGCGATTTGTCGGCGGCTCGATGCACTGCCGCTCGCGCTCGAACTGGCGGCTCCGTGGATCAAAACGCTGACCGTTGACGATCTGCTTCGCCATCTCACGCGTGGTGTCCTGCTCTCGACGGCCGGCCCACGCGATCTCCCACAACGCCACCAGACGATGAATGAGACGGTCGCCTGGAGTTATCAACTCCTGAGCCCGGACCAGCAGCGCGCCTTCCGCCGATTCAGCGCGTTGCCGGGCCGTTTTTCGATCAACGCGGCCGCGGCGGTCCTTGCCGATCGTGACGCTTCATCGGCCGCGAGCGACGATGTCCTCCGCGCGGTGGCCGAGCTGATTGACAAGAGCCTTCTTCTACGATCCGAGACCTCAGTGGCGGCTCGTCCGCTGTACGACATGCTTGAAACCGTGCGGGCGTACGCGGCACTCGAGCTGACTGCGTCGGGCGAGCGCGACGACGCTCTGGAGGCGCTGGCACACTATTGCACCGGTGAAGCCTCCCTTGCCGCAGAGGGGCTGGTGGGGCCTGCGCAGGCTGAATGGTTGGATCGCGTGCGTGATGATCTCAAGAACTACCGCGCCGCGCTGAGGTGGCTCATCGATCGCGGGCGCCCCGACGAAGCATCCGACATCGCTTGGGGGCTGAAGTATTTTTGGCTGATTCGGGGATATGCCGCCGAAGGCCTCCAATGGCATCAAGAGATTCTGAACTTGCCGTCTCTTCCGCCCGCTGCCGAGTTGAAAGCACTTGAAGGAGCGGCAGTGCTCTGGTACACGCAAGGAGAACTCGAGCGAGCACGCACTGGGCTCGCCCGCGCGCTCTGGCTCGCCCACGCCGGTGACATGGATGCGGTCGTCCGGCTCGAGGATCTGTCCGCGCGCATCGAACACGCCTGTGGCAATTTGAAGGCGGCCCATGACCGGTTTACGGTCGCGGTTGAAGGGTTCCGGTCACGAGCGATCCGGTGGGGCACTGGGAATGCGCTGAGCGGGATGGCGTCGGTAGCTCTTGCGACCGGCGACGCCGGCCAGGCGGAACGGCTGCTCGATGAGGCCATGCCACTGCTCCGACAGGCCGGTCCGTGGTTCCTGACGTGGGCGTTGTATCTTCGCGCCATCGTGGCGGTGCGGCGCGGGAATGCCGATGAGGCGATCACGTTGGTGCGTGAGAGCCTGACATTCATCAGGGATCTTCAAGACAAGTACGCGTTCGCATACACGCTGGTCCCTCTTGTCGCCACTGCGGTACTCAAAGGCGACGACGCGTGGGCAGCGCGGATCTTGGGCGCTCGGGACGCCGTCAGCGAGCGCACAGGTGCCACGGTTGTCCTCAAGTTGGTGCACGACCTCCAAGTACAGTCGCAGCGGGAGGTTTGCGCACGCCTTGGTCCGGATCGGTGGGCCGCTGCCTACGCCGCAGGACGTCGGAC
>DATJKH010000086.1:0-28290 GCA_035491715.1 Vicinamibacterales bacterium | reverse complement strand
CGGGTAGCGATCATCGGGGCGGATCAGCGCGCCGCGTCGCATTCCCGCGAACGGCACCATCGCGATGTTCAATTCAGGGTAACCACAGAGGTCACCACATTCCCCATAAACGGGGAGCGAGGGTCGAAGGTCGACAAATCTCGAACGATTCCGACGCGCGAGCGAGTAAGCGAGTAAGGGGTCCGGGGACGAAGCGACGAAGGACGACGCGAGCGAGCGCAGCGAAGCGAGCCGCGCGCCACGAGGGAGCCGGCGAAGCGGCGAGCGAGTAAGCGAGTAAGCACGGACGGCGGGCAAGTTGTGGAACGCCCGAAGGACGACGCGAGCGAGCGCAGCGAAGCGAGCCTCGCGCCACGAGGGAGCCGGCGAAGCGGCGAGCGAGTAAGCGAGTAAGGGGTCCGGGGACGAAGTCCCCGGATCAAAATGGTCGGGGCGAGTGGATTCGAACCACCGACCCCTCGGTCCCGAACCGAGTGCTCTACCAGACTGAGCCACGCCCCGACTAAGACGTGAACGACTATTCTACGACAGGACTCACCCTTCGCGCACGTCGGCAGTCAGCGGCGCTCGAATAAAGCCAGAAAATCAGGGCGATTCCGAAGCGCGGCGAACGCCGGATCCTGACCGATCGATGGAGGCAGGAATCGCGACGGGATCGTTCGTAACCAGGCGATTGCGGCCTCTGGATCTCCCTTCTGCAGGCACGCGCGCGCGGCGGGCAATCCGAGATCGCGATACCCCAGACCCTTATCGCGGAGCTTGTCGAACTCGCTGCACGCCGCGGCTGCCTGGCCGTCGCCGAGCAACGCTTCTCCATAGGCCAATCGGAGTCGCGCATCCTCGGGCCGCGCGGCGACCATCGATGAATAGGTCGCCGCTGCTTCATGGAACTTCCCTGTCTGCACGTAACCGGCTGCGGTCGCCTCGGGCACGGATGCACGTAGCGCTGCTTGGTACGCCGGTGACGTCGCGCGTTTCACGAAGTCGAGCGTGTCGGCGATCACCTGACGCGTAACATCGTTGTTGTCGGCGATTTCGAACGCGTGGTGGCCGCCGGCATGATTGAGAAGTGTCAGCGGTGCATTCTGCGCAATCGCCTGAGTCGCGAGCTTCGCGATCGCCTCGTTCACCGGCGGTCGATCGAGTCCAGCACGCACGTACAGCACCGGCAGATCGAGTCTGAACCGCTCGATGTTGGCGGAGCCGTAGTACATGACCGCGGCCTTGATCGACGTCAGCGCCGGATCTTCAACCACGGGGAACGCGCTTGAGACATTGCCGGATCCGGCATAGACCGCGATGCTGTCAATCCCCTGCTCGCTCGCGTGACGTTCCAGGAACGACAGCAGAATCCGGAAGTCGGCGGCCTCGTTGCCGTCGCGCAAATCCGGAAGAATACCAATCACCCCATTGGATGCCGCCGCCCTCGCCCAGGCGGAATAGAATCGACTGCTACGGTCGGCGCCGGTTGCACGATTGAAGAATATGAGCGCCGGCAGCTTCGCACCTCGAGACGCCGGCGGTTTATAGATATCCATCGCGAGACGCGTGCTCCCCGACGTGCCGTATTCGACATCGCTCGTGACGATGATGTCGGTCGCGGGCGGAGGAAATGCGAGCGGCGGTGGCGTCGCAGCGTTCTGGCCGGATGCGACGGCAGTGGACGCGAGAAGAAGAAGCGGAGGGAGAACACGCGTATGTCGCAGCATGGCACCGAGTCTACGCGGCAGGTTGCCGCCGTTCTAACCGAAAGTGACGGGCGAGCGCGAACCGAGGACCACCAGCGCGAATCTCGTGACCGTTCCCCGGGCAAACTCGAACGCATCTGGATCAAACGAGCCAAGGGCGGTCCGATGGATCCCGTCACCACGGCTCTACTCGAAGTCGGCGGTGGGTTACGCGGGAACGCGAATCGCGGCGGCAAGCGTCAGGTAACGATCATCGCTCAGGAACGGTGGTCGGAACTGATGGACGCCCTCGACGCCGACCTGTCACCGAGTGCGCGTCGCGCGAACTTGATGGTGTCCGGACTCAATCTCGACAACTCTCGCGGGCGCGCGCTGCGCATCGGCACGACGCGGCTGCTGATTCGCGGCGAGACACGGCCGTGCGAGCAGATGGAAGCGGCGCGCGCGGGACTACAGGAGTTGATGAAAGAGCGCTGGGGCGGCGGGGCGTTTGCCGAGGTCGTCGAGGGTGGCGAGATTGGCGTCGGTGACGAGGTGGAATGGATCTGAATCGCTAATCACTGATCACTAATCGTGAATCCGCGAATCACTAATCCTCGAATCCTCGAATCCTCGAATCCTCGGATCTCGGATCCCGGACTCCGGACCTTACGTCACTCTGAGCGCAGCGCCCGGACCGGCTCCACTTTCGTCGCTCGATGGGCCGGAATCATCACCGCGGTGACCGCAATGGCCGCGAGCGCCGATGCGGCGACGAGATAGGTCATCGGGTCGCCCGGTGTCACGCCGAAGAGCAAATCTGACGCGACCTTGCGAACCGACGCCGCTGCGATCAGACCGACAATAAGACCGGTGACGACGAGGCCAGTACCCTGCCTCACGACACCGAGGAATATCTTGTCGCTTGTCGCACCCAGCGCGAGCCGGATTCCGATCTCGCGTGTCCGCTGGGCGACGACATAGGCGATGAGGCCGTAGACGCCAATGGTCGCCAGCGTCACGGCAACGATCGCGAAGCATGTCACCAGGAGCGCGTACAGTCGTGGCCGCGCGAGCACGGTCGCGACATCCTGCTCGAGTGTTCGCGCATTCGACAGTGCTTGCGTCGGATCCGCCTCGTAAACGGCACGTCGGATCGCGCTGACGTGCCGAAATGGATCGTCCGCCGTGCGGACGACAAGATTGGTGATGTACCCCGGTGTTTGCGCATGCAGCAGGAACACCGTCGGCGCCGGCTGCGACGTCAGGCCGTTGTGCCGCACGTCACCGACGATGCCGACAATTTCCGCCAGCGCCTGATTGGTCCCCTGCACGAACACCTTTCGTCCGAGTGCACGACCCTCGCGGAAGTATCGTTTGGCGAACGTTTGATTGACGACAACAACGCGAGGGCTTGCGGCGCGATCACGCCGATCGAATGCCCGGCCGTCGAGAACCGGGATCCGCATGGCGGAAAAGTACCCGCGACTGACCAGCGCGCACTCAGTGGACAGCGCTGTTGCCGGGTCCCGTGTCGTCGCCTGTTCTTCCCGCCAGAAACCTGTTCCGCACGTCGCACCGCGAAGCGGCATGAACTGAATCGTTCCTGCGGCCTTGACGCCAGGGACACTTTCAAGGCGATCGAGAATCTGATCGATCGTCGCGATTCGCGCCTCCGGCGGGCGCACTCCCAGAAACAAACCCATCGTCATCGTCTCGTCCGGTTGAAAACCGAGATCGACCCGCACGAGACTGGAAAGCGTCCGCAGGAGTAAGCCGGCGCCCACGACCAGCACGACGGCGAGAGCGACTTCCGCGATTATTAGCGCGCCTCTCATTCGATGGTGACGCCGATCCGCTGTTGTACTTCCTGTGTGTTCACGGATTGCCGCCTGCGGATCGACGCGGCTGGCACGCAGTGCCGGCACCAATCCAAATGCCAGCGTCGTTGCGCAGGAGGTCGCGAACGTGAAGACAAGGCAGGTCACATCCAGGCCGACCGGCTCGGATGTCGCCGACGCCAAGGCGTCACCAGCGAAGCCGACTAACGTGTGTGTGGCCCAATAGGCGATCAGGACGCCGGCTGCGCCTCCGGAAATCGAGAGCAGCAGGTTCTCGACGAGAAGTTGACGCACGAGCCGGCGGCGACTCGCGCCAAGCGCTCCGCGGAGCGCGAACTCACCACGACGAGTGATGCCGCGGGCCATCAGCAGGCCTGCCAGGTTCACGCACGCGATCAAAAGAACGACGGCAACGACGGCCATCAGCAGCCGGAGTCCCGGGCGTGCCTCCTTGACGAGCTCATCGTGGAGGTCGGACACGAAGACTCCCATGCCCTTGCTAATTGCGGACTCCTGTCGAAGGACCGAAGCGATTGCCGCCATCTCGTTTTTCGCAGTGTCGACGCTGACTGTCGGCGCGAGCCGACCGTAGCATTGAAACGCGCGCGAGCCGGTGGACGACGGATTCAGCGGATCGATCGTCATTGGCGTGAAGACCTCGGCTTCCATCGAGCCGATGCGAAATCGTGGCGGAGCCACACCGACGATCGTCAGTGAGCCGTCCTGAACAGGCAGCTGTCGTCCAAGTACGGCGGGATCTCCGCCGAACCAGCGCTGCCAGAAACCATGCCCGAGGATGACCACAGGGGGCGATCCTGGTCGCGTTTCTTCCTCAGTGAACGTCCGGCCAAGAACCGGACTGACTCCGAACACGCGAAATAGCTCAGAGGTTGTCATGAGCCTGACGAGTTGCTCGGGGCCGTTTGTCCCCATCACGTTTAACGGCGGCGCCTGGACGAGCACCAGCGATTCGAACGAGCGCGCTCGTTCATGCCACGCAACGAAACTCGCAGGATGCACGTTCAAGGGGGCCGGCGAATCGAGCGTATGCTCGTGAAGCGCGACAATGCGGCCGGAGTCCGGATATGGCAACGGCCGAAGCAGGACTGCGTTGACGAACGTGAAAATCGTGGTGTTCGCACCGATGCCGATCGCGAGCGACAGGACGGCGACGAGGGTGAAAGCCGGGGTTTTTTGCAGGACGCGGAACGCGTAGGTCAAATCCTGGCCGATGCTGTCGATCATCGCGGACCTCGCGATTCAAGAGAACGCTGGACGCGATCGGTGTGTTGCGGGTACATAAGGAACGGCAATGGAGCCACACCTCCGTTGCCGCCGAGCTTGTCATGAAACCTGGTCGCACCAAGGGCGGCGTCGTCGACTTGTTCAACTCCGTCCGAACGGTGGGCCTCGCCCTGCCAGGTGTCGAACCGTCGACGAGATATGACGGTTCGCCGGTCCTGAAGGTTGGAGGCATGTTCATGGCCGGGCTCGCGACACACCCGTCGGCGGAACCGAATACGCTCGTCGTGCGGGCTGATATTGAGGAGCGCGAAGCGCTGATGGAAGATGCGCCTGACGTCTATTACTTGACCGATTACTATCGGAAGTACCCGTTGGTGCTGGCGCGCCTCGCTCGTGTCGATCGGGATGCGCTGCACGATCTTTTGTCGATGTCGCGACGGTTGACGCTCGCCAAACGACGCAGCGCTAAACGTCAACTCGGATTCGAGGTTTAGGATTCGGGGGATTCAATGTTGCTGCTCGTGGCTGCCTTCGGGTTCGTTGTCCCCAACGGCTTTTTCATTTATTGGCTGGTCAACGAGTTCAACGGGTTTGGGCCCGTGCTGCAGGATAACCTTGCGCTCGGATTCATCCTCGACGTCACGGTCACGCTCATTCTTCTGACCGTCTACTTCGCAAAGCATCCGCTCGGACCGGTGCGATGGCCGTGGTTCGTCGTGCTGTCTTTCATGGGAGGACTCGGGTTCAGCCTGCCGCTGTACTACTGGCTGAATCGCGGGAATAAAGGCGCGGCCTGAAGACCGCGTCCTACATCGATCATTGGCGATTCAACGGCTGCAACTCGATGCGACGGAAGTAGATTTCGGCGCCTTCCGACTGGATCATGATCCGCCCGTCCTTGAATGACGAATCCGACGCGGCATTTACCAGCTTGCCGTTGACGTAGTACGTCAACTTTCCGCCCTCGACGACGGCTTCTATGCGGGTCCATTCGAAGCCGGGACTCTCGACATCTTGCGATCCACGAAAGCCAAGCCGATCCGCCCAATCTTCGCTACGGCCCCACCAGTTGATCCGGCCGCTCGACAGCGTATTCGATGTGCCCTTCTCGTCGTAGACGGTCTCGTTATCTCTATCCTTGCGCGTGGTCGTCGTCACCGCCGGACGGATCTGTGTCCCATCGTCTGCAAAACCAGCGACCGGCAAAATGTCGCCGACGCCACCTTCAATGATCTGAAACTCGATCGAGCGAAGCCACGGACCATTGAAATCCTTGCCGGTGTTGCCGAGGCGTCCTTGTGCGTGCAGTAAGACGCCGCTATCGCGTGCCCGTGCCTTGCGGTCGCCCCACGTGACGCCGCCCCAGCGGAATTCAACGATCAGCCGATAGTCGCGATACGCCTCTTTCGTGAGGAGCCCGCCCCAGACTTGACCGCTGATTCGAATCGCCGGTGCGCCGTCAATTTGATCGACCACCGTGAAAACCCGCTCGGGATCGTCGCTGTGATGATTGACCAGCCAGCTCTCGAAGTTCGCCAGCGACTTGCCGTCGAACAGCTTGATGACCTCAGTGGGCTTGATTGCTGCAGGCGCTTGCGCGTTGGCCGGTGCCAGTGTCACCGCCCACATGAGCAGACATGCCGCCGCCGTTCTGATGTGCGTCATAACTACTTCTTGATCGATTCTGTCTCGAGTGGGATCGACTCGAGTCGCGCCAGAACGGCGTGATCGGTCATGTCCGGCTGCAACGGCGTGACAGACACATACCCGTCGCGAACGGCCTGGTAATCCGAACGATCGTGCGGCTCCCAGTCGTTCTCTCCTTCTTCGATCCAGTAGTACGCCTGGCCGCGCGGATCCGTGCGTGGATCGACGATGGTGATGTGGTTGCGCTTCGCCTGCACGGTCAGGCGAAACCCCTTTGGCTTGCCGGAAGGCACATTGAGATTCAAGAACGTTCGCCCGGTGATCAGATCACCACGGAGCACGAGCGACGCAATCGCCGAGGCGGCGTGGGCCGCAGGCGCGAAGTCGTAGGTGCCGCGGGTTCGCGCCAGCGACACCGCGATACTCGGGATCCCAAGAAGCGATCCCTCGAGCGCGCCGGCCACGGTTCCCGAATACGTGACGTCGTCGCCGAGGTTGTACCCTTTATTGATCCCCGAGACGACAAGATCGGGCGCCGATCCCGGTGTATAGAGTTGCGTCAGCGCGATGTTGACGCAGTCGGTCGGAGTGCCGTCCACTTCGTACACGCGATCCCGCAGCCGCTCCATGCGAAGCGGGCGACGGAGTGTCAGCGCATGGCCGATGGCGCTGGCCTCTATATGCGGCGCGACGATTGTGACCTCGCCGAGACCTGTGAGAGCTGACGCCAAAGCATGAATGCCGTCCGAGTGGACGCCATCGTCGTTGGTTACGAGGATTCGGGTCATTAATCAACTCCGAGGGGCTGTGCCACTCGGACTCCCCCTACACGCGCGCTCGCGTCTTCCTTCGCGCCGCTGCACGTATACCGGCGGTGCGGTGGCGCGCCTCGAGTTTGAAATACTTCTAGATAAGGTCGACGTCGATTAGGGCGAGCAAGAAATTATACCAATGAATGATTGATTCATGATTTCTCCGGCACGCGAAGTGCACGTCAATTCACAAATTCACCAACTCACCAATTGACCAGCTCACCAACTCCCCAATTCACCAATTCCGGCTGGTGCCTCATAATCGGTTCATGCCCCTGAGAGCGCGTGCTGGCGCACTGACCCTCGTCGTCATTTTGACGACAGCCGTGCGCGCGCAGGATGCGCAAACCCCGCCGCCGTCTCTCACAGACGCCTATCGACTGTTCTACAACGCGCGCTACGAAGAAGCTGCCGCTCACGCGGTGGCGCTTCGCGCGACAGGCGCGCACGATCTGGAGAACGACGAAGTGAGGACGTCAGCCCTGCTTTTTCAGCTCCGCGGATTGCTGAACGGACAGGACGCACGCGACAACGACAACAAGGGAGAAAAAAGCGAGACCCTGAAACGGTGCCTGACGTGCACAGAGGTCATGGCTGCATTTATGATCGACTTGCATCACGGCCAGGCGCTCGCGCGGGCGAGGCTCAAGGAAAAGCCGAATGACGAGGAGGCCCTGTTCTTCCTCGGCAAACTCGATCTGAACTACGTCTGGCTCGAGCTGGGCCTGCTCGGCCACAAAACCGGCTGGGACGAGTACTGGGAAGCGCGCAAGTCGCTCGAGGCCGTCCTCAAGCGAAACCCCAATCACGTGCGGGCGCGTGTCGCCCGCGGCTGGATTGACTACATCGTCAATACGCGAATGCCGTGGGGCACACGGTGGATCCTCGGCGGCGGCAACAAGAAGCGCGGCCTGGCCGCGGTGCGGGAGGCATCGACGATGGAGGCTGACGAGTGGACCCGGGCCGAAGCGGAATTCGCGCTGTGGGACATGAACGTTCGCGAGAAGAACTTCAATGACGCAACGGTCATTGCCCAGAGACTCGGGCGTCAGTTTCCGGAGAACCGCGAGGTCGCGAAGTATCTCGCGACCAGGGTGCCGTGAAAAGCAGCGCTGAGGCAACGATCGCGAGCCCGGCGCCGGTCAGAAACGCCGCGTGCGGCGAGACTCGAGTCCAGATCGCCCCGAAGATCAGGCTGGCGGCGAGCGTGCCGACGCCGAGCGCGGCATTGTAGATGCCGAACGCGGTCCCCCGTGCGTGCGCGGGCGCCATGTCAGCAACCCACGCTTTTTCGTTCCCCTCCGTCAGTCCGAAATACAACCCGTACGAGAGAAAGATCGCGATGACTGTGGCGGGTGAATCGAAGTAACCAAAGCCGGCATACACGAGGGCGTACCATAACCAGCCGAGCGCAATCAGACCGCGGCGGCCGAACCGGTCCGACAGTGCCCCGCCGACGAGCGACGACCCAACCTTGATGACGTGAAGGGCGGACCAAAGCAACGGAATCCACACTGCCGTCACGCCGAGGTCGCTGATTCGCAGCAGCAGAAATGCGTCGCTTGCGTTGCCCAACGAGAAAAGCAGAATGACCGTCATGGCCAGATAAAAGCGCCGACCAAGGTTCCAGAGTCCCGGGGTCTGACCCCGGTCCGACCCCGGTCTGACCCCCGTCTGACCCTGGTCTGACCCCGGTCTGACCCCGGTCTGACCCCGCTCCGGTACCCGCAGGATGACGAAAATGACGATGATGCCGGGGATGATGGTGAGAAAGAACAGCGTGCGGTAATTACCCGGAGAGAAGTACAGGAATGCCGTGGCGAGCAGCGGGCCGGTCACCGCGCCTGCGTGATCCATGGCGCGGTGAAAGCCGAAGACGCGCCCGCGCGCATCCTCGGGGGCAAAGTCGGCCAGCATCGCGTCGCGTGGCGCTCCGCGAATCCCCTTGCCCAACCGATCCGCGAAGCGAATCGCCAGGACCTGGGGCCATGCGGTCGCCAGTCCAATCAGCGGCCGCACGGCTGACGCGATCCCGTATCCCAGCAGGACCAGCTTCTTCTCGGAGCGCCATCGATCCGCGAGCCACCCTGACAGGACTTTCAAGGCACTGTTGGCGGCTTCGGCCGCCCCTTCGATGACGCCGAGCGACATCGCGCCGGCACCAAGCACGTGAGTCAGGAACAACGGCAACAGCGGATAGACGGTCTCGCTCGCCATGTCGGTGAAGAAACTCACCCAGCCGAGCAGCCAGACCGGCCGCGAGAGGCCGAATCGCGAGGAACGATCTGGCTGAGTTGAGTTCATCGACGAAGGCGGGGCGGCACCGGAATAACTATAATCGAGCCCACGCGAGCGGAGTGGGGATCGCGGGACCTCCGCGAGCGAGCGTGCCTCGATCATGTCTTTTGACGCCGTTCTCATCGTCGCGTTCGGGGGTCCGCAGGGACCGGATGACGTGCGGCCGTTTCTTGCCAACGTGCTGCGCGGACGCCGGGTGCCGCCGAGCCGGGTCGAAGACGTCGCCCACCATTACGAGCTCTTCGATGGAGTGTCTCCGCTGACCGCATTGACGATGAAGCAGGCGGAGCTCTTGCGCTCGAGATTGACCGAACGAGGCATGCCGTTGCCGGTCTACGTCGGCATGCGCAACTGGCATCCGTTCCTGGCCGATACGCTCGCGGCGATGTCGCGCGCAGGGATTCGACGTGCGGTCGGCTTCCTCGCCGCCGCGCAACGCAGTTACTCGAGCTGCACGCAGTACCGCGAGAACGTCGACGCCGCGCGCGTAGCGTTGAAAGAGGCCGGGCTCGCTGACGTTGAGATCGTCTACGTCGCCGACTGGCATATGCATCCTGGATTCATTGACGCGAATGCCCGCCACGTCTGTGACGCGCTCGACCAGCACGCGCCCGAGGTTCGCGAACACGCGAGGCTGGTCTTCACTGCGCACAGTATTCCGGTCTCCATGGCGGAACGCTATCCGTATCAACGTCAGCTCGAGGAGACGGCGACTGCTGTTGCAGCGCGGGTCCAGAACATGACGGGACATGCACGAGACTGGGCGCTCGTGTTCCAGAGCCGCAGCGGTCGGCCCGAGGATCCGTGGCTCGCTCCCGACGTCTGCGATTACCTTCGAGACGAGCATGCCAAGGGACTCACCGCTGCGGTGCTCTCCCCTATCGGGTTTCTCTGCGATCACATCGAAGTGTTGTACGACCTTGACGTCGAAGCCGCGGCGTTGTGCCGGGAGATCGGGTTGCCAATGGTGCGCGCGAAGTCGGTCAACGATCATCCGCGTTTCGCTGATGCGATGGCGGATGCCGTTATGCAGACGGTCGCGCGTTACTCGGCCGGTCGGCCGCTCACGCTCGTGTCGAACTTGAAATGAAATCGTCGGTTGCGCTCACCATCGCTGCACTGATTTTGCTCGTTGACCGGACTTCGGTATTGACGCCGCAGAGTTCGGGTGCGCGTAACCACACCCTGACAGCCGTAACCGGAATCAAAGTCGGCCATCACACGCTGAGCGAGCGCCCAACCGGATGCACGGTCATCCTTGCCGAGCAGGGCGCTGTCGGAGGCGTGGATGTTCGCGGGAGCGCCCCTGGCACTCGCGAAACAGATCTTCTCAATCCAACCAACCTGGTGGAAAAAGTCAACGCGATCGTGCTTGCCGGCGGCAGCGCATTTGGTCTCGCGGCCGCCGACGGCGTCGTCAAATACCTTGAAGAAAAGCATGTCGGTTTCCCCACTGGTGCGGGAGTGGTTCCGATTGTGCCGGCGGCAATTCTCTACGACCTGCAGGTCGGCACAGGATCCATTCGACCAGGACCGGACTGTGGTTATGCCGCGGCCCGTAGTGCGACGAGCGATCCGGTTGCCGAGGGGAACGTTGGCGCCGGTGCCGGCGCGACGGTGGGGAAACTGATGCGCGCCGATCGCGCGATGAAGGGTGGGGTCGGCAGCGCAGCGATCGAAGTTCCGGGCGGGCTCGTCGTCGCGGCAATCGTGGCGGTCAATGCCGCCGGTAATGTGATGGACCCGACGACCGGACAGTTCATCGCCGGCGGTCGAACCGATGACGGCCGCGGCATTGCGGATTTACGCGCGATGTTGCGCGGTGGCCCAAGTGGTCGAGCCCGACCAATCGAGAACACGACCATTGGCGTTGTCGCCACCAACGCGACGCTGACCAAGGCGCAGGCAACGAAGCTGGCGCAGATGGCCCACGATGGCTACGCGCGTTCGATCTATCCGTCGCACCTGATGATTGACGGCGATGCGATCTTTACGCTCGCGATCGGCACGCGCAGCGAAACGCCCGATGTGAATCGGCTCGGTGCCCTGGCCGCTGATGTGATGTCGGACGCGATCGTTCGCGCCGTACGTGCCGCGACCGGTATTCCGGGATATCCTGCCGCTCGCGATCTCAAGTAGTTGACGGTCTCGTTCGTACTCCTCATCGCATACGCGGCGCTCTTCATCGCGTTTGGTCTGTGGATCGGCCGCCGCGCGAAGGCAGCCGACTTCTTTGTCGCCGGTCGAGGCTTCGGCGCCGGCCTGATCTTTTCGACATTCCTCGCCGCCAATATCGGCGCGAGCTCCACGGTTGGCGCGACGTCGCTCGGATATGCCGAGGGACTGAGCGCCTGGTGGTGGAACGGGTCGGCAGGGCTCGGATCGTTGATTCTCGCCTTCTCCATCGGCCCGCGGATGTGGCGCGAAGCGACGACGCACGGTGATCTGACACTTGGCGATTTTCTCGAAAGACGATACGGTCGCGCGGTTCGCGCCATCGCCGCCGTGCTGATCTGGCTCGGGACGTTGACCATCCTGGCGGCACAACTTCTCGGCGTGGCGGCCGTGCTCAATGTCGCAGGCGGCTTTTCGGTTCTCGCCGGATGCGCGATTGGCGCCCTCGTCACCATCTCGTATTTCGTTGCCGGTGGTCTGCTCAGTTCCGCCTGGGTCAACCTGGTGCAGCTCGTTGTCATCCTTGTAGGGTTCGCGGTCGCCGTCCCCTACGCGGTCGCGCATGCAGGCGGATGGGAGACCATGACCGCGACGGCGGGCTCCCGGACCGACGTCTGGCTGAGTACGGGTCCCGCATCGGGATGGCGGCTCCTGTTTCTCCTCGGTCCGGCTTTCATCGTTTCGCCCGGACTACTTCAAAAAGCGTACGGCGCCCGCGACGAGCGGGCCGTGCGACGCGGGATCGCCGCCAACGGTATCGCGCTGCTGATATTCGCGTGCGCGCCAGCGGCAATCGGCCTCGCAGCGCGAACGGTGTCTCCATCAATCGAGCGCCCAGATCTCGCGCTCCCGACGATCCTTGCCGCGGCTCTTCCACCAGCGGTTGGCATCGTCGCACTGGCCGCGGTGTTCTCCGCCGAAATCAGTTCGGCCGATGCGGTTTTGTTCATGCTCGCGACCTCGGCGTCCCGGGATCTCTATCGCGGATTACTGCGGCCGGCGGCAAGCGAGGACGACGTCTTACGGGTGGCGAGGATTGCCGCGGTGGTTGGAGGCATCAGCGGGATCGGTGTCGCCATGGTCTATGGCTCGGTGCGTGCGGCAGTCAGCGTCTTCTACGCGATCCTGACGGTGACGCTATTTGTCCCCGTGGTCGCCGGGGTCTACGTTCGTGCGGCGGGTCCGCGAGAAGGCATGGCCTCGATTGTCGCCGGTGTTTTGGTGCTTGCCATCACACACCTCTCAACCGGCGGCGCTGGCTATGGTGTGCTCTCCCCTGCGCTGGCGGGCGTGGTGGCGAGTGCGGTGGCGTTCCTGGTAGTGCACGTGGCTCGTACGCGCCATTTTTAACATCCTTAACGTGGTACTCCGTGTGACAATTCGATCTACGCCATACGTCTGGAATTAGAGGTTTTATGCGCATTCTTCGAATTGCGACACTGTGTGCCTGCGCTCTGCTGCCCGTTGCCGATTTCAGCGCGGCACAGCAAATCATCATCAACGGCGCCACGACCGACATGCCGGTCCAGATGCCCGGGATGGGACCGCGGCAGCCGAAGACGGGCACAGCGCGATTGCGCGGGCGCGTGCTCTCGGTGGAAAACGGCGGACCGGTACGACGGGCGCAGGTCCGCATCTTGAGTCCAGACATCGGATCCAAGACCGCGATGACCGACGCGGAAGGACGCTACGAGTTCCGCGAGCTGCCCGCCGGACGATTCAATCTCTCGGCGAACAAGGCCGGTTACGTCACAGTTCAGTACGGCCAGACGCGGCCGTTCGAGTCGGGCAAACCGATCGATTTGGGTGACGGGCAAATACTCGACAAGGCCGACATTTCGATGCCGCGCGGCAGCGCGATCTCCGGGCGTCTGGTCGACGAGTTCGGCGACCCGGTCGCAGACGCCATCGTCAACGCGATGCGATCGGTCTGGTCCGGCGGACGCCGACGGCTTCAGCCGACCGGGCGCACGGCGATGACAAACGATCTCGGCCAATTTCGCATCTACGGATTGTCGCCCGGGGACTACTACGTCAATGCCACGTTCCGCGGCGGCGAGATGATGGGGATGGAGATCGCCATGGCTGCCGCCATGGGCGCGGGCGGTGGCGCGGGTGGACCTGTCGGATCGAATCCCAACTCCGGGTACGCACCAACATACTTCCCTGGCACCGCCAATGGCGGCGAGGCTCAGAAGATCACTCTGGCAGTCGGTCAGGAAGCGCAGAACACGGATTTCGCGCTCCTCCCGGTGAAGCTCGTCAGAATTACCGGTACCGTCATCAGCTCCGAGGGAAAACCTGTCGAAGGATCGATGATCAATGCGTTCCCGCGCAACGGCGACGCCGGCGGCATGATGATGATGATGGGTGGCAACGCGCGCAGCGACAAGAACGGCAATTTCACGATGCCGAATCTCGCTCCCGGCGAGTACACGTTGCAGACGCGCTCAATGCAGTTCATGACGAGCGGCAGTGGCGACAACATGATGTTCACCGCGCGCGTTGGCGGCGACAGCGGCGCGGAAGCGGAGACTGGCTCGCTGCCAATCACGGTCGGTGGCGAAGATCTCTCGAACGTCGTGATTGTCACGTCGAAGGGAGCGACCGCGTCCGGGCGCCTGATTTTCGACGACGGATCGAAGCCGTCGTCGTTGACCAGCATCCGGGTGTCAGCGTCATCGCTGGACGCCGAGAGCGTGATGTTGCCCATGGGAGGCCCGGGCAGCGTCAAGGCAGACGGCACGTTCGAGCTGAAAAGCCTGAGCGGCGCGCGGATCATCCGCGCCGGCAACCTGCCTCCGGGCTGGATGCTGAAATCCGTGCGGGTGAACGGCAACGACATTACCGACAGCGGGATGGACTTCAAGCCTGGCGAAGCTGTGAATGGAATCGAAGTGACGCTGACAGCGAAACTGACCGAGGTGAACGGCACGGTCAAGGATGGTTCGCAGCAAGTGAAGGACTACACCGTCGTCGTCTTTGCCGACGAGCCGCAGAAGTGGGCACTCCCCAACAGCCGCTACGTGACCGGGTCCCGTCCCGACCAGCAGGGACGGTTCCAAATCAAGAACCTTCCTCCCGGCGGGTATTACGCCATTGCGGTCGACTACCTGGCGCAAGGGGAATGGGGCGATCCGGACGTTCTGGAGAGACTCAAGCCGCGAGCTTCAACCTTCTCCATCAACGAAGGCGAAACCAAAACGCTCAACCTGACGCTTCGATAGGTTCGGCATTCAGTCTTCGGAATCGAGCAGCGCCGCCGCGGCTTCGTCATCGGTGTCGGGAACCGGACCCTTACGTCTCGCGTGCCAGTAGGCAATCAGAAACGTCAACGCAATGATGCCCAGTGAAACCCACTTTGGTGGTTCGAAGTGGATCCAGTTCATGGCGTCGGCGTATTCGAGAAGCAATTTCGTTCCGACAAACGCGATGATGATGAATGCACCATCGACGAGCGTCGGATATTTCCGGACAATCGCGAGGAGCTGCGCGATCACCACACGCATGGCGACGATGCCGATCAAGCCGCCGGCGAGCACGACCCAGGTCTTCGACGACATGGCGACGGCGACGAGAATCGAGTCGACCGAAAAAGCAATGTTGACCAGTTCCACCTTGACGATCGTTCCCCAGAGTGCCGACAAGCCCATCCAGGGCATTGCCGGACGCGGTTGGTTGCGTTGCTCCGCATCGCCGCTCTGGAAGAAGTGCTGATATGTCAGATAGACGAGATAGAGCCCGCCGAGTAGTTTCACCCACGCAATCCGGATTAAATACACGGCGAGCAGGGTCGCGATGATGCGGAAGGCGAACGCGCCGAGAAGGCCGTAGCGCAGCGCCAGTTTCTGCTCGCGACGGGGCAACCCGAGGATCATCACTGCGACGACGAGCGCATTGTCGGCGCTCAGCAGCCCTTCCAGGACGACGAGCAGGCTGACGGTCGCTAAATCGCTGAGTTGGACGTCTATCATCCCCTCCACACCTTGACGCGATCCGTATCAAGACCTACATTTGGATCGACGCAACGTTTCATGCAAATGGATCTTTACTTTATCAGCACGGCGGCACGGCTGCTCCAAATGCACCCACAAACGCTGCGGAAATACGAGCGGCTGGGTCTGGTGTCGCCGTCGCGCACTATCGGGAGCATGCGCCTGTACTCGCGCGACGAATTGGACCGCTTGCGGCTCATAAAACATCTCGTCGACGAGGCGGGCATCAACCTCGCCGGCGTGCAGCGGCTCTTGTCGATCGCGGAATCAGTTGAGAGGTTGAGACCGTTGTTGACTCAGGATTCCGGCCGCGGGGACGCCCGTCGGAAGATCGCGCAGGAACTGCGACGGATCAGCGAAACGATCGGTTTGTGAGGTAGAGCTGGAAGCTGGAAACTGGAAGCTGGAAGCTGACGCGCATTGATGGAATTCAAGGACTACTACCAGACCCTCGGCGTTTCGAAAACCGCTTCGGACAAGGAGATCAAGCAGGCGTATCGCAAGCTCGCCCGCAAACATCACCCGGACGTCAATCCCGGGGACAAGAGCGCCGAGGCGCGCTTCAAAGAGATTAACGAAGCGTACGAGGTGCTCGGGGATCCGGACAAGCGGAAGAAGTACGACGAGCTTGGCGCCAACTGGCGGATGTACGAGCAGGCGCAGCAGCAGGGCGCAGGATTCGGTGGCGGTACTCCGTTTGCGGGCGGTGCCTGGAACATCAACATGGGCGGGCCCGGCGGCTACCGCACGATGACCGAAGAGGAAATGCACGAACTCTTCGGCAACGAGGATCCGTTCTCCGACTTTTTTCGCACCTTCTTCGGTGGCGGCGGGCCGCGGGAAGGCGCAGGCCGCGGCCGCCAGGGGCGCGCGCCGCGGACGCAGAAAGGGCGCGACATCGAGCACGAAGTCGAGCTCACGCTCGAAGAGGCGTATCACGGCGCCACGCGCCGGATCTCAATCAAGCAGGGCGGACATGCGCGCAGCGTTGATGTGCGCATCCCGGTCGGCGTCAAAGATGGTTCGCGTGTGCGGGCCGCCGGTGAAGGGGAATCGGGATCGAACGGCGGTGCAGCCGGCGACTTGTATCTGCGCGTGCGCATCCGGCCGCACCCGGTCTTCGAACGCAAGGGTACCGACTTGCATACGACGGTCGCCGTGCCGGTCACGACAGCGGTGCTCGGCGGCGAGGCGCAGGTTCCGACGATTACCGGCACTGTGCGGCTCAAGATTCCGGAAACGACGCAGAGCGGTCAGGTGTTTCGATTGAAGGGACACGGCATGCCGGCGGTCGGCAAGCCTGACGACCGCGGCGACTTGTACGCGACGGTCGACGTGCAGCTCCCCCGCTTGTTAACGAAGGAACAGCGCGCGTTGTATGAGGGATTGGCGAAATTAGAGAAATAGCAATGAATATCAATAAGTACACCGAGAAAGCACAGGAAGCGATCCTCGCCGCGCAGCAGCTGGCCGATCGCGAGGGAAATCCGGAGATCCTGCCGGAACACCTGCTGCTGACGTTGACCGAGCAGCGCGAGGGGATCGTTCCGGAAATCGTCCGCAAGATGAATGCGGATCCGTCGGCGCTCGCCAACGCGATTCGAGCCGAGCTCGGCAAACTGCCGCGCGCGCACGGTGGATCGCAGCCAGGACTGTCGGCTCGTCTTCGCAAAGTCACCGACAGCGCCGAGTCGGAAGCCGAGCGTCTGAAGGACGAGTACGTCAGCACCGAGCATTTGTTCGTCGCCATCGCGTCGGAAGGATCGCGCTCGCCATTGGTGCGTCTGCTCGAGCAGCGAGGGATGACAAAGGACGCCATCCTTCAGGCGATGACCTCGGTGCGTGGATCGCAGCGCGTCACCAGTCAGAACCCGGAAGGAACCTACCAGTCACTCGAGCGGTACGGCCGCGATCTGACGGATCTCGCTCGTAAAGGCAAGCTCGATCCAGTCATCGGTCGCGACGACGAGATCCGGCGCGTGATTCAGGTGCTGTCGAGGCGCACGAAGAACAACCCGGTTCTCATCGGCGAGCCGGGTGTCGGCAAAACCGCGGTGGTCGAAGGGCTGGCGCAGCGCATCATCCGCCAAGACGTGCCCGAAGGCCTGAAGAACAAGCGCATCGTCGCCCTCGACATGGGCGCCCTGGTTGCGGGAGCCAAGTATCGCGGCGAGTTCGAAGAGCGGTTGAAGGCGGTACTGAAGGAAGTCGCCGATTCGGCCGGGCAGGTGATCCTGTTCATCGACGAACTGCACACCGTCGTCGGCGCCGGCGCCGCCGAGGGATCGATGGATGCCTCGAACATGTTGAAGCCCATGCTCGCGCGCGGCGAACTGCACACCGTCGGAGCCACCACCCTCGACGAGTATCGCAAGTACATCGAAAAGGACGCGGCGCTCGAGCGCCGCTTTCAGCCTGTGATGATCGGTGAGCCGACGGTCGAGGACACGATCAGCATCCTGCGCGGTCTTCGCGAGCGCTACGAGATCCATCACGGCGTGAAGTTCAAGGACTCTGCCCTCGTGGCTGCGGCGGTGCTGTCGAACCGCTACATCGCAGATCGATTCCTGCCCGACAAGGCGATCGACCTGGTTGACGAAGCGGCCGCCCGCCTGCGCATGGAGATTGATTCGATGCCCGCGGAGCTCGATGAAGTCTCGCGCCGGATCATGCAGCTCGAAATCGAACGCGAGGCGTTGCGGAAGGAGAAAGACAAGGCGTCGCAAGAGCGACTCGACAAGCTGGAAAAGGAACTGGCCGATCTCAAGGAGGAAAAAAACCGCCTGGCGGCGCACTGGCAGCAGGAAAAGGACGCGATTCAGCGCTCCCGCAACGTGAAGGAAGAGATCGAGCAGGTGCGCCTCGACATGCAGCGCGCGCAGCAGGCCGGTGATTACGCGAAAGCGTCCGAGCTTCAGTATGGAAAGCTGCCGCAGCTCGAGCAGCAGATTCGCGACGAAGAAGGTCGTCTCGCGGACCTGCAGAAGGGCCAGCGCATGCTCAAGGAGGAGGTTGACGAAGAGGACATCGCCGAGGTGGTGAGCCGGTGGACGCATATCCCGGTCAGCCGGCTGATGGAAGGCGAGATTCAGAAGCTCCTGAAGATGGAGGAACGCCTGCACGCACGCGTCGTCGGCCAGGACGAAGCGATTTCCGCCGTGGCCAACGCGATGCGCCGCGCCCGCGCCGGACTGCACGATCCGAATCGCCCGCTCGGCAGTTTCATTTTTCTCGGACCGACCGGTGTCGGCAAGACCGAACTCGCCCGCGCGCTCGCGGAATTTCTGTTCGACGACGAGCAGGCCATTGTTCGAATCGACATGTCGGAATACCAGGAAAAGCACACCGTGTCGCGACTGATTGGCGCGCCCCCTGGCTATGTCGGCTACGAGGAGGCGGGTCAGCTCACCGAGGCCGTTCGACGACGGCCGTATGCGGTCGTGCTGTTCGACGAAATCGAAAAGGCGCATCCCGAAGTGCTCAACGTCATGCTGCAGCTGCTCGACGATGGCCGGCTGACCGACGGCAAAGGACGAACCGTGGACTTCAAGAACACGGTCGTGATCATGACCTCCAACGTCGGAAGCCACTTCATCGCTGAGGCGGCGCTGCGCGGGTCGGTCTCGAGCAAGGGACAGCATCAGCTCGACGAGGGCACGAAGCGGCAGGTCCTGGATACGCTGCGGGAGCACTTCCGCCCGGAGTTCCTCAATCGCATCGACGAGATCATCGTCTTCCACGCGCTGACGCGAGAAGAGATGCGGCACATCATCGACATCCAGCTCCGTGGACTGATGAAACGGCTCGAGGATCGCAAGATTCACGTGGAGCTGGCCGATCGCGCGAAGGACGTGCTCATCGCCGAGGGTTACGACCCGGTCTACGGTGCCAGGCCGTTGAAGCGCGTGATTCAGCGGCGCGTGCTCGACCCGCTCGCGATGCGAGTGCTGCAAGGTGAGTTCGGCGAGGGCGCGAAGGTGCGCATCGATGCGCCTCGCGGCGAGCTCGAGTTCAGTAAGGCTGAGGAGCCGGTGCATGCGTGAAATGGCGTAGGATCGACAGAGATGACCGATCAACCACAGACCAAACCCGGAGGACGATCACGGCGGGCGACCGATCGTAAGCTGCCCCCGCGAACGGGGCCGGGCTCTGCCATGTGGTATGTGCTCGCCGTGTTCTTGCTGCTGGCCCTGGGCCAGGCCTTTTATTTCTCGATGGCGGGCGGCGAGACCATTTCATACAGCGACTTCAAGCAGCGTGTCCGTGATGGCTCGGTCCAGGAGGTCGTCGTCGCCGAGGAGCGTGTCCGTGGCGCGATGAAAGGCGGGCCGAAAGGAACCCATCCATTCGTCACGATCAGGATCGAGGATCCGAAACTGCTCGAGGATCTCGAGAAAGCGGGCGTGAAGTTTACCGGCGAGGCGCCGAACAAGTGGCTCGCCGAAATCGTTGGCTGGATCATTCCGATCATTTTTCTCATCGCGCTCTGGAGCTTTTTCTTCCGCCGGATGGGAGGCGCCGAGGGCGGCGTGATGTCGTTCGCCCGCAGCCGCGCGAAGATCTACGCCGACGACGACGTCAAGGTACGGTTTGCGGATGTCGCCGGCGTCGATGAAGCGGAAGATGAGCTGCGCGAAATAGTCGAGTTCCTGAAGAATCCGAAGAAGTACACCACCATCGGCGGACGAATTCCCAAAGGCGTACTGCTCGTCGGTCCTCCTGGCACCGGAAAAACTCTCCTCGCCCGCGCCGTCGCCGGCGAAGCAAAGGTCCCCTTCTTCAGCTTGAGCGGTTCCGAGTTCGTGGAAATGTTTGTCGGGGTCGGCGCCGCGCGCGTACGGGATCTGTTCGCTCAGGCCGAGGTCAAAGCGCCGTGCATCGTGTTCATCGATGAGCTCGATGCGCTGGGCAAGGTGCGTATCCAGACGCCGATGGGCAGTCACGAAGAACGCGAGCAGACACTCAACCAGCTGCTCGCGGAAATGGATGGGTTCGACGGTCGCAAGGGCGTCATCATCATGGGCGCTACCAATCGCCCCGAAGTGCTCGATCCTGCCCTGCTCCGCCCCGGACGCTTCGATCGCCAGGTGCTCGTCGACAAGCCTGACGTCCGCGGTCGAGAAGAGATTCTTCGCATTCACGTGAAATTGGTGAAGCTCGCCGAGGGAGTGGATCTGAAGGTCATCGCCGCGCGCACGGCCGGGTTTGCTGGCGCCGATCTGGCGAATCTGGTCAACGAGGCGGCGCTGCTCGCGGCGCGGAAAGACAAACGAGCGGTCGAAATGAAGGATTTCGACGAAGCCATCGATCGGTTGATCGCCGGCCTCGAGAAAAAGCGAGTGATGAGCGACAAGGAGCGCCGGATTGTGGCGTATCACGAGTCCGGCCACGCGATTGTCGCCAGCGTCCTGCCCGGCCTCGATCCGGTGCACAAAATCTCGATCGTGCAGCGTGGATTCGGCGCGCTCGGTTACACGATGCAGTTACCGCTGGAAGATCGGTACCTGCTGACGCGCGAGGATCTCCAGAGCCAGCTGTCAGTGCTGCTGGCGGGCCGCAGCGCCGAGGAGATCGCATTCGGACGCATCTCCACCGGCGCGCAGAACGATCTGCAGCGGGCCACCGATATCGCGCGCTCGATGGTCACCGAGTTCGGCATGAGCGACCTGCTCGGTGCCGTCAACTACGACGGCAACAAGCGCCCGCTATTCATCGACTCGCCGTTCGCGTCAGAACGCGGCAACTATTCTGAGGAGACGGCGCTCAAGATCGATGCCGAGGTGAAGCGGATTCTTGGCGAGGCGCACGAGACGGCGCGCCGCGTCCTGCGCGACCGCCGCGCGACGCTTGATGCGCTGTCGGAGCGTCTGCTCGAGAAGGAAGTGATTGAAGCGGACGAACTCAAACTGATTATGGGGTCCGTGCCGCTGAAAGATCCGGACGGCACCGTGCCGCTGCCGCTTCCCGACGCCGGCATCACGACAATGTAACCGCCGGGGTGTGAATTGCCATGGGCGATCACGCGAGGTAGAGTGAAGCAGAGTTCTCCGTGAAAGCCATCGAACTCTCCAGCCAAATCCGGAATACAGTCGAGGCATCGCGCCAAGCGGTGCGCCGCGCGCACGAACGCGCAGTTGACGTGCAGCAGCGCGCGCAGCAGATCCGCGACTCGATGCGGGCCCGCGATTCGCTGCGCGACAGTATCGGTCGCCAGCTGGCCCGCGCCGAGCAACAGAGCGTCCGTGCCGAGCGCGAGAGCCAGCGCTTTGTCGCGATCGTCTCTCACGAACTGCGCCAGCCGCTCAATGCCGCGATGGCCGCGCTGTCGATGCTCGAGGCCAACCCGTCCAGCGCGGCGTCCGATCGCGCGCATATCATCCTGCGCCGGCAGCTGCTGCACATGGCGACGCTGCTCGGCGACCTGCTCGATCTGTCGCGGCTTGCGCTGAGAACGATCCGCATCGCACGCGTCCCCGTCGATCTGCGCCGCGTCCTCCAGGACGCGGTGGACGCCATCGACGCGACCGCGCAGAACGCCGGCGTCCAGGTCGCCTGCTCGCTGGCGGGCGCGCCGGTGCCCGCGTTCGCCGACCCCGCGCGTCTGCAGCAGGCATTTTCGAATCTCTTGACGAATGGGGTCCGGTATACTCCCGCCGGTGGTCGTCTACACGTGTCGCTGATCCGCAAGGACAGCGTCGCGGAGATCACTCTGCAAGACACTGGTCAGGGAATCCCCCAGGAAGATTTGGCGAGTATCTTCGAGCCCTTCTGGCGTGGCCACGACAGCGCTGGCGATGGCTTCGGAATCGGGCTGGCGCTCGTGCGCGGGATCATCGAAGTGCACGACGGGACAGTCGCCGCCTTCAGCGACGGACCTGGAACCGGCGCGCGTTTCTGTATCACACTGCCAATTTCCGAATCATGAACGGGCGTTTGCCCGGACGCCGTGGTACGCTAGCTAGCTCGCCATGGCCGACCGATTAGACGTGGACAGTTTCGAGCAACTGCTCGAGCATTTGCGGCAAACCCGAGGCTTCGATTTCTCCGCCTACAAGCGAACCAGTTTGCACCGTCGTGTCATGAAGCGCATGCAGGCGGTCGGCCTCGACACGTGCGAGGCGTACCTCGATTACCTCGAACTTCATCCCGAGGAGTTCGAGCCGCTCTTCAACACAATTCTGATCAATGTCACGACGTTTTTCCGCGATCCGGACGTCTGGGCGTACCTGGATACGACGATTCTGCCGCAGCTGTTGGACCATCGCGAGTCGTCGCCGCCGCTGCGCGTCTGGAGCGCCGGCTGCGCTGCCGGCCAGGAGGCGTACTCGCTGGCGATGCTGCTGGCCGAGCGATTCGGGATGGAGGGTGTCCGCGAGCGGGTGAAGATTTACGCCACGGATGTCGATGAAGAAGCCCTGCAAGAAGCCCGTCGCGCGATCTACAGCCCGCGCGATCTCGAACAGCTGCCACCAGGATTTCGGGAAAAATACTTTACCGGTGACGGCGCCGTGGCGGCGCTCAATCGCGAACTCCGGCGTGCCGTCATGTTCGGCCGTCTCGATCTGCTGCAGGACGCGCCGATCTCCCGGATCGATCTGCTCCTCTGTCGCAATACGTTGATGTACTTCAACGCCGACGCGCAGGCGCGAATTCTCAGCCGGTTTTCTTTTTCGCTCGATGCCCACGGTTTTCTCCTGCTCGGCCGCGCCGAGATGCTCTTCAGCCATGCGACCATGTTCTTCCCGGTGGATCTGCCGCGCCGGATCTTCCGTGTTATCGCGAAAGCGAACCATCGCGACCGTATCGGACCGGTGGCGCTGCCAGGACGTGACTCCATGAACAATGGTTCAACCAGCCAGATGCGACTCCGGCTCGCCGCTTTCGAGAGCGACACCATGTCGCAGCTGATCGTGGATGCGACAGGCGTGCTGGTTGCGATCAGCGCCGGCGCCCGCGAGCAGTTCGGCCTCAGTCCGACGGATGTCGGCCGTCCATTGCAGGAGCTGGAAATCTCGTATCGGCCGGTCGATCTGCGCAGTGCGATGGACCGCGTTGTGGCTGACAAACGCGATGAGGTACTGAAAGAGGTGCATCATTTCGTCGCCGGCCACCCTCGCTATTTCGACGTGACCGTCGCGCCGATCCGCGACCAGGCGGCAGCGCTGCTGGGGATGCGAATCGTGTTCGCCGATTCCACGTCGGTCCATCATCTGCAGTCTGAGTTGACGGCGTCGAAGCACGAACTGGAAACCGCCTACGACGAGCTGCAATCGACCAACGAGGAGCTCGAAACCACGAACGAAGAGCTGCAGTCGACAGTCGAGGAGCTGGAGACGACCAACGAGGAACTGCAATCGACCAACGAGGAACTCGAAACGATGAACGAGGAACTGCAGTCGACCAACGAAGAACTGCAGACGATGAACGACGAGTTGCGTACCCGGAGCGCCGATGCCGACCTGACGAATACCTATCTGGCATCTGTCTTCAGCAGCCTGCGATCGGGCGTCGCGGTGCTGGATCGCGAGTATCGCGTCCAGATCTGGAACCGGCGGGCAGAAGATCTGTGGGGGGTGCGCGGCGACGAAGCCGTCGGCACACAGTTTCTCACCCTCGACATTGGCCTGCCGGTCGGCCAGCTGGCGAAGTCGATTCGTTCGGTGATGAACGGTGATCAGCCGATCGCCGAAAAATCGATTCCATCGCTCACCCGGCGTGGACGCACGGTGGATTGTCTGGTCTCGATAACTCCGCTGAATTCTTCGGAAGGATCGACGAGCGGCGTCATCATCCTGATGGACGAGGCGCATCCGGGCCAGTAGATCTCAGCCGCCGTATTCCTTGGTCACCGAGGCGTCGTCTTCCGGCGCTTCGACGTCGGTTTCGGGCACCTCGTGCAGCGTCGTGCGATTGACCAGCAGTTCGCGGATGACCGCCGCATGCCCGTCGGCCGCCAGGGCGCGCTCCTCGAATGTCCGCGCCACCCAGTTGTGCCGCCGCGCGCGCGCCCGTTCGGCCAGGCGGTGCGTCAGCGCTGCGCGTTCCTCCAGCGATCGCAGCGCCGTCCACAGCGCGCGATCGACCGAATCGGTTTGCGCGGCGAGCATGCTTTCCGCCGAGTAGACGTGGCCGACGCGGCAGCGAAATCTCACAATGCCACGGTCGTCAGCTTCCCATAACGTTCCATGACACTCGGGGCAGGTGAAAATGGAGAGCTTGCCGGGACGGTCGTGTTCGTGCAGGACCAGCGGCGGTTCGGCGAGATCCGGTTCGAGCGGGGCGATGTGGATGCCAGGAACCGAAGGTTGCGAGTCGGCCGGTTCACGCGTCAGCGCGGCGACCAGCAGGCCCATCTCTCGTACCGGGAGGACATGATCGACGTTGACGAACGCGCGGGCGCTGCGCGGCATGCTCGGCGCGAACGCTTCGTCTGGATCCTGTACGATCGCGATGCCGCCAGCCTCCTTCACCGCGGCAAGACCCGCGGTGCCGTCGTCCAACCCGCCGGTCAGCACGATGCCGATCACGCGTGGACCATACACGCGCGCGGCCGATCGGAAAAGCGGGTCGACTGCCGGCCGGCATCCGTTTTCGGTCGGTCCATGAACCACACGAACGTGTCCGGGTTCGACGACGAGATGATGATCGGGCCGCGCCACGTAGATGCGGCCGTATTCGAGGCGGCTCCCATCGTCGGGATGAACGGCCGGCAGGCGCCCGGCGCGGGTCAGGATCTCCGGAAGCATGCTGCGCCCCTTGGCGAGATGCAGCACCACGAGAACGGATGCACGCAAGTCGCGCGGCAGATCCGCCACGACTGTGCTGATGGCTTCAACGCCGCCCGCTGAGGCGCCGATTACAACGATATCGTGTGTGGCCACGGCCTCCTGTGTGCATCTTTCGTGCCCCACACTGTGCGCGTCTTCCGACCGGTTTGCAAGCGGAACTGTGTTGACGATCGGATCGATGCTGGCCATAATGTACGCAACCCCCCCTCCCCCGCAATCTACATGCGGGAGGTGGATCCAGAGGGGGCCAATCTCTTGGGCACACTTCATAACCTTACTCTGCGTACCGCGACCGCAGTCGGTCGCCTGGCTGAGCTGCAACGGCGCTTGGAGCGTGTGACCGAAAAACCGTCGCCGATCGCCAAGTCGGCCTTGACGGAGCTGTCAACGGCGCTGGAGGAATTACAGGTCGCGAATGAGGCGCTGCAGACGCAACTGGATGAGCTGAACTCCATCCGGGCGAATGTCGAAATCGTTCAGCGCGCGAATGACGAGTTCGCGCAGGCGCTTCCCATCGCGGTGTTGTGGACCGATCGCGCCGGCGTGATCGAAAAAGGGAACGATGCCGCCTCGCAACTGCTGAATATCGGCAAGTACCATCTGCAGGGGAAGCCGCTGATGCTCTTCATCACCGATCGCGGACCGCTGTTTGCGGCGCTTCGATCCCTCTGCGACGCTCCCGGCGTTCCCGCCGTGGACATCGACATCACCGTCCGTCCACGCGAGCGCCGTCCGCGAAGAATGAAGCTGTGCGGCCGCCGTCTTCAGCACGACGCACGATGTGTCTGGTTCTTACACGAAGCGGCGGCTGCGCATGAACACGAAGGTCCGGCCGCGCGCGACGATTCGTACGACCACCACCATACCGACGGCGTCGTGTAGGCTCGCCGGCGGCTATCCCATCTTCTGCATCGACGCGAGGAAGTCCTGGTTGGACTTCGTCTTCCCCATCTTGTCGAGCAGCAGTTCCATCGCTTCCACCGCCGAGAGCGGATTGAGCACCTTTCGCAGCACCCAGACGCGATTGAGATCCTCGCGCGGCAGCAGCAGTTCCTCCTTGCGCGTGCCGCTCTTCTGCATGTCGATCGAGGGGAAGACGCGCTTGTCGGTGAGCTTTCGATCGAGATGGATTTCCATATTGCCGGTGCCCTTGAACTCCTCGAAGATCACGTCGTCCATGCGGGAACCGGTGTCGATGAGCGCGGTCGCGATAATCGTCAGCGACCCGCCTTCCTCGATGTTGCGCGCCGCGCCGAAGAAGCGCTTCGGCTTCTGCAGTGCGTTCGAATCGAGACCGCCAGACAGGACCTTGCCTGACGGAGGAATGACGGAGTTATAGGCGCGCGCCAGGCGCGTGATCGAGTCGAGCAGGATGAGCACGTCCTTCTTGTGCTCGACCAGCCGCTTCGCCTTCTCGATCACCATCTCCGCCACCTGGACGTGACGCTGCGCCGGCTCGTCGAACGTGGACGAAATCACTTCGCCGTTCACCGAGCGTTGCATGTCGGTGACTTCTTCCGGACGCTCGTCGATCAGCAGGACGATGAGGAACACTTCCGGATGATTCTTGGCCACCGACTGCGCGATGCTCTGCAGCAGCATCGTCTTTCCGGTTCGCGGCGGCGCGACAATCAGTCCACGTTGACCCTTGCCGATTGGCGCCATCAGGTCCATCACCCGGCCCGACAACTGATCGGACGTTGTTTCGAGGATGAATCGCTCCTGCGGATAAAGCGGGGTCAGGTTTTCGAAGAAGAGTTTTTCGCGTGCCTGCTCAGGCGATTCGAAGTTGACCGCTTCGACCTTGATGAGCGCGAAGTAGCGCTCCCCTTCCTTGGGCGGTCTGATCTGACCTGAGACGGTGTCGCCAGTCTGCAGGTCGAACTTGCGAATCTGCGACGGTGAAACGTAGATGTCGTCAGGACCCGGCAGGTAGTTGTAGTCGGGTGCGCGCAGGAATCCGAAGCCGTCCGGCAGCACTTCGAGCACGCCTTCCGAGAAGATGAATCCGCTCTGCTCGGTCTGTGCCTTCAGGATCTGGAAGATCAGTTCCTGCTTGCGCATGCCGGTCGCACCGGCGACGTTCAAGTCTTTTGCGATCTGGGTGAGCTGCTGGATGCTCTTGTCCTTCAGATCAGTGATGTTCAGGCCCCGGCCTCGTCGTCCCTCTTCGCGGGCTGGCGCACCACTTTCACCCTGCCGCGCCGGAGGTGCATCGTTTCGCGGACCTCCTCCGCTGTCTGCGCCGCGCGGCGGAGCCGACGGCTCGCTGGCGCGCGCGGGTGGCGGCTGATCGGCGGCTTTGGATGCGGCCGGCTGGTCGCCTCCTCGCGTCTCGCCGCCGGCCGGTTCTGCCGGCGACTCGCCGTTGGTTTGATCGATGGTGTCGTTCTCTACGAGGGGCTGACGCCCGGAGCTGCGTTTGTTCGATGGCATGAGACTACTGGCGATGTCGGTCGAGTTGACGATTGTTCTTGTGATTCAGGTTTTACTTTGCTGTTTCTGATGCGGAGCGGGGTGCTGTCGTTTCAGGAGGCTCCGCGGCTACGGCGGATCATGCGGAAGTGTTGTGCTTCGGGGAGTATAGGGGCTTGAAGGCCGAGAAGTCAATATGGCGGTTCTCCGATGGCCATGATGCTGCAGGCCTGAATCGTATTCAGCCCCAGTTTCCTGGCCTCTGCGACGACTTCGTCGGTATCTGCCCCCGGGTTCAACCACACCTCGGAAATACCCTTCTGGGCGAGCTGTTCCATCACCCTGACCCCGATGTGGCCGGGTACGTAGACGGTCGCCATATCGATCGGTCCAGGCACGTCGAGGAC
>DATJKH010000085.1:0-93807 GCA_035491715.1 Vicinamibacterales bacterium | reverse complement strand
CATGACCTTTTACCTTTGAGAGCGTCAGACCGCCGCTACTTCCATGTCCTTGGAGTCCTTGACCAGCCCAAGTTCGCGGCGCACGCGATCTTCGATCGCGCTGGTGATCGCAGGATTTTCCTTCATGAACTGCTTGACGTTCTCGCGTCCCTGACCGAGCCGTTCACCGCCGAAGGCGAACCACGTTCCGCTCTTTTCGACGATCTTGCGATCGACGGCGAGATCGAGCAGATCACCTTCCTTCGAGATGCCCTCACCGTACATCACGTCGAACTCGGCCTCGCGGAATGGCGGCGCGACTTTGTTCTTGACCACCTTCACCCGCGTGCGGCCGCCGACAACTTGATCGCCGTCCTTGATGGCGCCAATGCGGCGGATGTCGATCCGCACGGAGGCATAGAATTTCAGGGCGCGTCCGCCGGTCGTCGTTTCCGGATTGCCGAACATGACCCCGATTTTTTCTCGCAGCTGGTTGATGAAGATGAGACTGGTTTTTGATTTCGAGACGATGCCGGTCAATTTGCGGAGAGCCTGCGACATCAGGCGGGCCTGAAGACCCATCTGGGCTTCGCCCATTTCTCCTTCGATCTCCGCGCGCGGGACGAGTGCCGCGACCGAGTCGACGACCACGACGTCGACGGCGCCGGATCGGACGAGCACTTCGACGATCTCGAGTGCCTGCTCGCCATTGTCGGGCTGCGACACGAGAAGGTTTTCGAGATCGACGCCAAGCTTGACCGCATACTGCGAATCGAGCGCGTGTTCCGCGTCGACAAACGCGGCCATTCCGCCGAGCTTCTGCGCCTGCGCGATCACCTGGAGCGCCAACGTCGTCTTTCCGGAGGATTCAGGGCCGAAGATTTCAATGACCCGACCGCGTGGGACGCCGCCAATGCCCAGCGCGTAATCAAGGCTGACCGCTCCGGTTGAAATCGCAGGAATGGTGTAGGCCGCATCTTTCTGGCCGAGGCGCATGATCGAGCCCTTGCCGAACTGTTTTTCGATCTGACCCACGGCCATCTCGATGGCCTTGAGGCGCTCGCGGTCGTTCCGATCTTCTGCTGGGGGCATACGGTGGCACTCCTGACGTGAAATTCAGTTGACTGTCGAGCCATCTTGCAGCGTGTTTGTGACAGGGAAGGTCACAGCCGCAAAATGCATGAACGACAGCGGGTGCATTCTAGGTTCGTGCCGGGGAGAAAGTCAAGCGAAAATCTGTAAACCTACCTAGGCTAGATGGCCCAAAATCAGCAGCTTACGGCTATGATGGACTTTCGCCTCTGTCCGCCGCGCGTCGCAGATTCTGAACCACTGGAAGCGCTGCGGGGCTGCGAAAAGTGCGAGGCGTCTTCGCTGCTCGCTCCGCGCTCATGGCTGCTCGATACAATTCGCTGTGCCTTCCCCCATTGGTCACGCCATCGCCGGTGTCGTTGCCGGATCGCTCGTCTCATTGCCAAGCCAGGCCACAGTGCGGCGGATTGCCCTTTACGCGGCCGCAGGAATGGCTCCGGATCTGGATCTGCTCGTTGGCGCACACAGCGGGCCGTCGCACGGCGTCGGTCCTGCGCTGATTCTAGGAATGGTGAGCTGGCTGGTTGTGCGGCCTCGCGACGCGGTCCTTGCCGCTGCGATGACCCTCGCTTATGGATCCCACACGCTGCTGGATTGGCTGGGGACTGACTCGTCGCCGCCGATCGGCATCATGGCGCTGTGGCCCTTCAGCCATCAGTATTACGAATCGCCATGGCACGTCTTCATGGCGATTTCGCGGCGTTACTGGCTGCCCGAGTTCTGGACGGTCAACCTGCTCGCGCTTGGGCGCGAGCTCGTGATCCTCATCCCACTCGTCGTACTCGTCCTGGCGCTACGCCGGAGATCGATTAGCGCCGCTTGAGCAGCGCCTCGAGTCCCGCCTTGTCCACTGCGCGAAGAACGGCTTCTTCCGGCGTCACGAGCCCCTTCTTCACGAGGTCCGCGAGCGCATCGTTCAGCGACACCATGCCCTGAGCGCGGCCGACCTGCATCATCGACGGGATCTGGAACGTCTTGCCTTCGCGAATGAGGTTACTGATCGCGCCGTTGGTGAGCAGCACCTCGAGCGCGGCGACCCGTCCCCCGCCGATCTTCCGGCACAGCGTCTGCGCGATGACGCCGCGTAGCGACTCCGACAGCATCACCCGGATCTGGGCCTGTCGATCGGCAGGGAACTGGTCAATTACGCGATCCACCGTCGAAGCCGCCGTCGTCGTGTGCAGGGTGCCGAACACGAGATGGCCGGTTTCCGCGGTCTCGATCGCGATCGCGATGGTCTCCAGATCGCGCAGTTCACCGACGAGCAGCACGTCGGGGTCTTCGCGCAGCGCCGCGCGAAGCGCGTCCTTGAACGATCGCGTGTGGTTGTGCACCTCGCGCTGATTGATCAGGCACTTCTGGTTCTGGTGCACGAATTCAATTGGATCTTCGATCGTGATGATGTGATCGGTCCGGTTGCGGTTGATGTAGTCGATCATCGCGCAGAGCGTGGTCGATTTTCCCGAACCGGTAGGGCCGGTCACGAGGACCAGGCCTTTGGTCAACTTGCACAGCTCGAGGACGTGCGACGACAGCTCGAGCTGTTCTGCCGTCAAGATTTTCGACGGGATGACGCGGAACACCGCGCCGACGCCCTGTCGATCCATGAACACGTTGGCGCGGAATCGCGCGAGCCCTGCGATTTCGTAGGCGAAGTCGGTGTCGTGGCGCGCCTCGAACTCGGCCTGATTCACCGCCGGCATGATCTCTTTGAGCAGCGCCAGGATCATCTCCGACGTCAGCGGCCCTGCCGCGTCGTGGAGCCGGCGCATCTCTCCGTCCTTGCGGACGAGCGGCGCAACCGACGCGCTGATGTGCAGGTCCGACGCTTTGAGCTCGCACATGCGACGGAACATCGAATTGATGGCGGGCTCACGTCGAAGCACCTGCGCGGCGCTTCCCGTGCCGTTTTCCGGCGCCGGGTGTGCGGCAACATCAGGTGTATCGATCGTGGCAGGAGCAAACGAATCCTGTGCGGTCGCAGTGGCCGTGGTCAGCATCGCGCCGACATTTCGCAAGGGACATGCCCGGCAAAATACGGCGATTTCCGAGGATTTTTGCTGTCTTCCCCCATGGCTCTCCGATCGTTGTCCTGTTCTCGCACACGCCTCGCGCTTTTTCGTGCTTGTGCGGAGTCAGGACCGAACCTGTATTCTTCGCGTGTGCGGATTCGGACTGCTGCGAGCGCAACGATGAAAGCCGTGCTCGTCGGCCTCGCGTCGTGTCACATCGTTCTGGCGTCGCCGCAGGGTGCGACGACTCCGTACGGTGAGGCGATCGATCTCTTTCGCCGGGGGGACGAGGAACTCGCGGTGAACCAACTCGCCAGGATCATGTTCGACGAAATCATTCGTGAGCGGGACGCCCTCTTCAGAACATTGGACAGCAAGGACCGCGAAGAGGCCGAACGAGCGGCAGCGACGATCCGCGGCGCCGTTATGCTGCACACGGCCCGGGCATTTACGGCGCTCGCCAGGGGGAATGATGGAGAATTCCGCTATCAACTGCAGGCCGCCGGGACGTACGTTACCAGGCTCAGGTCTCGGGATCACCGAGCACCGTTCGTGCAAAAGTGGCCACTCGTTGTTCTCGCGACTCTCCATCAGGGCCGCCAGGTCAGGACGGCAAAGGAGTTTGGCGAGCACGCTCGCGATCCGGGCGGCGATTCCGCGGAGCTGCTCCTGGCGCTCGGTGCCACAGAGGAGATGGCCTGGCGGATCAATCACGAGGATGATGTCGATCCCGGCGTGAAGGGGGATTTGAAAACGGCGGAACGACATTATCGCCAGGCGCTCATTCTGTCGCCGACCGAGATCGAGGCACGTTTGCGGCTCGGACGGGTGCTCGTGCTTCGCGATGACGCCGAAGGCATGAAAGTCCTGGGACAGATTGATCAGCGCGCGGAGAGGCCTTACCAGTACCTTGCCAGGCTGTTTGAAGGGGAGACACTCGAGAAGCGCGGCGACATGGCGGAGGCCGAACGGCGCTATACCATGGCCGCGTCGATTGTTCCGACCGCGCAATCCGCCTACGTGGCCCTCGCACACCTTCGGCATGCACGCGGCGCCCGCGCCGAAGCGGCCGACGACGTGCGTTCGAGCGCGCGAGCGCGAGATGTTCCCGATGCCGCTGATCCCTGGTTCTGGTATTCGCGCGGGATGGCGTGGCGCGCAGTCGGGTATGTCGAGGATTTGCGAAGGATGATTCAGCCATGACCCGGCTTCACGTCGCGTCGGCAGTGGCCCTCATCATCGTCGTCACCGGGCGCTCGGTGAATACCCAGCGTTTCAAGTCCGGGACCATAGGCGTCCGTGTCGACGTCCTTGTCACGCACGGCAAGGAACTGGTCCGGGGGCTCACCGCCAGGGACTTCGAATTGCGAGACGAAGGCGTGCTCCAGAACGTGTCGGAAATCGAGGTCGAACAGATTCCCCTGAATCTCATTCTCGCCTTCGACACGAGCGGCAGCGTGGCCGGAGACCGCCTGCGCTCGCTTGTCCAGGCCGGTCAATCGTTGCTGGATCGATTGCGGCCCGACGATCGTGTCGCGCTCGTGTCCTTTGCCACTCGTGTCCGTCTGCTGGCGCCGCTGACACCCAGCCGCCAACAGATTCAGGGCGCGTTCGCGACACTCGCAGCGCAGGGCGCGACGTCGCTCCGCGACGCGGCATTTGCCGCGCTCGCCCTGCGAGACGCGGATCCTGTCCGCACGCTGGTGTTGATCTTCAGCGATGGCGCCGACACGGCGAGCTGGCTCGGCTCGTCGGCCGTGATCGAAGCGGCGAAACGGACCGACGCCGTCGTCTATGCGGTCGCGATCGCGGAGCAGCGCAACGCCTATGCGATCTCTGCGAAGTCTGGCACGAGCGGCATCGTGCAACGGACGGTGATAACCGTTGAAGAAGCCGGGAAATTCCTCGACCACCTGACCGAGGAAACTGGCGGCCGAGTCATGTTCGCGAATTCAAATAAGGATCTGCGTGCGACGTTCACGCAGACACTCGCGGAATTCCGCGATCGCTACGTCTTGTCTTACACGCCGACCGGCGTCTCTCCGACCGGCTGGCACCGGCTCGACGTCAAGCTGAAAGGAAAATCGGGGAAGGTCACTGCGCGCCGAGGCTACTTCGCTGAATGATACTCATAGAACCCGCGCCCGCTCTTGCGTCCCAACTGTCCTGCCGCCACCATGCGTCGAAGCAGTGGGCAGGGACGATATTTCGGATCCCCAAGTCCGTGATGTAGGACGTTCATGATCGCAAGGCAGACGTCGAGGCCGATGAAGTCGGCCAGTGCCAACGGTCCCATCGGATGATTCATCCCCAGCTTCAGCACCGCGTCGATCGCGTCCGGAGTACCGACCCCTTCCATGAGCGCGAAGATGGCTTCGTTGATCATCGGCATCAGGATGCGATTGGCGATGAACCCCGGGTAATCGGCCGCTTCAATGCCGGTCTTGCCCAGTTCGATGCACAACTCGGCGGCGGTCAACATCGATTCGGCTGACGTCGCCTGCCCGCGAATCAATTCGACGAGCGCCATCAACGGCACCGGATTCATGAAGTGCATGCCCAGAACTTTGTCCGGCCGCCTGGTCGCCGCGCCAAGTGTGGTGATCGAGATCGAGGAAGTGTTCGACGACAGGATGACGTGCGGCCGCGTCAGCGTATCGAGGCGTGAGAACAGCGACCGCTTGGTGTTCTCGTCTTCGACGATCGCTTCGACGATGTAGTCGGCGTTGGCGAGGGCGTCGATGCTGGTGCCGGTGGTCAGTCGGGCGAGCGTGCCGTCGCGTTCCTCTTTTGTCAGCTTGCTCTTTTCGACGAACTTGTCGAGACTTCTTTCGATCGATGCTCTCGCGCTGTCAAGTGCCGGTGCCGCGAGGTCGACGAGTTGTACTTCAAATCCTTTTTGCGCAAACACCTGGGCGATGCCGTTCCCCATCGTGCCCGCGCCAATCACTCCTACACGTTTGATACTGAGCATGCCACCTCGCGGCGATATTGATTGTCCAACCGTCAATTATGGCACCTACCAGGACGCACGAAGCACCAGGGCAGTCCAGCCCTCACGCGACTTCGCGTCGACTCGATGCATGCCTTGATGAACGTAGGTTTGCGCAACCTCCACCGCGACGGAACTTGCGATGCCTGATAGGACCAGCAGCCCGTGGTGTCCGACGCGTCGAATCAGAACCGGTGCCATCTCGATCAGCGGCGCCGCCAGAATGTTGGCCAGCACCAGCGGCCACGTGCCCGTGACGATGTCAGGTCCGCCGCGTGCGAGCTGGACGCGCGCCTCGAGTCGGTTCGCGCGCGCGTTCTCGGCGGCGGCGCGCACCGCCTCACCATCGACATCGATCGCCGTCGCCCGCGAAACACCTAATATCAACGCGGCGAGCGCCAGCACGCCCGACCCTGTGCCGACGTCAAGCAGGCGATCGGGCTGCGAGGTCCGAACGATTTCATCGATCGCTTCGACGCACATTGCGGTCGTCGGGTGGAATCCCGTGCCGAACGCTTCCGAGTCGACGAGTCTCAGGTCACCGGGTTCCGGGTCGAGGTGAGCCGGAATGATTCGAAGCGATCCCACGCGAAGGGGGCGTGGCGTGAGCATCCACACGGAATCGTCGTCGCGTCCGACCGCAGGCGATACCTCGATCTGGTCGGCGCCGAGCGCGCCGGCGACCTGGTCTGGCGTGACGCTGTCAGGCATCAACGCCGTCACGCCGTGTCCGGACCATGGCTCGACATCAAGCGCGCCCAGGTGGACGAGCCGTTCGAACTGATGATCGACCTCGCCGTCGCAGCGGATGTCTATTCGGTAGGGCATGTGCGGGCCGGCCTCTGGCGCGCAGCCAACGTTGATCGCGCGCGACACAAAACTCAATCGCGACGTGGCGATCAAAGTCGTACCGGAGATCTTCGCACTCGCTCTCCGCCGGAGAGTGTGTCGAATGGAGACGTTCGTTGAGTGCCGTGACGGTTCTCAGGGACGCTCGATCGCCATCGCCACCCCATTCCCGCCGCCTAGACACAACGCCGCGATTCCGCGTTTGAGACCTCGGCGTTTCAACGCGTAGATCAATGTGGTCAGCACCCGGGCACCGCTCGCGCCGATCGGGTGGCCAAGCGCGACGGCCCCGCCGTTAACGTTCACGCGCGACGGATCAATTCCCAGCTCGCGCAAAACCGCAACCATCTGGACGGAGAAGGCTTCGTTAATCTCGAACAGATCGACGTCCTTCACGTCCCATCCAACTTTCGCGGCAACCTTGCGGACCGCCTCGACCGGTGTCATCAGCACCATCTTCGGCGCGAGACCGCTCGTCGCTTGACCGACGACGCGCGCCAGAGGAGTTTTGCCGAGGGTCGTCGCCTTTTCGGCAGACATGACGACCACGGCCGCCGCGCCGTCGTTCACACCGGGCGCATTACCGGCCGTCACGCTGCCGTCCTTCTTGAACGCCGGCTTCAACGCGGCGAGCGTCTCGGGCGTCGTGTCCTCACGAATCGCCTCATCGCGATCGACGACGATCGGGTTCCCTTTCTTTTGCGCGATCGCGACTGGAAGAATCTCTTCCTTGAACCAACCTTCACGCGTCGCGTGCACCGCCTTGCGGTGGCTCTCCGCTGCGTACTGATCCTGCTCGCATCGTTTCACGGCGTATGTGTCGGCGACGACTTCGCCGGACACTCCCATGTGGCAGTTTTCGAACGCGCACCAGAGTCCGTCGTTGATCATCGAGTCGACGAGCGTCCCATTTCCCATTCGCAGGCCTTCACGGATGCGCGGTAACAAGTACGGCGCGTTGCTCATCGACTCCATGCCGCCGGCAACGGCAATCTCGATGTCGCCGGTGGCGATTCCCTGTGCGGCGAGCATCACGGCCTTCAATCCCGAACCGCACACCTTGTTGACCGTCAATGCGGCGACATGCTCGCTGAGTCCGCCATTCAGCGCGGCCTGCCGGGCGGGGTTTTGACCGTTGCCCGCCTGAATCACGTTGCCCATGATGCATTCGTCAACGGTCGACGCATCTATCCCGGCGCGCGCGACTGCCTCGCGCACGACCATCGCGCCAAGCTCTGTTGCTCTGAGGTCTTTCAGAACACCGAGGAACTTACCAGTGGGAGTTCGGACTGCGGAGATGATGACGCTTTCGTTCATTTATTCTTGTCGCTGTCGGCGGCTGGCGGTTCCTGGCTAATCCTCACTTCGTGTCGATGCGCTTCACCTGATCGGCTCCAAGAATCTGCTGCAGCTTCTGCATCACGCTGCCGCGCGCACGTTCGATTTCCTGAATCCACCGTCGATCGACCGCACGCACGGTCAACACGCCGTCGGTTAATTCCACTGTCGTCGCGCGCGCGACGGCCTGGCCGACCGCAAGCTGCCAGGCGAAGTTCGTCCTCTCTTTAGACGCGGGCTGACGGCGAACGATTTCAGCCAGGACGCCCGAGGAGAAGCTTTGAAGTGGAATCATGACTGTCTTTCGCTTGTGGCGGCCGGGAGCCAGTAGCCTTTTCCGATACTATCAACTTTCCCGTGCGCCTCATCCTGGCTTCCGCCTCCCCTCGACGAGCTGAGTTACTGACCGCTGCCGGGTTCGAGTTCGACGTCATGCCGGCTGACGTGGACGAGACACCGCTGGCCGGTGAGAATCCGCTGCAGTACGCACTCCGTGTCGCGCGCGACAAGGCCAGCAGCATTCAGTCGCGCTGTCCGGAATCGGGGGCGACGATTCTCTCGGCGGACACCGTCGTCGTGGTGAACGGTGAAATCCTCGGAAAACCGCAGGATCCCGATGATGCGAGACGGATGCTCCGGTTATTGTCGGGCGGGCCACACGAGGTGCACACTGCCGTCGTTGTCCGGCGCGGCCCGATGGAGCGAAGTCAGACTGTCACCACCCAGGTCTGGGTTCAGCCGCTTGATGAGATGGAAATCTCGTGGTACGTCGATTCGCGGGAACCGGAAGGGAAGGCGGGGGCCTATGCGATCCAGGGGCGCGCGGCGCGATTTATTGAGCGAATAGACGGTTCATGGTCGAACGTCGTGGGATTGCCGATCGCGACGGTTTATCGATTGCTGCATGAGTTACCGTAGTAGATTGAGCTGATTGACCACGCTTCCATAGAAAAGTATTCTGGAGGCGGCGATTTCCCGCAAACTGTTATGAAACCTAAGCATATCAAGATCGCGGTGACCACGGCCGTGCTCGCGCTTGCCCTTGGCGGACTGTTCTATTCGACGTTGGCGGAGGGCACCGAATACTACGTGCACGTCGATGAAGTGATGACTGACCCCGGCGCGTGGCAGGGAAAGCGTCTGCAGCTTCACGGGTTTGTCGTCGACAAATCGATCTTCGTCAAACCGCAGACGCTCGAGTATCGATTCCAGATTCAAAACAAGGGCTCGGTTGTGCCGGCCAGTTACACCGGCATCGTGCCCGACACGTTCAAGGACGGATCCGAGGTCGTGTTGAAAGGACATCTGGAGTCGAACGGATTCACGGTCGAACCGAACGGCGTGATGGCGAAGTGTCCGTCGAAATACGAAGCCGGTCAGGCTGGCGCGGCGGGCAAGTGAGCAATTGCGTCGGCCGACCTCAACCTCTTAGACCCTGTAGAACCCAATAGAACCTCGTCACCGAGGACCACTGCGATGCCTTCTCTCGGCTCGTTTCTGCTGCTCGCCAGTTTCATCGTCTCGGCCTATGCGATTGCCGCGTCCGTCGCCGGTGCGCGTCAACGATCGCGGCGTTTGATCGAGAGTGGAACCGGCGCGTTCTATCTCGTCTCGGCGCTGATGACGGTGGCCTCCGGCGTCATCGTGCACGCGTTTGTTACCAACAACTACGCGATCAAATACGTCCAGCGCTACTCCGATTCCGCCCAGCCTCTGGCCTACAAGATCGCGTCGTACTGGGGTGGTCTCGACGGATCGATCATGTTCTGGGTATTCCTGCTCGGCGCCTTCGGCACCCTGGCGGTCTACACCAATCGCGAGCGGCACCGCGAGCTGATCCCGTACGTGGTTGCTGTGATCTCCGCCGTGCAGATGTTCTTCATCTTCCTCATGGTGGTCCACAACAACCCGTTCTCGACATTCCTCAGCCAAACGCCGGCAGAAGGGAAGGGGCTCAATCCGCTTCTTCAGAACTTCTACATGGCGATCCATCCGCCGTCGCTCTACATCGGATTTGTCGCCATGACGATTCCGTTTGCGTTCGGCATGGCTGCGCTCGTCACCGGGCATCTCGATGATTCCTGGCTTCGTGCCGTACGACGCTGGACGATGATCGGGTGGCTATTTCTCTCGTTCGGACTGACGCTCGGCATGCTGTGGGCGTACGAAGAGCTGGGATGGGGAGGCTTCTGGGGCTGGGATCCCGTCGAGAACGCCGGCCTGCTTCCCTGGTTTACCGCCACGGCGTTTCTCCACTCTGTCATGGTCCAGGAGCGCCGCGGGATGCTGCGCGTCTGGAACGTCACGCTGGTGATCGTCACGTTCTTCCTGACGATCTTCGGCACGTTCATGACTCGCTCCGGAGTTGTCCAGTCGGTGCATGCCTTCGGCGAGGATCGCGAGCTGGCGTGGATGTTCACGGTTTTCATGATTGCGATCGTGACCTTCAGCTTTGGCTTCGTCATTTATCGTTTGCCGCTGCTTCGTTCGCGGCATGCGCTGGATTCGTGGATGTCGCGCGAAGCGGCGTTTCTCGCCAACAACTGGATTCTGCTGTTCTCGGCATTCTTCGTGCTGTTCGCGACGATGTTCCCGACGCTGAGCGAGGCGTTGCGCGGACGGCGGCTGACCGTTGGGCCACCGTTCTTCAACAAGTGGATGCTGCCGATTGGCTTGATCCTGTTGCTGTTGACGGGAATCGGTCCGCTCCTCGCGTGGCGCAAGTCGACGCTCCGCAATCTTGTCGAGCAGTTCCTTTGGCCGTCGCTGGCGTGTGTCGTCACTGGCATCGCGCTCTATGCCGTGGGTGTGCGCGTCTGGACATCCGGCATCTGCTTCGCGTTCTGCGCGTTCGTTGTCACGACGGTTCTGCAGGAGTTGATCCGCGGAGCGCAAGTGCGGAAGGGGGCAACCGGCACGGACATCGTCACGGCGATGATCGGTCTGGTCGGCCGGTCGCGCCGGCGATACGGCGGCTACATCGTCCACGTCGGAATTGTGCTGATGTTCCTCGGGTTCGCCGGGCAGGGGTTCCATCGCGAGGAGCAGGTGCCGCTGAAGGTAGGCCAGCAGACGACCGTGGGACCGTTCACGGTTCGACACGACGCCCTGCGCGTCACCAACGACGCACAGAAGCAGATGGTCACCGCGGATGTGAGCGTGTTCGAAGGCGGCAAGCAGATTGATCGGATGCATCCGGCACGATGGTTCTTCGCCAAGCACGAGGAAGAGCCAACGACCGAAGTTGCGATTCGCCGGGCGGTTTCCGAAGACCTGTATCTGGTGCTCGGTTCGTACAACGTGAGCACGCAGGAAGCCACCTATAAGATCGTCATCAATCCTCTGGTCAACTGGATCTGGTTCGGGTTTGCGGTGATGGCCCTTGGAACGGGGCTCGCGTTGCTGCCGGAGAGCGCGTTCGCGTTTGCCACGGCGAAGGTTCCAGCCGGCGCGGCGACGACGTCTCTTCTGCTGTTGTTCATCCTGTTGCCGGTTCCGGCTCGCGCCCAGCATGTCGAAAACCCGCAGGCCGTGATTGTTCCGCCGCAGTCGCCGCTCGAGAAGGCTCTGCAGAGCGAAATCATCTGCATGTGCGGCACGTGCGGACGGAAGCGCATTGGTGAATGCACGTGTTCGGATGCGGCACAGATGCGCGAGGAAGTGGCGAAGCTCGTTGCGCAAGGCAAGACGCGTGAACAGATTTACGCGTTTTACATCGCGAAGTACGGAAGCCAGGAGCCACTCGCTTCACCAATTGACGAAGGGTTCAACCGGCTTGCCTGGTTCTTTCCGTATTTGATTGGGGCCACCGGTGCAGCGAGCATCGCCGTTGTCGCGTTCCGATGGTCGCGCCGCGACGCGGTGAATGAGGCTGTCGAGACGCCTGCCGAAACCAGTGAAGATCCAACCCTCCGTGAAAGGCTGGACGATGAGCTCCGCGACCTCGATTGAGGGGAGAGATCTTCCGGCGAAAGCCGGAGGCCACACTCGCTCAAACACCGATCAGGGTTTCCGTCCGTGGCACTTCTTCGTGCTGGCGTCGTTAGGCGCATCGACGATTGCCGTCATGGTGTCGCGGCAGTCGGCACCCGAGCATCTCATCCTCATCAGTCTCACGATCGGGGCGGCGGGATTTGCGGCGGCCGCTGTTTATCGAACCATCGTCCCCTTAACCATGCCGGACGCGTCGGTTCTCGCCGAACGGCCATCGGAGCGTGCGCGTGCTGCGCTGGAGCGGGAGAAGACACTCGTCCTTCGCTCGATCAAAGAACTCGAGTTCGATCGCGCGATGGGGAAGGTCTCGGCCAAGGACTTCGACGAGATGGCCGGCCGTCTTCGCGCGCGCGCGATGAATCTCATGAAGCAGCTCGATGCGAGTGGATCGTACCGAGAGGCCATCGAGCGCGAGCTGAACGAGCGGTTGCAAAAACAGGACGGCAGGGCGGGGTCTGTAGAGCCCGCCGGGAGCGCCGTCGAACTGCCGGTCAAAAACCCGGTCTCTCGCGCATGCGCGTCGTGCGACACCACCAACGATCCCGACGCACGGTTCTGCAAACGATGCGGCTCGTCGCTGGCGACCGCACAATGACAATGCGCCCGGTCTCCATCGCGCTGTTGGTGGCGTGCGTCCTGGTGGCTCCGGCCCTGCAGGCACAGATGCCGGATGCGCGCCAGATGTCCGGCGTACCGCTCCCAGTCGCGGATCTTCCTTCCGGTACGGTCACGGTCCGTGTCGTCCGCGGCGCGATGACCAATGTGATCCCCGGTCAATTGGTCGAGCTCACCGGTGGTCCGTCCGCATTGTCGGCGAAGACCAACGACGCCGGCCGTGCCGAGTTCACCGGTCTCCAACCTGGAACTCGTGTTAAGGCCGCCACCACCGTGAACGGTGAACGGCTCGAGTCGCAGGAGTTCGCGGTTCCTGCCGCCGGCGGCATCCGAGTGGCCCTGGTCGCGACCGATCCGCAGCTGCAGCAACAAGCGGATCGCCAACGGCAGCAGGCCGAGAGTGCTGCGCAAGCCGGGACCGTCGTGCTCAGCGATCGCTCACGCTTCGTCTTTGAGATGGGTGACGAAGCGCTCAACTCGTTCGCTCTTTTTGAAATCGTCAATGCGGCACAGGTGCCGGTGAAAACGGCCAATCCGATCGTCTTCGATCTGCCGTCCTCTGCTCTCGGTGCCGGCCTCCTCGAGGGTTCCACACCACAAGCGAGCGTCGTTGGAAAACGAGTCATCGTCAATGGTCCGTTCGCACCCGGTTCGACGGTCGTGCAATACGGCTATTCGCTGCCCCTTTCCGGTGGGTCGTTGACCGTCGAGCAGATCATGCCGTTGGCGCTGGGACAGGTGAGCGTCCTCGTGCAAAAGGTCGGCGACATGCAGCTCGAGTCTCCACAGCTCGCCGAGCATCGCGATATGCCGTTGCAGGGTGCGACGTTCATTGTCGGCAAAGGGCCGGCCGTTCCCGCCGGGCAAGTGATCCGGTTTTCGTTGAGCGGCCTGCCGCATCAGCCGGTGTGGCCGCGAAACGTGGCACTCGGACTCGCGGGTGCCATCCTCGTCGCAGGTGCATGGGCCAGCCGCCGCCGTCTCCCGGCACATCAGGCGGAACAGGAGCGTCGCAAGCGGCTCGACGCAAAGCGCGATCGTCTCTTCAGCGAATTGACATCCATCGAAGAGCAACATCGCGAGAACACGATCGATCCGGAACGATACGCGACACGGCGTCGTGAGCTGCTCGCGTCGCTCGAGCGCGTCTACGCCCAGCTCGATGACGAGGCTGCATAGCCGGTTGATGGACTTTCAGTCGATCAGCTTTACCGACGTTTCCCGACACTTCGGCCGCCGCCGCGTTCTCAATAAAATCAATCTTCGATGTACCGCCGGCCAGATCGTGGCGCTGCTCGGCGCGAACGGAGCCGGGAAGTCGACGCTGCTCGGCATCGCGGCGACACTGCTCACGCCATCTGCCGGCCGGGTTCAATACGGCGATTCCGTCGTGACGACGAGCGCCGAACTGCGCGCTCGGATCGGCGTCCTCGGCCACGATCTCTTCATCTATCCTGAGTTGTCGGCAGCCGAAAATCTGGCGTTCTTCGCGCGCGCCTACGGCATTCGCGATGTCGGGCGCGTCGTGCAATCCGCACTCGAGCGCGCGGGTCTCGACCAACGCGATGATCCCGCGGGCCGTTTCTCGCGCGGCATGCGTCAGCGTCTGGCGCTCGAGCGCGCGCTGCTCCACGATCCGAGGCTTGTCCTGCTCGACGAGCCGTTCACGGGACTCGACGATGCCGCGACGGCAGCGCTTCGCGGGCGGCTGATCGATCTGCGCGACGCCGGATGCATCGTTGTGGTCGCGACCCACGATCTTGAAACCATCGACGGCGCTGCAGACCACGCGGTCCTGTTGCGCGGCGGACGTCTCGTGCCGATCGATGACGGTCCCGGCTCCCTGCGCGAGCGCTACCGCCGAGCCAACCGTGATTCCTGAGAGAATCCCGTCGTTCGTCCAGACGGTCTGGCTCGTGACGCGCAAAGACCTGCTGATCGAGTTCCGCAGCCGCGAGGTCGTCTACACGACGCTCTTCTTTGCCGTTGCCTGCGTTCTGGTATTCGCGTTTGGGTTCGTTCGTGAAGGAATCGCGGTCGATGATGCGGCGGCCGGTATTCTCTGGATCGCGATCGCCTTTTCCGGGACGCTCGCCCTCGGACGCACCTTCGAGCGCGAACGGCAGAACGATACGCTTCGCGCGCTGATGCTCGCGCCGATGGATCGGCCGGCGCTGTATGTCGGAAAGCTCGTCGGTGTGCTGGTTTTGTTGGCGGCCGTCGAGGTGATCGTCACGCCGCTCGTGGCATTGATGTTTGGCGCGCCGCTCTTTGCCCATCCGCTGCTGATCGGGCTGTTGCTCGCGGCGGGAACGGTTGGGTTCGCCGCGGTCGGAACGCTCTTCGCCGCGATGCTCGTGCGTGCGCGTAGTCGGGACGTACTGCTGCCGATCCTGCTATATCCGATTACAATTCCCGTGATCATCGCCGGTGTGCGCGGCACAGCCGCGCTGCTGCAACCGCAAGGGGATTTGCCCATTGCGCGGATGTGGTTGTCGATGCTCGTCTTTTTCGACATCGTATTCGTCACCCTGGCGCTCTGGACATTTGAACCGGCGATGACGGAGTGACAAAAGCGAAAAAGGGAAAAGGGCAAAGGGAAAAGGGAAAAGGGAAAAGGGAAAAGGTTCTTTCAGTGAAAAAGGTCTTTGTTCCTTTATTGATTGTCACGGCGGGATTGTTTGCCTACGCGCCGTTCGCGATCCAGAACGCGCCGTACGAGTCGACGATGGGACTCGTGCAGAAGATCTTCTACTTTCACGTGCCATCCTGGATTGCGATGTTCTTCGCGGCGATGGTGTGCGGCATTGCCGGCGCGTTCGTGATTTTCGCCGGGAGACAGGACGCCGACCGTGTCGCTCAGGCGGCGGCGGAGCTTGCCGTGGTCTTCGGCCTGATGGGCCTTCTCACCGGTCCGCTGTGGGGCCGCAAGGCCTGGGGCGTATGGTGGCAATGGGACGCGCGATTGACCTCCGCACTTGTGATGTGGCTCGTGTTCGTTGCCTACTTGCTGCTCCGGAAGTACGGCGGCGCTGGATCGGAAAAGCTGTCGGCGGTGCTGGCCCTCTTTGGAATGGCGAACGTCCCGTTTGTGTACTGGTCGGTCAACGTGTGGCGAACGGTGCATCCGAAAACATCTGTGGTCATGACGCTGCAACCGTCGATGGGCATTCCGTTTCTGCTGTGCTCACTCGCGTTCGTCGGGCTGTTCGCGGTGCTGCTCGCCGCACGCGTGAGGCTCGAGAATGTGCGTGCATCAGTTGATGAACTCTATCTTGCGCTCGAGGAATAAATGAGACGCCTGCTGTCGTTGTCCTTTGCCTTTTTCTTCGTCGCGCTTCCCGCACTGGCGTTGCAGCCTCCATCGCCACCGGACGGATTCGTGCCGGCGAGCAGCCTGCCCGGTCAGGAACAACTGCCGGCCGCGCCGCTCGTGATCGTCGCGTATGCGGTGGTGTGGCTGCTGGTTCTTGGCTATCTCTGGTCGATCTGGAGCCGTCTGAGCCGAGCCGAACGTGAACTGGCGGACGTCAGCCGCCGCCTCACCACCGGGCAGCGCCGATGAATTTCTCCAACATGACGTCGGCGCACCTGATCTTCATTCCTGCGGTGCTGCTGATCGGCGTCGTGATTGGCTGGGTGCTCGGCTCGCGCGCGGCGCAGGATGCGTTTGCCGCGGAAATGCGCAGGCGTGAGGAGCGGGCAAAGCGCAATCCTTAGTCACACCCGATCCCGGTTATCGTCCAATTCCCAACCGATTCGCAAGACTCGCAGGTAAGCCAGCGTCGAGGATGCGGCGTTGCGCGGCCTGGACAGGATATTCAATTCGTCGGATGAGCACCGACGGTGCTGCGGAGTCGTAAATCCCGAATGCCGCGCGCGGATCGCCATCCCGCGGCTGGCCGACAGACCCCACGTTGATCAAGTAATTCAGGCCACCCTCGATCTGCACGAGCGTGTCGTTCGGTCCTTCCGGCAGAAAGCCGTCGAAGGTGTTCGGGTTTCTTCGAAACACGACCGGAAGGTGCGTGTGGCCGAAGAGGCAGACCGGTCTCGTCGCGGAGTCGAGCGCATGGCTCGCATCTTCCGCATCGAATATGTAGTGATCCTCGTCGAACGGCGCGCCGTGGCAGATCTCGATGGCATCGTCAATGACCATCGGTCCCTGTGGCAGCGTCCGCAGGTACTCGCGATGCTCAGGCGACAACGCCTCGAACGTCCATTGCGCGGCCAGCCGCGCGACGTAGTTGAAGGAGCTTCCATCCTCGATCCCGCAGGCCGCCTTGTCGTGATTGCCACGGATGGTGGCCAGCGGATTCAGCGCCCTGACGCGATCGATGACCGCCGACGGTTCGGCACCGTAGCCCACCAGATCCCCGAGGACGAGCACGCGATCCCACATTTCGGCGGGGGCGGCATCGAGTACGGCATCGAGGGCGTCGATGTTGGCGTGAATGTCCGAGAGAATGAGGTAGCGCACAGCGGTCTTCGTTCAGCCGACCGCTTCGATTATGCGTTCAGCGATCGCCTCTGGATGTCCGCCTCTTGCATCGACGCGGAGTTGTGCGTTGGCGTATGCGACCTGCCGCGCCGCAAACAGCCGCTCCATCTGCGCGCGGTCTGCTGCTAACGGGCGCCGGCCATCGGCCGGCATCCTGGCCACCAGTTCTTCAAGCGGCACGTCGAGCCACACCGACACGCCGTCGACGTTGATCGCGGCGCGATTGTCGGGATCCATGAACGTTCCGCCGCCGGTCGCCACCACGCAGTGCCGAAGGGGAAGGAGGAGCCGCAGGATGTCGCGCTCGATCGACCGGAAGTATGGTTCGCCGTTTCGGGCAAAAATCTCGGCCACAGTTCGCCGTTCGCGCGCCTCAATCAGCTCGTCGATGTCTTCGGCGCGCCATCCGAGCCGTTCCGCGAGCATCCGCGCGACGGTCGTCTTGCCCGCCGCCATGAATCCGACGAGATAGATCTTGTCCGCGGTCACCGGGTGAGCCGCGCGAGCTCGTCGAAGAATCCGGGATACGACACGTCGACCGACGATGCGCCGCTGATCGTCGTCGATCCGGCGGCACGCGTCGCGGCGATCGCGAACGCCATCGCGAGACGATGATCGCCGGCGGCGTCGACCGCCCCACCCTTGAGCGACCGTGCTTCGAGCCTGAATCCGTCGTCATATTCTTCGACATGCGCGCCGATGGCCCGGAATCCCGCGGCCAGTGACGCGATCCGATCGCTTTCCTTGACCCGCAATTCGCCGGCGCCGCGAACGGTGAACGACCGCCCCTCGGGCATCATCGCCGCGAGGGCGGCGAGCGCCGGAATCTCGTCGATGACGAGCGGTACCTCGTCAGGATCGACCCTGAAGCTTTCGCAATCGGCGAAGGAAAAGCTGACGGTGCCGACCGCTTCGCCAGCCCGCTCGTCGTCGCGCGAAAAATCGACGCGAACGCCGGCCCGGCGGAACACTTCGAGCACAGCGATCCGCGAGAGATTCAGACCGACGCCATCGATATGAATCGACGACTTGGGAGTTCCGCCGGCGAGGGCGGCCCAGAACGCCGCGCCAGAAATGTCGCCCGGGACGGTCAGTGTTTGCGGCCGAAGGCGCTGTCCACCTTCAATCTCGACCCCCGTGCCGTCGCGCGTCACCCTGACGCCGAACGCTTCGAGCGCGCGCTCCGTGTGATCTCGCGTCGGGATCACTTCGGCGACGCGCGTGCGACCGGATGCATGCAGTCCGGCGAGCAGGACGCCGCTCTTGACCTGCGCGCTCGGCACCGCCGGTTCGTAGGTGATTCCGTGCAGCGAGCCGCCGTCGATGGTCAACGGCGGGCGGCCATCGCGCGCCTCGATCCGCGCCCCCATCCTCGTCAACGGCTCGATGATCCGCCGCATCGGGCGTCGTTGGAGCGAGCCGTCTCCGGTCATCACGGTACGAAACGGATGACCGGCCACGATCCCCGACAGCAACCGCATCGTCGTCCCGGAATTCACCGCATCGAGGACGTTCGAGGGGGTCTGGAGACCTCCGACGCCTCTGCCCAAAATTGTCATCGACCCCGGGCCGGTCCGTCGGATCGTCACCCCAAGGCGACGCAGGCACTCGAGTGTGGCGGCACAATCGGCGCCGGGCGAGAAGCCGCTGATTGTCGACTCGCCGTCGGCAATCGCTGCGAGCATTGCGTATCGATGAGAAATGGATTTATCCCCCGGGACGCGGACGCGCCCCGACGCTCGGGATTGAGGGGCAATTGTGACCGAATCGGCCGGCGCACGCAGCATGAACCGCACTATAGCATTCGCACTCTTGATGGGATCCGGTTTAGTATGTTATTCACTCGCGTGCCTCGAGAGACTGTTCCCTCGCCCGGATTGCTTCCCGCATGCTGAAACGCGGCGGCACCGTCCGGCTTCACATCCACAGCAAGTTCGACATGGTGGACTTCGTCCAGGTGATCAGCGACCGGATTGGTCAGCTCGCCGGACTGGACGACGACACGGTCCACTGGATTGGCGTGGCGGTACGCGAATCCGTCATTAATGCCATCAAGCACGGCAATCGTGAGGACTTCGCCAAGCTGGTTCTCGTCGAATTCGCTGTGACACCGATCGCCGAACCGCGCGAGTTGATTGTTCGCGTCATCGATCAGGGAGAGGGATTCGAACCCGACGAGGTGGCGGATCCGCTCGCACCGGAAAACATCCTGAAATCCAGCGGCCGGGGCATCTTCTTCATGCGCAGCTTCATGGATGATGTCGTGCTACAGCGCGGCGAGCAGGGCGGCATGGAAGTGCGTATGGTCAAGAAGCTGGGGTCCGGTGCCTGATCCGCTTCCTCCAGTTTTCCTCGCCACGGCTGTCGAATCGGTCATCCGCGCCGGTGAAATTCAAATGGCGCATTTCGGCAGCGAGCTGCAGGTCGACAAAAAGGGCGCGATCGACCTCGTCACCGAAATCGACCTTCGCGTCGAACGCGAATTCCGCGCGCTCATAGCCTCGCGCTTTCCCGACCACGTCGTGCTCGGTGAGGAGTTCTCCGACGTCGAGGATCGCGACAGCGTGCCCGAGTACTGCTGGGTGTTCGATCCGGTCGACGGCACGACCAACTACGCGCACGGGCTTCCGATCTTCTGTTCGTCGCTGGCACTCGAGATCCGCGGCGAGCCGTCGGTTGCGGCAATCTACGATCCGAGCCGCCGCGAACTGTATACGGCCGAGCGCGGCCACGGCGCGTGGTTGAACGGTGCGCCGCTGCGCGTCTCGACCGCGACGACGCTCATCGATTCACTCCTCTGCACAGGATTTCCCTACAGCGTGCAGCGCGACGCGGAATCGCTCGTCGGGCTTTTTGGCGAGTTCCTCAAGGTCTCGCGCGCCGTCAGACGTCTTGGATCTGCCGCAATCGATCTCTGCTACGTCGCCGCTGGCCGTCTCGACGGCTTCTGGGAGCAGTCGCTTCATCCATGGGACGTCGCGGCCGGTGCGCTCATCATCGCGGAAGCAGGCGGGCGAGTGACGGATCTAGCTGGAGGTCCGTATAGTTCGCGCGCGGGAAATCTGGTCGCCACCAACGGTCATATCCATGACGCCATGGTCGAGGTGATTCAGGGGTTCTTCAGGAGTCGCTAAGCTTGTCTGCATTTCTTCGTGCGCGTGGGGCCCCCCCACGCGCTCTCGGGCCGCAGGCGCCTTTCCTTTTCTTAGGACGCCCTGACCACGCCGTAAGACAATATTCCCGCGTGCTCTGCCTTAACTTCGCACGTTTTTGTTCGTGATCGTGGCACTGTTCATGCTGAACCGGCCAGCAGCGGGGAGGGCAGGAGTTGCTCACGCACCTCCCGAAACGGAGCGTCTCATGTTGACTGGATTACGACGCGGCGTTCAGTGTGCGGTCGGACTCGCGGCGATGGTGGTCCTGCTTGCGCCTGCGTCGGCGTCGGCACAGATCGCCCGGGTTTCTTCCTCGGATCATCGCAACGCCGTAGGCTTCACGCTCGGCGGCTTCTTTCCGCGGGGGGAAGACGGCCGTGTCGACGGCGACGTCATCGTCCGCGATCTCGACGATCTGGTGTTCGAAGTCAACGACTTCAACGGCTTCACGTTCAGTGGCGAATGGCTGTTCGGCCTTGGCAAGTACCTCGAAGGCGGGGTCGGCGCAGGCTACTACAAGAAAGGCGTGGACAGCGTCTATCGCGGGTTCGTCAACGCCAACGGTTCGGAGATCGAACAGGATCTCAAGTTCCGGATCGCGCCGATTACCGCAACTGTGCGGTTTCTCCCCGTCGGCCGCGGCGCCATTGAACCCTATGTCGGAGTAGGCGTCGGGTTCTTCAACTGGCGGTGGTCCGAGACCGGCGAGTTCGTCGACTCTGCCGATGATTCGATTTTCAGAGCGACGTACAAAGCGGACGGGTGGGGTGTCGGTCCAGTCATCGTTGGCGGTGTCCGCGCGCCGATAGCGGACGCCTTTGACGTTGGTGGAGAAGTGCAGTTCCAGAAAGCCACCGGCGATATCGATCGCGCGGAGACAGGACTCCTCGGCGACAAGATCGATCTCGGCGGCTGGCACGCGCTCTTCACGATGCACATTCGGTTCTAGCGTCGATACAGCGCCACCCCGCCGCCCTCGGCGACTCGGATGAAGCCGTCGAGAAACGCGGGGTGGCGTTTTGCCTCGAGATACAACGCGTCGCCCCCTTCAGCCTTTTCCTCGATCGCCATCCAGCCCACCACCGCCTTCGGATCGGTCATCGCAAAGCTCCAGATGTCGCCGTTGCCTTCGTGCAGGAAGTCCTCGATCGCGAATCCGTGGGCAGAGAGGTCGTGCATGTAGTGGCCGAGCGAGCCCATGCTCATCATGATCGTCCGGCGATCGCGATGCTGGACCAGATACGCGGTCACGGCCTCACGTCCCTTCCGGCTGACCGCGTCGCGTTGTGATTCCAGGATCAGCGGCGCATCACGGCTCAGAGGCGGAGCCTGAATCAACGCGGCGCCCACGACCAGCGCTGCTGCGATCGGTTGGATGCGGGACCACAGCAGGCCAATGCCGGCGCCCGCCAGGGCAGCACAGGCGGCGACGAGCGGCACGTCATACCGGATTCGGAATGGGTGTCCCTGTATGTACGCACTCAAGGGCAACGCGGCCGCAGCGATCGGCGCGAGGACGAGCGCGAGCGGCGCTTTCGCGGGCGAACGGACGTACGCGACGACCATCAGGATCGCACCTGCATATCCCGACCATACCAACGCAGTGCCTGAGAGCCGATAGAGCCCTTCACGCAGTTGATCCCACGCGACGAGCGGATGGCCGAGAGCCTCGACGTTTTCGGCGATGAAAAACCCGCTGCTGACAAACCACGAGCCGACCGTCCAGCGGCTGTTGACGAGGAAGAGCACGATTGCAATTCCCGGATACGCGGCAAGATGAGCGCCGGCACGAAGCGCGGTCCCGATGGACGCCCCCCGCCGACTCGAAATGATCACCGCCCCGCCGACAATCGCGGCGGCAATTGGCCAGGCTTCATAGCGGGTCAAGCAGGCTGCGGCGAGAGCGATTCCTGCGGCCCTGGGTGATCCGCCTATTTCATCCAGCCATCGCGCGGTAAGTGCAATCGCAGCCATGACCGTTCCGAACAACAACGGCTCGGTCATCGGCGTACTCTGCAGGTACAGCACATTCGGGTTCAGAAGCAGCAGCGCCGCGGCCGTCATCGCTCCAGCGAGTGATCCCGTCGTCCGGCTTATGACGTCCGACATCGCCCAGGTCGCTATGGCGATGCTGAGTACCGAGATCGCGATCGCCGACGCGCCAGTCCGATACAGCAAATCGATTTGCACGGGAAGCATGTTGATGAGGTGTGGCAGCGGCAGCCAGACGGCGCCGACCTGTTGCCACCCTGGCGTCAGGCTGTCGATGATTCTCCGCGCGACGACGAGGTGAGCGCGCGCGTCGTAGTGCGCAAGCGCGAGACCTGCCGCGGAGTAGTGGAACGCTGCTGCCGCCCCGGTGATCAGCGCGCAAAAACTGATGACCCACGGAGCGCGGTCGCGTGCTGACGGCCGCAAGATTCCGCGCCCCTCAGGACGCTCCGACACAGGAACGCGCGTAGTGAACAGAGCGCCTTTTAGTCTACACTCACAGGAATGGAGCGCTTGGTCAGCTGGGTGCAGGGCTTCGCGCTGGCACTTGGCGGGCCAGGCCTGTTCATCATTGCCGTTCTCGATTCATCATTCCTCTCCTTTCCCGAAGTCGTCGATCTCCTGATCGTCGTCTACGTCACGCATCACAAAGAGCGGCTGATTTACTACGCGACACTCGCAACGCTCGGATCGATCGCGGGATGCTTCCTTCTCTATTACGTCGGTCTCAGAGGAGGAGACCGGTTCGTTCGAAAGAAGTTTCATGAACGGCACGTGGATCGCGCGCTCGAACTCTTCCAGAAGTACGGCTTGCTCGCGGTCATCGTACCGTCGCTGCTGCCGCCGCCGGTCCCGTTCAAGCCGTTTGTGTTGATCGCCGGCATCGCGCGCGTGCGGCCATTCGAGTTTCTGCTTGCCGTGGCGCTCGGTCGTGGCACGCGCTACTTTGGTGAAGGATTGCTGGCGTACTGGTATGGGGAACGCGCGGCAGAGTTTCTGAAGGGGAACGCGCAGATCGTCTCGTTGATTGTTGCCGCCCTCGCCCTCGTCGGCGGCGTCGGATGGATATGGCTCAAATCGCGGCGGGCTAAAAACCCTGTATAATGAGCCGTTTACCCCAACATGAGACCGGAGATCTCCGTTGTCATTCCAGTCCGGAACGAAGCGCCAAACGTGGCGGAGCTTCACCAGGAGCTCACCGACGTGCTCCGCTCATTCGGCCGTCCGTACGAAATCCTCGCCATAGACGACGGAAGCACTGACGACACGTTTGCACGGTTGGCGTCGATCCATCGCACGGACCCAAGACTCAAAGTGATCCGGTTCCGCCGGAATTTTGGTCAGACGGCGGCGTTTGCCGCCGGGTTCGCCCATGCGCGCGGTCGCTACATCGTCACGTCCGACGGCGATCTTCAGAACGATCCGCGCGACATCCCGGCGATGATCACACTGCTGGAGGAACACGGCTCCGACATTGTCGCCGGGTGGCGGCAGGATCGAAAGGACCCGTTTTTCAGCCGGCGGCTGCCGTCGATGATCGCCAACGCGATCATCTCGTTCTCGACCGGCGTGAGACTTCACGACTATGGCTGTTCGTTAAAGGTATTTCGCGCCGAGGTCGTGAAGCCGCTGAAGTTGTATGGCGAGATGCATCGGTTCCTGCCGGCCATTGCCAGCGAAATGGGGGTGACGATCGAGGAGAAGGTCGTCAACCATCGCGCGCGCCGGCATGGGACGTCGAACTACGGCATCTCACGCACCATCCGTGTCATTCTCGATCTGCTGACCGTCAAGTTCCTGATCAGCTATTCGACCCGGCCACTTCACATCTTCGGATTGCTGGGGATGGTGATGGGCAGTCTTGGCGCGGCGGTCTGCGCCTGGCTCGCGGTGGTCAAGTTCTTCGGCCATGAGGGCATCGGCAATCGCCCGCTGCTCCTCTTGGGCATTCTGTTGATCTTCACCGGCGTGCAGTTGGTGACGCTTGGTCTCCTCGCCGAAATGCAGGCGCGCACGTATCACGAGTCGCAGGACAAACCGATTTACGTCATCCGCGACGTGCTCGAATCGGAACGGTCGCGAGAAGACGAGGTCGTCGAAGCGTAAGCTGGACGACCTCGGTCATCGGTCCTACCCGCTCCTCCACATCGAACTAGAATCTGCCGCGAAGCGCGCTGCCCAGTGAGGCCGGGCGCGGGCGGTTCGAGAGCCACACGTTGCGATAGATCGTGCCGGCGATGGACGCCGATTCCGTCCCGCTTCGTCCGACCGGCGCTCCGAGGTACGCGTAGTGCGGATTGGGAGCGTAGGTGCCTTTGGTTCCCATGCCCTGGTTGTAGATCGTGTTGCCGGTGATCCCGCCGTCGCGGACGACAACCCGGAACTCGGGGCCCCAGGTCGTCTTCCAGTGGTACGTCGTCGTTGGATTCAAGAGGAAAACCGACGCCATCCGCGTCGCCGTGGAGGGCTCAAATCTCAAATCGAGATCTTCGCCGGAGCCGTACAGCGCTCTAAACGTAATCGCGTTCGGCGGGAACCCCGTCGTCCCACGATATTGAATATCGACGCGATAGCGGTTCGTGATGAAGTCGTCCTGTCCCTCTTGCATGCCCATGACCTTGGCCTTGTCGCCGGGCGCGTTGCCACGGAGTCCCTCGATATCCATCGAGAACTCGCCGCTCGTGATCGTCTGCGGCAGGAGGTACTTCACGTAGCTCGTCCCGTTGTTCAACTGGAGACCCTTGCCGGGAATGAACGTCGTCGAGCCGACCAGTTGGCCGACGGTCTCACCGTGGATCAGCGGGTCATATAATTCGCCGGCGCGAAGGAAGCCGACGAGCTTCGATCGAAACGTCCCCGTTGCTGACCACGGCCCCGTCGAGGAACCCTGTACAGCGCGCGCACGCCAGTAGAACAGTGTCGTCGGTTGAAGATCGGATTCCACGGTGAAACTGGTTTTGCCATTCCCGCCTTCCGGGACGCCCACTTTGCCGACGGTCGACGCGAGGCCCGGAACTCCAGACGTTGAGGCGGTAAAGCCAGTGTTGTCGGAGATTTGAAACTCATACATGCGTGTGCCCGTCTGGTCGGCCGTCGCGTTGCGAACGACCAGCGTCGGGCGAAGCGTGTCGAGTTGTTCGTCGCTTCCGGGTGCATCGAGCGCTGGCGCGGTGACACTCGCGACTGGCGTCGGCCTTGTCGGCTGGGAATCACTCCCGCATGCGGCGCATGTTGCCGCCACCAGCACCGACACGGCAACGGTAATGGATTTCGATTGGGTCAAGACTGCGTCCTCCTGAATGTGGTAAGCCGGGATGTCACGTCCTGCTCCGTGCGTTCCTTCGCGCGGAAGTTCTTTCGAGCACAATGATGTGTCGCTGCTGAACGGCAACGTCGGGAGCGTGACGCGCGTCGCGTAATAGCTGGCCGACGCTTCGGAAGATGTCCCGGTCGCCACGCGACAGCCGTGCATCTTCCACCGCGTCCTGAAGACGCAGTTCCAATTGCGCAACCGAGAGCGGTTCGTCGAACGAGATCAGTGCGCGTCCGTCGGACAACGGCACCAGCAAAACACCCGTGCGCTGCTCGAGGGTGCGCGTCGGGTTGACGACGATCACCGCCCGCCGGCCGAACGCGGCGAGTTCCGCCGGCGGATGTGGCCGCTTCGCGAGCTCCGGCTGCGCGAGTCGCGCGACGGCGCGACTCAGATCGCCGTCAATCCGCGACAACGCATCGATCACTTCGTCGGGGAGCGTCAGAGTAACCGCGCGCGATGGCCGGGCAAACTTTCGCGGTCGTCCGCGTTTAGGCGAGACCGCTCGAGCGATGGAATTCACAAATGATTTATCGGTGCGGGGGAGCGAATTACCTAGAGAATAATACAAGCTTTTCGGAATATTTCAATAGAAATTCTTGGCTGCTGGCGGCGGCTTAGGTGCTGGTTCGATTCTCGCTCGCCTCAACTCCTCGCCAGTTTGCTCAAAGGGTCTGCCCGTATCCCTCACGCGTGTAGGCCATACCTTCTCCCGCGCGCTCGGTCTCATTTGACAGTCTAATGCGGCAGGTGATATTCCATTAGTGTGTCTAATAGAGCGCGGGACCCAAAGGCTGACGTCCTGCAGGGGACGCTCGATCTGATGGTCCTGCAGACGTTGGATTCGCTCGGGCCGCGACACGGCTACGCCATTGCCGCGCGTCTTGAGCAGGTGTCGAGCGGCGCGCTGCAGCTCATTATGGGCACGCTGTATCCCGCATTGATGCGGCTGGAGCAGCGTGGCCTGCTCCGCGGGAAGTGGGGCACTACAGAAACCAATCGCAAGGCGAGGTTTTACCGTGTCACGTCGGCGGGCCGGCGTCAGCTCGCCCGGGAAAAAGACGCCTGGGACCGGATGTCGGGCATCATCCACACGGTGCTGCACGGCGAGGCATGACGCAGGAGGATCGCATGCGCGTCCTTCGCGAATGGATTCACCGTCTCCGCGGAACGCTGCTTCCAAGCCGGCGCGACGCTGATCTGGAAGAGGAGCTCCGGCTGCACTTGGCGATGGCTGCAGAAGAAGCGCGACGTCGTGGTCTCGAGCCGGCGGATGCCGTGCGCGCCGCGAGGATTGAGGCCGGAGGCGCATCGCAAGCGATGGACACTCTCCGGGATCAGCGAGGACTGCCGTGGCTGGACGACCTTGCGCGCGACGTGAGCCATGGGCTGCGCACGCTTCGGCGGACTCCCGTATTCACGGCCGTCGCGCTCCTGACGCTGGCATTAGGAATCGGCGCTAATACGGCCATCTTCTCGATTGTCAACGGCGTGATCCTGCGTCCGGTCGACTATCCCAGACCGGAACAGCTGATGTATCTGACCACGGAATTCCCGGCGCTCGGGTTGACCAGGAACCCGCTCTCAGTCCAGGAGTACTTGGAGTTCCGGCAGATCAATCAGTCGTTTGCTGCGGTCGGGGCGTACAGAACCATCGGTGGCGCCTACACAACGGGTGAAGTCAACCTCACGGCAGGCGGTCGAGCTCTTCGCGTGCGGTCGATATCTGTCGACGCTCATCTGCTCAACACGCTTGGCGTTCAGCCGGCGCTGGGACGCATATTCAGCGAGGAAGAAACCAATCGCGCCGGGGGCCTGGCGCCACCGCTCGCAATTCTCTCGTACGAGTTGTGGCAAACGGCCTTTGGAGGACAGCCAGTCCTGGGACAGGCCGTGAACGTCGACGGTCGGCCCCACGAAATCCTTGGGATCATGCCATCCGGCATCGATGTCATGGACCACCACACGGCAATCTGGTTGCCGCTCGGACTCCCTGCGGCTATTCGTCAGAACCGCGGCTTCCACATCCTCCATGTCCTTGGGCGCCTGAAGGACGGCGTTACGGCGCAGGCGGCGCAGACGGAACTCAACGCACTCCTCGAGAACTGGGGCGAGCGTACCGGCTCGTCGGGCCATGTCCCCGCGAGTCGTCCGGCGCGCGCGGCAGACCACACCCTGCAGATGCAGCCGGTGCAGGACGCGATTGTTGGCGATGCCCGCCGTTCGATCTGGATATTGCAGATCGCTGCCGGGTTCGTCCTGCTGATCGCGTGCGCGAATCTCGCGAACCTGCAGATGGCCCGTGCCGAGTCACGCCGCCGTGAATTTGCCGTGCGCGCGGCTCTTGGCGCCAGCCGAAGGCGGCTGCTCCGGCAGACGATGACCGAAGGCGTGATGCTGTGCTTTGCTGGCGGAATGCTAGGCCTGTGGCTCGCCCGTGTCGCCGTGCAGGCGCTGATCCGCGCCTACCCAACCAGCGTGCCCCGGATGAGTGAAATCGGTATCGACCTGTCCGTCCTGCTCTTCGCGCTCGGTGTGTCAATCGCAACGGGCGTGCTCTTCGGCCTCGCGCCCGTCGCGCAGGGACGGATTAATGACCTCGTGACGGCGTTCAAGGAGGGCGGGGGCCGGGGGGCCAGCGGCGCTGGACGCCACCATATCCGCCGCGCGCTCGTTGTGGTCGAAGTCGCGCTGGCGGTGATGCTCGTCATTGGCGCGGGTCTGCTGATCCGAACGGTCTACAACCTCACGAGCGTCGATGCGGGATTCGATCGATCGCGCCTGGTGACGTTCTCGATGACGCTGGCAGAACCATACGACCCCGACACGCGCGGTCCGGCGTATCGACGCCTTCTCGATAAGCTGCGGGTTGCACCAGGCGTGCAGGGGGCCACCGTCATGTCGGGTCTGCCGCCGAATCGATCTCCAGAGGCCATCCCTACCCGTATCGAGAACCACACCGCCGCCGACGGCAGCGCCGTTGAGATCGTCGACTACTACCAATTCGTCATGGGCGATTATTTCGAGACGATGGGCGTGCCGATCGTCGCCGGCCGCAGCTTCGAACCGGCCGATGCGGCGTCACCAGCCAGGCTTGTCATCGTCAACGAGACGCTGGCGAACAGGATCTGGAAAGGGCGTAACCCGATTGGGCAACGTGTGCGGCCCAACCTCAGTGCGGCGATTGGCTTCGGCGACGACTCCTGGCATACGGTGATTGGCGTGGCCAAGGACGTCAAGCAGAGCGGCGTCGAGAAAGACACGGGAACCGAACTCTACGTCTCTCTCGACCAGCTTGCGATGGCTGCGCCGACGATGAACGTGGTGCTGCGGACGATCCTGCCGCCCGCCGCCTTGTCACGGACACTTGAGCGACTCGTGCGGGAAGTAGATCCCGCTGTTCCCATCGTGCGGCTCCGCGACATGGAGTCGGTGTTCGCGGAATCGATTCGCCGGCCGAGGCTCCTGGCGCAGCTGCTGGGTGCCTTCGCCGGGCTGGCGCTGCTTCTTGCGGCCGTCGGCACGTATGGTGTTCTTTCCTGTATGGCGACGGAGCGCCGGCGTGAGATCGGCATCCGCATCGCGCTCGGCGCGGGCCGTTCCAGCGTACTCGCGCTGTTGGTGAAGCAGGGTCTCCAACTCACCATCATCGGCGTCGTCGTTGGGCTCGCAGGCGCGCTTGGGCTGAATCGGCTGATTGCGTCAGTGTTGTTCGGCGTCCAGCCGACGGATCCCACAACGCTGGCGGCCGTGATTATGACGATAACTCTGGTTGCGGCCGGGGCGTGCTGGCTGCCCGCGTGGCGGGCGTCGCGGCTGGACCCTAACGTGGTGCTCAAAGCCGACTAGCGTCGTTCACGCCAATCAGGCAGCGTATCGAAGCGCTTCCACCCGTCTGAAATCTAGGCTCACCACTACCACAGTCCACCCTCGACCCGATCAGCGATTCTTTTGCACGACCCACGTCGTCATGCAGCGCTGCTGCTGTACGTTGGTCGTCTTGATCGGATCGAGTAGAGTGGCGCCCATTTCGGAGGTCCTGTCCAGTAGATAGCGCTCGTCAACCACGAATCGATCGCTGCCGTCGGGAAGCCGCACACGGCCAACGGTCTCGTCGATCAGGGACTCGATGCCGATGCTCGACGCGAGGCGGGCGAAAAAGAGTCCGCCGAGCGCGAGCACGCGCCACATCTCGTCGAGGATGCGCTCGAAGTGCGTGCGGTCGCGCGCGAAGTGCAGGACGGCGCTGCAGATAATCGCGTCCATTCGGCCGTCGGACCACGGCAGCGCATGAAGCGTCCCCTGCCGGATGTTGTCGAGCGGGAGCGTCGGCGCGAACTGTTCCGCCAGCTTTCGCACTGCGTTGACCGCCGACGGATCCTCGTCGATGGCAAAGACCTCAAAGCCGCGCGAGAGCAGGAACGGGAGGTTGCGTCCGCTGCCGCAGCCGGCGTCCAGGATGCGGCGCCTGCCGTCGAACCGTCCGCGCAGCAGTTGATCGAACAGGTAGATGTCGATGTCGCCAAACTGCGATCGCAGCTCGATCGATGGCGCCGCGTTCATCGCCGACGACAATACTATGCCCGCTGCGGTCGTGGATACTGTCCGTCAATCGAGACGACGATCCTTCAGCGCATCGGGTTTGTCCGGCGCTCGTCGCCAATACCTGATATACTGAGGGCTCGTCCACACACGCCGCTTCTACGTTGAGTCTGAATTGCATTCGCTTCGCCCACGGTTCCGTGGGCCGCACGAACCCCTTCTGGACCACGCGGACGAGTCGGAAACTGGCGCGGGATTCTCCGTGCCGCGGTCCGAGAGGCGTTTACCGTTCAGATGAACTGGGAGCTTCACATGTCATCCAAGGGCACCATCAAGCGTATTGTCTCGGAAAAGGGCTTCGGCTTCGTGGCCGACGAGTCGGGCCAGGAATACTTCTTCCATCAGTCGGCGTGCCAGTCGTTCGACTCTCTCCGTGAGGGGCAGACCGTGACGTTTCAGACTGGACAGGGCCCCAAGGGCCCGCGCGCCGAAAACGTCCGCGAATCCTAAGCGCATCGGCACCATTTCGTCGGAGGGCGCCCATGGCGCCTTCTCCGCGAATCCCCGGCCCTCTACTCCGCTCGCATTCCGGGGTCCAATCCGTGTTCACCCGTGGCTCGTTTTTGATCCGGGATCCGTGGCCGGGTCCGATCCGTGGTGATCCGTGTTCATCCGTGTTCTTCCGTGGCTCATTTTTGATCCGGGATCTGTGACCGGGGTCCGATCCGTGTTCATCCGTGTTCTTCCGTGGCTCATTCTTGATCCGGGATCTGTGGCCGGGTCCGATCCGTGCTGATCCGTGTTCATCCGCGTTCTTCCGTGGCTCATTTTTGATCCGCGATCCGGGGTTCGTGTTGATCCGTGTTAATCCGTGTTCATCCGTGGTTCGTTTGACCCCCGTTCATCCGTGGTTCGTTTGATCCCTGTTCATCCGTGGTTCGTTTGACCCCCGTTCATCCATGGTTCGTTTGATCCCCGTTCATCCGTGGCCTGGTCCGTGGCATGCGATAATTGCGCGTGCCATCTTCGACTCCGGTGCGGCGCGAAGCGCGGCAGCTCAGGGTGGTCCTCTTCTCGGGCGGGCGCGGTTCCGGTGTTCTTACGCGCCAGCTCGTCGCCAATTCCGGCATTTCGGTCACGGTTGCAATCAACGGGTACGACGATGGTGCGTCGACCGGTGAAGTGCGGCGGTTTCTCCGCGACAGTCTCGGGCCGTCCGACTTCCGGAAGAATGCCTCGCGGCTGGCGAGTGAGCTTCGAACTGCGTCTCCAGCATTAATCGAGCTGCTCGACTGGCGGTTTCCCGCGGGCGCCAGCGAGGCGGATGCGCGCGCCGCTTTCGCCGCCCTTGCCGACGATCGGAATGTGGCCGCTCGGGACGTGCAATCGCTTGCCGATCGCATCGACGACTCGACACGATCACGAATTGCCGCGGCACTGCAGCAGTTCGCCGATCTCCTCGCCGCAACCGGCGCACCGTTCAGTTTCTCCGACTGCAGTCTGGGGAATCTCGTCTTTGCCGGGTTGTATCTCCAGTCGGGCCGCGCATTCAACCGCGCTGTTGACAACTACACCTCGCTCGTCGGATTGCCGATCGGCTTGATCGAGAACGTGACGGATGGCACCAATGCCTGGCTCGTTGGCGTCGATGAGGCCGGACATGTTCTCGCGACCGAAGAAGAGATCGTCAATGCCGCCAGGCCCCGCCGCGTCCGCGACATCTTCCTGATCGACCGTCCGCTGTCTGAGAGGGAGCGACAGGAGATAGAGGGCAAACCGGACGCAGCGTTGCGGGCACTCGCCACGCATTCAGTGTCTCCCGGGTTGAATCCTCGACTCACTGAGAAGGTCGTCGCGGCCGACTTGATCATCTACGCGCCGGGGACGCAGCATTCCAGCCTGTTTCCGTCGTATCTGACGCCCGGGCTCAGTGCGACGATCGCGGCGAACCTGTCCGCGATCAAATTGCTGATCACCAACATCCAGTCGGACGCGGAGATTTCCGGCAGCAACGCCGTCGACATCATCGACCGCGCCGTTTTTTACCTGAAGGAAAAGGGGCGCGTCACGTTTCCGACGCCATGCCTCATCACCCATTACCTGCTGAACGACCCTGGCCACGAGGACCTGTCGACCCCGTACGTCCCACTCGGGCCGCTCGATTCAATCGAGGATCCGCGGCTGGTTCGGATCGGGAATTACGAAGAAGGCGTCACCGGGCGTCACGACGCGGCGCGCGTGCTGTCACCGTTCCTCGATGCGATCGTCACTGCCGAAAGACGGAAGCGGGTCGCGGTTTTGCTCCACGACGCGGGGTCGACGAACAAAGTCGTGCAGACGCTGCTCGAGATGGTGCGCGGCGGCGTGGAGCGCCTGCCGATGGACGTCACGGTGTTTTTCTCGGGATCCGACGCGCTCGATGCGACCTTTACCGCGAGCCTGCCTTTTGCCGTCACACGTTTGAGCGGCGGAGACCGCGGGTTCGCGGCAGCGGCGCGAGGTGGGGGATTCGACTACGTCGCGCTGTTCGAGTCGTCTGGCATGTATCGCGGCGAGGATCTTGTCGCGCTCGCATCGCATCTCGCGATGGGACGACTGGATGCGGTGTGGGGCAGCCGGCGGTTGTCGGTGCGCGACATCCAGGAGTCCTACCGTTTGCGTTATCGCAAGAACGTCTTACTCGGGGCGGTCAGTTACGTCGGGAGCCACGCGCTGAGTCTCGCGTATCTGTTCCTGTATGGACGATACATTTCAGACACGCTCTCGGCGGTTCGCGCAGTGCGGGCCGCCGATGCGTTCGACACCGGCGTCGACTTGACCGACAAGCAGGCGAACTACCAGCTCTTGTCCGAACTGTTGCGACGCAAGGCGGAGATTCTCGAGATTCCTGTTCAGTTCTTTCCGATATCTCCCGAGCGCGTCAAACGTACAAGTCCGCTCGAAGGTCTTCACGCATTGGCGACAATCATCTGGCGACGGTTCGTGCCGACGCACAGGCCGGCACCCGGCGCCACAGCTTCGTCACATGTTTCGGAGCAACCTCCGTCGCCATCTGTTCGATCCCCGCGCTGACAGATCCCTAATGTCTCGATTGCTCATCATTCCAGCCGCGGGCGCCGGGTCGCGGCTCGGTGCTGACGTGCCCAAGGTCCTCGTCCCGGTCGCCGGCATGACGATGCTCGAGCGTTTGCTGAATCTGTATCGAGCGTGGGTCCGCCACGTCATCCTTGTTGTGAATCCGGGCTTCGAGGATTTGATCCGCCGGCATGTGAACGATGGCATCGATGGCGAACGTGTCAGTTGCGTTCGACAGAAGGAACCCACTGGAATGCTCGATGCCATCCTGCTCGGAGATCCCGTTGCGAGAAGAGCGGACCCGTCCAGCGTGTGGATTACATGGTGCGATCAGATCGCGGTCCACTCCCGTACCATCGCGCGCCTCGGTGAGCGCACCGCATCGGCGTCGCATGATGCGATCGTGATGCCGACGGTCGTGCAGTCCCGACCCTACATCCATCTCGAACGGGATTCGAGCGGCCGCATCATTCGGGTGCTTCACCGACGCGAAGGGGACGTGATGCCCGAGACGGGGGAGAGCGACATGGGGCTGTTCGCGCTCTCGCCGGCAACGTATTTCGACCGGTTGCCGGCGTATGCCCAGGAGGTTGAAGTTGGTCGCGGAACGGGGGAGCGCAATTTTCTGCCGTTTATTCCCTGGCTCGCCCGAACCGAAACCGTCACGACATTTTCGGCCGAGGATTCGATGGAGGCCGTGGGCATCAACACCCCGCAGGAACGGGAAACGGTAGAACGGTATCTCCTGGGTCCTAACCCTTAAGCCTTGAGCTCTGAGCCCTGAACCCTGACAATGCCGACCCTGTCGATCGTCATTCCTGCCTACAACGAGGAGCGCTTCATCGGCACGCTGCTCGAACAAATCAAGGCGGTTGATCTCGGTCAACTCGGCATCGACAAACAGATCATCGTTATTGACGACTGCTCAAAAGATCGGACGGCTGAAATCGCCGGCGCGGTGGCAGGAGTGCTGTTGAAGCGGATGCCGGTCAACGGCGGCAAGGGCAAGGCGGTGCGGGCGGGGATCGCGGTGGCGACGGGCGAGTACCTCATCATCCAGGATGCCGATCTCGAGTACGACCCAAACGATTACATGCCGATGCTGCGCGCGCTGCTGTCTGGCAACGGGGATGTGGTCTATGGCAGTCGCTATCTCGGACGCGGCCGCCACAGCAATCAATCACTCGGGGCCTACTTGGGAGGACGCAGTTTGAGCGTCATTGCCTTCCTTTTTACCGGCCGCCATCTTACTGACACAGTGACGGCGCTGAAGCTGTTTCACCGCGACCAGCTCGCGGCTATCGAGCTGGAAACCAGTGGTTTCGAGCTGGATCACGAAATCACCGCCAAGCTGGCGCACCGTGGAGCACGTTTTACCGAGGTGCCGATTCGCTATATGCCACGCAGCCGCGAGGAGGGGAAGAAGATCGGCCCGCGCGACTGGTTCATCGCCGTCCGCACGTTCATGCGATTTCGAAACGGATGAGTTCTCTCACGTTGGCGAGAATCAGCGGGACGTCGCTGAGGCGATTCGTTCGTACACCTCAATGGTCGGATTCACCTTCGTCACGTTACTGAATTGATCTTCGTTGCTGCCGTTGAACCGGGGCTCCCATTGCAGTGGCGAAAACCACAGAGGCGTTCGATACGACAACACCCGTCGATATCCGGCGCGGCCGTCTGTCAATGACGAGTAGAAGTCGTTGCGAGCGCCTGTGTCCGATCCACGCGCGCTGTAGGCGGGGTTGCGGATCAGGAATGTCGGTTGCTGTTCGCGTAGCGCGTCCGGGTGCGGCAAAACGGGAACCCAGAGCAATGTCGCCTGGCGCGGCAAATAGAGCGGCATGCCCTCGGCGCCGATGCGCGTGTCGGGGCCGATTCGTTCGATGATCCATCGCTCAACGAAATAGCGCGAATCTCGAAGCATCATCACATCCAGCGACACGATGCGCGCCGCTCCGTAGGCAATCGCGAGTCCGGCGATCGCCAGCCGCACAGAACGATACGGTTGTCCCTCGCGCGTCCATCGATCCAGCCAGGCACCCGCGGCAATGGCAAAGACCAGGCAGATCCCGATGAAGAAGCGGTCGTAGTGGTACATGACGACAACGATGAACGTCAGGAAATACGAGATCGCGAACAACAGCAACCGCGTCACCAGCACCGTTCTCAATCGGATCGCACTGGCGACGCCGATGATGCCGACGATGAACATCGGCCAGCTCATGGCGCTTCCCATCTGCCATACGCCATCGGCCAACAGGTGAAGATAGCCAACCGGCGATGACGGATACATCCGAAACGGAGCGCTGCCGGGTCCGACGATGAGCCGAAGGTGGTCGCGCACCCCGATCAGGTTGAATGGCACGTTGAAGAGGATCAGCATGACGCCGGCAAACACGGCCGCCATCGCAAAGACCGTCTGTTTGTCGACGTGCGGACGCGACGGCGCTTTGTGCGCTCGGAATGCGTTGAACACAATGAGCACCGCGGGTATGACAAAAAAGCCATACGCCTGATCCTTGGTCGCGATAGCGGCTGCACCGGTTGCCGCAAACAGGCATGCGTCCCTTCTGCGCCCGAGGCGGATCGCGCGCATGTAGTAAAGCCACGACGCCGTCACCCAGAACAAATACGGCACGTCCAGATTCGCGGTCTTGGCGTAATAGGTGAGTGGCAGCACCACCACGACACAGATGACGGCCCAGCGCGCCGCGCGGTGACCGAGCTCGGTGTGCGTCAGAGAGTAGATGAACGCCAGAATCGCGAGCGCCATGCCGACACTCACGGCGCGGTCGATCAACCACAGGTTGGCGTATCGCGAGAGCGTGTCGTGCGTGAGTTCGACCGCATCGGCGGCAAGCGTCGGCAGCGATGCAACTGCCAGCACGGCGAAGTGCATCGGCGGGTAGTTGGTGGCCCAGCCCGCGGCAAATCGGTGGTCCACGATGTCCTCGACCTCCCCGGGTGAGATTTCGTCGACGGCCCATCCCCGGTAGTCCGGGATTCCCCACCAGATGCCGGTGATGAAAACAATCGCCGCAATGACGTAGATGGGCACCATCTGCAGAGCATGCCGTCGATCGATCCCCGAGGCGAACGTGGCACGAGAGATCAGGAACGCCGTCACGACGCCGATGAACGCCAGCGACCACATCAGCGGAAGTCGAGAAGCCCATTGCCAAAGCGCGATGCGCCGCTGCGCTTCGTCGCCGGAGATCAAGTGAGGGACGAAGAACGTTCTCGGAATTTGATCGTGTGGACCGTACGCCTTCGCCCATCGCAGGTCGAGTTCCTGCAGGCCGAAGCCGTCGTAGTAGCGAATCACGATCGGATGAAGTCCGCGTGCCAGCTCGATCGATGTCTCGCGTCGCGTCTTATCGCCTTCGATCGCCGGGCGCTTGTCAATCTCGATCGACGCTCGATCATCGGCAAGCACCGAGAAGCGATAGCGATCCCTCGCCGGAATCAGCAGGTAACCCCGCCAGGTGGCGGTAAATGCCGCGCCGTGGCGTTCACGCGATCGCTGGCGAACGAGTTTCGCAGAGAAGCCGTTATCGATCGAAGTGAAATCGGGTGGGCCCTGCCACTCCGCTCCCGCGCGATACTCACCGGTGAGTCCCGAGTCACGGAGCAAGCGGCGGTGCTCGACGGTGATCCAGATGGTGGCGGTGGCGGCGAGGAGCACCGCTGCGGGAGCAAGGTAACGGAGTCGACAGAGAGCGCGAAGAAGCTTCACCACAGAGGCAGCAGAGGAATCATAATGAGGTGCGGCAATTGACGGATGAGCGCGCCACTGTCTATAATGTAATGTTTATCTCTACTGCGACATGGGTGTGGAGTCAGCATTTGATGCTCCGACGCGAGGCTACCAGCGACACGTAGCAACCGTTGCTGCAGCGTGTGGATTTGTCCTGTCTTGTTGCCTGCTCGCAGGCTGCGGCGGATCCTCCAGCAGTCCCACTCCAGTCTCCCAGTCGCCATCGACGCGTCCTCCGTCGACCGGACCCTCGGTCAACATCGCTCCCATTATCGAATCCATTTCGGCTAACTCGGATCGCGTCGAGGTGGATACCGAAATTACTCTGACCGCGGCGGTGCAGGACCAGGAAACACCGATCGAACAGTTGAAGTTCGAATGGAAGGCGGACGCTGGAACCTTCAGCGGCGATGGCGCAGTCGTGAAGTGGCGCGCCCCGAAAGACATCAAGACTCCCGCCGATTACGAGATCAAGCTCACCGTCACGGAAACCTACGGGACACCAAACGCTGCGGGAGTGCGTCCCCAGAACATATCAACAGGATCGCTTCCAGGAATGCGTGTGCACAACTCGAGCAAAGAGCTCGAGGATCTTTCGATCCAGTTCCTGACGGATTTCGCGCATTCGAACGTGCCGGCCGGTACGTGCGTGCGCGACTTCAGTGATTCGTGTAAGGGAAAGTCGGAAGAACGTTCGGACATCGAAGCCAATCGCGCTCACTTCGACATCCTCACCTATTCGCTCAACATGAAGTCGGTCGCCATCGCCCTCTCAGGAGCCTCGGCGAATATGGTTGTCGCCTGTTCCTTTACGTCCCGGATCAAGGCCTGCGATCCAGGCGATAAAGCGTGCGTCGTCGGAGAGGTCGGCACGGCTCGCGGAGATTGCGTGCTCACCGGCAAGTACGAAAACCGCCGATGGTGGTTGTGCGACAGTCACTTCTCCGGCCGCCTCGCCGGTTCGCTCCGCGGCTTCTTCGGGCGACAATAAGGCAAGGTGTCGCTTGCTTCGAAGACGCTAACCTGTTTGCTGCTGGCAGGCTTGCTGAGCGCGGCCTGCAACCGCGGCTCGGCCTCGGCGCGCGTCCAGCGCCACCTTCGCGTTACCGGCACAAGCTTCGCAACCGCCGATCGCCATCCATTCCAGTGGCGGGGAATCACCGCCTTCAGACTGCTCGAGTACGTCGCGCGCGGGAAGGACGACGAGGTGGAGCGCTTTCTGGCCTGGGCCGAAAGCCAACGCCTCACCGTCGTCCGCGTCCTCGCGATGGGAGGAGGGTTCATGAATCTCTCCGCCGAAGACGGACGGAAGGCATTGCCGCGCCTGCTCGATCTTGCCGCAGCGCATCGACTGCACGTGGAGATCGTCGCCCTCGCGGGTACCCGCGATACCCCGCTGGACTTGGATGCTCAACTCGAAGCCATCGGCCGCATTGCCATCGAACACGAAAACGCGCTGATAGAGGTCGCCAACGAACCGGCGCATCCTAGCCAGCTACCGGACGTGCATCGCCCGGACGTCCTGGTGCGACTTCGTTCGCGCGTTCCGCGAACCATTCCCGTTGCGCTTGGCCTGGTCGAAGGGCTGAACCGCTCGTCTGCCGGCGACTATGTCACCTGGCATTCGCCGCGCGATCCGGGGACTGGCGGATGGGGACACGTCCTTGCCCTGGCGGAAGGACCAGACCTCTTGAAGCAATGGAACAAGCCTGTCATCAGCGACGAGCCAATCGGCGCAGGTCCTGCGCTCGAGCCCGGCCGCCGCGATGATTCTCCGGCACGTTTCCGGGCGTCAGGAGTGCTGACGCGGCTTGCCGGACTTGGCGCGACGTTTCACTACGAAGGAGGATTGCAGGCCGCGATTCCGGCTGGACGGGAACTCGAGTGCTTCAACGCGTGGAATGAAGCGCGCACGCTGCTGCCGCCGGACATCGAGCGCAGCGGCGCGTTTCGACGCGCGCGTGATGAAGGGGCGGCGGTCGTTGATTACAGTCCGGACAAGGCGCTTGCGGTCTTCGAGCGCCAGCGCGGCAATCTCGCCTGGATCGCCGTGATCAATCCAAGCCAGGGATTTGCGATGCGTTGGGCGACCGGTTGGAGTCCACAGCAGACTCGTCGCCTTGATGGTGTGTGGTTGATCAGTGCTCGCAGGGATGCGCGCCAACCGTTCAGATGACTACTTCACCCGGTAGACGACCACAGGCCCATCCTCGAACACCTTCTCGAACACTTCCGAACCGTCGAAGCGAATGCCGTTCGCATACGCGCGACGCTCGATCTCATCGACGTAAACGTAGTCGATCCTCAGGGCATGTGCGATGTTTCCCGCTTCCGCCGGATTGTTTGTTGCGTACATCGCCCGGATTCGATCCGACCGTTCGGCATACTCCGGTATGTTGAGGAGCGAAATCGGCAGTCCGCCAGCCATCCGCCGTTCCGCGAATGACGGAATGTTGCTCCAGGTCGACCGCTCACGCGATCGCGCATCCATCTGGACGACGGCCGTTGCTGGTGTGTTGTCCTTAATCCACGCGAAGGCGCGTTGCTGTTGCGGTGTGACGACAATGGTCCAGGGGAACCCGGGTCCCATGGCGCGGTTGTGAATGTCCTGGGCGTTGTATTCATCGATGATCGTCGTCGGCGCGCCGCAGATGAACGCCATGACGATCACCGCCGCTGCGGCGAATCGGCGCGACGGCGTGGTCGATCCGGCGATGAACCGCGCTGTCAATGCTGCGAGCGCGATGATCATCATTTGCCCGGCTCGAAACGCCATCCACGCCTGATCCACGGAGAGCCGGACGAAATACATGAGGAACAGCGACAGAGCCGCCAGGATCGCGTAGGGAAGAGCGGGCGCGAAGGAGAGTCCCCTCGCCGCGGCTAGTCCAGCCGCGCCGGTCATGAGAATCGGTCCCAGCGACAGAAACAGCGTGGCGATCGGCTGCTGGCGAGACGCACCCAGAAAACCGAATTGCAGGAACCCGCCGGCACCTTCGACCATCTGATTGGACGCGCACCAGACGAGCGCGGCCGCCACCGGCACTGCAGCAATCGCGTGACGAAGAACGGCGCGTGGATCCTTCCATCCAGAGGCGGCGATCGAGAGTCCGTACGCGAGCGCGAAGATACCGCCGACCAGCGGATTGAACGCGACCGAACAGCCAAGCGCAACGCCGCACAGCGCGATTGCGGCGAGTGAGGCGGATGGCCCGGCGGTTGCGGCAGTGACTAGAGCGATGATGCCCAGTCCATACGCCATCGAATGTTGCGGCACGTACCAGAGGCACCGCTGCAATCCGTCGATCCGATGTCCGCCGAGTGGAGGCCACGCCGTCACCGCATCGATGTTCCAGTTCCGCAATTCCGAAAGAGGCACGCCGCGCTGCCAGAGCTTCAACGTTTCGTAGATGCCTTCAGCGCTCGATGCGAGTAATCCAAGACCGGTTGCAATTGCCGATGGCACGGCGCGGCCGGCTACGGTCCACGCGGCAAGAAAGACCGACGACATCAGAAGCAGTCCGGTCATCAATGCGTTGACCTTGAGACACAGTTGAACGTCCCGCACCGTCGACGGCCCGACTTCAGACACCGCAGCAGGCAGTAGATAGTAGGTCCAGTAGTAGTGAATGGGTTGCCGCGCGAGATAGGGGTTCCGCGGCGGCATCGAGAACTTCGCGATCTCTGAGCTGAGTGCCGTGTGCCAGACGAAGTCGGCCGTAAAGTACGCGCGGTAGTAGCGATTGCCTTCCGCGTCGCTCCGGCCGACATGCGCGAAGGGCGGCGTCGCGACAGCAAGCGTCAACACAAGCACGGCGAGAAGTCCAGTTGATCCGGCCGGCGTCCAGGACGGTAACACCACTGTCGGTGCGGTAACCCTGCGGCACATGACCCATGAAACCGCGGAGACGATGAGCCACGAGGCAGCAAACGTGATCAGCGATGGCAGCCGCAGCGCAATCGGTATCCACACGGCAAACGCCGTCAGTGCATATCCGATGACCGCGGCGGCGATCCATCCGCCGGCGTGATGCCGGCCGAACAACGCCAACCCGATCGGCACACCGGGTGCGAGACCGAGCAAATAGATCAGCAGATAAATCCACCCAGCCGCGCCGCCAATCATCCACGCAGATCCGAGCAGCGCCACAGAGAACACCATCAGCGCGAGCGATTTCGCCGTCATGATGGCTGCGCTCGATTACGTTCTGAGTGATCGCCAAACGCGTAGATGATTCCACCCGGCAGGGTGCCAATCAGCCCGAGCGCGAGGAAGAGAAGCGACAAAGCGGTCGCGCGCGCCGCATCCGCGCCGCCGGCGCCGAGGAGCGTCACGAAGGCAACCTGCGTGGTTCCGAGTCCATTAATCGTGACCGGCACCTGCATGATCAAGAGAATGACGGGAATCGCCGCAAAGTAGATTAACAGCGGCAGTTGGAGTCCAAGCGCCTCGCCCAGGCACCAGGCCTGGATGACCCGGATCACTTGCACGGCAATCGACATGAGCAGTACACGCGCGAGGGCGCCATGATGGCGTGCGTATCGTCGCACGGCTGCCGTCAAGGATTCTGCCGCTCGTCTCACGACGTTGAATGGCAGGAGATTGATGAGTCGAAGAAACGCCGCCCCAGCGCGCTCGCTGAACACAACTCCCCCTGCCGCTGCGCATGCAACGAAAGCGATGAACAGCGCCACCGTCAAGCCGCGCGCGACGCCAAGATCGGGCGCGAAGGGGAGCGCGCATGCCCCGACGATGACCATCGAGAGCACACCCAGCACGCGATCCATCAACACTGATGCTGTCGATTCGGCGAGATGCACGTCGCACCGGGCGAGCGCATAGGCGCGATACATGTCGGCCGCGACGCTGGGCACGAAGTTACTGACAAACGAGCTGACGAAAAAAATCCGCAGCACACGGCTGAAGGGCGGCCGTGATCCAGGAGTCAGCGCAACGAGCAGGTCGATCCATCGCATCGCCATGAGCGATCGATCGATGAGCACGAGTGCGACGGCTGCGCTTAGCCAGAGAACATTGGCATTGACAGTGGCACGAACGACGTCGGAAGCGTTTGCGGCGTAAAGAACAATCGCGGTCAGGACAACCGCGACAAGGATTCGAAGAATCCGTGGCAAGCAGGCAGTCTACCGCACCTGCTCCGCCACGGGCAGCGTCTCGAGATGGGAATCGGGATCGCGCTTGACCTTATAGGCGCGTTTCAGGAACCGCGCGTACGGCACGAACTGCTTCATGGCACCGACATTCACCTGGCACGGGCTGAGGCAGGTCGGGCAAACCTCTTTCTTCAGATGCTCCCGATGGATCAGGTTCTCGGCCTTGTAATACAGCGCGTCAGCGGGATCGTCGAGGACGTTGCCGATCTTCTGTGAATTCTCGCAGTAGTGCAGATCGCCATTCGGATTGAGCAGTAGACCCTGGCTCTGGAACGGACACGGCATCGTCCGCTTGTAGCCGTTGGCGATCATGTCGGCGTAGTGCAAATACAGGAACGCCTGCCCGCTCAGTACCGATTCCTCCTGCACGCGGTCGATGAAGAACTTCCTCATGAAGTCTTCTTCGCGCTGCCCGAAGCGGATCTTTTCCTCGAGCTCCTTGTTGTGCAGCATCGCATCCGTGAATCGGAGCATGTTGAACACAACGTCGAGTCCCTTCTTGCGCGCCCAGGCGAGAATGTTTTCGGCGTCGGTGAGATTGGTGGCAAAAATCGTCGAAGCGATCCCGAATGAGAAGTTGTCGTGCTTCCGCGACAGCTCCTGCATCGCGTCAATCGTCTGCGACGCCTTGTCGAACCCCTTCTTGACCGCGCGGACCTGATCGTGGACGTCGCCGATCCCATCGAGCGACACGCGAATGCTGATCAGGATTCCGTTCTTGGCGCAGAACTCGACGATGCGGGTGAGCATCGGAATCGCGCGCTTCGGCGTGAGTCCGGTCGTGTTGATGCCGATCTTCCGCATGCGCGGGAGATGACGATGGAACATCTCCACCATTTCCGGCAGATCGTTCCTCGTTGTCGGCTCACCGCCCGAGATATTCAGGTTCTCGACCGCACCCCAGAAGGGATGGTTCATGACCGGCTCGAGTTGCTCGAGCGTCATGTCCGACTTGCGGTCCCCCCACTTCCAGTTGCTGCACATCGTGCAACGCGCATCGCAGACCCACGTGCAGTTATAGATGAGCACAGTCGGCCGAATCGCGTGGAGCTTGGCGCTGACGAATGTATTGACGAGATCGCGGGGGACGCCTGCGGCCGCCTTCGCAAGGTAGTGCAGGCGGAAAGTGTTGGTGGCCATTCAGCTAGTCGCCTTCCATGGTAACGCGTTGGCTAAGTGGAAGGCAAAGTAAGCGGCGGAAGGCAAAGGGGTTGTCCTTTGCCTTCCGCCTGAAACAGTGTCGCCGATGTTTACTCGCCCGGGAAGTTCGGACGCGGGCGGGACGACGCCCAGACGTTCTTATAGATACCGCCGGGGAGGGTTGCGTCCAATGCGCCCGCACGTCCCATTGGTGCTCCCAGATAGATGTAATGGGGGTCGGGACGATACGGATGGGGACCCATACCCGTGCCAACGTTGTAGAGCACGCGCCCGTTGGGACCGTCTTCCCGCACTTCCAGCCTCGCGAAGCCGGTCTGCCAAACGAATTTCCAGAAGTACCAGCGAGTGCTGTTGAAGTTGATCTGATGGCGCTCGCCGTCGTTCGAGTCGCCGTCGCCTGGAATGATTCGGAAGGTGACCGCGCCAGGTGCCCCATAGTTGGCGCCTCGCAACTCGGCCGTCATCCGGTAGTCATCGTCGGTGATGTCTCCCTCGTCTGGCCCCTCCTGCATCGCGAAGACCTTGCTCTTGTCTCCTTCGGTGCCCTCGTCGGCGCCTTTGATCATCATCGAGAACTCGCCCGCCTGCAGATTGACCGGGAGGCGATATCGGACGAAGCTGACGTGATCAAGTAGCTTGAGTCCCTCGCCCGGGATGAACTGAGTAGGGCCATTGAGTTCACCGGCCGTCTTGCCATTGGTCAACGGATCGAAGACCTCGTTGCCGCGGATGTACCCACCGGAAGGCGATTTGAACGAGGCCGTCGCCGACCATGGCCCAACGAAGTCCCCCTGACGGGCACGAACGCGCCACTTATGAGGCGCGTCGAATTCGATAGCGCACGACGGGCTGTAGGTGACGTTTGCCGCACCCGAATCCGGAGTCACGTTTTGCGTGCAGGCGGAGATCGGCTCGCCGCCATCTGTCAAAACCTGGAACTGGTAACTCAGTTGAAGCGTCTTGTCGTATTTGCCTTCGGCTTTCCCCGCCGTCAGCGTCAGGCTGTCTGGTTGCGCGCCATTCGTGGGAGAGACGATTGAGGGCGCGGTGACCTTCAATGTCGATCCATCAGGGCCTGCGCTGCTGGTGCCGTTCTCGGAAACACTGGGTGAGGTAGGAGTCTCGGTCGACTTCGAACATGCAATCGCGACGGCGAGTGCAGCCGCCGCAGTACAAAGGACGAACCTTTTTTGGTGCATCGGGTAGATCCTCGATTGTGATTTTGGGGCCCGCTGGGAAGAGCCGTGGACTGACGAATAATACTATATCCCCCCGGATCTGTCACGAATTTGCCGTGCTACCATGATCCGACCGTCGACAACCGCACGCGTCTCTTTGACGTATCGGTCGCTGGTTGGTCATCAAATAGGAGAAAACCGATTTGAAAAAAACAGCCGTGCTCTGCCTCGCGCTCTGCGCCCTCTCTGCTCCTCGCGCCTATGCACAGATGAAATGGACCGATAAAGGATTTGCCAACATCAACCTCGGCGTTCAGTCCGGTTCGCACGACGTGCAGACGAACACGACCTTCGTGGTCTACGACGAGGACGCTCACGTCAACACAACGCAGGAAACCGGCGGCGGATTGCTGTTCGATATCAATGGCGGATACAAGGTCTGGAGCAACCTCGTGGTCGCGGTGGGCTATACGTTCATGTCGGACTCGACCGACGGGGCGGTGACGGCAACCATTCCAGATCCTCGCGTTTTCGATAACCCACGCACAGTCACCACAACGGCCGACGACCTCAGCCACGCCGAGCACGGGGTCAATATCAGCGGGGTGTGGATGGTGCCGGTCACCGACAAGGTCGACGTGGGTGTCTCCTTTGGCCCCACTATTTTCATGGTGAAGCAGGAACTGCCCGACACGCTCACGTTCACCGAACCAGGGCCGGTAGTGACTGGACTCACGAAGAAAGACGTCAACAAGACGACCGTGGGCGTGAATTTTGGCGTCGACGTCACGTATCTGCTGAAGAAGAACTACGGTGTTGGCGCAATCCTCCGCTATACCTGGGGTTCGGTCGATCTCGATGGCGCGAGCGATTCACTCACCGTTGGCGGATTTCAGCTCGGCTTCGGCGGTCGTTACCGGTTCTAGCCACGGATGAACACCGCAACGGGGCCAAGCCACGGATGAACACGGATGAACACGGCAACGCGGCTAAGCCACGGATGAACACGGATGAACCCCGCAACGGGGCCAAGCCACGGAAGAACACGGATGAACACGGAAACGCGGCCAAGCCACGGATGAACACGGATGAACACGGCAACGCGGCTAAGCCACGGAAGAACACGGATTAACACGGCAACGCGGCTAAGCCACGGATGAACACGGATGAACACGGCAACGCGGCTAGCCACCGAAGCACACGGCATTAGCCGGACGCTGAGCCTGTAACCACAGAAGGACAGTACATCCAGACCACCGAAGTTGATCGCGTCGTTGGTCCGATCCGGGCCACGGCGCGATGGGACCGTACGGCGTTCCTGCTGATCCTGGCGTTCGGCGCGGCCCTTCGTCTTTTCCACCTCACCGCGCCCTTCGTCGACACGCACGCCTGGCGTCAGCTCGATACCGCCGCCATGGCGCGCAACTTCTATGAAGACGGTTTCATTCCCTTCGATCCCCAGGTTGACTGGGGCGGCCGACACGGCTATCTCGAGGCCGAGTGTCCGCTCATTCCCGCGCTGATTGCGCTCGTCTACCACATCACTGGCGTCCATGAGACAGTCGGGCGCCTCATCATCATTGCGTTTGCCCTCGGTTTGATCTGGGCGACCTATCGGCTCGCGCTGATCCTCGACGGGCGTCCGGCAGTGGCAAACGCCGCCGCGTTCTTGATTGCGGTCTCGCCGGCATGCATCTTCTTCGGACGAATTGTGATTCCCGATACGCCGATGGTGTTTTTCACCGTCCTGGCGCTGATGGGATTTGCCGAGTTCAGCCGGACGGATTCAACACGGTGGATGTGGATCGGTGCCGCCTCTTTGACGATCGCGTGCCTGCTGAAACTGCCAGCAGTCTTTGTTGGACCGGCGATTGTTGCGCTGCTCGTTCAGTCTCGAGGCTGGCGCGCATTCAGGGATCCTCGCGTGTGGATCGCGGGAATCGCGCCGCTGGCCATTACCGCCGCCTGGTATTGGCGCGCGCACGTCATCTTCGAGCGAACGGGCCTGACGATGGGGATCCTCGGCGCGCCGACGAAGATGTACCCCGCTTACGTCAGTCCGGGACCATGGCCGAATGTCTACTCGAAATGGAGCACCAGCACACTGTTGGCCGATTCGGAATTTTACGAACGGATGTTCGTACGCTTCTATCACATCCTCCTTCTGCCTTTCGGATTGGTGGGCGCCATGCTCGGGGCGTTTCTCTGGAAGGCGCCGGGACGCGTACCGATGATTGTGTGGCTGATCTCACTGACGGCGTTCTTCTTCATCGCCGGGGAAGTGCATCGCGTTCATGAGTATTACCAGCTTCCGTTCGTCGTCGTTGCGGCGACGTTCTTCGGCGGCGCCGCGTGGCCGCTTTTCGACGGCGTGTGGTTGAGCCAACGGCTCGGTCCTGATCGATGGCGAGTGACGAAGTACGCGTCGATCGTTGCGCTGCTCGCCATCGCCTCCATCTATTGCAGCAGCCTCACGCAGGTCTATTTCGCGCCGCGCGACATGGCTCAAAGAATGCGCCAGGCCGGACGCATCGTCGATGTCATCACCGACGACAACTCGGTTGCCATTGTGGTCGACGACTACGGGATCATGTCGCCCATCTTTTTGTACTTTGCACATCTGAAGGGCTGGAGTTTCGAGCCGACTGACGTGTCGCCCTCCGTTGCCGACAATCTACGGCGGCTCGGGGCGCGCTATTTCGTGACGACGCGATGGGATGAACTGAAGAACGCGAGACCTGATACCGCCGCATTCCTGGAGTTGTATCAGGATGTTCCGGTCGACGGCGCCCCGCCGGGGACGAGATTGATCGATTTCAGACAGCGGCGGGGCGGGTCCTGACTGGTGGCGCGGTCTGACGACCGCGCCCTACATGTCCACCCGCATTTGCGGCGACCACGAAGCTAAATCCCCGAACAGCTCGCAACCGGGAACGCCTTATACGTCGCGCCGAATCCTGCTTCGGCCCATTGCAGGCGCAGTGGCGTTGACGTGTTGTCGTAGTCAAACGCGATATCGACTCCCATCTCGCCTCCCGACTGTCGCCACGCCAGGAAATCGATGCTGAGGTCTGGACCGCCGCGCTTCAGGTTCTGTCCGAGATCGAGCCCGCCGCATTTGCCGGCCTCGATGATGCGGTCGCGGATGAAGCTCATATTGGCCTGGCGCTGACCGAGTGAAACGCCGGCGACGAGATACTCCGGATATTTGGCCGCGATACAAGTGACGATTGCGGGGCCGTTGTTCGATGCGCACGATCCACCTGGTCGGGGTCCCGGATTCGGAGACGGCCCCGGCGAGGGGGTCGCAGCCGGTGTGCGGAACGTCTGGGTCGCCGCCCACGCGCTCGTGGTCTCGCCGTCGCCCGCACGCGTACGCCAATAGTGCAGCGTATCCGCTGCGAGATCGGCATTCGGCGTGAACGTCGTCTGTCCAGGCCCCTCGTCCGAAACGCCCGAGGCCACGACCTTCGTGAAGGCCTGATCGGTCGCAACCTGGAATTCGTACGACACGTGTCCGACCGCGACGTTTCGATCGGAATTGTTGACCGTCAGGGTCGCGCGTCGCGACGCGGCGCGATCCCCGTTGACGGGAGACACCGGTCCCGGAGGATTCAGTACGGGCTTCGGAAGAAGTTCGAACTGCGACGATGCATACTCGCTCGAGTTGGCACCATCGTCGGCCTTCGCCCGCCAGTAGTACGACCGGCTCGAATCGAGCCGATCGATTTGAACGCTGGTGCGGTTGTTATCGCCCTGCGGCACTCCGCTTCGCGCATAGACCTTCGTCGTGAAATTGGAATCGGTTGCGACTTCGAAGATGTAACTAATCGTACGGACGCCATTGCTCGCGGCGTTTTCGATGATCAGTTTGATGGGCTGCGCCGATTCTTTGATTTTGAACCCCTGGACCGGTTCAATCAGCTTCGGCGGCGAGATGTTCACGCCAGCAATCGGGCCGGCGACGGATGGACTGAGTGGCGTTTCACTCTTCTGCGCCTCGCACCCCGCGAGCACGACCGAGAGTGTCGTGCACAGCGCTGCCATTCGCTGGCTATACGTCAACATGTGGATCCTCGGTCGACCAGAATTTCAAAGCCGCGCGGCCGCCGTGCAGCCGCGTGCAGAAACACTATCGGCAGGAACTGGAGTTGCCGTTAGGGGAGCCTGGCATGGTAATGCCGAGCTTTCTCCAGATTAGAGCCCCAAGGCACCTCAGTCAAGCCGCGTCCTGCAGCCTGTCGGTTGCCGTCATTTGTCGGGAAAGGCAGCACTTTCGCCGCCTCGAGCGTATCGATCATGAAAGCGATACGCGCCGGCCGTCAAGCTCAGCTGGAGGCGCGATTACTCTTCGGCAAGGACGGCGCCGAATCCCGCCTGCGCACGCCCTGCGTGGCGCGCCAGGTAGGTCACACCGCCAGACAGCGAGAAGAGCAGGATGAGCGCCGCGCCCATGAATGACACGAGAAGCGCGGATTCGAGCGGCAAACCGAGACGCGTGAAATAAAAACCAAAGGTGGCTTCGCGCACCCCAAAACCATTCATCGAAACAGGCAGCATCTGAACGATGAGCGTAACTGGGACAATCACCGCGAGTTCGGCGAACCCGATCGGGATCCGCATGCTGTGCGCGATGGCGACGTAAAACGCGACGATAGTTGCTTGGACGACAACGGCGCCAACGAAGCAGCCCGACAGCGCCCAGGGCGTTTGTTGAAAGCGCGAGAGCGTGGCCGTGAATCTCGCGAGGCGCTCGTCAACCCATTCGGCGTGAAGGCGGCGCAGTGGGAGAGCGAGCCGCGCGAACGCATGCGGAAAACGAACGGCAGCGACCGCGAAGGTTGCCGCAACCGCAAACCCGAGCCAGAGAATGCCCGCGCCGAGCGTGTGGCCGTCGCCGAAACGAGGATTCACAGTCGATCCGACGGCAGCGAGAAGAACCAGCGCGAGCAACCCGATGCCCCGGTCCAGGAGGACCACAGTCGTCGCCAGTGTGCGTGAGCCCGCCAGCGGTGCCGTATCTGCGACGCGGACGACATCGCCGCCGATGTTGCTCGGCAGGAAGTTATTGAAAAAGTTCGCGACCAGAAATGACGCTGTCAGTGATCGAAAGCGAAAGTCGAGATGTTGAGCTTTGAGCAGAAGCGCCCATCGCCACGTGCTGATGAGCATCATGGCGAGATAGAGCACCAACGCAGCAATCAGCCACGACGGTGAGGCCTGTCGGGCGACGCCCCACAACCTGCCGACGTCGACTCGAGTAAACAGGATCCACAGGAGCGCCACGCTGACCGCCGCTTTGGCGACCGACATCAGCAGGCTACGCTTCGGACTTGGAGCCGAAGTCGGGTCAGAGCTTGAATTCATTAATTAAGAAAAGGCCGGCGGGCAGGGAACTCGCGACCATCGACTCAGATGTTAACACCTTTCGTTGACCTTTCACCAGCCGATCCCTACAATCCATGAGACGCCGTGAAAATCCTCATGATTGCCCCGGAGCCGTTTTTCGAGCCCCGTGGCACTCCATTCAGCGAATACCATCGGATTCGCGCGCTGATCGATCTTGGACACACTGTCGATCTCGTTACCTACCCCTTCGGCCGCGATGTGTCGATGCCGGGACTTCGAATCTTTCGGTGTGCGCGTCCTCTGCTGATTCGCGATGTTCGTATTGGTCCATCCCTCGCCAAGGTTCCTCTCGACTTGACGCTCGCGTTTGCAGCGATCCGGCGGGCGGCGGCGGATCGGTATGACGCCGTGCATTCACACGAGGAGGGGAGCATCATTGGCGTGCTGCTCGCCCTCGCGTTAGGCGTACCTCATCTGTACGACATGCATTCGAGCCTTCCGCAGCAGCTGACGAACTTCGAGTTCACGAAGTCCCGGATCTTGCGCCACCTGTTCGCGCGGATGGAGCGATTCGTCGTTCGTCGTTCAAACGTGGTCGTCGTCATCTGTCCACACCTGGCGAAGCTGGTCAGTGAGATCGAACCGGCCGTTCCCTCAGTGCTCATCGAGAACGCGCCCGGTTCCGGTGATGCGCCGCTCGACGGCTCCGGCCAACGAATTCGCGCCGAACTCGGGATCGGCAGCGAGACGCCGGTCGTGCTTTACACGGGGACCTTCGAGAGTTACCAGGGACTGGATCTGCTGTTTGCCGCGGCGCGGCACGTGCTCACGTCGAGACCGGAAGTGCGGTTCGTGCTCGCCGGCGGCCGGCCGGAACAGATCGAGATTGCGCGCGCGCAGGCGCACGAAGCTGGTATCCACAACGCCGTCGTGTTTGCCGGTCAACGCCCGGCAGAGGACATCCCGGCATTTCTCGACGCCGCAAATGTCCTCGTCTCGCCACGCAGCACCGGCACGAATACGCCGTTGAAGATTTATCAATACCTGCGATCGCGACGGCCGATCGTCGCCACTCGTCTGCTGACGCACACGCAGGTGCTCGACGATGATGTCGCGTTTCTGACCGCGGCCACGGCGGATGCATTTGCCGCCGGGATCGTTTCGGCACTCGCCGATCCCGCGCGCGCCCGATCGGTTGCCGATCAGGCGCGCGAGCTCGCTGAAACCAAGTACAGCTACGAAGCCTATCTCGCGCGTACCCGCCAGGCGTGCGCCTATCTGATCCGCGATTCGGCGCCCCAGGTCGCCGGAGGCGTCGCGTGACCGGCGCCAGGGCACCGCGTTCCGATCACTACAGCTACCGCGTCTACGCCGATCCGGCGATGGCCGAGTCGTTCGATGGTCTCCGCTTCAGCGGACCCATCGGGCAGCTGATCGCTCGTACACAGGAACAGGTCATCGCCGGCTTTCTCGATCCCGTCGAAGGGCGCGAGGTGCTCGATGTCGGGACCGGCACGGGCCGCGCCGCCATCGCATTGGCGCAGCGCGGTGCGCGGGTAACCGGGATCGACGCGTCGGCAGAGATGCTCGCGGTTGCGGAACGACGCGCGCACGATACGGGCGTCGATGTGACGTTCCTGCGCGGGGACGCCCACGGTCTCGGCTTCGACGATCGCTCGTTCGACGTCGTCATCTGCCTTCGTGTGCTGATGCACACGCCCGACTGGCGAAAGTCTCTCGCCGAATTGTGCCGCGTCGCGCGCCATCGTGTCGTGTTCGACTATCCAGCGCTCTTGAGTGCGGCGGCACTGCAGGCCGCCGCTCGCCGAACCGCGCTCGTGTTCGGCGCACGGGTCGAGGCCTATCGCGTCTTCCGGAGCGGAGCGGTTGTCGCAGCGCTCCAGTCGCATGGGTTCCGCCTGACCGGAGAGCACCGTCAATTCGTTTTGCCAATCGCGCTGCACAAGCGGCTCAATTCAGAGGCCGCGACTGGACGAATTGAGCGCGCGCTTGCCCGCGCCGGACTCACCCGTGTTTTTGGCTCTCCGGTCACGGTCGTAGCCGAGCGTTGCGCGTCCTAGTCACCGGGGCGACGGGGTTTACCGGCGGCCACCTGGCCCGCTGGCTCGCCTCCCGCGGCGACCGCGTGCGAGTGTTGGTAAGACCGCATCCGGGGTCAGACCCCGGTCGGTCGGTGACACCCTTCGGGGCAGATGCTCCACAAGTCGAGGTGATGTCTGGCGACCTGACCGACGCGGATGCGGTCAAGAAGGCGACCGACGGGGTTGACGTCGTCTACCACATTGCCGCCATCTACCGACAGGCCGGTCTCCCTGAAGAGCAATACCGAGCGGTGAACGCGACTGCGGTTCGCACCATCATCGAGGCGGCGAAGTCAGGTGGCGTCAAACGGGTTGTGCACTGCAGCACCGTCGGCGTCCATGGTGACGTCGAACGTCCACCAGCAAACGAAGATGCGCCGCTGCGGCCCGGCGACATCTATCAAGAGACGAAGCTCGAAGGGGAGAACATCGCTCGCGCTGCCGCGCACGAGAGGGGAATGGCAGTGGTCATCGCGCGACCGACGGGCATTTACGGGCCCGGCGACCGCCGGCTGCTGAAGTTGTTTCGCGGAGTCGCACGGCGGCGATTTGTCATTCTTGGTGACGGCGAAATCTTTTATCACCTTACCTACATCGACGATCTCGTCGCCGGATTGCATCTCTGCGCGACCGTTCCCGCTGCCGCGGGACGAACCTACATCCTCGCTGGCGGTGAAGTCACCACGTTGAATCGGTTGGCGGAGCTGATCGCCGAGGAAGCGCACGTGCCGCCACCGCGAGTGCACTTGCCGGTGTGGCCGGTCTGGGTTGCCGGCGCGATATGCGAAGCCATCTGCCGCCCGCTTCGCGTCGAGCCGCCAATCTATCGTCGCCGTGTTGATTTCTTTACCAAGAGTCGCGCCTTCGACATCAGCCGGGCGCGTGCCGAGCTGGGCTACGCCCCGGCGATCGGACTTCGAGAGGGGATTCGTCGAACGCTCGATTGGTATCGGCGGGAGGGATGGATCTGATCGTTTTCTGATTGGCGTCACACCGCGCCTCCCCTCCCTCACGGCGTCGGTGGGCAGAAATAAATGCGGGTGAACACTTCACGGCCGCCTGGACACGCAGCGCGGGATATCCGTACAGCTTCCGCGCGATGTTCGTCGACGATGCGGCGGTACTCGGCAATCCTGCTCAAGTCGGTGGAATGGACGATGATCCGTTCATTGGTCAGAAAGGTGATGTAGTAGGCAAGCCAGTAGTCGGCGTAGGCGTAGCGAACGCCCTCGGTTTCGAGTTGACGAATCACAGTGAGTTTCACACCTGCTGGGGGGTGGGTGGCGTACTCGGCCCAAAGACGCACGTGTCCGGCAGTCGTTCCCGCAACCCAGGCGAGCATCAACGCGCTCCACAGGATTGCCATCGCGCGCGCTCGCTCTATCCGCAGATACCACGCGGCGAGGCCGGTCGCGCCGATGACCGATAGCAGCTCGTATCGCATGGTCCCGATGACACCGCACCGCAACATCGTGTACGCGGAGAAGGAAAACACACCGACGAGAGCGAGATAGGCGCACGCGTCGTATTCGGGTCGCCATCGCCGCTCGCGGATGATCGTCATGGCGATACGCACAATCGGAATCGCGAAGAGACCGAGGAGAAGAAGTCCTCCCCAGGGGACTCCCTGCGTCGCGTTACTGTCGATGCCGTATTCCCGCAGCCGCTCCGAGGTCATGCCGAACAGTCGCGGCAGATGAGTGGTGAGGCCGGCTGACACGCCGGAGACCAACTGACCCGCGTCGATGCAGACGCGGTTCCACAGATTCCCGAGGTTGTCGCCAGGCGTCTGCTGATACAGGTCCAGTGGTGATGTGCCAGGTCCAGCGGCTGATGAGTACTGTTTGATCCAGGTGACAACCAACCAGACTTCAGCGGCGGTGCGAAGAGTCTTCAACCACCGGCGAATGCCCTCGCGTGTGAAGAGCACGCGATGCGCCGCGTCCAGCACGAGGAGGGCGGCAACGCCGTAAATTGAAAACTCGCGGTTCAAGAACCCGACGCCGATCACGACGCCGCACCAGTTCGGACGATTCCGCGTCAGCCAGATCAAGACAACATAGAGAGATGGTTCGATGATGCCGCCGCCGGCTTCCACGAACTGAGCCGCAGTGCCTGGAGCGGGAAGCACGAAAAAGAGCGCCGACACAAGCGCGGCCGACGGCGCCAGACCGACTTCGTTTGTGAACATGCGGACCAGCAACAGCCCGATCGCGATGTTGATCAGGAGCACCGGGAATTTCAGCGCCGCGACTGATGCGCCGACGATGAGGAACACTGGCGCCGCAAGCCATGATTCGACGCCGAGCAGATACGGCTGGCCGTACATGAATACCGGGAATGCGCGTCCTTCCGCGATGTGTTTCGCCATCAGGCCGTAGACCGCCTGATCGGAATCGAAGTAAGACTGCGGCCAGAAGACGAATATCGCCGAGCGAAAGATGATGAGGAGGACGACGATCGGGAAGAGAAACCGCCACGCGCGCGAGCTGAAGAACGCTGTCTCGCGCCACTGGAGCATGCGGGCCGGTATTATATGCTTATCCGCCGATGGCCGACATTCCACGCGCGCAGGATCAGCTCTTCGATCGCCGCACGTCGGCGCGAGAAAAATACTCGGCTCTGATCGTCGGTCGCCCCGGCTGGGGCGACTTGCTCGCCTACGAGCTCGTGATCGTGTTTTCGCAGAATGCTCCGGGGGCCATCGGGCTTGCTCTTCGCAAGGTGCTGTATCCGCTGCTCCTTGGATCGTGCGGCCGCAACGTCGTGTTCGGTCAAAACGTGGTGCTTCGCCATCCGCACAAAATCCGCATCGGCGACGACGTGGTCATTGACGATAACTGTTTGCTCGACGCCAAAGGCGAGTCGAATCGCGGGATCACGATCGGGAACCGGGTGTTTGTCGGCCGCAATTCGATTCTCTCCTGCAAGAACGGCAACATCGATCTCGAAGACGGCGCCAACATCGGATTCAATTGCGAGATCTTTTCGGCCAGTGCCGTGCGCATCGGCCGCGCCGCGTTGATTGCGGCGTACTGTTACGTCATCGGCGGCGAACACGACTTCAGCGATCCGTCACAGCCGGTGCTGGCGCAGTCGCGGCGATCGAGCGGTGTGGTGATCGGCGAAGGTGCGTGGCTTGGCGCCGGCGCGAAGATTCTTGACGGCGTCTCCATCGGCGATCGCGCGGTCATCGGCGCGGGCGCCGTGGTGCGCGACGGAGTGCCGAGCGCGGCGGTCGCCGTCGGCGTTCCTGCGCGCGTCGTCGGACAGCGCGACCGGCCGGCCGACGACCCCTCCACGGCGGTCTCGGGGCTGGAGAGCCGGTGAAGCTCAACGTCCTGCAGGTCTGCGATCATCTGGGTTGGGAAGGGTCGCGCATGCACGGCGTCAAGCGGCTCTTCGCTTGGATGATTCCGCGCTTCGACGCCGAGCGCTACAACGTGTCGCTCGTCAGCCTGCGTAAGAAGGATCTCTCTGAGGAAACGCTGGAGTCGATTGGTGTCGACATCACGTATCTTCACAAATCGAAATTCGACCCGGCGACGCTGCCAGCCCTGCTGAAGGTCATCGATCGCAAGAAGATCGACATCCTGCACCTCCATGGATATGGCGCGACGACGTTCGGACGGATCGCCGGCGCGATGCGCAGCCTTCCCACCATCGTCCACGAACACGCGAACCTGACGGATACCCCGTGGTTTCAAAAGATCGCTGATACCGCGCTCGAGCCGGTGACGGATATTGCGATCGCGGTGTCGAAGAGCACGGCCGAGTTCGTCATCAACGCGCGGCGCATTCCGCCGGCGAAAGTGAAAGTCGTGTACCTTGGCGTTCCGCTGGAGGAATTCAGCCGGCCGCGATCGCAGGGTGAGATTCACGCCGCACGCGCGGAGCTGGGTATCGCGCGCGATGACGTCGCGATCGGCACGGTCACCAGGCTGCACGGCTCGAAAGGGAACTCCTATCTCGTCGATGCGGCGCGTCTCGTCTTGAACGATCGCCCCAACGCGCGCTTCTTCATTGTCGGCGAGGGGCCACTGCGCGAATCGCTCGAGCAGCAGGCGCGCGCGCTGAACCTCGGCGATCGATTGACGTTCGCCGGCTTTGCCAAGGACATTCCTCGAGTACTATCCGCCTTCGACATCAGCGTCTTCCCGTCGTTGTGGGAGGGGACGCCATTGACCGTATTCGAGGCGCTGGCCATGGGCAAAGCGATCGTGGCCACCGACGCCGACGGCCTGATCGACGTGTTGACGCCGGAGCATGACGCCATCGTCGTGCCCAAACGAAACGCTCGCGTCCTGGCCGATGGCCTGATGCGCGTCATCGACGAGCCCGCCACGCGCGAACGGTTGCGCGCGGCGGCGTTCGAGACCGGGAAGAAGTACGACATCGCGGCGTTCGTTCACAAGATGGAGCGTCTGTACGACCTGCTGCATCGTGTGTCGCGCGCCACCAAACGCAAAGGCGTGCTCGTCTCGGACCTGTCCTTCCTGACGGGGAACGCCCCGGTATGATTGTCGACCAGCGCCCGATTCAGACCGTCAATGTCCGTCCCGGACTCATCGCCGCGGCGGTGTTTCTGTGCATCTACGGGACGCTGGCGCTCACGGTCGACTTTCCCCGCGTCGGCCAAGGCTTCAAGAGCGACGAGGCCACGTATTACATGATGGCCTACAGCCTTATCGAAGACGGGGATCTGAGCTACACGAAAGACGATCTGGTTCGCGTGTGGCGCGAGTTCCCGAGCGGGCCGGCAGGCGTGTTTCTGCAAAAGGGCCGGACCCTTCGCGGCGCCCCCGATCCCAATCCCAATCGCTTCTATTACGGAAAGTCGTTCATCTATCCGTTGTTTGCCGCGCCATTCGTGAAAGTGTTCGGCACGAACGGGTTTCTGGTGTTGCACGCACTCCTCCTGGCGACGGTGATCCTGTGCGGCTATCTGTTTTTGCACGCCCGATCGAGTTCGCTGGTCGCCCTCGTCCTCGCGTCCGGTTTTGTGATGGCCTCGGTTGTGCCGGTCTACTTCGTGTGGCTAATGCCCGAGGTTTTCAATTTTTCTGTCGTGTTCCTCGCCTACTTCTGCTGGCTCTATAAAGAGGTTGCGCGGAGAGAGCAGGCGCCGCGGGGAACGAACTGGCTCTTTTCCGGTCGCAGCGACGTCGTTGCGGCAGTCCTCCTCGGCATCGCGACATTCTCGAAGGTGACCAACGGCTTGCTGTTCGCGCCGATTGTGGTGGAGCAGCTGTGGGCATTCTTGCAAAATCGGCCGATTCGACCGGCGAAGATCGCGGCCAGTGCGTTTGCATTCCTCCTGGTTGCCGGCGGGCTGTATGCGACGAACAAGGTGATTTCGGGCGAGTGGAACTATCAGGGCGGCGATCGCGAGACCTACTACGTCGAATTCCCGTTCCAGAACGAAGCCACGAAGCACGAGCTCGGTCTCGCCAAGTCACGCGGCGAGCTTTTTATCCATCACATCATTTTCAATCCGCGCACGTTCACGTCGAACTTGACGCATAACCTCGAATACTTCTTCATTGGTCGCCACACCGGGCTCGTCGGCTATTTCTTTCCGGCGGTGTTCGGGATGTGCGCGTTTCTCTTGGCACCACGGCAGCGTCCGGCGTGGCAGTGGCTGGTGCTGGCATCGGGCCTGCTGCAAGGGCTCGTGTTCCTGATCATGACGCCGTATACATGGCACGGCGGAGGAGTCGGAAACCGGTATTTCTTCGGCGGCTATGGGGTGATGTTGTTCGTGCTGCCCCCGATCCAGTCGCTCGGCGCATCGTTCGCGCAGTGGGCGATCGGCGCGCTGTTCGTCGCGCCGATGGTGCTCAATCCGTTTGCTGCGTCGTCCCATCCGGCCGACAACGCGAAGAGTGGCCCGCTTCGAATGTTCCCGGTCGAGCTGACGTTGGTCAACGATCTGCCCGTGAACAACGAGCCGCAGCACAACCGGCTCTGGTTCGGCGATACCGGCCAGGGGGATCCCGGATTCCTCGTCTACTTCCTCGACGACAACGCCTACGATCGAGAGGCTGACAAGAGCTTCTGGACTCGTGGCGCCAAGCGCGCCGAGTTCATCATCAAAACTGACCGTCCGATTGTTCGCGCGAAATTCACATTGACGGCCGGTCCGGTTGCCACCGACGCACGCGTGAAGATCGGCAGCCGGGTTCAGGACGTTCATCTCGAACCTGGCGCATCGCGGGACATCGTGTTTGCCATGCCGCCAGGACTTCCATACGAGAAAGAAGTGCAGGCGCTCGCCTGGGCGGCGTCCGTGTCGAGCAGTAGCGGCTTCACGCCGATCTTTTTCGATTCAGGTTCAACCGACACGCGATACCTCGGTGTGCGCGTCAGGCCCGTGCTCGAAGCGGGCGCGCGGTGAGAATCGCTGTCGTCACCTCGAGTCCCCCGATGGTGGAAGGGGGCCACATGGTGATCGCGCGCTCGCTGGTGCAAGCCTTACGTGATGCCGGTCACACCGCCGACATCATTGTCACACCGCAAAACCGATTTGGTCGTCAGGCGTCGGCCTACATCGCGACCTGGTTCACCGACGTCGGCTCGTCGGATGGCAAACCGATCGATCAGGTGATCAGCCTGCGATACCCGAGCTACGCGGTGCGTCATCCGAAGCACGTGTGCTGGCTGAATCACACGATGCGTGAGTACTACGACCTGTGGGATCGGTTCAGTGCGGGTCTCGGCGCGGCAGGGCGCATCAAGGAGCAGGCGCGCAGGGCCGCGATTCACACGACCGATCGATACCTGCTGACGCGGAACGTGTCGCGCCTGTTTGTGCAGTCACGGACGATTCAACGACGCCTCGCGATGTGGCCGGAGCTTCGCTCGACCGTGTTGTACCCCCCGCCACCGCAACGTCCGTATCGCTGTGACGGATACGGTAATTATGTGTTTCTGGTGTCGCGATTGACGCGGCTCAAGCGCGTCGACTTGCTGATCGAGGCGCTGGCACAACCAGCCGTGACGACGATGCGGGCGGTGATTGCCGGGGAAGGAGAAGAGCGTGGCGCCCTGGAGCAGCTCGCGCGTGCCCGCGGCGTCGCCGATCGGATCACGTTCGCCGGACGCATTACGGATGACGAGCTGGTAGAGCACCTCGCGCGCTGTCGTGCCGTCTGCTTTCCGCCGTTCGAAGAGGATTACGGGTTCGTGACGGCGGAGGCGTTCGCCTCGCGAAAGGCCGTCCTTACGTGCCGCGACAGCGGCGGGCCGGCGGAACTCGTGGAAGACGGTGTCAATGGCGTGATCTGCGATTCAACACCGGCCGGCCTCGCGTCAGCGCTCCGTCGCGTCATCGATGATCCGTCGGCTGCAGACCGGATGGGCGCCGCTGCGTACGGTTCCAGTACGAGGCTGAGTTGGCCGCAAGCGATCGCTCAGCTGACGGCGTAAGGTACACTTGTTGGTCGATGTCGTACAAGACACCACTCGAAACCCGGCTTGCCAAGAAGGTCACCAAAGCCATCACCGAATACTCGCTGATCGAGGATGGCGATCGTGTCATGGTCGGCCTCTCGGGTGGCAAAGACAGCTGGGCGCTGTTAAACATCCTCGACGTGCTGCGGCGGCGCGCGCCAATCCAATTCTCGCTCGTCGCGGTCTGCGTTGATTCCGGCTACGAAGGATTCCGCCACGACCTCATCGCCAGCACATGCGAATCGCGAGGCTGGGAGTATCGCGTCGAGCACACCGATATCGGCGACGTCATGGACGACCTCCTCGAGGGCGCGACGCCATGTTCGCTGTGCGCGCGCCTGCGCCGCGGCGTTCTCTATCGCCTGGCCACCGAAGTCGGCGCCACGAAGATCGCCCTCGGACACCATCTCGACGATTTCGTCGAGACATTGTTGCTCAACCTGTTTTTCGCCGGCGCGCTGAAGGCGATGCCGGCGCGGCTGGTGTCCGACAACGGTGAACATGTGGTCGTTCGTCCTCTTGTTTACGTGACCGAAGCCGAGGCTCGCACGTACGCCAAGGAAGCGGCGCTGCCGATCATCAGTTGCTGCTGTCCCGCATGCGGCGATCTGAGTCTTCAGCGACAGCGCGTGAAGCGCCTCATCGCACAGCTCGAGGTCGAGCATCCAGAGGTGAAGAACTCCATGATTCGTGCGCTCGGCAACGTTGCCAGTCGGCACCTCCTCGATCGACGGCTCAATCCTCTCCCGGAACTCCGTGACGCCGCCCTTGCGGCGGGCGCGGTACCGTTGACACTCAAAAGGTAGTTTCGTCGGAGCTTCCGTTGAAAACACTTACGCTGTTACTCGGCTTCATCGCGATCGTCTGTGTTCCATCGGCTTACGCCCAACAGCGCCCTCTCGTCACCGAGGACCCCGAAACCATAGGGTCCGGCCTGGTTCTCATCGAAGGCGGCTTCGATCTGCAGAAAGACGTTTTCTATCCCGCGTCCGGCCTCGAGGGAAATCTGCTGAGGATTCCGACACTTGGTGTGAGTTTCGGCGTGAGCTCGATTGCGGAACTGCAGATCGATGGTGGGATCTATAACGGCCTCAACGTGAAATCACGTCGCGCCGCACCTCTGTCGGATCTCCTCGACTTCGACGGTGACCACACGCACGACGTCGAAGACATGGTGATCGCAACCAAGATTCGTCTGGTTGGCGAATCGCCGAGCCGTCCCGCCATCGGCCTGCGTTTTGCGACGAAGTTGCCGAACGCGAGCAACGAGAGCGGCCTCGGCCTCGACACGACGGACTTCTATTTTTCGGCATTGCTCGGCAAGACCGTTCAATCGATCCGAATGGTTGGAAATGCGGGACTCGGGATTCTCGCCGATCCGGTTGAAGGAAATCGCCAGAACGATGTGTTCACTTACGGCTTTTCGATCGCGCGCGCGGTCAAGCAGGGAGTCGAAGTGGTTGGGGAAATCAACGGACGGCTGAATACGCGCAGCGGCACGCCGCCGGTCGGAACCGACAGCCGCGGAACGATGCGGGTTGGGGCGAGATTTACCCGCGCGACCGTGCGTGTTGACGCCGGACTGATTTTTGGAATGACCTCACGCGACCCGAGCGTTGGCCTGACCGCCGGGGCGACCTGGGTGTTGAAGGGCTTCACCGTCCCTTGATTCACAATCACCAGAGCATCAGGTGATCGAGTAGAACTGCGCGACGTCCGCAATCTCCTGAGTCGTGCGCGCGTCGTCCCAGCCAAGTTCTGCTTGCGCGATACGTGCTGCCGTGCGAACGGCCTCCGCCGCCGGCTCGCGGGCCGATCCCAGGCCTGTCCGACGCACTAAAACGTCGGTCAACCGCATCGCCATCTCGCGCCGAATCGTGTAAACCACCTCCGCCTGAATCGTGTCGGTGCCCGCCGCCAGCGGTTGGCCGAGCTCGGGCCGTTCGTGAATGAGACGGATGATGTCGGCGGCGCCTTCCGCGTAGAGCGCGATGAGATGGCGAATCAACGGAAGCGGGACGTCGCGCCGCAACGCACGCGCCGTTTCGATTGCCAAGGCTTCGTGATCCGCAATCGCCGCTCCGGGTAGAGGCGTAATCGCCGTTCGCGACGGAGGCAGCCGGCGTTGAAGCCTCCGGGCGACAACCGAAATGGCGCGTTCGGCCACGCGTCGCGCCGTGGTGAACTTGACGCCGACGACTGTCACCGCGCCGTTCGCATGATCGATGATCTCCGCCGAAGGCTTGAGGTCGGGCTTGGCGGTATCTCCCGCCGTCGCCGGGACGGCGCCACGATGGACGAGCGTCACGTCGGCTGGCGTCAGTTTCAGGGCAGGGAATGCGATGTTGACCTCGGCAATGAACGCGTCCACGTCTGCCGACGCCACCGTGAGGTCGTGTGGCCCGACAAGCGCTGCCGACTGACTGGTTCCCACGAGTGCGCGCCCGCGCCAGGGGACGAGGGTGAGCATCCGGCCTTCGCGAGTTGGGGCCGCGAGCGCCATGTCACTCGCGGGACGCGACGTCACGAGGTTCATCGCCTTGAGCAGCGGAAAGGGACGGTCCACGCCGAACAATCGCATCACTTCACCCGCGCGCGCTCCCGCCGCATTCAAGGTGACGCGGGCTCTGACCTCGAATGAGCGATTGCTCAGCCGATCGCGGACGCTCATTCCTGCAATCCTGCCGCTCTCGCGGACGGCGTCGGTCGCTTCGACGTAGTTCGCGAGGTCGGCGCCCGAGGCATCTGCCGCGGCGGCAAACGCAACGGTGAGTCGGTCGGCCTCCACGATCTGGTAGTCGTACCATTGCGCTCCGCCGGTCAGTCCCTCCTGGCGGATTCCCGGAAACAATCGCAGCGTCGCGGCTTTGGAAACGAGTCGTGGCGTCGGCAGATGCAGTTCAGGCTCGAGACTCTGGTTGCGTTTTCTGCCGAGCCATGTGTCGATCTTGAACGCGGCGCGCAGCGCCAGCCGGTTCTTGACCACCGACCGATAGGTGCCGACAAGAAACGGCAGCGGCCGGAGAAACCACGGCGCGATACGCGCCAGCGCGCGCCGTTCTCGAATCGATTCTCTCGCCCGTCCGAGCTGCCCGGCTGCAAGCGATCGAAGTCCGCCATGCGCGGTCTTCTGATGATTGAATGAGGCGCCGCTGCCGAAGTCACTGGCCTCGATCAGCGCGACGCGGAGGCCACGGCTTGCAGCGTCGTAGGCGCAGGCGAGTCCGTGAATGCCGCCGCCGACGACGAGCACGTCGTAGATGGTGCCGTCGAATCGCGCTGGATCACGCGCGCGCATGATGCGCTTTATCTTATAGTAGCGAGTGTGTCCTCGCCGGCGGCTGCATCAAAACACGACATTCGAGAGTACTGGAACCGTCACATTCACGATCTGGAGATCACCAAACATCCAATCGGCACGCCAGGATTCTTCGCCGATCTCGAGCAGTACCATTTCGAAAAACTTCATCACCTGCTTCGTCTGGTGAACTTCGACGGCTACGCCGGCCGTCAGGTGCTCGAAGTGGGTTGCGGCGCCGGCACCGATCTCGTGAGATTTGCCCGTGGCGGAGCCATCGTGTCCGGCGTCGATCTGTCGTCGTCGGCGATTGCTCTCGCGAAGCAAAATTTCGAACAGCAGAAACTGAAGGCCGATCTTCGCGAAGCAGACGGCGAACAGCTCCCGTTTGCCGACGCGACCTTCGATTTGGTATATGCCCACGGCGTCGTCCAGTACACCGCGCACCCGCAGAAGCTTGTCGACGAATGCCGCCGAGTTCTGAAGCCCGGTGGCGAGGCGGTGTTTCAGGTGTATAACCGCATCTCGTGGTTGAATGCGCTGTCGAAATTGATGAAGGTCCCATTGGAGCATGACGACGCTCCGGTTCTGCTGAAGTACAGTTCGGGTGAGTTCCGGCAGCTGCTGCGGGAATTTCGTGAGGTTCGAATCGTCGAGGAACGCTTTCCGGTGAAATCGCGACTGCACGGCGGATGGAAAGGCACGCTCTTCAATACGTTTTTCGTCGGGGCGTTTAACGCGTTGCCGCGATCTCTCGTCAGGCGTTTCGGATGGCATCTTCTGGCGTTCTGCCGCACATGAGGCCGATCATGATCGTCAAAGCTCATGCGTTCGGAAATGATTTCGTCCTCGTCGAATCGAGAGCCGTGCAGGGAGCGAAGAGCCTGCCGGCACTCGCCCAGGCCATCTGCGCGCGTCATCGAGGGATTGGGGCTGACGGATTGATTGTGTATTCGACGACCCCCTCCGGCGCGTCGATGCGGCTGCTGAATGCGGATGGCAGCCGCTCTGAAGTGTCGGGAAATGGTGTTCGGTGTCTGGGTGCGTGGATCGCATCACAGCGCGGCACAGCGATGCCCGGGCAGCAGGCGCCGATAGAAATCCAGACCGAAGCGGGCGTCAAACGGCTCGAGCTGCTCGCGTTCAAGGATGGTCGATACACGTTCCGCGCATCGATGGGGATGCCGGAGCAGGTAGCGAAAACCACCGTGAACGTCGCCGGCGCACCGATCGAAGTTGTCACGCTCCGCGTCGGCAATCCGCAGTGTGTCGTGCTCGGCGAAGTCACGGAGGAGCGATTGCAGACCATCGCGGCCCAGCTTTCCGTGCATCCACATTTTCCGACAGGTACGAACGTGGAACTGGCGACCGTCGAGGCGCCCAACCGCGTCAGGATCCTGATCTGGGAGCGAGGTGTCGGACCGACCGAGGCATCGGGCACGGGAGCGTGTGCCGCCGCCGTCGCGGCGATTCAGTACGGCGGCGCGGCACGCGATGTGGAAATCGTTTCCCCGGGCGGATCGCAGCGCGTCGAGTGGACCGACGACGGCCTGTTCCTCACCGGATGGGCGGAGCTCATTGCGGAAGCCGCATGGCTGCCGCCGTTCGAGTCCTGACAGTTTCTGCCATCGTCTCGCGGCCTGCATGCCGCGACGACTGCGATCAGTTCACCGTTTCTTGGGTGGCCGACGCGCCGTCCGCAGAGTAATCGCCGCCTCGACGACACGAGTTTCCGAACGAATCTGCAAATCCAGTGCTGCGACCGCCTGCGTCGCCGTGGTGTAGTTCTCGGCCGCCAGCTGTGCGCGTGCTTTTTGCAGCGCTGCCTCTGCCTGCTTGATGGTTGCGCGGGCGGGAGTCAGCTCGCGTGCGGGCACGCGGACTTCTTCTGCCACTTTCAAACGAGCCTGAAGATGGTTGACCGCAGCGTTGACGGCGTTGACCGCCGCCTCGCTCTGACTGCGTGCCTTCGCTTTGTTGTCGGCCGCGGCACGCGCCGCTTCCTGGGCCCGATCGCTGGCATCGACCGCTCGCGAGAGCGCCAGCCGATAGTCACGCTGATTGACGGCTTCATGCGACTGCTGCAGCGCCGCGGTCGCTTCCGCGAAGCTCTCCGGCGCGTACTGTTCGGCGCCCGCCGCTCGCGCCGCATCGACTGCCTGCTGCGCCCGATCGATTTCTTTTTGTGGAGGAGCCGAACAGGCCACAGTGAGCGCGACCGCGCACGTGATCGCGCACAGCGGGGCGAACAGGCGAGACATCAGCACCAAAGTATATCAAGGTATGGTGTACGATGAAGGCCGTCGCGCCGCACGATCGGCCGCGTGAGAAGCTGCAGCGCCTCGGCGCAGCGGCGCTCGGCGACAATGAATTGCTCGCGATCGTGCTCGGGCACGGACGGTCGCGCGCGAGCGCGCTGGACATGGCAAACGCCGTGCTCGCGGCAACCGATGGCGCGCATGGTCTGGTTCGCACTCGCTACGACGACCTGTATGCGATTCCCGGGATCGGTCACGCGCGGGCGGCGCAGATTCTCGCGGCCGTCGAACTCGGGCGCCGCACGCTGACGCGTCCACTCCGCGAGCGCGTGCAGATCGTCAATGCGCGATCCGCAGCGGAGTTTCTGCTGCCGCAGTACGGCAGCCGATCGGTCGAGCAATTCGGCATCGTGCTGCTCGACACGAAGCACCGGGTGATCAGAACGCTCGTGTTGTCGGTCGGCACGGTCGACGCCAGCATCGTTCATCCGCGCGAAGTGTTCGGAGCGGCGTCGGCGGCCGGTGCGGCGGCGCTGGTCCTGTTCCACAATCACCCGTCTGGTGATCCAAGACCAAGTCCGGACGATGTGGAGTTGACGAGGCGGCTTGCAGCGGCTGGTGTGTTGATGGGAATCGATGTGATCGACCACGTCATCCTGGCCGACGTTCGCTATTACAGCTTCAAGGAAGAGGGCCGGTTCTAGTTGGCAACGTTTTACTTCGACTGTTTTTCCGGCGCGTCGGGCGACATGATCCTCGGCGCCTTGATCGATCTCGGGTTGCCGATGCCGGCGCTGCGCGATGCGCTGGGAAGCCTCGCCATCGAGTACGGACAGGTCACCGCCGAACGTGTCACCCGCGCCGGCGTCGCCGCGACCAAGTTCCGTCTGATTGAGGGGGCGACGGATCCGTCCGCGGGCGGTTCACATAAACATCATCACCTGAAGCACATCGTCGCGGCGATCAACCGATCTTCGTTGTCGGAGTCGGGCCGGGAGCGGGCGGTTCAGTTGTTCGAACGCCTGGCGCAGGCGGAAGCGGCCATTCACGGCACGCCAATCGAACGCGTGCACCTGCACGAGGTCGGTGCCCTCGACTCGATCATCGACATCGTCGGCGCGGTGTTTGGCTTTGAGTGGTTTGGCATCACAGATGTTGTCGCCTCACCGCTGAACGTTGGCGGCGGCACCGTGACGTGCGCGCACGGTGTCTTTCCGGTGCCGGCTCCGGCTACTGCTCGCCTGCTCGAAGGGATTCCCGTTTATGGCAACGGGACGATGGAGTTGGTGACGCCGACAGGGGCCCTCTTGATAACAGGATACGCGCGCGAGTTTGGTCCCCTTCCCGCGATGCGCATCGATCGTACCGGATACGGCGCGGGGGATCGGGATCCGAAGGAGACGCCCAACGTTCTACGGGTGATGCATGGAGAGCGTGTCACGAAGTCCGTCGACGAGAGTGTCGTACAGATCGAGTGCGAGATCGACGACATGAATCCCCAACTGTTCGGTCCGTTGATGGATCGGCTCGGAGAAGCCGGCGCGCTCGACGTGTTTTACGCCCCCGTGCAAATGAAGAAGAATCGACCTGGAACGCTGGTGACGGTCATTGCGGCGCCCGATCAACGCGAGTCTATTACTGGCGTACTCTTCACGCATACCACCACCATTGGCGTTCGCTATCAGGAGATGCGGCGCGATACGCTGGACCGAAAGGTGGTCTCGGTCGAGACGCCGCTCGGTCCGTTGCGCGTCAAGGTCGCCGGGCGCGACGGGCGCGTGTTGAACGCCGCCGCCGAGTTCGACGACTGTGCCCGTGTCGCCGCCGAGCGTGGATTGCCGATTAAAGAGGTGCAGGCGATCGCCATGCGGGCGTGGCTCGATCAAAAACGCTGATGTCACGTTTCTACTTAACGACCGCCATTGATTACGTCAACAGCCGTCCGCACCTGGGGACAGCGTACGAGAAGATTGCCGCCGATGTGATCGCGCGATACAAACGGCTGTGCGGCATCGACACCCACTTCGTGATGGGCAACGATGAGCACTCGCAGAATGTATTCCGCAGGGCGCGCGAGCTTGGACAGGATCCGCTGGCGTACTGCGATCGCATGGCGGACGAATTCCTCGAGGTATGGAAGCGTCTCGATCTGTCGTTCGACGACTTCATCCGCACGACGGAGCCACGGCACAAAGCCGGTGTTCAGGAACTCGTCAGAAAAATGTCGGCGGCCGGCGACATCTTCGAGGGGTTCTACGAAGGCTGGTATTGCGTCTCCTGCGAAGCGTTCAAGCAGGAGAAAGATCTCATCGAGGGGAATTGTCCCATCCACCGCACGAAACCGGAGTGGATTCGCGAAAAGAACCACTTCTTCAAACTGTCGAAGTACACCGACCGGCTGCGTCAGCACTTCGAGTCGCATGCAGATTTCCTCGTGCCCGACGTCAGGCGAAACGAGATTCTTCGGCTGCTCGAGGCAGGGCTCGAAGACATTTCAGTAAGCCGCGCCGGTCAGGCATGGGGCATTCCGATGCCCGACGATCCATCGAGCGTCATCTACGTGTGGGTGGACGCGCTGATCAACTACCTCAGTGCGGTCGGGTATGGGACGAATCCGGAAATGGTCGCGAAATGGTGGCCGGCGGATTTGCACGTCATCGGCAAGGACATCACCCGATTTCACGCAGTGATTTGGCCGGCAATGTTGATGAGCGCTGGCCTGGCCGTGCCAAAGCAGATCTTCGGGCATGGATGGGTGAACTTTCGCGGTGAACGGATGAGCAAATCGCTTGGCACCACAGTGGAGCCGCTCGAAGCCGCGCAGCGATTTGGTCCCGACCCGTTACGGTTGTACTTGGTGAAAGAGATCGCCTTCGGCAACGACGGCGACTTCACGTGGGAGCGTTTTGAAGATCGGTACAACGTCGATCTGGCGAACAACCTCGGAAATCTTGTGAGCCGGATCGCCGCCATGGCGGAAAAGTATCGGCACGGCCGGCTCAGCGGCCCCTTGCATCCTGGACGACTCGCGCAACTTGCCAGTGCGGCGGTCGACGACTACCGCGCCGCGATGGATGTCTTCGCGCTTGAACGAGGCGCTGCCGCCGCGTTCCGCATCGTCGACGCCGCCAACGAGTTCATCGCCAGCAGCGAACCATGGGTACTCGCGCGTGACGAGCGACGCGCCGATGAGTTGAGTCAAACGCTGTTCGATGTGGCAGAGGCGATCCGGGTCGCGTCGATTCTGCTGTTACCGATCATGCCGCAGTCGGCGGCGGAGATTCTGCGGCGGGTCGGTGAATCCAGGCCCGCCCGGGATATCCGCCTCACAGAAGCCCAGTGGCGTCAGGAAGGGGAGCGCGTGATTGCGAAAGCCGACGCGCTGTGGCCACGATCAGATGCCAGTCAAAGGAGCACACGCGTGGAAGAGACGAAGAACGCCAACGCCGGTCAGGCGGCAGCGGGTACCCGGAGTCAGGCCCCTGGTACTGAGGGTCAGACGACTAGTACGGCGGCGCCGGTCACCGCGGCGCCGGCAGCAAGTGATAACAGGATCTCGATCGACGATTTCATGAAGGTCGAGCTTCGGACCGCGAAAGTGCTCACCGCCGAGCGCGTGCCCAACTCCAAGAAGCTCATCAAGTTGAGTGTTGACGTCGGTGCCGAGCAGCGCACGCTCGTGGCTGGTATCGCTGAGGCGTATGAGCCGGACGCGCTGGTCGGGCGGACGGTGGTGATGGTGTTCAACTTGAAACCGGCCAAGTTGATGGGCATCGAATCGAACGGCATGGTGCTGGCTGCCAGCCCGGACGGCGGTAAGCCGACACTCGTCGGATTCGACCAGGAGATCTCGCCCGGAACCAGGGTGAGATGATCGATTCGCATTGCCACCTGGCCGGCGAAGAGTTTACGGCCGACCTTGAATCCGTTGTGACACGTGCACGGACAGCCGGCATTTCGTCAGCGCTGTGCATTCTTGCCGCCGGCGATCGTCAGGAAGCCGAGCGGGCGATCCGGGTTCGGCAAGCGTGGCCACAGATTCATTTTGCGGCGGGAGTGCACCCGCATCAGGCGGGGGAGTTCGCCGGGAGAATCGACGAGGCACGCCAAGCGGTGCGGCGGGCCGTGCAGGAGCAGCGGGCCTGTGCGGTCGGGGAAATTGGCCTCGACTATCACTACGATTTCTCGCCGCGTGACGTGCAGCGTGAGGTCTTTCGCGCGCAGATCGAGCTGGCGCTCGAACTGCAGTTGCCGGTAATCATTCACACGCGCGAGGCGACGGAAGACACCTTCGAGGCCCTTCGGGAAGCGGGAGCCGGGAGGCTACGCGGCGTCTTCCACTGTTTCACCGGCGACGAGGCGATGGCTCGCTCGGCGCTCGACATCGACTTTTACCTGTCGTTTGCAGGGATCGTGACGTTTCCCCGCGCCGACTCGATTCGTGCGGCGGCGAGAATCGCACCGGCCGACCGCGTGCTGGCCGAGACCGATGCTCCGTATCTTGCGCCCGTGCCGCACCGCGGGAAGCGGAATGAACCGGCGTATGTCGCGGCAGTCGTCGCGAAGCTGGCGGAAGTTCGGGGTGTTCCGTCGGACGATCTTGCGGCCGAGGTGACCCGCAATTTCGCATCACTCTTTGGCACGTTGACGGAAGCTACTCAGTAGTAACGGCTTAGCGCGTTGACACTCTGCAACTAACTCCAGTATTGTGAAACGGTCTTTACCTGGCAGCCCGTTGTTGGCCGACACAATGCAAAATTCCCCGCTCTCTGCCGATCTGGCGCAGATCTTTGAGCCGATTCGCAACGACCTCGAAGCTGTTGAACGGGAATTCGTCCGGCACATCCAGTCGCGCGTGGCCCTGATCCCCGAGATGGGGCGCTACATTCAAAACAGCGGCGGGAAGCGCGTGCGCCCGGCGGTGTTGTTGATGGCGGCCCGCCTCAGCGGCTACGAAGGGGAGCGAGCCGTTCTCTACGCCTCGGTTGTCGAGTTCATTCATACCGCGACGCTCGTCCACGACGACATCATCGACGGTGCCGATCTTCGGCGAGGCCGCCTGGCCGTTCACTCGCGGTGGGGGAACGACATCACGGTTCTGCTCGGAGATTATCTCTATATCAAGTCCATGGCGATGGCGTTGACCCAAGACTCACTCGAGATCATCCGCGTGTTGTGCGACGTCACATTGCGAATGATTGAAGGCGAGCTGTATCAACTCACCAAGACCGGCGACGTCGATATTTCCGAGGACGAGCACTTCGAAATCATCCGCCGAAAAACCGCGTTTCTCTTTGGCGGCTGCGCGCAGATCGGCGGCATGCTCGGAAGCGTGAGCCCCGAGCGCGAGACCGCGCTTCGCGAGTACGGATTCAACCTCGGCATCGCGTTTCAGCTGGTCGACGATCTGCTCGACTACACCGCTGATCAAGTGGCGCTGGGGAAGCCCGTCGGTGGTGATCTACGCGAAGGCAAAGTGACGCTGCCGGTGATTTTCCTGCTGCAGCGCGGTGGCGAGGCGGCGGACCGCCTGATCCGGAGTGTCGTTCAGGATCGCGCAGTTTCCGCCGAGCAGTGGCGCGAGATCGTCGCGCTCTTGCGCGAGCATCGCGCGACGGGTCTTGCCTACGATCGCGCGGTCGAGTACGCCAATCGCGCGAAGAGCTGCCTTGCCGCCTTTCCACCGAGCCGCGAGCGCGATGCGCTGATGGCGCTGCCCGATTACGTCCTCGCGCGAGATCGATAGGTGGATCCACTCGACAAAATCAATCAACTCCGCAACGAAATCCGGTATCACGAAGAGCGCTATTACATCCACAACGCGCCCGACATCTCCGACGAGGAATTCGACCGCCTGCTCCACGAACTCGAGCGGCTGGAGGCGGAACACCCCGACCTGGTGACTCCCGATTCACCGACACAGCGCGTCGCTGGTCGTCCGAGCGAAGGCTTTCCGACCGTCGAGCACATCTCTCCAATGCTCAGTCTCGACAACGCTTACAACGAGGAAGAGTTGCGCGCGTTTGACGAGCGCGTGCGGCGCGGTGTCGGTCGCGGCGACGCGCCGATTGCATATGTGGCTGAGCTGAAGATCGATGGGTTGAGCATCGCGTTGACCTACCAAGACGGGCGACTCGTCTGTGGCGCCACGCGCGGTGATGGCGTTCGCGGCGAAGACGTCACCGCAAACGTCCGAACGATTCGTGCGATTCCGCTGTCGCTACGCAACGCACCGGCTGGACGGCTTGAGATCCGCGGCGAGGTTTATCTGCCGCGTCGATCGTTCACGCGCATGAATGAGGAGCGCGAACGCGAAGGGGAGCCGCTGTTCCAGAATCCTCGCAATGCGGCTGCGGGGACGATGCGCAACCTGGATCCATCGCTGGTGGCGAAGCGGAAGCTGGGGGCGTTCACGTATCAGGTTGTTCGTCCGACGGGTGACCTTCCGCCTCAACGCGGAAGCCACAAAGACGAGACAGACAGCGCAGGTCGGAAGGAAACGCACTCCGCCACATTGGAATGGATCGCCGCGATGGGCGCGCCGGTCGAGACTCACTGGCAGCGCTGCGAGAACATCGACGCCGCGCTTGCCTTCTGCCACAAATGGGCGGACGGCCGGCGCACCCTCGAATTCGACACCGACGGCGTCGTCGTCAAAGTCGACGATCTCGCCCTCCGCGATCGTTTGGGGACGACAGCGAAGTTTCCGCGTTGGGCGACGGCGTTCAAATTTCCGGCTCAGCAGGCTCATACGAAGCTGCTGAAGATCGACGTAAATGTCGGTCGCACGGGCGCCAACACTCCGTACGCCATCCTCGAACCGGTGTTTCTCGCCGGGTCGACGATTTCAATGGCGACCCTGCATAACGCCGAGGATCTCGCAAGAAAGGATCTGCGCGAAGGGGACACGGTCATCATCGAGAAGGCCGGCGATGTGATCCCCCGCGTGGTGGCGCCGCTTCTCCATCTTCGGCCTGGTGATTCAGTTCCATGGGTGATGCCGACGACCTGCAAGGTCTGCGGCAGCGAGCTTCGACGCGATGAAGAAGAGGTGATTTGGCGCTGCGAGAACTCGTCGTGTCCCGCCCGGCTTCGCCGGAGCCTCGAGCACTTCGCCTCTCGCAACGCCATGAACATCGAAGGCCTGGGCGAGTCGCTGGTCGATCAGCTGATCGAGCAGGGTCTCGTTCACGATTTTGCCGATCTCTATCATCTCGAGACGTCCACGCTCGAATCGCTGGTCGTCGCGCCGCGCAGCCCGAGGTCCGAGCGAGCGGTTCCGCGGAAGCTCGGCAAGGTCGGGCGGAACGTTTACGAGCAGATTTCTCGCAGTAAGCAGAACGATCTGTCGCGTCTCATCTACGCGCTCGGCGTTCGACACGTCGGTGAGAAAGCGGCGGCGACGCTCGCACGACATTTGCGGACGATGGACGCAGTGCTGGATGCGCCGCTGGAGGCGTTACAGGCGGTCCCCGATGTCGGGCCGGTCTTGGCTGCATCGGTTCGAGCCTTTGCCGACGAGCCGCACAATCGGGCACTGGTCGCAAAGCTTGCCGCAGCCGGCGTCAACATGTCGACGCGTCAACCGGACCCCGTGGTCGCCGTCCCCGGCCGGTTGTCCGGAAAGACGTTTGTGCTTACCGGAACGCTCGAGACGATGTCGAGGGAGGAAGCCGAGGCGGCGATCGAACGGCTCGGTGGGAAAGTCTCCGGCTCGGTCAGCAAGAAGACCTCGCATCTGGTTGTCGGCATCGACGCCGGCTCCAAGCTCGAGAAAGCCCGCTCACTGGGTGTGCCGACGATGGACGAGGCTGAATTCAGGACGCTTATAATGGAGTAGCAGGTGGCTCGGCCGAGGCCGGGTGCCTCGGCGGTCCGGTGCGCCTCTCGCCATCGGACTGGTGGGCGGCGGTTGCGCAGCAGGTTTGTATGTCGAAGCGTTTCACGTTCGTGACGGTCGCGCTTTCAGCCGCGGTGGCGTTTCTCGTCGGCCTCATCATCGCCGGCGAGTTCACACCGACGTCAATCGTCGCGACAGCGCCGCACGGTCCGGCGCGAAACGGGCAGGCCGTCCGTGCAGCGGGCGTGTCTGTCGGGCCTGCAGTTGTAAACTTCGCCGACATTGTCGAGCGCATGAACGCAGCGGTCGTCAACATCGACTCGATGTCGAAGGGCAGCGACACGCGCGAACTGCCGCGATTCTTTCGCCGCGGCGAAGGGCCGCCCGAGTCGCCGCGCGATTTCGACGTGCCGCGCCAGGGCGCGGGCTCCGGCTTCATCATCGACCGTGCGGGCTACATCCTCACGAACCATCACGTGATCGATGGTGCGCAGCGCATCACCGTGACGCTCGCCGACGGTCGCGCGTTCCGGGCACAGGTTGCCGGGACCGATCCGGCCATCGACGTCGCGCTGCTGAAAATCAACGGCGCCCCCGATCTGCCGGAGGCACCGCTTGGCAACTCCGACGAGCTGCGCGTCGGTGAATGGGTGTGTGCCATCGGCAACCCGCTCGGATACGTTCACTCGGTCACCGCCGGGGTGGTCAGCTTCATCGGCCGCAAGCTCTTCGATCCGAGCCTCGATGACTACATTCAGACTGATGCGGCGATTAATTTCGGCAACAGCGGGGGACCGCTCATCAACACTCGCGGGGAAGTGATCGGGATCAATTCGGCGATCAGTTCGCGGGCGAGCAACATTGGCTTCGCTGTCCCGATCAATCAGGCGGTCGACATTCTGCCGCAGCTCAAGTCCACCGGGCATGTGTCGCGCGGATATATGGGCGTGTTCCTGACCGACGTGACGCCGGCGCTTCAGCGCTCGTTGAACCTGTCGACCGCGCGCGGGGCGCTGGTGCAGGACGTGACAAACGGATCCCCGGCGGAGCGTGCAGGTCTGCATACCTATGACGTCATTCTCGACGTCGAGGGACGCGACGTCGGCACGAACGAAGAGCTCATTCGCGAGATCTCGGCGCGGCAGCCGGGCACCACCACACGGCTCGGCGTTCTCCGCGACACGCGGCATCTCACCGTTCACGTCAAGCTCGCCGAGCGACCACTGCGCGAAGACACCGACCACGATGCCCTCGACAATCGCTCGCTGCCGCGAATTCCGGAGCCGGCGACGGCCGACGTCCCGCTCGGCCTGACCGTCCGCGACCTGATTGGACGGCTCGAGGTACCAGATTCGGTCCATGGCGTCATCGTGTCGCGAGTGGATCCAACCGGTGCGGCGTTTTCCGCATCGATCCGCCGCGGCTTTGTCATTATGGAGATCAACCGACGGGCGATTCGCTCGCTGACCGACTATCGGCGCGCGGTCGCGACGGCCAAGCCGGGCGACGTGCTCGCGTTGTACTGTTACGATCCAACCCTTCAGCAGCGAACGCTGATTACGGTGGCGGTGGAGTAACGCAGTTGCAGGGCGCGGGTCTTCAGACCGCGCCACATCGGACACATCTCGCTCATGAAATCCCGCATTCTGGTCATTGACGACGAGGCGGAGATCCGCCGATCGGTCCGCATGATTCTCGAGTACGAAGGCTACGAAGTGATCGAGGCGTCGAGCGGGCCCGAAGGTCTGACGCTCGCCGAGCGCGAGGCGCCCGATCTGGTGTTCCTTGATATCAAGATGCCAGGCATGGACGGCCTTGACGCGCTGCAGCGTATCAAGGCCGCCAACGACACCCTGCCGGTCGTAATCATTTCGGGACACGGCACGGTCAGCACCGCAGTCGAGGCGACGAAACTGGGCGCCTTCGATTTCATCGAGAAGCCGCTCGCCAGCGAACGTGTCCTCGTGACGATCCGCAATGCGCTGGATCAGACCCGGCTACGGGACGAAAACATCTCACTGAAGCGCGCCGTTGAAATCCGTCACCAGATGGTCGGTGAGTCTCCGGCGCTGCGACAGGTGTGGGATGCGATCAAGCGCGCCGCGCCCACCAATGCCACCGTGCTGCTCCTCGGTGAGAGCGGCTCCGGTAAAGAGCTCGTGGCGCGATCGATTCACCGCAACAGTCTGCGCAGCCGCGATCGTTTCGTGCAGGTGAATTGCGCGGCGATTCCGGAGGAGCTGATCGAATCGGAGCTGTTCGGGCACGAAAAGGGGTCGTTCACCGGCGCGACCGAGAAGCAGATCGGCAAGTTCGAACAGGCCGATCGCGGAACCATTTTTCTCGACGAAGTCGGAGATATGAGCGCGAAGACGCAGGCCAAGGTGCTGCGCGTGCTCCAGGAGGGGGAAGTCGAACGGCTTGGCTCGGCCAAAACGATCAAGGTCGACGTCCGCGTCATCGCCGCGACCAACAAGGATCTCGAAGCGGAAATCGAGAAGGGAAACTTTCGCGAGGATCTGTACTTCCGCTTGAGCGTCATTCCGATTCGTGTCCCGCCGTTGCGCGATCGCCGCGAAGACATCCCCGCTCTCGTGCGGCATTTCGCGGATCTCTTCAGCCGCGACAACAATCGGCGGCCGCCGCGATTCACTCCATCGGCGCTCGATCATCTTCAGCGCGCGCGATGGAAAGGCAATGTCCGCGAGCTGAAGAACACGGTCGAACGGCTCATTATCATGACGCCGGGGGAGGCGATCGACGTCGACGATCTGCGCGATATCGTCCGCCTTGAAGCCAAGGCGACTGGCGGCGATAATGAAAAGGAACGCCCCGGCACGCTGCGCGAGTTCAAGGAATCAGCCGAGCGGACCTTCCTGGTCGGCAAACTCCGCGAGAACAACTGGAATATTTCGAAGACGGCGGAAGTAATTGGGACTCCGCGCAGCAATCTGTACAAGAAGCTTGAGCAGTACGGCATCTCGCAGGAAGTGGATGGGTAGAGCCATGGTCAATGTTCAATGTTCAATGTTTAATGTCCAATGTTGATGTGAGAAACATTGAGCATTGAACATTGAGCATTGATCATTGAAAAAAACCGCCGCAGTGAACCAGACGATCGTCCGCCTTCGCTCGCTGCGCGAGCTACGGCGGGACAGGCCCGCAATTGAAGCTGCGGGCTTGCCGCGCCGAAGCGCGCGAAGCGCGCGGAGGCGGGAGGAAAGTCCGAACTCCGCAGGGCAGTGCGCCGGGTAACGCCCGGTCGGGGCAACCCGAAGGAAAGTGGCACAGAAAACACACAGCTGACGCCGGCGCAAGCCGGCAAGCAATGGTGAAAAGGTGCGGTAAGAGCGCACCGCGCCCGTGGCAACACGGGTGGCAGGCTAAACCCCGCACGGAGCAAGGCCAAATAGGGAAGCGCGATCAGAACGGCCCGTTCGAAGCTTCCGGGTAGGCCGCTTGATCCCGTCAGTGATGGCGGGGCTAGAGGAATGATCGTTACGCCAAGCTCGACGCCGAAAGGCGGAGAGCGTAGGCGAACAGAATTCGGCTTACGGTTCACTGCGGCGGCCTTACATACCAGCTTCCAGCTTCCAGCTTCCAGCTTCCAGCTTCCAGCTTCCAGCTTCCAGCTTCCAGCTTCCAGCTTCCAGCGAATACCCTTCCTTATCCTTGGCGATGATAGGATTCGAACGGCAGCGCTTCATTTTTCGGAGGGCGTTAATGCGCAGGGCTGTTCTCCCGGTTCTCACCTTCCTCGCACTGGCACTGTCGGTCGTCGCGGCGCAGCAGCCGTCGCAGGCCCCCGGGCAACTCCGGCCGCGTCCAGGAACAGGACGAGAGCCCGAGTTCCCGCCGCCGACAATCACCGATTACAAACCCAAGTCGACGCTGGTTGTTCCTGAGCATCCCGTTCCTCGAGCGAAGTTTCCGGTGGTCGACATCCACGGCCACCCCCCTGCACTCGTCAATCCGCAAACGATTCAGACCGTGCTCGACGCCATGAATCAGTTGAACATCCAGGTGATGGTGCAGGCGAACGGCGTCTCCGGGGATCGGTTGAAACAGCAGCTCGACGCGATTGCCGCGAGCGGTCACAAGGATCGGTTTGTCGTGTTCACCAGTGTGAACTGGCGCGCAATCAAGCCGGGGTTCGGCGTCGCCGCCGCGCAGCAGCTCGAGGCGGACATCAAGGCGGGTGCCCTTGGTCTCGGAGAAATCGGCAAAGACCTCGGCATGCGGATCAACAATCCGGATGGGACCCGGTTGAAGCTCGATGATCCTGAGCTCGACCCGGTGTGGGACATGGCAGGTCAGTTGAATATTCCCGTCTTCATTCACACCGGCGAGCCGCAAGCGTTTTTCGAGCCGCTCGATTACACCAACGAACGGTGGCTCGAGCTGGCGCTGTTTCGCGATCGACGGCATCAGGAAGGCGTGCGCTTCGAGGAGTTGATGGCCGAGCGCGACCGCATGGTCAAGAAACACCCGAAAACAAAGTTCGTCCTCGCGCACATGGGATGGCACGCGAACAACCTGGCGCGGCTGGGCAAGATGTTCGACGAAATGCCGAACGCGTACGCGGAGGTCGGCGCGATTCTGTACGATCTTGGCCGGCAGCCGCGATTCGCACGGGAGTTCTTCGTCAAGTACCAGGATCGGATCCTGTTTGGGAAAGACAGCTTTCAGCCTGACGAGTATCCGTATTACTGGCGCGTGTTCGAAACGGCAGACGAATACTTCGACTATTACCGCGACTATCACGCCTTCTGGAAACTGTACGGCATGAGCCTGCCCGACGACGTTCTGAAAAAGCTGTACTACAAGAATGCGTTGGCGCTTGTTCCGGGCCTTCCCAAGGCTGGTTTTCCGAACTGAGCCATCGCAGCATGGATATTGCTAACGTATAACCCATGGCTCACTATCTCGTGACCGGCGGCGCCGGCTTCATTGGATCGCATCTCACCGAGGAACTTGTCCGGCGCGGCCATCGCGTCCGTGTTTCGGACTCACTCGTCACCGGAAAGCGCAGCAATCTCGATCACATCTCGGGGGTTGAATTCCTCGAGGGCGATTTGGCGGATCTGGCGTTCGCACGAGAATCGGTGAACGGTTGCGACTACGTCTTGCATCAGGCCGCCATCCCGTCGGTCCCGCGGTCGGTGCAGGACCCGATTACGTCGAACACGGCCAACGTCGATGCGACCCTCAACGTCCTGGTTGCGGCGCGCGACGCCGGGATAAAGCGCCTCGTATTCGCTGCGTCTTCCTCCGCGTATGGAGATACGCCGACTCTTCCGAAGCACGAGGGCATGCCGACCGGGCCGTTGTCGCCCTACGCGCTCCAGAAAGTGGTTGGCGAACAGTATCTTCAGATGTTCACGCGGCTGTATGGCCTGGAGACGGTCAGCATTCGCTACTTCAACGTGTTCGGTCCTCGTCAGGATCCCTCGTCTCCCTATTCCGGCGTGATTTCGGTTTTTGCCACCGCGTTGCTCGACAACCGCTCACCGAAGATCTACGGCGACGGCGAACAGACCCGCGATTTCACGTATGTCGCCAATGTCGTCGATGGCGTGCTCAGGGCCTGCGAGGCGCCGAAGGCGAGCGGCGAAATCATCAACGTGGCGACAGCCGGACGCGTCTCTCTCAACCGGCTGTTCTACGCCATGCGTGATGTTGTCGGCGGCACTCTTGAACCCACGTATGCTGAACCGCGTAAGGGCGACGTGCGCGACTCGCAGGCCGACATCCGTAAGGCGAAAGAGTTGCTCGGATACGAGCCGGTCGTCTCGTTTGAAGAGGGCATCTCGCGCACCATCGAGTGGTATCGTGCCGCGCGAGCCGGGGCAAGCGCATAAAGCGCGCGCGAGTACGCGGCTCGTCGAGCCACGGATGAACACCGATTAACACGGATCCATGTTCTTCTGTGCTTCCCGCGAGCTTCCCGGCATTGTTCCGACTGCGAGGATGTTGCAGACGTTTCGCCCGCTGAATGCCGGCCGCCGAAGCTCATATACAATGCGTGCTCACCGCACTCGATGACTATTTCCCCCGGAACCCGTTTGGGTCCGTACGAAATCGTGTCGCTGCTCGGCGTGGGCGGCATGGGCGAAGTCTTCAAGGCCCGTGACACTCGATTGGACCGCACCGTCGCACTCAAAGTGCTGCCTGCTGCGTATGTCGCCGATAACGAGCGCAGGTTGCGCTTTGAGCGCGAAGCTCGGGCGATCTCCAGCCTGAATCACCCCCACATCTGCGCGCTTTACGATATTGGCAACCAGGACAGCGTGCCGTTCCTCGTCATGGAGCATCTGGAGGGAGAGACCCTGGAGGATCGTCTCCGCCGAGGCCCGCTGCCGCTCGAAGAGGCGCTACGTCAGGCCGTCGAGATCGCCGGCGCGCTCGATCAGGCCCATCGCCACGGCGTGATTCACCGCGATCTGAAGCCTGCCAATGTGATGTTGACCCGCAATGGCGTAAAGCTGCTGGATTTCGGACTCTCGAAGGTGCTGGAGCCGGCAGCGGCCGACGCTACCTCGTTGCCCACTGTATCGCAGGCTCTCACAGTGCAGGGGACGATCATGGGTACGTTTCAGTACATGGCCCCCGAGCAGCTCGAGGGAACCGACGCCGACGCGCGCAGCGATATTTTCGCGTTCGGAGTCGTGATGTACGAAATGGTCACGGCGAAGAAAGCATTTGACGCCAGAAGCCAGGCGGGGCTGATTTCGGCGATCATGACCGCGGAGCCGCAGGCACTCTCGACGCTCCGGCCGATGGTGCCGCCCGTGTTGGAGCACCTGGTGAAGACATGCCTGGCGAAGGATCCGCAGGCGCGCTGGCAGACCGCTCACGACGTGCTGCTCCAGTTGACGTGGATCACCGAGACCACGCCACAGATGAGTGCGCACAAGCCTGTGGTGGCGCGTCGAAAACATCGAGAGCGGCTCGCTTGGGCGAGCGCGGCGGCGCTCTTGCTCGCGCTGGCGGCGATTTCCTGGATCCATTTCAGTCACCCTCGCGCGAGCACTCGTCTCACTCGGTTCGTGATTCCGCAACCGGAGAATCTCAATTATGCACCGGGGTCGCCGCCGATCGTTTCTCCCGACGGCCGCACCATCGCAATGATCGGTCAGAATGCTGCAGGGCAGCGAGCCATCTGGCTGCGCCCGCTGGGCTCCTTGGAAGCCAACCCGGTTGCCGGAACTGAGGGCGTGGCAAGTTCCGCCTTCTGGTCGCCTGACAGCAGATATCTCGGTTTCTTCGCGGATGGAAAACTCCTCAAAATCGACGTTTCCGAGCCGTCTCCTGTATTACTTGCGAGCGCTGTGCGGGGACTGGGGGGGACGTGGAACCGCGCCGGCTTAATCGTGTTTGGAGGTTCCACAGCCGGTTTTCCCGGGCTCCGTAGCGTTTCCGACAGCGGCGGAGAAGTGAAGGTCGTGCTCTCCGCGGACAAGACGCGACAAGAATCCATCTTGGTCTGGCCGTCTTTCCTTCCCGACGGGCGCCATTTTCTCTATGACTCAATAAGCACCGATACCGCAAAATCAGGCATTCGCATCGGCTCTATTGATTCCGACCAGACACTGCCGCTGGTATCAGGCACTGGGCCCGCGTTCTATGTCTCCGACGGCTATGTCCTCTTCACACGGCAGAACACGGCGTTCGCGCTCCCGTTCGATGCCGGCAAGTTGCGCGGCACTGGCGACCCGATACCGGTGACTGGGGGAGTAGGACTCTGGAGCGGCCCGCCGGGCTCGACGCTCACGGTGTCGCAAGCTGGCGTGCTCGCGTACCGCAGCACGTCAGCCGCCGATACCCAGTTGACTGCATACGACCAATCGGGCAAGCGGCTCGGCGACGTGAGCTCCCCCGGGCCTTACCGCCAGGCCGCGCTCTCGCCGGACGGAAAGCGAGTCGTTCTTGAGCGCCTTAATCGCGCAACGAATAGCTGGGACCTTTGGTTGCTCGATCTGACCAGCCGCATCGAATCTCCCTTGACGTTCGATCCAGCCGACGATACCGATCCGGTCTGGTCGCCGGATGGTAAGCAGATCGCATTCGCTTCGCTCCGCCAGGGGCATCTCGACATCTATCGCAAAGTGATCGGAACTGCGAAGGATGAGCTCGTGTATGCCGATGTTGATCGCAAGGTGCCGGAGTGGTGGCTCAACGACGGCACGATCCTGTACACGACAAGCAACGGCAAGGACTATCACTTGATCGCGGCCGAGGGCGAACGCAAGCCCAAGCAAGTATTCCACGCCGATTTCAGCACCGACGAGCCGTGCGTCTCGCCCGATGGCCGCTGGATCGCATTCAGCTCCCTCGAGTCAGGCCGCGCGGAGGTTTACATCGCTGCGTTCCCCGGCTTTACGGACAAGCGTCAGGTCTCCAACAGCGGCGGTGTCCAGCCTCGCTGGCGCGGCGACGGCAAGCAGCTCTATTACCTGAGCCTCGGTGCCACAATGATGGCTCTTGACGTCAGTACGGAATCGGCCGTTCCACGTCAGCTCTTCGAAAAGCGTGGACGCGTCGATTCCTTTTTTTACGACCTCTATGGTGTTACTGCGGATGGCCAGAGATTCCTGGTACTGGACACGATGAAAGAGTTTCAGGCTCCCACCACCGTCATCCTCGACTGGCCTGCTCTCCTGCCGCCGCAGAGATAAGGTGATTCCTGCGATAAACACGGGTCGATGTTTTTCTGTGTTGTCAGCGACCTACGTATCATTGTTGTTCCGTGTTTTTCCGTGGCACACGTCTCCGTGTCGCTTGTTCTTCCGTGGAAATCTTCCGTTTTTTTCCGTGGCTCATCTCGACTCTTCGTTGGTGTGAACCGGCGGCGTCATCGATTGAACGCCGGTTACACGGTCAGACCGGTGTGATTTCGACCGCACAGTTCGTCTCGCCACACCTGAGTTTCCACATTCTGAAACATCGAAAACTCGCCCCTCCGGCTCCAAGTTCAGTGCTTTCCTAAAGTCTCGATCGTGCAATAGCTTCCGCGAACAACGGATGGTGGTGGCGCGGCGGCGCTGTCCTTGCCGTCATCACGATCGGCGCGGACGACCCGTTCCGTAACAAAGCGGCCCGACCTCACCGCTTGAAACCCGGGTACTGCCGCGCCTTCACTTCTTCCTGGAGGACAGCAATGCGTCGAATTCTGATTGCGATGGTGATTCTTGCATCGATCGTGGTGGCTCCCTCGATCGCTTCGGCTCAGGCAGCCAAGGCGACTGCCAGTGCGGCCAAGCCGAAGGCCACCGCGTCGAGCCCCGTGAACCTCAACTCCGCCTCCGTCGCGCAACTCCAAACACTGCCAGGCATAGGCGGCAGCACTGCCCAGCGAATCGTCGAATACCGGCAGAAGAATGGGTCGTTCAAGAAGATTGAAGAGCTGATGAACGTCAAAGGGATCGGCGAAAAAAGCTTTCTCAAATTGAAGCCGCTGATCACTGTTGGCGTCGACAAAGGCGAGAGAGCGGAGAAGTAGGCGCCTCTTCGATGGCGTTCTACGGAGGACGATCGAAACGGCGCCTGCCGGACAGGTATACCGCGGCTCCCGGTTTTACGCTGATCGAGCTGCTGCTGGCGCTCGCGCTCACCGTGGTGCTCGTGGGTGTCGCAATACCCGTTGGTGGAGACGCGCTCGATGAGATGCGCACACGCGCGGCGGCTCGCTACCTGGCAGGACGGATCGCCGACAGCCGTTTCAGCGCGATCAATAGATCCCGTGCCATCGCGCTTCGCTTCGTTGCAGGAACTCCAGATTATCAGTTTGCCACCTACGTGGATGACAACGGAAATGGTGTGCGAACGGTCGACATTCAGAGCGGGACCGATCGTCTGCTCGGAGGATTGCGCCAGTTGGGAACTGATTTTCGCGGCGTTCACTTTGGGCTGACGCTCGACATCCCGGACCTGGACGGTGTGCGCAATACGAACACCGACGGAGTCCGCGTCGGCACCCCGAAGATTCTGACCATCAGCCCAGACGGAACCGCTACCTCCGGGACGCTGTACGTGCAGGGCACTCACGCGCAGTACGCAGTGCGCGTGCTTGGTGCAACGGCACGCACCCGTGTCCTCAAGTACGAGCCGGGTTCGCGATCGTGGGTCAGTTCGTAAAGGATCGTCGAGGCGACCCGCGCTACGGCTGGTCGCCAGACGATGTGTCGCAGGCGACGTTGCGGCCGGGTTGTGTGGTTCATGTTGTGGACCTCAGTGCCGGAGGCGCCCTGGTCCAGGCGAACCGTCCGCTGCGTCCTGGCGCTCGACTGCACTTTCATCTGGTCCTCCGTCAGCAATCGTTCGGACTGGTTGCGCATGTCTTACGGTGCGCGGTGTGGACTCTCGATCCGCGCGAAGGGATCACCTACCGCGGTGCGCTTCAATTCGAGACGCGATGCGAACTGTTTCGGGAAACGGAAACGCAAATCGGGTTCGCCATTCCCGCTACCACGGTCAAGGACGACAGCGAGCAGGGCATCGCATACCCGACAAACGATCGGATGCCCGAGATGGTTGCGAGCGGGAGCGCGAAATGACGAGGGTTCTGCATTTCACAGTCTTAGTCGAAGGTGGGAGCGGTCCACAACCGCACCCCAGTTTTGTTGGTCTTTTCGGTGACGTTGCCATCCACCGAAGCGCGAGGGCGCTGGAGGGAACGCGGGAGGCGACCGAGATAATCTGCTTATGCGGCGATCTCCCACGCTCTGACTCCTGCCATGTCCCTGTCATTTGCACGTCGACCTAATCAAGGTCTTACGGGAGCCCGCTTCCTTCGATAGGTCCCAGTCGCCGCACGAGTTGTGCACAGTTGTTACGAGCAGACCGGTTTGGCGTTATGCTGCGAGCCTCGCAACGTCGTCCGAGATATGCCGGGTGGGCTACTGGTACGTTAGCCCGCTGAGAGAAAGAACCGAAATGGCGACAAGATGAAGGCACCGATGCAGATCGAGACTGCGCGCCTTACTCTGCGGCAACCCGGGATAGACGATGCTGCCGCCATCTTCGAGCGCTACGCGAGCGATCCTGAAGTCACGCGATTCCTGGGCTGGCCGCGCCATCGAAGGGTGGAGGACACGCGGGCCTTCTTGCGGTTCAGTGCGGAGGAATGGAAACGATGGCCAGCCGGGCCTTATCTGATTCTCTCGCGCGCCGACGGTCTATTGCTCGGTAGCACTGGACTCGGGTTTCAGACCTCACAAGAGGCCGTGACCGGGTACGTCCTGTCAGAAGACGCTTGGGGCAGGGGCTATGCAACCGAGGCGTTGGCGGCGGTGATCGAGGTGGCCAGTAGCACGGGCGTGGTCCGCTTGTCTGCGCTTTGCCATCCTGAACACAGTGCCTCCCGTCGGGTTCTGGAGAAGAATGGCTTCGTTCTGGACGACCCGCCGACACGACGTGCGGAGTTTCCAAATCTGGCTCCGGGCGTTCAACAGGACGCGCTCTGTTACGTACTGCCGCTTGAAGAGAAGAAAGGCGACGCGGGCGAACATCGGTATCTGGACTCCTCCCCGGCGCCGACAATCGAGAAGATTTCGTAAGGGCCGACACGGGTGCATGGGCGAGGTATATCGCGCACACGATACGGACCTGAAGCGGCAAAAGCTTGGGACGGCGCAACGGCTGCTGGGTTCTCTGCAATTCCGACGGTGATGTCGTCGCAAGTTGGTGCGCTTGGCCGGGTCGACGTGAATGCCCTTCATCGGTGCGAGATCGATCATCAGACCGCCATCGATCGTTCCTCGTCCACCGACGTTGTGACCGCCGCCGCGCGTGCACGCGCCGTGCTTCGTCGTCGCCGGCATCGGTCGGTTGGAGGAGCTGGCCGGTAAAGGTCGGCGCGAGCTGGTCGAGGGTCATGGTTGAAGGCATGGTTGGTACTCCAGATAAGGAACATCGAAATCCTAGGAAAATCCTAGGAACGCAGAGTCGTTTTTCCTTGACAATCTCAGCCGCGCCGGAGGCTCTTCTTCGGCGTCAGTCCTACCGTGGAGGCGCTATGTTTCGCAGAATCTTTTTCACAGGGTTCCTCCTCGCGGCGTTGGTACTCTCAGATCGAAATCTATCGGCGTGCGGCGACAAGTTCCTGGTGCTTGGGCGATCGGTCGGCTATCAGAGCCTGCTGAAAGCATCCAAGCCAGGGACGATCGTTCTCTACAACACGGCAAGTCTGCCGAAGTCATTCAGCAACGGCGGTGGGTTCGATTTGCTGATGAACGTCGCCGGTCACCAATTGCGCACAGTGTCTGATCGCGCATCGCTGGAAAAAGCTCTTGCCGGTGGAAAAATCGATTTGGTGCTGGCCGATACGGTGACCAGTCGCCAGATTAGTGCCTCTGTAAATACATCATCGACCGCGGTCGTTGTGCCCATCGTCATGAACAAGAACAGCTCGGAGCGCGCCGTCTTCGAGAAAGAGTTCGGCTGCATGTTGCGCCTTCCCGCCGACGCGCGAAAGGTGATCGATGCCCTCGATCGCGCGATGAAGCTTCGCGCCAAGCGGTTTGCGGCACACGCTGCGTGAGGTTGAGCAGTGAAGAACGCATTTCTCGTCGCTGCTGCGATCAGTTTAGGCACCGCCGCTCCAGCAAACGCACAGGCGTGGCTTCCTGGAGCGGGACAGGGAGCGGTATCGGTGCTGTTTCAGGACATGGCCGTGCGGCAGCATCTTTACTCAGACGGAAAACCGATCGACGCCGGGCACATCGATTCGCACAACCTCATGCTCGACCTGACGTATGGCGTCACCGATAAAGTCGCCGTCAGTCTCAGTCTGCCTTTTGTGTCTGCGCGCTACAAAGGTGTGAATGCCCATCCGGGATCACTTCTGGATGATGGTTCCTCTCATGGAACATTCCAGGATTTTCGGCTCAGCGCGCGCTATGGACTGGTCGCTGGCGGGACAGCCGTGACGCCATTCGCTGATCTCATTGTGCCGAGTCACGCGTATGACTCCTACGGTCACGCGGCACCGGGACGTGACTTGACGGAACTGCAGCTCGGTATCAGCGCGGGACACGTGATAACACGGGGGCTACCGGGGATGTTCGTGCAGGCGCGCTACTCGTATGGATTTACCCAGCGGACCCTGGGGCGCTATCACGACCGCAGCAACCTTGATGCGGAAGTTGGCTATTTCATCAATCCGCGACTGAGGGTTTCTGGATTAACGGCCACTCAGTACACGCACGGCGGCGTTCTCTTTACTCAACAATTCCCCCGGGATATTTGCGGCATTCCAGACGATGAAAAACCGACTGCAGCGCGGCTGCTCGCCTGTCCAACGTTCATGCACCACGATCAGCTCGCGCGCGCTAACCTGGTCGATGTCGGGGCGGGCGCGCAGTTTTCTATCACGCGACGCCTTGATCTTTACGGGTCGTACATGACGACGGTCTTTGGTGAGAGCGTTCACTCCTTGCACCACGGAATCTCTATCGGCCTGTCGTGGGGCCTCGGAAAGAGCCGCCCTCCGATGCCTGGTCTCGACGACGAGACTGGACTGACACTTGCGAAGTGCCTTTGTGAAAAGGGGAAGACGCCGTAATACAGCTATCTGCGACCGATCGGTATCGCCTTGAAGCCGTCGTCGGAGCCGGCGGAATGGGAGAGGTGTATCGCGGCACCGACACCCTGCTTGAGCGTGCGGTCGCAATCAAGTTCCTGACCAGAAACAGCGCGGCACACAGCGTACCAGAACAACTTCTCAACGAGGCTCGAAGCGCCTCGGCGCTCAGCCATCCGAACGTCTGCACGATCTACGAGGTCAGCGAATCCGACGGTCGGCCCTGCATCGTCATGGAGTACGTCGAGGGCCGGCCGCTTTCGTCGATCATTCCTCCTGGCGTCGGCTTGCCGACTGATACGACGGTTTCCTACGGCATGCAAATCGCCGACGCGCTTGCGCACGCGCACGAGGCGGGCGTCATCCATCGCGATCTGAAGAGCGCAAACATCATCGTGACGCCGCAGCAGCGAGTCAAAGTGCTCGACTTCGGGTTGGCCGTACAGGAAACAGACCAGGGAGTCGACGATGAGACGTCGACAGTCGATGATTGGCGATCGGGTTCAGAGCCCGGTACGCCAGGGACCCTCCGCTACCTGGCACCCGAAGTCCTGCGAGGAGAGCGCGCCGATAGGCAAAGCGACATCTGGGCACTCGGGGCTGTGCTTTACGAGATGGCTGCTGGCAAACGCCCCTTCAACGGGCGAACGGCGCACGAGATCTCCGCGGCGATCCTCACGCAAGCTCCAGACCCATTGCCGTCTGAAGTGCCAAGCGGCCTTCGATCGATTATCCGAACGTGTCTCACCAAGGAGCGTGCACGCCGGTATCGCTCCGCATCGGAAGTACGTGCGGCTCTCGAGGCGCTGCAGCTTAACGTTGACGCCGGGGCTTCGGCGTCGATCTCTCGCCGTGCCGCTGCGCTCCTCGGAATCGGAGTTCTGGCTGCAGTCGTGATTGCGCTCGCAATGTCCGCGACCGCGTTGATGCGACGTAACGCCGTTTCACCCACGTCCTCTCCGATTGCCGACATGCCTGCTGTCGCGCCCGCAGCATACTTGGCCGTGCTTCCTCAGGTGCTCGACAACACTTCATCCGAGGAGGCGGCACTCACGGAGACCGTCGTTGAGGGAATGATCCATCGCATTACATCCGTCGAGGTTCCCGGGCTCAAGCTGATTGCGTTCCCGACAGTCTTCCAATTCCGAAGCTATACCGCGGACCCTCTAGCTAAAGCACGCGAAGAACTTCACGCAGCCTTCGTGGTTACGATCAAAATCTCGACTGATGCGCATCGGCTCACGTTTACTGCAGCGCTCGCCGAAACAGCAGATAGAAGTCAGATTTGGCTACAACGATATGAAGGTGTGCCGGACGAAATCTTTGGTATCGAGGCCGAGGTTGCCGAACACATAGTCGAAGAATTAATGAAGCGACTTTCGTCGGAGACGAAGCTGACTGATGCGCAGCGCAGCAAGTTGAGAGATCAGCCAACACAGAATTTCACTGCCTACCGGCTTTATGCTGAGGGCCGACGTTTCTGGTACATGCCGACCGCAACACCTGACGGATATAAGAAAAGCCTGGCTTTTTATGAGAAGGCAATCGAGAAAGATCCACATTTCGCCCTGGCATATCTCGGCCGGGCAGACGCAATAGCTTCATTGGCATGGGAAGGATGGATTCCCACGAGCACGGGCCATGCGGCAGCGGTTGAGGCGCTCAAAACAGTAGAAACCCTCGACCCTAATCTGGGCCAGGCACACTACACACGCGCCGGACTGAAGTGGATGGAACGAGACTGGGCCGTGGCCGACGCCGAATACCTGCAATCGATCCGTGCCGTGCCATCGTCTGCCATAAACAAACGGTTCTACGCATATTTTCTTCTCGGGCGATTGCGAATTAAGGATGCAATGCGGGTAGTCAAGGACGCCCTGGATAGCGACCGCGAAGGCTTTGCCACCAATCTCGCGATGGCGACGATGCTCTATTGGACCGGGGATCTGGATCATGCGATGGTCCGCTTGACCGAACTCATTGATATCGATCCTTCGAATCCAGCGACCGCGGTTGCCCGTGAGATTCTCTCGGACGTATATGAAAGTAAGGGTCGGCTAAAACAGGCAATCGTGCAACGCGTACAGACACTTCGAATGAATGGCGAGCCCCACGAGGCGGACGAGTTGGATCGTGACTACGCCGCAGTGGGATTTCATGCCGCGATGCAAAACTTCTACGAACGCCAGTTAAACGTTGCTGCTACACAAAGGCTGGGTGGCGGGTATGTCTCGCCCGTCTATCTGGCAATCTTGTTTATTCATTTGAGCAAATCGGACGAGGCATTTCAATGGCTCGATCGAGCGGTGGAAGAGAGCGCTCCATGGCTCAGCATGTTGCGCATCGATCCTGCGTTCAAGGCGCTTCGATCGGATCCACGATTCCAAAACGTGGTTGACGCCTACGAACACCCCGCGAGTCCTCCCTTTCAGTGATTCTTCGATCCTATCGTCTCGGTCGATCCGCCGTCAGTCCACACGCGAAACGTCACGCGCACGGAACCAAGTTGAATCTGATCACCGTCGTTGATTGGTTGATCGATGATCACCCGGCGTCCGTTGATCCACGTTCCATTCTTGCTCTCGAAATCAGTGATCGTTGCCGTATCTCCCCGCACGGTGATCTTCGCATGGCGTCGCGACACGCCCCTGCCATCAAGCCAGACATCTCCCGAGGGATCCCGTCCGATCACGTTGTCGCCCTCACGCAACGCGACGTGCCTGGTCTTGGAAATCAGCCAGCACGACGATGCGGTGGTCGGAGCCGCCGACACGGACGGCACTGCTCCGATCGTCTCGCCACAAAATGCATAGCCAAAACCGTGCACTGTCCTGATGAATTGTGGATTGCGTGCGTCGTCACGCAGCGCGGAGCGAACTTCGGCAACGAGGATCGGAAGATTGGCCTCGGACACAAACGTCGACGGCCAGAGCCTCTCTTGCAACGCTGCCTTCGCCACCGCTCGCGGTCGCTGCTCGATGAGCATCAAGAGCAACTCGAACGCTTTCGGCGTCACGTGTATTGACGATGACCCGTCTCGAAGCTCGCGTGTACCGAGATCGAGGACGAAGTTGCCGAATCGGATCTGCTCCGGTCCCACCGAGGGCATCGTCACTGCGGCGCCTCCAGCAATCAGACCGCTGTTCATGTTACGTGAAGGTTCCACGAGGAGACCCTGGAATTATCGAATGAAATCCTAGCGTTCCTCTTGGGACTTTGCGCCGCTCCGCGCACATATTGAACCGCGAGCCGAGCCGTCGACCGATTGCCATGCGGCAAGCGCAAGCGACGGACTCATTATCGCGGAGAGTGCGCCATGTCGAGCAGTGTCACGGTCCGTTCATTGTTCCGTCTCCGGGTTGGTCTGCGAAAATGTGTGCAAGCACTCGCACTGGCGCTATTCCTTTCGATTGCGAGTGTGCAGCCGGCGGCCGCGGCCGATGCCGTTGCCTTCTGGAACGAGGTTGGCGTTACGGCCTCGGCGATCCACGCAGGCCGCGCGGCGGCCGTAACTCCTGTCGATCTCGCCTACGTCCACGCGGCAATCTACGACGTCGTCGTGGCGCTGCGCGGCGGCTACCGGCCATTTGCGGTCACCGTCGACACGGTTCCGGCCGGCGCATCGGTGGACGCCGCGATCGCAAGTGCCGCGCATCGCGTCCTCCTTACCCTCTTTCCGTCAGATCACGTGTATCTCGACGACCGCTATTCGGCGGCATTGAACGGGATTGCCGATGGTCAGCCGAAGACGGACGGTATTGGGTTGGGCGAGCAGGTCGCCTCACAGTTGCTCGCATCGCGGACGGGTGATGGCTGGAATGCCGCCGTAGTGTATGTGCCGGGATCCGGGCCGGGCGTGTGGCAACCCACGGCGCCGACGCCACCAATCGCGCCGTGGCTCGGGCTCATGCGGCCGTTCGCGTTCAACACCGCCTCGCAGTTCCGGGCGGAGCCGCCGCCGTCACTCGATAGCCATCAGTGGGCAGAAGATTACGCCGAAGTGCAACAGGTTGGGTCGTTCACAAGCGCCACCAGAACACCGGCGCAAACCGAGACCGCCAGGTTTTACGGCGAGCATGCCGGCATTCAATACGCCCGAATCTTTCGCGCCTTTGCTGATGAACGTGGGTTGAGCCTCGAAGACAATGCGCGGCTGTTTGCGCAGCTCTACACCACTTCTGCCGACGCGATCATCGCGTGCTTCGATTCGAAGTACTTCTACAGCTTCTGGCGTCCGATCACTGCGATTCGTGCCGGTGATGCGGACGGCAATCCGGATACGATCGGCGATTCTTCCTGGACACCTTTGTTAGGCACGCCGAATCATCCCGAGTATCCATCGGCGCACGGTTGTTTCACCGCATCGATCGCGACCGCCCTCGCCGACTTCTTCGACACGAAGAAAGTCCCGATCACGTTGACGAGCACGGTCACCAACACGTCCCGCACCTTTGAATCCACCGATGACATGATTCGCGAAATCGTCGACGCGCGTGTGTGGGCGGGCATCCACTACCGTACGTCGGTGGTGCATGGCGCGGTCATCGGCAGACAGGTCGCTCACTGGGTGTCGAAGCACTACTTTCTTCCGACGGAATAAACGGTCCGGGCGAGTGCAAGCACAGAGAGAAAGTGAGGCGTTCCATGAGACTCGCCTTTATCGCCATGTGCCTGACACTGAGCGGAGGCTGTGGGAGTCCCAATGTTGCAGGCCCATCCGATCGCAGCGCGCGCCGATCAGTGCCGCTCCCGCCGGTTATCATCGCCACCGCGCACGGGATCGTCTATACGGCGACGTTAACTGCCTCCGCGGCATGTGCCTTCGTGCTGGAGCCCGAAGCGCGCGAGCGAACCTACACCGAAACGCTACGCTCCGACGGAACCATGGATTGGTCAGCACCGAGCCTGGATCCACCGTCAGGTCACGCGACCATTTCTTCAGGAGTGCTCTCCGACGACACCCTGTCGTTCTCGATCGACGTCGAGCGCGATCCGCAGTCCGACGATTTCCACGGGCTCTGGGAGGACCTTGGCAGCGGCAAAGTCCTGAACATTTCTGGCAAAGGAAGCGGCGTGGTCCGAGGGTCCGAAGTCACCGGAACATTCGATGGCCTCTTCGCACTCTATGACCCGCTCGATCCGCCGCAGCCTGGAATTTTCTTCACGGCCCACTACTGCAAAGCGAGGGACCACCAGTTCCGGTTTGTGAAGCAGTAGGGCGGAGATTGAAAGAGGAAGCAGTTCAGCGAACGCGCGAGAAGTGAGGGGCAAGCGGACGCATCGTGTGCAGAACTCGAACCGGACCGCAGCGATGTTGGCGCGGATATTCAACTGGGGCTGGAGCGTTCGGCGCTCTTCATGATTCACCTGGAGGCCTTATGTCAGTCACAAGGGTTCTGCTAATCGCGATCGTGTCCTTCACGGCTGCCTGTGGCCAGGCGCCGACTCGACCGACAGTTACCGAGCAGCCGCCGATCGTCACACCGCCGTCGAGTCCGACACCCGCCGTGCTTTCGATCAGCTCGCTATCACCGGCGACGGCAATCGCTGGCAGCGGCGACATCACGATCACGATTACCGGTTCAGGCTTCCCCCCACAACTTGGAGTTTTTGGGGCCTTTGCCGTGTGGTCAGCAGACACCCTGTTGCTGACGAGGTACGTCAGCGACACTCAGCTGACCGCCGTCATTCCGGCAAGCCTGTTGAAAGATCCTGCCACGGCGCAGGTGCTCATCGTCAACGGTAGCACGATGGGATGGTCGGACGGTTACCACGGATATCCGCAGTCGAATGCGCTGCCGTTTGCGATCGTTGGTTCGCGTTGATCAACGGTCGCCGGAACTGAATGTGAAGCAACGATCTTACACAGCTTCTGAAGCAGTAGCGCGCTGTTCGAAGCCGGAGCGCAGCGATCTTACGCGCGGATATTCAATTGGCTGAAACGCTCCCCGCTTCTCGCGATTCACCTGGAGGCCTTATGTCAGTCACGAGGGTTCTGCTAATCGCGATCGTGACTCTCGCGGCTGCCTGCGAGCAGGCGCCGACGCGACCGACAATCCCGGAGCAGCCGCCGAACACCACAGTGCCGCCTAGTCCGTCCCCTTCTCCCACATATGGCTCGATATCAGGCAACTGGACTGGGACGTTCAATGTAAGCGACATCGACTCCGACTGTTCGTTTTTCAACCCCGCATCCGCATCAGCGAGCTTTACGCAACAGGATGATCGCGTGCACGGAACGCTGAGCGTCGTCTACGCATGCTGGCCCACTGAAGGAGGAGTCGCGTTCGACGGCGTAAACGACGCCGGAACTCTACGCGGCACTACTCTCAGCCGAGGGGAATTCTCCGGCGAAGCCACTGGAACGCTCTCGGGAGATGCGCTCGAACTGCAGATCACGGACATGTGGAATCCGACGCGAACTGCCGCAATCGTCCCAGCAGGCGTAATGCGCCTACACCGGCAGTAACCGAAGGGAGGCAGCAATGGAAAGACGAGATTTCTTCAAAGGCATGGCTGGCACAGCGATAGGTGTGGGCGGGTTTGTCAACTCCAGCGCGCTGTTGCTGGCTCAGGTCAGCGGCCCAGCGAGCGCGCAGATTGGCGAAATCTACCAACTGCAGGCGGACTACCATCGCGCGAAGACTTTGCAAGACATCAACCTGATGATGTCGTTGTGGGACCCGGACGCCGTTCTCACCATCCAGGGTGACCCCGGTTCTCCCTATATCGGGTTGGAAAGAGTGCAGTCGTTCTATCTGAGCTCAGGTTCGTTCACGAATCATCGGTTCTCACTGGTGCCATCGTTCAAGACCCAGATCAAGGTCACCGGCGACGATGCCTGGCTTTACTTCGAATGTCATGACGTCGGCAACTTCGACGCGGACTCGCGGCTCATTGCGGCGGATGCTTTTCTGGCAGGCACGATCAGGCGCGTAGGCGGTCGCTGGCTCTTTTGGAACATGACCGGCGGATCGGCTCGGCCGCTCAGTGCAGACCACTACTACTTCCCGTAGAGACAACGCCGGTGAACCACGGATGCACGAGCAATAAGAGGTGCGAGAAGCTGTCCCAGGTTGGTCGCAGAACAACTTAATTCGTCGGCCCCAACCTCTCTGTCAGGAAGGTCATATGGGTAAGCGGATTTTCGTCGGACTCGCGGCGATGCTCGTGACTTGCTTCGTGGGCAGTAGTGGTTGTGACA
>DATJKH010000084.1:0-10120 GCA_035491715.1 Vicinamibacterales bacterium | reverse complement strand
TTGATCGCGAGCCGGTTGTTCGGCGTGCGGCCGTGGGACCCTGCGCTGCTGGTGCGCGCCGCGCTGTTACTCGTCGCGGCGACGCTCGTCGCGGCGTTCATCCCGGCACGGCGCGCGGCGGGACTGGACCCGATCCGGGCGCTGCGCATCGAATAGAGTCACGAGAAACGGCAGTTGCCTTTTGGGTCAGACGCAGAGACTCGAACATGACGTTGCTGGCCGATTTCGTCTCTGAGACCGAGGGCTAGGCGCTGAGCGCTCGGACTGCGGGACGATCGGCTGTCGTGGGCAGGCGCAGGGCGCTCGCCGGCAACGTAACCACCCCCACGGTGTCCACCACGCGGAGGATGGGCACTAGCAGGAAGTCGCGACGGAACGCCGAGAGCAAACAGCCCTCGTTGCGGGGCGATGGTGGGACGGCACGAGATAGATCGCTGGGTAAGTTGTCATGACAGACCATATCGAGCCGCCAACGCTGCCGCAGTTTATGCAGACCGTGAGGGCCGCGTTTGCATTTCTCCAGCCGTTCGGTTTTCGCGAAATCAGTCCGCCTCCACACCGCGGAAAGCAACGATTCCAAGTGTGGTTCAGAGCGAATGATCGCTTCGTCATTATCAAAGGTGAAGGGTACGGCACGATGGCCGCCGTCATGTTGGAACAAGACGGTCTCGAATTGGGGGAAATCGACCTAGTTCCTGCCGAAGAACGACCCCAAGCAATGCCGAAGAGGCAACCAGGACAGCTTGAACAAATACACGAAGCGGCACGACGTCTCGAAAAGCACGGAGCCGACTTCTTGCGGGGCGAGATGGGCCGCTTCTTGGCGCGGGCGAAGGCTATTCCACCTTACAAACGCACCGGTTCGTCATAGTGGTGGGTGTCGGCGGTGCAGAAGTAAAACAATCCTTCATACAGCGCTTCTCGGTTAACTCCTCGTGTCCAGCGCCCTTCATCACACTTAAGGAGCGACGGTAGCCGTCAGCCTATTTCCGTGACGGCCTTCAAACACTGCCCGTGCCAGATACCCGGCACACCGCAATGCAATGGCCTATCACGTCGCGCCGGTCTAGCTCTCGGCACCCAACTATCGCACGGTGATGCGACGGCGCCGGCCGGAATGGGACGTCGTCTCGGAGACGGCGGCGTGGCGTTCGCTGTCGCTGCGTGAGGTCTGTTGCGCTCGAACGTCATCGGTTCCCGTCGACGGCATAAGCAGCGACGATGCTCTGCCGTCTGAACCTCCGGATAAACACTCGCGTGATCCACGTGATCCCGATGAGAATCAGGGACCCGCATACAAGTGCTGTGGGAATGAGCCAGGTCCCCAGTAGTTCGCGAACAGGCCCCTCAGTCGCACCGAGCGTCCCGAGGACGAACGAGAAAGGCGGCCGGATACCAAACCCGTACACCTCTGTTCCAGAAAACCGACCATTCCAATACCCCAGGGTGACCGTGTGCTCGGGACTCAGCCATAGCCCGATGCGATCAGGAACGACCGGCTTGAGAATGGCGCACAGATACGCAACAACCGCGCACCCGTAACCCATTAACGCCACGAAAAAGGCTATCGCTCCGGCTATGCCTGTCGTGGCCCATCGCAGCGTCGCAGCCAATATCAGCCACGGCGACCTGCTGCTGGCGGCCCTGCGCAAGATGGCATCCGCCCTGTACTGCTTCGCCAGTTCTTGCGGATCCCCGACCGCAAGCAGGACCTGGTTGACGACCTGTTCTGTCACCGGACCCTCCGCTTCGGCTCGGTCGAGAATGTGGCTCCGGATCTCTCGGAGTATCTCTTCGCTCTCGGAAGACGAGATGTCACCGAGAGCGTTTCGAAGGCGGGCCAGGTACGAGTCGATGTTCGCTCCGATGCTATCGGCGTGCATTGGCAGACTCCTTCCGGCCTAGCACCGGCATGAGAAGGCCACCGAGATTAGTGGAAAACTGCATCCAGAACCGCGCCATCTGGGAGAGTCGTTCTTTGCCCAGTTCGGTGAGCCAGTAGTACTTACGGGGGTGTCCGGACCCGGCGTCCACCCATTCGGCGTGGACCATCCCTTCGGCTTTCAAACGAGCGAGAATCGGGTAGAGAGTCCCCTCAGCGAGGCCCAAGCTGGAGCCGCCTTCCAGGACGCGCAAAATCTCGAGACCGTAGAGCCTGTTCCTCCAGAGGCTGGCGAGAATCGCGAGCTCGAGACATCCCTTTCGAATCTGAGCCTCCCAGCGATCGCTGCGCTCCACTAGTGCTTTGGCCAAAGCTCGTGCCTCGTCACATACATTGTAATACATAGTATATTGCCATGACACTATTTGTCAAATAGCTCTTGGCGAGCAGTGCAGCTCAGCGCGAAGCGGCGGCACGGCTCGATGCTTGGCTTGCCATTCGCTCGCAGGCACCATCGACGGGAACCGTGACCGCACTCCGGAGCGGAAATCGGCCTGGAAGCCATCACCAGTGACTGAATCAGCGGCGATCACTAGCGCATGCCCACGACACCGTACTACCGCGAATCAGCCAGTCTTCAGCCGCACCGTCGAACCGGTCCTGTCGGACGCACAGAGCCTTACCGATTCGAGGCGGCAAACCGGCGCACATTCACGGTGTCGCCAACCTCAATTGTCATTAGATCTTCACCGAACTCAACGGGCCCAGCGTAGTTCTGTCGCACGAGCGCAAGCGTCGCAGGATTCGGTGTGGCGTGGGAAAACACAGCGAGTCGTGGCTTCACACGCTGGAACACAGTTCCAGCTTCCGTGCCATCCGTATGGTGCTCCGCGATGATCCTTGCAGCTCCCCGAGTCTGACGCGAGTTCGGAAGCAGTTCATCCGGCGGACCGACTAGCACAGGGTCTTGCTTCGAGCGTCCGACCTCGTGAATCAGCAGATCGACGCCCGATGTGAACTTCACGAGATTGTCCGAGGGCTTTGTGTCGCCTGAGAGACCAACAGAATGCCCTCGATAGTCCACGCGGTAGCCAAACGCAGGCGTTACTGGGCTGTGGTCGACAAGAAAGGCCGTCACTTTCACGCCGTTGGACTCATAAACAACGCCTTCACGGATGTCGGTTGCAACGACCTTGATACCATCCGCTGGAAACTTTTCGTCGACGTCTCGCCGGATGTGAATATCGAAGGCGAACGCTTCCTGTAGATGCGTGAACATGGCGCGGGTGCCAGTTGGTCCCCACACCTGAAGGGGCGTCTGTCGTCCTGATGCCCAAGGAAATAGGTACAGTTCAGGTAATGACACGATGTGGTCTGAATGGAGGTGCGTGAGAAAGACCTTCGTGACATCGGCCGGGTTAATCGCCATTCTGGCCATGCCAGTCGTGAGGCTCCGGCCCGCGTCGAAGAGTAGCCTCTCCGAACCGGCCTCGATGAGCGTGCTGATGCCCAGTCGTTGGGCATCGAACGTCGGCCCACCTTGCGTTCCAAGCAAGACAACGCGCATGTTGGAATTGCCCCCAGATGGGAGGGCCTGCTGCGATCCCACGCGAGGGGCAGCCACCAACAGGATGAGAAGTAGGGATGCAGTCTTCACGTCAACCTCTAGGTCCGCAATTAGAACCGCAACGCGATGCTCACGGCGAGCCATCTGCTATTTTACGGCAGGCCTCGAGACGTCGACCTGCGGCCCGACAGATGCTCATTCATTGGACTGGTCGGTCGACACGACCTGCAGGCTCAGAATGGGATCAGTCGGCCGCTTCTGGCGTGCGGAGCCGTCGACGCCGCACTGCGACAACGTAATCTTCCGAATGAAATCGTGAAGAGGTGGTGAGCCAAATTTGCGCGAGTTGGAACCAGCTCAAGGGTTGGCTCAGTGCCGTGGAGAGTCTACGGCGGGCGGCGTGAGGGCCGAAGAGTCGTCCGTCTCGAACTGAATGAACACGCTCGGCTGTGACGTCCTCGGAGCCGCGGTTGAGAGCTCCTTGATATGGTCAGGCGTCATTTGCCGCATTCGCTTCCTGCTAGTCGTGCCGAAGTGCGATGAGCGGATCGACGCGGCTGGCGCGGAGCGCCGGCAGGCACGCTGCGATCAGTCCGACTACCAGAAACAGCACGGCCACCGCGACGAACGTCGGCGGATCGAGCGGGGTGAGCTCGAAGAGCATGCTCTCCAGGTAGCTGGTGAGACCGGCGGCGACGAGCATCCCCATCGCTGCACCGATGCCGGTCACCATCAGGCTTTGTCGAAGAACAGCGGCGAGCACATGTGAGGGCGCCGCGCCAACCGCCATCCGGATGCCGATCTCTCGGGTCCGCTGAGTCACGGCATGCGACATGACTCCGTAGACGCCGACAATCGCGAGCACGAGCGCCACGACGGCAAAGGCCCCGAGAACGAACGTATTGAATCGGGGCCGGGCCACCGACGCTGACACCAGTTCGGACATCGTCCGCTGGTTGAGGTCCACACCCAGCTGCGGGTTCAGGTCGCGAACGACCGAGCGAATCAGCGACGCAAGGACGCCCCGAGCCGCCGTACTTCGGACGACAAAATGCGGCCGCACCGCATCCGTGAGACCGAAGCGCGTGAGGTCGACGTAGTACTCGGCTCGTACACCTGCCGTGAGGGCGCCGTGTCTGACGTCGTTCACGACGCCGACAACTTGGTAACGCGGCTGGTCACCCACCAGTTGGCCAAGCGGGTTCGTACCGGCGAAATAGCGCCGGACGAACTCCTGATTCACGACGAGTTCCGGATAAGCGGCGCGACCGGCCTCAGAGAACGAGCGGCCTCCGACAAGCCGCATCCCCATGGCTTCGAAATACTGGCCGGTCACCAGACGCATGAACATCGGTTCAGATCCTGCGGCGACGGGCAGACCGCCCAACGACATGTGAAACGCGCTGGCCCCTCCGGTCGGCAGCACGTCGGTTGCGGCGACAGCCTGGATCGACGGATCGGCGTCAAGTCTGGACAGCACGTCCTCATAGAGACGTGTCGGATCGGTGACCTGCCCCGACGGCCAAACGATTTGAAACGCCATGACGTCTCCAGCGTCGTAGCCCGGATTGACGTTCACCAGGGCGACGAAACTGCGGGCGAGCAAGCCTGCACCGACACAGAGCACGACCGCCACCGCAACCTCGGCGGCGACAACGATCGTGCGCGAACTCATCCTGTTGAACCCGGACCTGGCGCTCGTACGGACGTGCGATACGATGTTCACCCCCAACCCATCGGTGCGCGTCGAACGCCACGCGGAGCCGAGAGCAAGGACGGCTCCGAAGATCGTCGATGCGACGATCGCGATCATCAGGATGGGTACGCGGACCGCGATCTCGTCGACGCGTGGAGTATCCGGCGGCACGACAAAGACCGCCAGGCGAACCATTCCATGCGCGAGGGCAATACCGAGTACTCCGCCGGCCGCCGCCAGTACTACGCCATCGATCACAAACTGCCGCAATATCTGCTGACGGGTGGCGCCCAGCGCGGTCCGAACGGCAACGTCGACGCGAGTCGAGTCAACGCGCTCGAAGAAAAGGGTGATGAGGTTGGCGCTGCCGATGAGCAGCAGCACGAGGGCCGCAAATGAGAGCATCTGCAGCATCGGTCGAACCGGAGCCACCAGTTCGTCCTTTATCGACAGGACGTCAGCACGCCGCTCGAGAGTCGGAGGGAAGCCGGTCTGCTCTGGAGTGCGACCGGTTTCCGCCGCTCGCTCGAGACTGAGGGTCCGGAGGACGGCGTCGGTCTCTCTCCTTGCCGCCTCGATCGAGACGCCATCGGTCAATCTCGCGAAGACGCCATCGGCGTAGGCACTGTTTGGTGAGTCGGATCTAGGTTCAGATGGCGGCGGGACTGGTGCAGATGTGAGCGGAATCCAGAAGTCGGTTTGTGCATCCGGAAACGCGAATCCCGGCGACATGATCCCGACCACTGTGTACAGTCGGCCGTCGATCGTCATCGACGATCCGAGCACCTCTGAATCCCCCAGATACTGAGCGCGCCATGAGCGATCGCTGAGGACGATGCGCTGGTTTCGCTCCGGTCGTTCATCCCCTGGAGCGAACAAACGTCCGAGCTGTGGTTGCGCGCCGAGCATCGAGAACAGCACCGGCGATATCCGCGTCCCGTACAGTTCGGCTGCGCCGAACTGACCGGCGACCGTCATGGTCAGACGGCGACGAGTGACGTTCGAGAAGGAGTCGACGGTGCCGACACTGGAGAACGAGCGGCTTCGTTCGCTCAGGCCAAGAATGAACGGACGGGCCATGCTCGGCGCTCGGACGGTGGCGGCACCTTCGCGGCGGTAGCTGATCACCTGGACGATCCGCTCTGAATCGGGATAGGGCAGCGGGCGTAGAAGGATCGACTCGACGATGGTGGCTATCGCAGTCGTGGCTCCGATCCCGATGGCCACGGTCAGGACGGCGGCGATCGTGAATGCACGATTCTTGGTGAGGGTCCGAATCGAGATGCGAATATCGCTCAACAAGCCCATGCAGCCGCCTCCGGCAGGATTAGACACCCTGAACGTCGCGCGGCGCAACGCCCCGAAGAACTCGCGAAATTGTTAGGGGAAAGTGGTGAGCCTAATCTTCGCCAGTTGGAACCGGCTCGACAGGTGGTTGCGGGAGGTTGAGGGTCTTCAACGGGTGGCATGACCGGCGCATCGTCGGTCGGAGCCCACGTTCGGATCGGATTATCGGGTTTCCAATTCAACTCTTCTCATCAAATCCTCATCTTCGCGTCATTCAAGCGCTCGTCGCTCATGACACATTCCACGCTGCCCGGTTTGAAACCGCGGGCGATGAAGGAGAAGAATCATGAGCCTTACGATGCAGCACCTTGCAATTGGATGTGTCTGTGCCGCGCTCGCCGCGGCCGGGTGCGCCGGCGGATCGGTGAATCCCGTCAGCCCCAGCGCGAGTCCCGCCTCTTCCAGTCTGGCGGCGGCCGGGCCCGGACCTGTCGGCACCCAAGTGACAGCGTCGTCTCAAGGGACGATCACTGAAGAGGTCGCGTACAACGGCGCCATTTGCCATCTCGTGTTTCCAGGGACACCTTCCCAGACGTCGGAGACGCTGGCGATCTGGAATCTCGGACACGCGATTCTGGACGTTCCATTCGACACGTCCCGTCCGGATCTCTACGCCATTCTGCCCGGAACGATGCACCGGGTGTCCGGTTACCCCCAATTCGATCACGACCACATCGCCAGTCATGGACCGAGCGACCCGGGGTACAACGGCACGTGGGACCTCTGGGTCGTCACGCCCGGTCAGAACTTCAACCAGGGAACGTATCAGGCACCCCGAAGCATTGGCGCAGTGTTCGCCCTGATCAGCAGCGGCGTGCTGTCACAACCCGTCGGTATGGCGGCCGCTGGATTCGGCAGAGATATCGTGATCCACGCGCCGCTGGTTTGTCGCTGAGCTGAACGCGTGCGGCGACCTAGTTGGGTCGCTGTACACTCTCGTTGCACGAGCGATCCTCGTGTCCGTCGGACGGGAAATTCACGCAATTCCGCGGGAGCGCGAACGTCGCGCCCCTGGGCGGGGCTGACTTTGCGCGGGCGGACCGTACAGCTTTGATCCGCGCGACTGAGCTACACTGCCGCCGGAGGTCGTGATGCAGAAGCTGGGCGACATCGTGTCTGAACGCGCCGTGGCCACTTTTGCTGGACGAGCGGTGGAATTGGAAGCCCTCCTCCACCTGTTCGAGCAGGGCGGCCCACTCGCGCTCTACGTCCACGGCGTGCCAGGCATCGGGAAGTCCAGCCTGCTCGACGTGTTCGCCACGCGCGTGCGTAAGGCGGGCGGTCGCGTCGTGAGGATCGACTGCCGGACCGTCGAGCCGACTGTTCACGGGTTTCTGACCGAGCTGTCTGGGGCGCTCGGCGCGCCGCCGTCCACCGTCGAGGAGGTGGTCGAGCGCCTGTCATCGTTCGACGAGCGGATCGCGATCACGCTTGACACGTTCGAAGCCTTTCGTCTGATGGACACGTGGATCCGGCAGGTCTTCGTCCCGTCGCTTCCCGTGAATGCGCGCGTGGCCATCGCAAGCCGCAACCCGCCCTCGCCGGCGTGGCGGACGACCCCTGGGTGGCAGGGACTCTTCCGGAGTCTCCTGCTCGAGCCGCTGTCGGAGGCCGAGGCGCTCGGGTACTTGATGATGTCGGGCGTCGCAGCCGATGCGGCACGGAAAATCAATCTGATCGCTCGTGGGCATCCGCTGGCGCTCAACATGGCCGCGTCGATCGTCCTGTCGGACGCCAGACGGACGGTCGAAGAGGCCGGCCACCAGGTGATCGAGGCGCTGTCCCGCTCGTATTTCGAGGCGGTTCCCGATCCCATCACGCGGCGCGCACTGGAAGCCGGTTCCGTCGTCCGTTGCGTGACCGAGCCGCTCCTCCACGCGCTCCTGCCGGACATGCCCCCGCGTGACGCCGTCGAACGGCTCGCCGCGCTGCCATTCGTCGAGCCTGGTCGTGACGGCTTGTTCATTCATGATGCCGTGCGAACCGCGATTGCCGGCGCGCTTGCGACGCGCGATCCGGATGCCCATCGCAGCTATCGCCGGGCGGCGTGGGCGTTCCTTCAGAACAGGCTGCGGCTCGGGCATGGGAAGGTCGAACCGTGGCGTTACACCGCTGACCTCCTGTTTCTGATCCAGAACCCCGTGATTCGGGAAGCGTTCTTCCCGAGCGGCCCGCAACCGCTCGCCATCGAGCCTGCCACACCGGACGACGAACCGGCGGTGCAGCAGATCGTTGGTGCGAGGGCCGCTCCGGAACGCGAGGCGCTCCTTGCCTGGTGGCGCTATCACTCCGACGGCTTCCGGATCGTGCGCGATCGCGACGGCGGCACGCGCGGATTCTGCGTGAGGATCCGTGCGTCGGACTTGCATGCAGCCGTCGATGCCTCCGATCCGGTTGCGGCCGCCTGGCGTCGCGACGTGGGGCTTCGGGACCCGTCGGCTGCGCTCTTGTGCCGGCGCTGGCTCGATCGGGATGTGGGCGAAGCTCCGTGCGCTTCGGTCTCGGCCTTCTTCATGGATCTGAAGCGGTCGTACATGGAAATGCGCGGAACGCTGCGCTGGGTCTACGCCGCGATCGCCAATCCCGAGCCGTTCGGGGACTTTGGAGTCAGACTGGGATTCCGACCGCTCGCCGATCCGGCGACGGAGGTCGGCGGACAGATCCTGTACTCGGTCGTGCTCGACATGGGGCCCGGATCGGTCGACGCCTGGTTGACGGAATTGATGGGAGCTGAAATCACGGCGGAGGACATCGAGTCGTCGAAACGGCTCGACGTCGAGGCCCATGAGCTCGTGTTGAGCTCGGGCCGCGTCGCGTTGACGTCGCTCGAATTCGGCGTCATGCGGTACCTGCAGGAACGTCCTGGAAAAGCCGTGGGCCGCTACGACCTCATGGAAGCAGTTTGGGGATCCAGAAGCCCGACGGCGAGCAACGTCGTTGATGTCGTTGTTCGTTCGCTGCGCAGGAAGCTTGGCGCCGATGCCGCGTGCGTGGAGACGGTCCGCGGAACCGGGTACCGGTATCGTGTCCCCAATGGATCGGACCGTCCAAAGTCGGGTCCGCCCTCGCGGAGTTGACCACGGCCGGCGCACAAGGCAGCGCTGAAGCCAAACGTTGCGGGTCAAACCCGGATCAACGACTCGAGCGCGAGGGAGAGGAGTTGACCCAGATTTTCACCAGTTGGAACCAGATGGTGAGCTGGCTACGCCGACTCCAAGGGCTCCGACGAGCCGCATAGTCAAGCGGGTAGGCGCGTGCGAAGCACTTCCATCTGGCTGCGGCCGGTTTCGGGTGCGGGCGAGCCGGTTGCTGAACACTGCGGCGTTACACAGGATCGACCACCTGCTCGACACCGACGGCTAAGTCGGATCACTCAGCCCGGAGCGCCGTGGTCGGATTGATGCTCGCGGCCCGTTGCGCTGGAATCCAGGCTGCAGCCAGGCCCACAGACGCGAGCGCGAGAGTCGCCACTGCGAGCGTTGCCGGATCGTGAGCTGATACGCCGAACAGCAGGCCCGAGACGTACTGTGCGCCCAAGAGACTGATCGGGACTCCGACAGCGACGCCGACGCACATCAGGGCAGCGACTCGCCGCACGATAAGGCCGACCACGCCGGCCCGGCTTGCA
>DATJKH010000083.1:0-80773 GCA_035491715.1 Vicinamibacterales bacterium | reverse complement strand
GATGAAGTCAACCGCTTGATCGCGGCGAGCGCGGTGGTCGGCGCGTCCTGGTGTGGTCGCCAGGTCGGCCTCCTCGCCTGGCGCGGATTGCCGCGCGGGCGTTCCCGTCCAGCATTCGCGATACCGCGCCGGAGTCGTCCCAACGCGGGTTTTGAACTGACGGAAAAAATTCTTCCGGCCGCGCCAACCCACGGCCGCAACCACCGATTCGACCTTATCTCCCTCGCGCAATCGGGCCGCTGCGTGATCGATTCGTGTCTTCTGCAGGTACTGACGAATCGACATATGCATGGTGGTTCGGAACACCCGGGACAGTTGACGGGTACACCAGCCGGTCATGCGCGCCAGGCGCATCACCGTGATGTGTTCCGCGAAATGTTGTTCGATGTAAGTTGCGACCCGGAGGGCCTGAACCTCGGGAACCAATGAACCTGGCTCAATCCGTTCGCACCAATGGTGAACTGCCACTTCGAATTGATGACAGATCACTTCGGTAGGCAGCGGTGCCGCGGCGCTCGCCTCGAGCGCTTCCAGCAGACGTGCCCTCCTTGGATTGCCCGGCCTGCCGGGCGCGAGGCGATCGAGTTCGCGTCCGAGATCGGCGAGGAGCAGGAGGACGACACCTGACGGTAACGGCTGCTCGACGCCTCTCACTTCGTTCAGAAAGCGCCCGATTGCTACCGGCCACGCCGCTGGGACATCGTGACGCAATTCCGCGATGAGGCGGTCGCGCGTCTCCAGCAATGCCACCCATGAGGTGGTTTTTGCCTCGTGGACCATCGATACCTTTTTTCCCCGGCCTGATGAGGCGCGCGGCGCTGCAAGACTCACTCCCGGCGCGATTGGGGGAGTGCCGCATCACCCGTACTGCTTTAGACAGTAATGCGTGGATTTAGTTGCCAAAGGATCGCGGGCACGCGTTACCCGATGGAAGGATGTCCTCAATCGTCGAATCGTTGAGCGAGGAACAGGACGGAGGGGTGCCATGGGTGCCAAGAGTGCCAAGAGTGCCAAGAGTGCGCGGTCGTTACGTTGCCGTTACACAACCGCGTCATTCAGTGCGAAGCGCGATGACGGGATCGATGGATTTCAGACGCCACGCTCCGATGAGTGCCGCGAGGACACCGACCGAAAGAAGCAGCGCGCTGACCAACGCGATCGTTAACGGCGCGACGGGGTTCACTGCGAACAAAAAAGTACGCAGTGCCGGAGCGGCAGCGAGGGAGAGAAGAACACCTGCAGCCAATCCGGCAAGCATGGGCTTTGAGACATCGGCGATGACGATGGTGAAATTCTGTAAAGGGCGCGCGCCGAGGATGGCGCGAATGCCGATCTCGCGGGTGCGAATCGACACGGAGAAGGCTGTCACTGCATAGATGCCTGCCGCCGCAAGTGTCAACGCGGCAATCCCGAAGACGCGAACGAGCCACAGGTTGAGCCGTCTCGGCGCTACCGCCACCTCCATCATGTCGTCCATCGTTCGCATCGACGCCGGCACATCGTTGTCGACTGCCTTGATCTCCCTTCGCACTGATTTCCGCACCGCCGCCGGCTCGCCGGTCGTTCGAACACCCCAGTACATGTTGTTCGCCAGCCACTGAATCGATGGTTCGGGAACCTGCGGAATCGCGATGTAGAGGTCGGCCGTTGATTCGGTGTCGAGGCCGAAGTGCTTCACGTCTCCGACAACCCCGACGATTCGTGGTCGGCGCACGGTATTGTCGCCAGTGTCTCGGACGACGAGATATTCGCCGACCGGCGAACGTCCCCTCCAATAGCGGTGAGCAATCGTCTGGTTGATGACGATCACCGGTTCGCTGATCGAGGTGTCGTGTTCGTCCAGAGCGCGCCCCTGAATGAGAGGTACGCCGAACGTCGAAAGATACGACGGTCCCACCATGCGATAGTGGGCCTCAGGTCGTTCGGCCGCGGGCGGCTCGGGTCGATCGGCGGGCCAGAAGTCGACCGTCGCGCGGTACCCGTTGAGTGGAACGACATTGACTGCTGCAGCGTCGTCGACGCCGCGGATGCCAAGAAGTTTCGACCGAAGCTCTTCGGTGAATCGCACGACGTCCGCTCGCGTGCGATAGCGGCCGCGCGGCAGCGACATGCGGACCGTCAGGAGGTGATCGGCGCGAAAGCCAGGATCGACAGACTGCAGGCGCGCGAAACTCTGCGACAGCAGCACAGTCATTGTGATGAGCGCTGCTGCCAGCGCGATCTCGATACCCACCAACCAGCGCCTGGCTGTCCGTCCGATCGAACCGGTCGTACGGGTGCCGTCGCGAAGATGAGCGCCCAACGTTCCCGTCGCCAGACGCCAGGCCGGAATGGCTGCGAAGGAGATCGTCGCTATCGTCGCAGCGGTCAATGCAAATGCGATGACATGCCGGTCGAGGGCGGCATCATTTGAGATGGTCAGTAAGTCGCCCGGCGCAAGCGCCAGCAACATGCGTCGCGCGACTGATCCAAGCAGCACCCCACCAAGGCATCCGGCAATGGCGATCAATCCACTCTCCGCGAACACTTCACGAACCAGGCGCGCGCGCGATGCACCGAGGGCGCTCCGGACCGCGAACTCGCGTTCGCGGCGGATTGCGGCGACGAGGAACAGGTTGGCCAGATTTGCGCACGCGACCGCGAGCACCAGCGCAACCGCCGCCTGCAGCAGCAGCAAGAGTGGCCTCACCCGTGCGACCAGCACGCTGTGCCATTCGGCAACCGTTGTTCCGGCGTGCGTGGCATTCGTGATCGGGTATTCAGCACGCAGGCGCGCCACGATTCCGTCCAGATCCTGCCTCGCCTGTTCGATCGTCACGCCGGCGCGAAGCCGGCCAATCACCCGGAGAAAACCGAGATCGCGCGATGTGCGTCTGGGATCTGTTGACGTTGGGAATGGTGCGACCAGGTCTGCGTCACGCACCGGGTAGACGAACGCGCTCGGCAGCACGCCGACCACTGAGTAGGCATCTCCGTTCAGAACGATCGACAACCCGAGCACGTTCGGGTCTGCGCCAAACCGGCGTTTCCACAAACCATGGCTCAACACGACCACCCGTCTTGCCGCGCCGCTTTCGTCATCGGGAACAAGTGTCCGGCCGAGCGCAGCCTGTGTGCCGAGTGCGGTGAACAGATTGGAGGTCGCGCGCATGCCTTGCAGTCGCTCCGCCTCGCCGCCGGTCACGTTCGCGCTCCACTGGAACGCGGCAGCGAGGACCGCGAAACTCCGGTTGCCGTCGCGAAGATCGAGATAGTCAGGGAGGGAGATTGGATCGCGCTCGACGTCGAGCCGGCGGCCAGTCACCTCGACGAGTTGCGATGCATGCGGAAACGGCAGCGGGCTCACAAGCACCGCGTTGACGAGGCTGAACACGGCGGTGTTGGCGCCGATGGCGAGCGCGGTGATGAGAACAGCGGTTGCCGCGAAGGGAAGATGCGCGCCAAGGGCGCGCCATGCCTGGCGAAGTTCGTCGCGAGCCACGGGTTACCTGCCTTGGACTGGGGAAAACTTCCGACCGTCAGGGTAACGGCGCAGCCTTACTTGTCACAAACTCATTCTTTTCATGAAATCAATGAGAACCGTTCATGCTGTCCGCCGGCCGCTATCGGCAGATTGCGCCGGCAGAGCCCGCTCGGCCACGAGCGTGATGAAGTCGTCGAGCCACGGCGACATCGTTTGCGCCTTGAGTGTCGCGGCGGTCCAGTGACGGCGAATGCCGCGGCGCGTCAGCGACAGCGGCACGACCGTGCGTGTGGCGATCGCCGGCTGTGCCGACCAGCGCGGCAGAACGGCGACGCCCAGACCTGCCCGCGCCATTTCGATCATCGCTTCCGTCAGCATGATGAACGAGAGACGGTTCGGTACGAGGCCGGCTGGTCCCAGTACGCGCTTCAAAACAAAACTATCGTCGGGCGAGCTGGAGTACAGGAGCAGGTGCTCGGCGGCGAGCTCGCGCGGCGAGATCCACGTCCGGGTGGCGAACCGATGTTCGCGCGTGACCAGCGCGATCATTTCGTCAGCGAATAATCGCCGCAGTCGAAGACGGCGATCGGACGGTTCGTCGGTCAGAATTGCCAGGTCGATCTCTCCCTCGAGCAATGCCTGGACCGGCCGATCCGTATTGTCCGGCCTGATGCTGATATTCACACGAGGATGTTTGCGGTTGAACGCGGCAAGAAGCGGTGGCAACCAGTGATAGCCGGTGTTGCACTGGGTCGCGACGCGGATGATGCCCTCACCGTCGCCGGCGATTCGACGGACGTCTTCTTCCACCCGGGCCAGCTCGTCGAGAATGCGCGTGGCGCTTTCCAGCACCCGCCGGCCGGCCGCGGTCAAAACCATGCGTTTCCCGACTCTGAGAAAGAACGGCGTCTTGAACCGTGCCTCGATGTCGCGGAGCTGGTGGCTGAGCGCCGATTGCGTGAGGTGAAGGCTGTTCGCGGTTCTGGTCATGCTGCCGTCGCGCGCGATCCCGGCGACCAGTTGCAGGTGTCGGATTTCCAGATCCATTGATGAACTCCACATATGAGAATAGCTCATCTTTTTTTCTGACATGATGAACGGCGTAAGCCGCGGCCAATTCCGCAGTTCGCCAATTCACCAATTGCGGAGTCGCTGAGCTACACTGGCTCATGGTTCGGATTCGACCGTGGCGGCGATGGCTTGGAGCGCTGCTGTCGGTCGCGCTGATGACGTCAGGCGGCGCCGGCCTGGCGCAGCAGCCACAGCCAGCGCCAGCCGACGACCCGCCATCGATTCGAATAGACGCGGTGGTGACCGACTCGCAGGGTCGGCCGATCCTCGATCTCCGGCCGTCGGATTTCGAGTTGCTCGATAACGGTGTCACGCGGCCGATCGAGTCGGTTCAACTCAGGACGCTTCCGAAGGACGCCGGTCCAGCGGCGGACATTCGAACCCAGGCTGACGAGGAACGGGCCGCGCGCCAGCCCGGTACCCGCGTCTTCGGGTTCGTCCTCGACGAATTCCATGTCAACGCCGGACCATCCAGCGATCGCGCCCGGACAGCGATCAACGAATTCATCGATCAGCATCTGCGGCCCGACGATCTCGCGATCGTCATCAAGCCGCTCGACAGTGTTGCGGTCATCAAATTCACTCGCGACCGGGCCCTGCTCCACGGCGCTGTGGACGCGTTCGCCGGACGGCGAGGGGACTACACGCCTCGCACGCACTTCGAAGAGCTGTACATCGGCCGAGCACCGGGAGCCGTCGCTGCCGCCCGGCGGCAGATCGTGGGCGCCGTGTTGCGCGAGTTGACGATGCGGCTGGGGGAGTTGAAAGCGGACCGCGGCGTCATCGTGCTGGTGAGTGAAGGCTTCCAGCGTGATCCGACCCCCTCGGGTCGCGGTGCGCGCATCCCGGAGCTGGATGGCGTGGTTCGCGCCGCGAATCGATACCATCTACCGATCTACACGCTGAATCCATCAATTGCCACCGAGGACGATAGAGACAGTGGCGAGCGCGATCGATCGGTGGCGATGCTGCAATGGCTGTCGACCGAAACCGGCGGTCGCGGCATCGACGGCAGCGCGATGGTCGCGGGCATGGCGCGTTTGAAACACGATCTCGAGGCATACTACGCGGTGTCGTATCGGCCGTCGCAGTCCGACGGCCGATTTCACCCGATCGCGTTGAAAGCGAAACGCCGGGATGTGGTCGTGCACACGGCGCCAGGATACTGGGCGCCGCTTCCGGGCGAGTGGCGCGCGGCCCTTGCGTCCACGGCAAGCACACTCTCCGTCTCGCGCCGGGCGCTGCGCCGGAGCCCGCTGATCGACGCCTGGGTCGGGGTCGTCCCCGACCCGGGCGGCCGCACCGAGATGGTGATTACCTGGGAGCCTCGGGTCAGGGGCGTCACTGCACCGCAGGTGGTCGCGGTGAAGGCGCGAACACAGAGCGGCACCACACTCTTCGATGGACGCCTGGGACAGGTCGGCTCCGCATCGTCGGCGCCATCGGACAAGGCCCGCTTCGAGGTGAAGACGGGACGTGTCGAGATCGACATGACCATCTACGATGTCGGAGGACGGACGCTCGACACGGATATCCGCGATTTCGATGTCCTCGACCTGAGCCGGCAAAAGGCAGGCCCGGTGCTGTTCGCGCCGGAAGTCGTCCGCGCCCGGACGCTTCGAGACTTTCAAACCGCCGTCGACAATCCGGATGTGGCGCCGTCGTCAGTGCGCACGTTCGCGCGTGGCGATCGACTCCTGATTCGCGTTCCCGCATTCGATGCAAGTGGCACGGCAGTACAGGTGACGGCAAAGATCCTGAACGGGTGGGGGCAGCCGATGCGCGACATCGATTCGCTTGCCGGCACGCGGACCGGTATGTCGCAGTTCGCGTTGCCGCTTTCCTGGCTCGTGCCCGGCGAATACCAGATCGAGCTCCAGTGCTCGAACGCAAACGGCGCTGTCCGGCAGCGCATCACGATTCGCGTGACGGGTTAGAATCCGTTCGCCGGCCGCCAGCCGCGAAGGCGGACCGGAACTGGTCAACGCGCCAGCGGAACCACGAGAAACGATTGCGGCTGACCGATCGGCGTGACGGTATCGCCGCTCAGTTTGCCAAGAGTCGCGCGATATCTGCCGGTTGGAGCCGGCGGACCGCTTTGTCTCCCGCGGCCGCCGAATCCCTGCGGTGTTTCTTGTGGCGTATCCGCGCCGCGTCCACCGCGTCCAGCAGCTGGCGCTGGTGGTTCGCCGCGCAGGTCCCACGCGATGCGATGCATCCCGGGATCCTTTGAGAGATCGAGCCGTCGCACCTGCTTGCCGGCGTCGTCGGCGATCGTCAACACCAGCCGGGAGTCCCCGGCCGGCTGGCCGACGCTGTACGTAAACAGCGCCCCGTACGGCGGGTTCGGCGTCGTCGGATCGCCCCACGTCGCTGAGGTCTGATCGAGGATGTCGAACAGATAGGCGTCGCGAAGTGGATAGAGGTGCGCTTCTTCCGACACTGTCGCCGCCGCAACCTCGCGAAGTCCTGTGTAGTCGTCGAGAATGAATGCCCCGCGTCCGAACGTTCCGACGACGAGATCGTTTTCTCGACGTTGAATCGAAAGATCGCGCGCCTGTGCGGTCGGTATGCCCGCCGCCAGCTGCACCCAGTGCGTGCCGCCATCCGTCGTGAAATACACGCCGAACTCCATCCCCGCAAACAGCAGGTTTGGATTCACATCGTCCTGCACGATCGACCAGGCGCCCGATCGGGCAGGAAGGTCGCCGGCGATGGACGCCCAGGTCCGGCCGCGATCGTTGCTGCGCATGACGTACGGTTTGAAGTCCCCGCGCAGGTAGTTGTTGGCGGTTACGAACACAACGTTCGAATCGCGTGGCGAGGGATAAACATCGGTGACGTAGGTATGTTCGGGCACGCCAGGAAACGCCTCGACCTTGCGCCACGTCTTGCCACCGTCTTCGGTAATCTGGACCAGTCCGTCGTCGGTGCCAACGATCACGAGGCCGTCGAGCAGTGGCGATTCGTCGAGCGCGGTGATCGTGCTCAGCGTGGTCGTCGCCTGATTGAACGCGACTGAATCGGCTGGCCACACCTTGCCCATGATGGGGATCTTCGTCGCGTCGAGCTGGCGTGTGAGATCTCCACTGATCGCCGTCCATGAATCTCCGCGATCGTCGCTGCGATACACGCGCTCACCGGCGAAATAGAGGCGACGGGAGGAATGCGGACTGACGATGAGAGGCGAATCCCACTGCCATCGGCCGAACCGGCCGCCACCGCGGCCGCCGCCTGCCTGACCGCCTCCGCCGCGTCCCGCTTGTGCACCGGACGGCGTTGCCTCCGCCGTCTGCTGTGGAACTGGTCCGCCAACGGTGTTTCGCGCGTTCGGCCGGATCGGTGTGCTCTGGCCGGTTCTCAGATCGAGCCGTTGTAGGGCTCCTTCCTGCGACTGCGCGTAGACGATGTTCGAATCCTCGGTGTCGACGCGCGGCTGGAAACCGTCCCCTCCGCCGACCCGGATCCAGTCGCTGGTCCGAATGCCCACCCGATTGAGCGTGCGTGACGGGCCACAGATGGAGCCGTTGTCCTGCGCGCCGCCACACACGTGATAGAACGGCCTGGCATTGTCGGTCGCTACCCGATAAAACTGCGAGAGCGGCAGGTTCGTGAAGTGACGGAACGTCTTCAATCCGTCCCACGACTCGTAGAGACCTCCATCGTTCGCAATGATGTAGTGCTTCGGGTCGGCTGGATCGAAGACGATCTCGTGGTGATCGACGTGAACACCCGGCAGCGGCACCTGCTGCCACGTCTTGCCGCCGTCTTTGCTGCGATCGATGTTCGTCTGAGTCGACCAGATTGTTTCCGGGTCGTGAGCATCGACGAAGATTTCATTGTAGTAACCGGGATCGCCGCCGCGATACCAGTCGTCGGATGAACCGCGTCCCTCCGGCGTTTCTCCCCCGGGGGCTTGACCACCGCGTCCGGTCTGCACCTGTTTACCGATTCGCGTCCAGCTTGCCCCTGCATCCTCGGAACGGAAGAATCCGCCCTCGCCCTTTTGCGCCGTGACCAGTGCGTAGACGATCCGCGAATCGCGCCAATTGATTCCAAGACCGATTCGTCCGATTTCAACGGTGGGCAATCCTTTCGTGAGCCTGGTCCACGTCGCGCCGCCATTGGTGGTCTTGAACAACCCGCTCTCGGGTCCACCGCCAATCAATTGCCCGACAGCCCGACGGCGCTGCAACGCAGCGGCGTAAATCGTGTCTGGCTTTTTGGGATCCATGACCATGTCAGTGACCCCGGTGTCGGGACTGATCGTCAGCAGCGCCTTCCAGGTCTGACCGCCATCGGTCGTCTTGTAGAGGCCGCGATCGCCGCCCGCCGCCCACAGCGGGCCGATCGCGGTGACGTAGACGACGCTGGAGTTCCTGGGATCGACGACGATGTTCTGGATGTGCTCCGAGTTCTCCAGTCCCATGCGCTTCCAGGTCGCACCAGCATCGGTCGACTTGTAGATGCCGTCACCAAAGCTCACGCTTCGCTGATTGTTGTTTTCGCCGGTGCCAAGCCAGATGACGTTCGAATCACGAGGATCGATGGTGACGGCGCCAAGCGAGTACGAGCCGTAGGTGTCGAACACAGGTGTAAACGTGTTGCCGCGATTGTCGGTTTTCCAGAGACCGCCGATGGACGCGGCGACATACCAGACGCTCGGATTCTTCGGATCGACAGCGACATCGGAAATGCGTCCTGACGTCAGGCCCGGGCCGATTGAACGGAACGCGTAGTCCTTGAACGTCTCGGCCGTCAGCCGGCTGGCCTGTCCCTGACCCGCGGCGGCAACGCCGCAGACCAACAGCACGAGCAGGCTGCGCCACACTCTGTACATCCGTTTCATTCTTGGTGCTCCGTTCAACGAAAGAATCGAGAGGCGGGATTATACATTTCGCAGGCGCTCGGCGGCGCGCTCGAGTGTTTCATCTTTCTTCGCGAAACAGAATCGGAGGACCGGGGGCGCCGGCGATCGAGAGAGGAATGGCGAGGTCGGAATCGACGCGACGCCGCGCTCTTTTGTCAGGCGAACGGCAAAGTCGGCATCGTGCTCCGTCGTAATCGCCGAGTAGTCCATCAACTGGAAGTAACTGCCGCGGCTTTTCAGCGGACGGAACCGCGATCCTTCCATCAGTTTGAGAAACAGATCGCGCTTTCGCTGGAAGAACGGCGAGAGCTCCTTGAGTCCACGTCGCGCCGACAAGAAATCGGCGAGCGCGTATTGCACGGGAGTGATGGTCGAAAACGTGACGAACTGGTGCACTTTTCGAAACTCGACGGTCAGGTCAGCGGGTGCGACCGCGTATCCCATCTTCCAACCTGTGGTGTGGTAGGTCTTGCCGAACGATCCGACGACGAAACTGCGCTGCGCCAGTTCGGGATGGCGCGCCATGCTTTCATGCTGCACGCCGTCGAAGATGATGTGCTCGTACACCTCGTCGCTGACGATCACGAGATCGGTGCCCTTCACGATCGCGATCAGTTCCTCGATGTCAGTGGCTGTCAACACCGCCCCCGCGGGATTGTGTGGTGTGTTGATGATGAGAAGACGTGTTTTTGTCGTGATCGCCGCGCGGACGGCCGGCCAGTCCACGCTGTAGTCGGGATACCGAAGCGGCACCACGACGGCGACGCCGCCACTCATTTCGATCGCTGGAATGTAGGAGTCGTAACACGGTTCGAGGACGATCGCCTCTTCACCGGGATGCAGCACAGCTGTGACGGCATCGAAGATCGCTTCGGTGCCGCCCGACGTGACCGTCACTTCCGTTTCCGGATCGTATCGGCGGCCGTGAAACTCTTCGTACTTGCCCGCGATCGCTTCCCGCAACACCGGTACGCCCTGCATCGGTGCGTATTGATTTCGCGCTGCGCGCATGTGGCGCGCCACTGCCTCCACCAACTCGGGATCGCAATCGAAATCGGGGAAACCCTGCGACAGATTGATCGCGCCCAGGTCGGATGCGAGCCGCGACATGACCGTGAAGATCGTCGTCCCGACCGATGGCAGTTTCGAGCGCAGCCTGACGTCGACGCTCATTGTGTATTCACCAGTTCGAAGCAGCCGGTTTCGGTGTTCTTGCGGACACCGTCCCACGGAAAGTGCTGGCCGTTCATGGCAATGTAGACGCCGGCCGGCAGCGCCTGCACAAAGGACAATGCCGAGCCGAGATTGAACAATCCGTCGGAGCTTCCAAACGCGTACGGCACCATCGCACCGGTCAAGACCACGGTCTTGTTCGGGAGCGACGCATTGGCGATCGCGCGGGCTGTCTGCACCATCGTGTCCGTGCCGTGGGTGACGACCACCGCCGTTTCGTTGCTGGCGCGCACGCGATCGACGATACGTGCGCGTCCATCATCGTCCAATTCGAGGCTGTCGACCATCATCACGGTCTCGATCGTGACGTCCAGGCGGCAGCGTCCCAGCCGGAGCATTTCGGGGATATGTGTCTCGCGAAAGAACAGGCGCCCGGTCAGTTCATCGTATTTCTTGTCGAACGTGCCGCCGGTCACCAGGATACGAATGGTCTTCATAACAGAAATGAAACTGTCGCTTACCGATTCGCGGGTCGCTCCGGTCCCATTGTAGTCGCGGCGGGGTGCCTGCCGGGTATCCAGCACCTGCCAAGTCACTCCAGGAGTGGCGGTTAGCGCGTCTGTGCCAAGCTGTAAACCGAATCGGCACCCTGCTTGCCTGACTCGACGGAACCGAGGAGGTAACCATGTTCGCTCTTTCAGCGATTCTTATCGGAGTCGTCGGCGTGTTCTACATTCGCCGCCGCAGCGCCCGAAAAAAGCAGCAGGCTTAACGCGCCGCGCGAAACAGATCGTCCGCCGACGAGAGGACGATTCGTCGAAGCCTGTCCGGGTAGTCTGGCGGACGTTCGGCAAGGAAGGTTCTCACCATGCGCGCGGCGCTCGAGGAGCTATGGCCCGAGAGCGTCGCGTCCATCCAGCGCTTGGGAAAGAAAATGTCACCCGTTCGCTGGATCTCTTCGAGCATTGCCAGGCTCGGCGGGATATGGTGCAGTGAACTCTGCGCCCGGAGCGGATGGTGCAGATACGTCAACGCTTCGAGTACCCACGGCTCGCGGCGTCGATTGGCGACGTCACGCAAACCGGCAAAAAACGCGTCTCGCGTCGCCTCGTCTGAGGACAGCGCCGGCTGCACGAACGCGAACCGCGCTTTTCGATCCGGATTCTCAATTCTCGTGAGCTGTTCGGCGAGAATCTCCCGCCACGCTGTCACGCCACGGACCGCCAGTTCTTCAGCGAGTTGGATGTAGTCCGGCTCGGCGAGCGGCAACCCCGGCACCGTTTCACTCTTGCGCCAGACCTTCTCTAACCACGACAGTGTGGCCGGAGTGCGGGCCGTGTCCCGCAAGGCGGAGAACCATGAGGACTTGACCGTTGGTGTGGCGGCAGCGTCGAGCCCCTCGCGAAGCGTGCGTTCCAGCCGCGGCGTGAGCGCGTCGCGCTCGGCGGTCGAAACAAATCGCCAGAATCCCTGTTGGATGTACGACAACATTCGCTGAAGGTTCAGTTCGTCCGATTCCCGCCGAACTGATGCGATCAGCTGTTCGACCACGTCGATGGGTCGCGCACGGTGATCCAGCATGTCTTCCCACAGCGTGACCATGGCGCTGCCGCGTGTGAGCGCGTCGGGTATGTCGCCAAGGTGATGCAGAAAATACTCGCGCGTCGTGCGATCGATGTCGAAGCCGCCGTACGCGATCCCTCCGCCGGTCGGCAGAACGAAACGAGGAGCGGACAAACCCCTGGCAGTCGTACTCTCGACGCGCGGAGCGTTGAGCGCAATCGGAATACGTCGCGACGTATCGTCGTATCCGAGCACGACTTCCATCCGCTCGGCCCAGATCAGGGCGCGCTGAGGCGCAGGATCCTTTTGTTCGAAGGCGAGTCGCGCAATTCGGCCGTTCTCGATTTCCAGATGCGTCGTGATGTTTGGCCGTCCAGCTTCATCGACCCACGCGTGACTCCACGCGGCGAGATCGTCGGGTGCCCTGGCATCGAGCACTTTGATCAAATCGGGCCAGGACGCGTTCCCGAACGGACGGGCATTGAGATACTCGCGCAAACCATCGCGAAATCCATCCGCGCCAAGAATCATCTCGAGCTGCCGCATCACAATCGGTGCCTTCTGATAAATGATCGCGCCGTAAAGCGTGCCGGCGTCGCTCAGATTGTCGAGTCGCTGGCGGATCGCATTCGTGCCAGGCGTGCGGTCGACGTCATAGGCGGCAGGGTAGTACGACAGGAGAAACCGCAATTCGTGATTGATGCCGGGGAAGGACGGATTGACGATCTTCGCCGCCATGAAGTTGGCAAAGACTTCCTTCATCCAGACGTCATTGAACCAGCGCATCGTCACGAAGTCGCCGAACCACATGTGCGCGGTCTCGTGTGCGATCACGCTCGCCCGGCCGAGTTTCTGATTCTGGGTGGCGCTTTCGTCGAGGAACAGCCCTGACGCGTTGTAGAAGATCGCGCCGGCGTGCTCCATACCGCCGAACTGAAACGACGGGACGAGAAGGAAATCGAATTTTCCGAACGGATATTTGATGGCGGTGTACTGCTCGAGCCAGTCGAGCGCGACGGCATGCAGGTCGAAGATGGTGTCGCGGTTCCGCGCCACTTTCGCCGCATCGGTTTCCCGGTGGAACATCCGAAACCGGCGGCCCTTCCGTTCCGCGGTCTCTATCTGATACCGGCCGGCCGCAAACGCGAACAGGTAGGTGGGAAGCGGGTCGGTTTCGGCGAACTGGATTCCAAGGCGGTTGTCATTCGTGGTTCGCTTGATTTCCGGCCCGTTCGCGAGGGCGTTCCAATCGGCGGGAATGTCGAGCGACAGCGTGAACTTCGCCTTGAGGTCCGGCTGATCGAAACACGGGAACGCCAGGCGGGCGCGCGCCGGCACGAACAGCGTATACATGAACTCCGGATTGCGATTTAGCGGCGCACTGCCGGCTTCGAACCGGAGCGTGATCTCATTCTCGCCTTCGACCAGATCGGCAGGCTGAATCAGGACATGCTCGTTTGCCGCAACGACGGCGATTGGCCGGCCGCGGCTTTCGCCATGAACGGCTCCAGCTGCGGCAAAGTCCAGTACGAGCGGACGATGTGGATCGGCCAGGGCGAACCGCAGCGTTGCCGTTGCCTCAATGCGCGCCAGAGGGTCTGCAGGGATTGTGAAGTGCAGATCGTAGCGGAGATTACTGACGCGGCGCGCCCGGTCCTCGGCGACGCTCAGTGGTACGCCCGGGCCGGGCGGCTCCTGTGCCGGATGCGACACGAATTTTCCCATCAGGATGATCGCGGTACTCACCGCGACCAGTCGAAGCATGGCGGCATGATATCAGGCGATGGCGCGTGTCCTCAGGGCATAAAGCGCGCCAACGACGACAAGAAAACACAGGGTAATGATCGAGAGCGACATGAAGACGCGATAAGCCGACCGGCCCATCACGTCGTACAGGCTCAGGGCAATTGTTGCCAGCGCGATAGAGGTGAGGATCCGGGCTGGCCGCGGGAGTCGATCGGCATAATTGACCAGCAACATGATTCCAGCCGTTGAAACCAGGAACACATAATCCCACCCTTGCGGCGACAGCAGCGGAATCAGCGTCAACAACAGTGCGGACTCGAGCGCTTCCGGCGCGCGCAGATGGTTTCGGCGTGTGAGCACGACCGCCGCGAGTACCACGGCACTCAGCGACGTGATTGCAGCAAGAATGGTTGCGAGCCGGCCGATGCCAATCCATTTTGCCCACATCGCCGCGATCGAGACGTTATCGGCGTTGGTGAGATTGGGTGTTGTTGACGAGGTTACGGTGGCCCACCAATCCTGATGAAGCCGAATCGTTTGGGGGACTCCGTAGATAACACACGGGAGCGCGAAAACGATTGCACAACCGAGAACAGCGATGGCAATCGACTCGAGCCGTCGACGTGCGATGAGCCAGGGCAGGAAGATCACCGCATAAGGCTTGACGACGATAGCAAGCGCGGTGAGCGCGCCAGTGGTCACTTCTCGTTTGTTGATGGCGGCGAGCGCTCCGGCCCCGGCGATAACGGCAAACAGCAGGTTCATCTGACCGAGCACCAGTTCGTGGCCGTAGAACTTCGCCATCACGGCGAGAGTCAATGCCACGAGAACCCACGTTGGTCTTCGTCTTTCCGGAAGCAGCCGGACACTCAAGACGAGAAGCCCTACCAACAGGGCCACGGACGTCATGAACCAGACGGCTTTCGCTGTCTCGAGAGAGACGGCGCCAAGCGGGATCATCAGGACGGCAAAAGCGGGAAGGTACTTGAACTGGTAATGCCCGTCGTCAGCGCGGTAGAGCGGTTCGGCATGGCTCGCGCGATTGGCGGCAGTCCAATACACCGCGAGGTCGGGCATCTTGCCCGACACCTTGTGCACAAATAGAACTGCGAGTCCCATCGCGACCACGGCGATGAGGAGAGTCGCAGTCCAGCGGGAAGGCGCCGTCACGCAACGCTAATAATGAATCAGGAATGGCTGCGAATGGCGACGAACAATCGTCCGCCGGCCGCGAGCCCCCAGGATCGCGTTTTACTCGATCCGCAGCGCCGCCAACGGATCAAGCCGTGTGGCGCGCCGAGCGGGAATCAGACACGCACACACAGTGACGAGTGTGAAGAGCAGTCCGATGCCAGCCAGCGTGATTGGATCGGTCGGCTTAATCTGGACCAGGAGCGTCTGAAGCACGGGTGCGGCGAGCAGCGCGCCCGCAGTGCCGAGGACGAGCCCGATCGCCAGCTGCAGCAGGCCCTGACGGAGAATCAGCCACGACACTTCCCGCGGCCGCGCGCCGAGTGCCATCCGCACTCCGATCTCCTGGGTCCGCTGGGTAACGGAGTACGCGGTCACGGCGTAGATCCCGACCGATGACAGTACGAGCGCGATGGCCGCGAAGATCGTGAACATCGTGCCGAAGACGCGATACGGCCATCGCTGCTCGGCCAGCGTCTGCTCCATCGTCCGCACGCCGAACACCGGTTGATCTGGATCGGTTGCCTGGACCGCGTTTCGAACCGCCGAGGTCAGTGCACCGGGCTCACCACCGCCGCGAATCAGGATGGCCGTCCCGGTTGGTGGTTCGAGCCGATAGGACATGTAGATCACTGAATCCGGCTCGATATCCTGGACGTTCCGCTGGCGTATCGAGGGAGTGACGCCAACGATGGTCATCCACGGCTTTATCTTGTTGGCGTCGGCGCCGGTGGTCAGCGCCTGAAGACGAATGCGTTTGCCGACGACGTTTTCACCGGGATAGTGCTGCGCGGCAAATCGTGCGTTGACGACGACCGCTTCCGAACCGGCCTCCCCGTCCGTCTGGGCGAGGACCCGTCCCTGTCGAGCCGTCACAGCGAGCGTGTCGAAATATCCTTCGCTGACGTAGAAGGTGGTCACCGACGGCACTTTTTTGGGATCTGGTTCAGGGCGTCCCTCGAATTCGATGCCGCGCGCGCTCGAGCCGTTTCCCGGCGGCGCGCTTGCGATCGACGCCGAGGCGACGCCCGGAATTGCGGCGAGACGCGGCAGCAGAGATTCATAGAACAACCGCCGCTTTTCAGGTGTCGGGTATTTCTTGTCCGGCAGTGTCAGTCGCATGGTCAACATGCGGGTGGTATCGACGCCGATATCCATCGAGTACAGCTTCATGAAGCTGCGGATCATCAGGCCGGCGCCCGCGAGCAGCACGATCGTCAACGCCAGTTCGACGACGACCATGCTCGACGCCATCCAGCGCGCGCGACGGCCGCCGGCGTTGCCGCGTCCACTCTCCTTCAGGATTTCATTGAGGTTTGTTTTCGAGACCTGCAGCGCCGGGACGATGCCGAAGATGATCCCGGTCGCGAAGCAGACGCCGACAAGAAACGCGAACACCGTCAGGTCCATGGTGAACTTGATCCAGTACGGCTTGCCGACATCCTGCACCGCCATGTCGAAGAGCCGGACGCCAGCCAGCGACATGATCCAGCCGAGCACGCCACCGAGGAATGCCAGCAGCGTGCTTTCGAGCAGCAGTTGACGAATGACGCGTCCCCGGCTTGCGCCGAGCGCGATTCGAACTGCGATCTCCCTCGATCGCCGGGCCGATCGGGAAAGGAGCAAGTTGGCGACGTTGGCGCACGCGATGAGCAGGACGAAACCCACGGCTCCCATCAACGCAAGGAACACGATTCGTATGGGGCCGCCGTTGAATCGCTGATTGAACGTCATGATCTCGGCATTGATGGATTTGTTCGTGTCGGGATACTGGCGTTCGAGGTTCTTGCAAATGCCGGTCAATTCCGTTTGTGCTTGTTTGATCGTGACCCCGTCCGCGAGCCGGCCAAAGAGGTTGACGGCTCGTGCGTCGCGCCGCTCCAGGTCGCTGTCAGGGACGAGCGGTATCCACACGTCCGTGTTGGTCGGGAACCGCATGCCTTCGGCCATCACACCGATCACCGTCGTCGGGACATCGTTGATCTTGATCGACTTGCCGAGGATGCTCGGGTCGCTGCCGTAGCGCGTCTTCCACAACCCATATCCGATGATGGCGACCGGTTCGGCACCCTTTCGATCCTCGTCGTCTCTGAAGTCGCGTCCCTGGATCGGCCGCTCGCCGATGATGCTGAACGCGTTCGCCGTCACCCTGACGCCTGAGGCGCGCTCGGGCGGATGGCCGCTGTCGCTGATGTTCATCGGCGTTTGCCGATACGCCGCAAGCGACGCCAATGTCCGCGAATTCGCGCGCCAGTCGCGGAAGTCGGGATACGAGACTGCGTCCGAATCTCCCTCGGTCGTGTTGCGCGAGTTCAGGTGGACGATCTGATCGGCGTTCGGAAAGGGCAGGCCGCGGAGAAGCACCGCATTGACAAAGGTGAAGACGGTGCTATTGACACCGATGCCGAGAGCCAGGGCGACAACGGCAACGATCGTAAACCAGGGGTCTTTGACCAGCATCCGGAAGGCGTACTTCAAAGCCATACCGGTGCCATACGAAGATCTTCGTCACTCCGTTCGCCCGGACCGGCGATAATTGTGGCAATGTCTACGGCCACGCCTGATGAACCCCAGGCGCCGCGCATGCGGCGCAGCCTCCTGCCTCCGTCGTACGAGCGCACCCTCGGTCATGCCGAACGAATTGAGTTGGCCAGCGATCGGCTGATTCGGGAGCGCAACAAGATCAGCTACCGAATCGCGCATTGGCCGATCTGGATTTTTGTGTTTTTCATTGCGCCCGGGCCGTTGACCTTCGACTTGTTCGCGCAGGGATTCGATCCGCGGATGGCACTGTGGCTCGGCGCTGTCCTGATCGGCACCGGCATCGCAGGGCTGTACGGCAAGCTGCCCGGGGTCGAGCCCCGTCCCTACATCATTCGGTTCACCGAGGATCGTCCGAATCCCTTATATCGCCGCATCTGCTATACGCTCGCGTGGAGCGAGGTCATTGCGTTTGCGGTGTTGAATACCGCCGGGCTGGTGATGGCGATTACGAGCGGCACCTGGCGACTTCGTCAGTTATACGATGCCGCATATTTTCCGATCGTGATCACGTTGTGGATTCTGGGAGCGCTCGGGCAATTGCCGCGTGTGAAAGCCTCGACTCAGAATGAAGGTCACGAGCGCCGATACTTCTACGGTTCAGTCTGGGCCGTCTGTATGGCGCAGCCGATACTGTGGGTTCTTTGGAAATTGCTCCCACGATCGACGAGTGCTGATGTGCTGAAGCTGGTCGCGTTTGTCGCCATCCTGGCGTATGTCGGCAACATGGCGCGACGCGGACTTCTTCCGCGAACGCGTCCGATTGTGCCGGGAGAGCTCGCCGTCTCAGACTAGCCGCGGCCGTGAAGAATGTCGACAGGGACGCGTTACAATCGATCGAGTGATCGAGGAGTGCCCATGAGCAGTATTCAGCTCGACGATCGCGGCTTCATCATTGCGTGCCATTCGTGCGGGCAGAAAAATCGCGTCCCTTATTCGAGTCCCGAAACGCGATGCGGCAAATGCAAGACGACGCTGCGGCCGCCGGCCGAGCCGATTGAGATTGCCGGCGTCGAAACCTTTGATGCACTGATCGGCAGCGCCGGTCACCCAGTTGTCGTCGATTTCTGGGCGCCGTGGTGCGGACCGTGTCGAATGGTCGCTCCGGAAATCGCGAAAGTCGCCGCGTCGGGCGCTGGTCGACTCATCGTCGTCAAGGTCAATACGGATGCGCTGCCGGAACTCGGCGAGCGATACCGCATTCGATCGATTCCAACGATGGCCATCTTCGAAGACGGTCGCGAGGCGGCGCGCACGACCGGTGCGATGCCGGCTGCTCAGATCGAGAGTTTCGTCAACGGAGCGGTCAAGGTTTCCTGACTGCGGTAGGATGAGAGCGGCATGCACGGGCCGCAGCCGATTGCCGAGACCTTCAGGCGGGAATTCGGGGCGTTCATCCTTGAACGGTATCCGTTTGCCGCGACTTCGGCTCGTGAAGCCCTGGCCGCCGTGACCGGCGCCGCACCCGTCCTCGAGACCGGTATCGATCGACTTCGGGATCCCTTCGCGCGCGAATTGCGCGCACGCCTTCAACGTTTGGCTCCGCTCGACGTCGCCGACCCCAGCCCCGGCGTGACCGCCGACCGGCGGTTCGAACAAGCGCTTGATGACATCGTCAATGCGTGCGACGGATTTTTCCGTCGGGCCGCAATCCGCGCGTCGCTGACCGCCGAGGAACGCCTCGAGATTCTTCGCGGCATGATCCTGACGCGCGCGACGGACAATCGCCTGAAAGCCTTCTTCACAAATGGCGAAGTGCGATACGGCGACACCGTGTTCCAGGGCAAGGGATTTCGATCGCTTGGTCAGGAAGCCATCTACGCCGCGGCGATCCGCTTGCGCCGCGGCGATCAGTATTGCCAGGAAGGTGAGTGGAGCGGCGACGTTGTCGCGCCGTTGATTCGCGATCTTGGCGTCACGATCGCCATGCGGTCCGAGCCCGAGACGATTCGCCGCGTCTTGTCAGCGCAAATGGGGAAGGCCGGTCCGCCCATGAACGGCAAGGATCTGCACATCGGCGATATGCAGCACGGTATCTGGCCGGCGGTGGCGCCGCTCGGAACCGGACCGGTCACCATTGCCGGTCTCGCCTTCGCCTTCGCGCGCCAACAGTCCGGCCGGGTCGCGCTGTCGTTCATCGGAGAGGGCGGTTCGTCGCTCGGCGAATGGCACGAAGCGATCAATCTTTGCGCGGTCCGAAAGCTACCCGCGGTCTTCGCGCTGCAAAACAATCAGACGGCGTTATCGACGCCGGTGCAGGATCAATCCGCGGTCCGCGTGTTCGCCGACAAGGCCCTGGGTTATGGGATCCCCGGCGTCACCATCGACGGAACCGATCCTGACGCGATCGCTGCCGCCTTCGACTGGGCGGTGCAGCGGGCGCGCGAAGGCCTCGGTCCAACGCTCATCGAACTCGTCTCGATGCGCATGTGCGGCCACGCGCATCATGACGACATGCTGTATCTCGGCAAAGATCCGCCCCTCGGCTGGGAGTATCCGCCGTTGACGGGGGACGGTTACGTGAACCGGGAGCGCTACGAATTCTGGGCGGCGCGCGATCCGATTCCAGCGTATGCCGCCCGGCTCCTGGCCGCGGGAATCATCGACCCGGATACCGTCGATGAACTGAAGCGCGAAGCCATAGAGATCGTTGAATCACAGGCGAAGCTGGTGATCGACGCCGACTGGCCGCGTGCTGACGACGCCGGCGTCGGTGTGCTGGATGGCGAGCCTGCCCGGGTGCGTGTTGACGTGCTCGATCCGGATCTGCGCAAACGGCGCGAGCCGCGCAAGATCCCGGCGCTCGAACCGGCCGGGCCGTTTCAGAAAAAAGGTCACACGTTTCTCGATGGCGTGATGCTCGGAGTCGGCGACGCGCTGAGAGCCGACTCGAGAGCATTCGTTTTTGGCGAAGATGTCGGTGGAAAGTATGGGAACGCGTTCCTGCTGCTCCGGCCGCTGCTCGATGAATTTGGTGACCGGATCATCAACGCGCCGATCTCCGAGAGCGCCATCATGGGAGTGGCGATCGGTTGCGGTATTACTGGCCAGCGGCCGATCATCGAGATGCAGTTCAACGACTTCGTGGCCACCGGTTTCAATCAGCTGGTGAACAATGCCGCGAAGATACGGTATCGATGGGGTGGCAGTGTGCCCATGGTGGTGCGAATGCCATGGGGCGGGCTTCGCCACGCGGGGCCGTATCACAGCCAGAATACGGAAGGTTGGTTCTATCGAACTCCCGGCTTGAAGATCGTTGCGCCCGCGACCCCCGCCGACGCGCGCGCGTTGATGGCGTCAGCGGTAGCCGATCGCGACCCTGTCTTGTACTACGAGCACATTGCGCTCTACCGCGATCCGCGGATCAAGCAGGCGCTTCCCCAGGATGCTCCGACGCCGATTCCCATTGGCCGCGCGGCGCTTCGACGCGAAGGGCACGATCTTGCGATTATCTCCTACGGCGCCTACGTGCATATCGCGCTGCGGGTCGCCGAACGTCTCGCGTCGGATGGTCTTCACGCGGCGGTGCTGGATTTGCGTTCTCTGATGCCGCTCGATCGCGAGGCGATCCTGGCCGTCGCCGAAGACTGCAGCCGCGTGCTGATCGTGCACGAAGACACCCGCACCGGAAGCATCGGTGAAAGCGTCGCCGCGATCATCCAGGAGCAAGCCTTCGAGTTCCTCGACGCGCCGATTCGCATCATCGGCGCGCTCGATACACCGGTTCCTTATTCGCCGCCGCTCGAGGCCGCATTTCTTCCCTCCGAAGACGAGATCGAACGAGCGGCGCGACGGTTGCTCGCGTATTGACCGATCACGCGCCTCGGCTCAGCATCGTCATTCCGTGCTTCAACAGCGAAGCGACCATTGGCGCGCAATTGTCGGCGCTGGCGGATCAGACAACGCAGTATTGGTGGGAAGTTCTTGTCTCCGACAACGGATCGCGCGACAACACGCTGGCGATCGCGACCCGCTTTCGCGATCGCATCGAGCGACTTCAGCTCGTTGACGCATCAGCGCGGCGAGGCGCAGCCTATGCAAGGAATACGGGCGCCAAAGCCGCCGCCGGCGACACGCTCCTCTTTTGCGATGCCGACGATGTGATGGGGGAGGATTACATCGAAGCGATGGGCCGCGCGCTCGAACGGGACGATTTCGTTGCGTGCCGGTACGATTTCCGAAAACTCAATACGTCGTGGCTTGCCGCTGCGCGCGGAAGCTCGGCCGAGGGGCAGGGGCTCGCCGGTGGCTATTGTCATCCGACCCTGCCCTATGCTGGTGCCGGAGGTCTGGGCATCAAGAAGTCTATCCACGACGCGGTCAACGGCTTCGACATGACGCTCGGGGCCATGGCCGGACAGGAAGACACTGATTACTGTATTCGCGTGCAGCTTGCCGGTACGCCGCTGGTGTTCGTTCACGACGCCGTCATGCACGTTCGCTTTCGTCAAACGGTGCCCGGCGTTTTTCGACAGGCATGGGCGTGGGCGGAGAGCGGCGCTCACGTCAAGCGTCGCTACCTACCCGACGACGCGAGTCAATCATTCCGGGCAATGGCCTACGATCTCGCGCGGCATCTCGGCTGGAAGTTGATACGCGTTCGGAGACGCGCGGATCTGGCGCAATGGATCTGGCTCGCTGGCTGGTGCGGTGGGTTGCTGAGTGCTCGACGAACGGTGGAGCGTACGCGTGGATGAAGATCGGCTACGACTGGCAGTAGTCATCCAGACACCAAAAGACCCGCAGTCGGCGGTTTACATCGGGTATCAAACCCTCGCCCAGACATTGGCGGACCGGCAACACTCGGTCAGGATTGTTGCCCCCTCGGATTTCCCGCGCGTTGCCAGATTCAGCGGGCGCTGGACGCCGCTGGTGTACCCCATTGCCATCGCGTTATGGCTCTACAGGCGCCGCCGTGAATTTGGTCTCGTGTTGTTCCACAGTTATTCAGGGTGGCTCGCGACGCTGCTCACGCGCGGCCGACCGCCGGCGCTCGTGATGTTTCACGGCGTCGAGCCGTTGTATCACCGCGAGCTGAGAGCCGAGATGGAAAGGAGCGGCGGCCGACTGTCGTGGCGATACCGGATGCTCCAGGAAGTGTTGATGCCTGTGTTCCTCAGGATTGCGTGCCGGAGGGCTGCGGGTGTCGCGTGTCTGAATCGCACTGAGGCGGAGTACCTGAAGTCAAAACGCTGGGCGACCAACGGCAACGAGTACGTGCTCGCGCACGGCGTGCCGCCCGAATTCTTCGTCGCGACGCGACGTCACCGCCCTATTCAAACGCTGCTGTTCGTCGGCCAGTGGCTTCCGATGAAAGGCGTCCGCTATCTCAAGGAAGCCGCGACGGCTCTCCTGGCTGCAGACGCACGCCTGCGATTAGTGTGTGCCGGAACGCTGGTTGGCGAACGCCAGGTGCAATCGGAATTTGCTCTCGAGCTGCGACAGCAGGTTCGCGTGCTCCCGCGCGTCGATCAGGCGACGCTTGCCGAGTTGTATCGAGACGCAGACGTCTTCATCTTTCCCAGCTTGTACGAGGGATTCAGTCGAGCAATCGTCGAAGCGATGGCGTCGCGCCTGCCGATCGTCTGCACTCAGGTCGGCGTCGCCGGTGATGTACTCCGGCACGAGGAAAACGCCTTGATCGTGCCAAAACATGACGCCGGCGCGCTCGTCGCCGCGGTCACACGGCTGCGATCCAATCCCGAACTGTCCCAGCGGCTGGCTGATGCCGCTGCGGTGGTCGCTCGTGACTACACCCTCGCCATCGTGTCGCAGCAGACGATGACGGTCATTAGCGACGCGGCACGTCGACCGCAATGAGCGACGCTCTTCGGGCGCGTTGGCGGCGAGTCTCGATGTCACCAGCCCTGATCGGCTTCACGCGTCGCCGCGTCGCCCTTCAATGGCGGATGCGTGGCCGGCCGTTGCCGCCACCGCATGTCGTCAAGCAACTGGCGATCCTCCGATATCAACGATCAGGAAAGTTCACCACCTTCATTGAAACGGGGACGTTTACCGGCGAGATGGTTGAAGCGATGCGTCCGCACTTCGGCCGTGTGATTTCGATCGAGATGTCGCCGGAGTTCCACGAGGGTGCAGCTCGGCGTTTTGCCGGTGATCCGCGTATCGAATTGCTTCTCGGAGATAGTGGTGTCGTATTACCTCGAGTCTTGGATCAAATCCGCGATCGCGCCCTCTTTTGGCTCGACGGCCACTTCATGGGTGGCAACACCGCCCGGAGCCATGACGACACTCCTGTGAGGCACGAACTCTCGTCTCTGTTGGCGCATCCGGTCCGCGGCCATGTCGTCTTGATCGACGATGCGCGGCTGTTCGACGGCACGGCTGGATATCCCGCTCTCTCGGAGTTGCGATCCTGGATTCAGCGGGAGCGGCCCGGATCGGATGTGCAGATCGAGGACGACATCATCCGATGCACGCTCGACGCGCGAATGCCGTATCCTAACGGTGGTTGAACCTCCACCATTTCAGCGAATTCGCGCTGGTCGTCCGGAGGCTGCGTCCATATCTCGAGGCGGAACGCAGTCGGCTGGCCGCAGTCCTGGCGAGCTCGCTCTTCGTGATGGTGTTCGAAGGGGCCGGCGTCGGCTTGCTGGTTCCTTTGTTGTCGCTGCTGCTCGGCGGCGAGAACGCGACACCGATGCGGCCGCTCCAGTGGCTCGCAGACGAGCTACCCGGTCATTCGGCAGCTTTTTACGTCGCCATCATTTGTGCTGCGATCGTGGTCGCGATTGCGGCGAAGAATGTCGCGGCCTACGTCTCACAGGTACTCGCTGCGGATTTGAAGAAACGCATCTCGATTACGCTGCGAGATGCGCTCTTCCGTCGTCTGCATACTGCCGACCTCGATGTCTTCGATCGGTCTCCCGGCGGAGAGATCGCCAACGTCTTCCTGGTTGAAACCTATCGCGTCACGCTCGCCATTGATGTGCTCGTCGCGACGCTCCAGCGTTCGGCAATCGGTCTCTTTTACCTGGGCGCCCTTTGCTACATTTCCTGGCAGTTGACGCTGCTCGTGATGGCCCTCGCTGGCGCGATTGGCAGCGTCCTGGCGTTCGTCTATCGGCGGATTACGATGGCCGGCGTCGAGCTGACCGACCTCAATCATCGCATCGCGTCGCTCTTGACGCAGTCGTTTGCCGGCGTGCGCATTGTTCGCGCGACCAATTCACAGGCCCAGGTCATCACCGCCTTCCAGGCGCTCAGTACCGCGCAGGCGCGTGCAGAGGAGCGAAGCACCCACGCGTCGTCGCTGCTCTTCCCACTCACGGAGACCCTCGCCGTGGTCGGAGCGATGCTCATTGTCTGCTGCGCCTACATCTTCTTCGTTCGTACCGGCCACATGTTGAGCAGCTATCTGCTCGCCTACGGATTCATGCTGCTGCGGCTGCTTCCGCTCCTGAACCAGCTGTATGGGCTGCAAGGGCATCTGCTGTATCTCGCCGGCGGAGTGCGAGAAGTGCAGGTCTGGCTCGACACGCCGGTGTATCCCGAACGCCCGTTCGGCACGCGCGTGTATACGCCGGTACGCGATGCCGTGCGCTTCGAACGCGTCAGTTACACCTATCCGAACGGCGCGACGGCGCTGCAGGACGTCGAGTTTTCCGTCGCAGCCGGGCAGACCGTTGCCATCGTTGGCGCCAGCGGCTCGGGAAAATCGACGCTCGCCGCGCTCCTTCTTCGGTTCCGCGCGCCGACACGCGGAAGCATCACCGTTGATGGCGTCGACTACTGGGAGTACTCACCGGACAGCTGGCATCGCGCGACCGCTCTTGTCGAGCAGGACGCGTTTCTCTTTCACGGTACGCTCCGCGAGAATATCGTCTACGGCTTTGACCGGGCAACGCCAGCCGCGCTTCAGCGCGCAATTGACGTCGCGAACCTGTCCGACGTGGTGGCGCAACTGCCGCAAGGGTTGGATACGCTCGTCGGAGAGCGCGGAGCGATGGTCTCGGGAGGGCAACGACAGCGGATCGCCATCGCCCGCGCGGTCATTCGCGATCCGTCGATTCTGATTCTCGACGAGGCGACGTCGCATCTCGACTCGGTTTCCGAACAGCTCGTCCAACAGGCGCTCTTGAATGCCTCGCGAGGCCGCACCACGATCGTGATCGCGCATCGGCTGTCGACGATTCGGGAAGCCGACAAGCTCATCGTGCTGGAGCATGGCCGCCTGGTCGAGGAAGGATCGTGGGAGGCGCTCGAAGCCGCCGGCGGCGCGTTTCAACGGCTGCTTCGCGCCGTATGACCCCGGATCGTCCACGCTCAATCCTCTTCGTCTGCGATTTTGATCCGGGGTTCTCGGGCACGACGCACCATACCGCCGGCGTCGGCGGCACTGAAGCGATGGTAGTTGTGCTGTCGGAGGCGCTGACCGCGCGTGGTATCGATGTAACGGTTGCAACACGAAGCGGCGCAGAGGATTGCAATCGCGTTCGCTATCAGTCGATCCATGCGGCGCGGCCGCGCCAGGCCGATGTCACCGTGCTCGTCAAGCAGTGGAGCGATGTGGTGACCGACGCCGCCTTGGAGCGAGTGTTTCTTGCGACCGATGTTCATGTGCCCGATCGACAAATGATCGCGCGGTGCATCGGATGGTGCACGAAAAGCTTTGCGCTGTCGCCGTTCATGCGCAGGAGCCTGCAAGCGGTCGTGTCAGCCCCCGGAATGGGAATCCTGCCTCCGCCCATTGCGATCGAAGACTACGTGTCGCTGGTGGAAACGCGCGCACCGGTGATGTTGTATTGCTCCGTTCCCGATCGCGGTCTCTACTACCTGAAGGATCTCTTTCCGGCGATTCGAGCCCGCGTCAGCGAGGCGGCGCTGGTCATTACCTCCGACTTCACGCTGTGGGGTCGGGCGCCGGCGAAAGAGGCATTCATGCGGTTCTTCGAACGCACGCCTGGCGTCGAGTATCTGGGCCACGTCGATCGATCGCGGTTGATCTCCGAACAGCGCCGCGCACGGGTGCTTGCCTATCCCTGCATCTTCGCAGAGGGATTCTGCATTGCGGCGGCCGAATGCATGGCAGCGGGAACCGTGCCGGTGACGACGAATGCGTTTGCGTTGACCACGACGGTCGGAGACGCCGGGGTCTTGATCGACGGCCGCCCACGAAGCTGGTTTTACCGGCGGCGTTTCGTCAAGGCCGTTACAGAGCTATTGTCGGACGATGAGAAGTGGCGAGCGAGATCGGCGGCGTGCCGGGCGCGTGCGCAAGACTACGGGACCCGGGTGGTCGCTGACGCCTTTCTGTCGGCCATCGCCGGTGGCGGGACGGTCGCGTGAGTTTCGATCTGCCCGTGCTTCTCGTCATTCATCGTCGAGCGTCGTCGACACGTCGTGTCTTCGAGGTAATCGCGGCGGTGCAGCCACGTCGGTTGTTCATCGCCGCAGACGGTCCAGCATCGGCGAGCGATCGGAAGGCGTGTGATGAGACGCGTGCCGTGGTGCGCGCCATCGATTGGGAATGCGAGGTGGCTCACGATTTCAGCGACAGCAACCTCGGGCTGAATCGCCGCATGACTTCCGCCATCGATTGGGTCTTCACACGGTCCGAGGCGGCAATCATCCTCGAGGACGATTGCTTACCGCATGCGGATTTCTTCAGCTTCTGCTCGTCGATGATGACCCGATATCGCGATGACGGGCGGGTTGTCCACGTGAGCGGTGAGTCCTATCGGCAGCGCCGTGGCGAAGACTCGTACTTCTTCTCGAAGTACCCTCTGGCATGGGGATGGGCAACCTGGCGTCGAGCCTGGTCGCTGTTCGATGAGGATATGACGTCGTGGCCGCATTTTCGGACTCAGCCAGAGGCCCGTGCGCTCTTCGACAGCAAAGACGAGCGTGACTACTGGATGTCGACGTTCGATATGCTTCACCGGGAACAGTCGGCCGGCAGGATGGGTTCCTGGGACTATGCCTGGTATTACGCCTGCATGCGGCACGGTCTTTCCATTCATCCTGCGGTCAACCTCGTCGCGAATATTGGTTCAGGCCCGCTTGCGTCGAATACGCGCGATCTGGGTGATTTGTCGAACCGGCCGACGGAACCATTGAAGGAACCACTTCACCATCCGGCTTCGATGGTTCGCGACCGCCAGGCCGATCTCGACACGTTCGATCGCCGGTTTCCGGGTGCGCTGCTGAAAAGTCAGCGCTCGCTTCGACACCAGATTGCCCGGCCGGGCCGATGGGCATGGCGGCTCGTTCGCGGCCTCCGCGGGAGCACGCGCTGAGCACGGTCGCGCGTACCTCAACCGCCACACATCGCGTTGCGGCCGACCAGCTTGTGCTGCTGGTTCTCGCTGCACTTTTGATTGTCGCCGGTGCGACGCGGCGGGAGTTTTTCGGCGACGGCGTTCGACACCTTCCCGCCATCCTGTCGGAACGTATTCAGCCGGGGGAGCCGCGTTGGCTTTTGTTTCCGCCGCTGGCGAACCTGTGGATTCGTCTGTTGTCGGGACTCGGCGTGGTCGCGCACGGCGAGTCAGCGCTACGGGCTCTCGTTGTGCTGTCGGTCGCATCGGGGATCCTCTTGCTTGTCGCCCTTCGAGTCTGGCTACGTTCCGAATGTGGTGATGATTCACGTCGGGCTGCCGCCTTGCTCCTCGCGGGCAGCTGCGGACCATTTCTGATTCTGTTCTCCGATGTCGCGGAACCGCAGCTCGCAGCGGCGATTGCCGTTGCAGGTCTCGCCTACGCGCGGTGCTGGCGCGATGACCCTGACCGAGGCGCAAGAGCAGCATTCTGCGCCGTCGTCGCCATCGCGCTCGCCTCGCTCATCTATCAGGGAGTCATTCTTGCGTTGGGCATGCTGCCGCTCGTCGTGCCGACGACGACGATCACTCGCAGGCGTCTCGCCCTGGCCAGTGGTGTCGCGATTCTGGTCGTGATGGCGACGATGATGGCGAGCGAGCTCTGGAAAGGCGCGCCCGTGAGCGCGGCTGCGACCGCTGTCGTTCGAGGCGAGCGAAATCCTTTGATGCGTTCGATGATGGCGACCACGTCGCCGTTGAAGTATGTCGCGGCGTTAGTGGCGGGACCACCTCAAGGAATCATCCCCCTCAATAACTACGCCGGATTGAGGGCGCTGACGTCGTCTCTCGACATCAACGCAGTGCTGCTGCTTCTTGGGGGGATCGTGATGGCGGCGCTCGTCGTCAGAGGCGTGCGCGATCGTCAGTGGTCGGTGCTCACCGCCGTTGCCATTCTCCTTGCGCTTCCCGTCATTCGCAATCAGCAATACGCGTACGTGAAGTTCTACGTGCTTTGGCCGATTCCAGTCGCGCTTCTTGCATTAGGCTGGCGCAGCCGCACCATTTTCGCCGCCGCCGCGGTCGTGCTCGCGGCCAACAGCTGGGTACTCACCGAGCAGGTACGCCATGGTCGGGAGAACTACGCCCACGCGCGTTCGACCTATGCGAGCGCCACATCGTCGACGTGCTGGTTCACCAGTGGGTGGACGCCACCGTTCGCGTACCTATGGCCAGGCACGGCAGCACCGGTTCTTGGCACCCTCGCGACAGGCTCCGAACCAGATCTTCAAAGGCGGGCGTTGACCGGATCCCTTCGGCGTTGCTTTTGTGACTCGGATGCCGTGTGGACCGATACGACCACGCGAGATGCTGACGTCCTGACGGCGATTGCTGTTCATTTCGACTACCGCGGCATCGATTGGGCGTCAATGCTGATCGAGCCACAGAAGGCGAATGGAACGACTGCGCCCGATGTGTGGGTGTACTCCGCCACTTCCCGCGGCCGCGCCTGCCTTGCCACTCAAGGGAGGTCAGACCGGGGTCAGACGGGGGTCAGACGGGGGTCAGACGGGGGTCAGACCCCGACCGAGTCAGTTTTGATTCACTAGAACCGATCCAGGTCGGCCGTCGCACCGTCTGACCCTGGTCTGACCCTGGTCTGACCCCGGTCTGACCCCCTGGTGTCCTTCACAACACACAACGTGTGTCCCTATTGACACAGCTCAGGAGTACTGGCAGGATAGCGTCGCCCCCCCACTTAACACCTGTTTCCGCGCACGGCCCGCCACCCGGGTGATGCAAAGCCCCCGTGTGACTGACGGGGCGAAGCTGCGCCGGACCACTCCCATGCACGATCAGTCAAGCGTTCGTTTTCGCGGGACGGTGCCGCTGCCGGCCGACTTAATTGGCGCCGCGCCATCGGTCCAGCGAGCCGCCGACGTCGCGCGTCGCGCCGCCGACTCCGACGATTCCGTCCTCATCGTTGCCGAAGCGGGGTTCTGTCCTGACGGAATTGCGCGCTCGATCCATCAGGCCAGTCCGCGGGCCGCCGAACCGTTCATCACGATCGACTGCGCCGACGATCATGGCGCCGTGCTGCAGCGTCTGTTTGGCACCGAGCGGCCGGCGCGTGTCGATTACGAAGTCGCGCTGGGTGGAAGCGCCCTCGCAGAAGTGGGTCGAGGCACCATCCTGCTGAGCGACGTGAGCGAGATGCCTGCCGGAGCGCAGCTGCGGATGTCGCGCCTGCTGCGCGACGGCGAGTTGCGTGTCCGGCGGACCATGGCTGCGGTCCAATTTCGGGTCATGGCTTCGGCCGCCCCTTCACTCGAGGCAGACGTTCATCACCGCCGCTTCCGGCCCGAGCTCTATCGCCGGCTTCAGCGGCTGCGCGTCGACGTTCCGCCACTCCGCGATCGGGCAGTCGATCTTCCGGCTGTGATTGACGCCGCGCTGGGGGAAATCTGTCGCGTGCGCCAGATCCCTTGCACGCTGGCTCCGGCGGCGCGAACCGCTCTCGCCGCGCTCCGCTGGGCCGGCAATCTCGACGAACTTCGCGGAGCGCTTGGCCGGCTCGTCGATCGATGTGTCGGAGGAATGATTCGTCAGGAGGACGTGCTGGCAGATCTGCAGCAACGCGAGACACATCCGCGCGGGGGCGGTCCCGCATTTACCAGTCTCCGCGAGGCGCGTCAGACATTTGAGCGGGATTACATCGCGAGTGTTCTGGAATCGTCGGGCTGGCGGATGACCGATGCGGCGCGCATCCTCGGCATCGAACGCGCGAACTTGTATCGAAAGACGCGTCAACTCGGCATCACGCGGTTGAAGCCTCGCCAATGACGATCATCAATCGGCCTGGTGGCCCCGTTGCCGTGCCGCTCACGGTATGCCTGTTCCTGCTTGCCGCCGAAGTCCGGGCGCAGACGCAGCCGCAGCCGCCGGAAGCGATCGAGTCGATGCCGATTCACGCCGGCCCGGTCGGTCTTCGCCCATCGGTGTCTATCACCAACCTTGGAACCGACTCCAATGTGTTCAACTCAGCCGACCATCCCCAGGACGATTTCACCGCCACGATCGTGCCTCGCATTGTTGCGCGCGTGCGTGCCGGACGTCTCCTGTTCTCCTACGGCGCCAATACCGACTTCGTCTATTTCAAAGACTTCAAGGATGAAGAATCGGTAAATTTCGGATCCGAAGGGAGGCTCGACGCGAACCTCGGTCACCTTCAGCCGTACGTCTCGACGGGTTGGGTTTCGACCAAGGATCGCCTGAACGCAGAACTCGACGCGAGAGTGCCGCGCACGCAGCGAACGATTATGGGCGGCACTCGCATCGCCGTCGCATCACGAACGTCGCTGGTCATCAACGCGCGCCGATTCGATCTCGATTTCGACGACGGGACGCAGTTCGACGGCGCCGACCTGGCGCACAATCTCAACTCGCGTGCCGACAGCGTCGAAGCTGGCGTCCAGCTCGCGCTGACGCCATTGACGACGTTGAATATGACGGCATCGCTGCAGCGCGATCGATTCGATTCGGGGCCGGAACGCGACGCCGACACATTTCGTCTCACCCCCAGCCTCCAGTTCGATCCGACCTCGCTCATTCGCGGCACTGTGATGGTGGGATACCGGCATTTCGAGACCATCGATCCTGCGCTGCCCGATTACAGCGGCGTCATCGCTCAAGTCCTGGCGGGCTACACCCTGCTGGAACGGACGAAGTTCGATCTGGACCTTATGCGGGACGTGCAGTATTCATACGAAGATCTCGAACCGTACTACCTTTCAACGGGAGGGCGGTTGACCGTCACACACCAACTGGTCGGCCCCTTTGAAGTCCAGGTGTTTGGCGGCCGACAGTCGCTCGGATACCGCACGAGTGGAGTGTCCGAAGAGAGTCGAACGGATCGCGTCGAAACCTTTGGCGGTGGCGCGGCCTATCGCTTCCATTCGCAGTTCCGCGTCGGATTCACCTGGGAACGCAACCAGCGCCGCAGCGATCTCCCCGATCGTCGCTATGAGAGAGATCGGTTGTTTGCGTCACTCACTTACGGGACCTGATGTATGTCGACGCTTCTAATCCTTTCGTTGTTGCTCCAGGCGCCAAACCCGGCACTCGCGGCTGAATACGTCGTCGGACCGCAGGACCGTTTGGCGATCACCGTATTCGACGAACCAACTCTGACCAGGACCGTGACCGTCGACAGCGACGGAACGTTCGATTTTCCGCTCGTCGGCCGTGTCAAGGCCGGCGGTCTCTCCGTGCGTCAGATCACCGGAGACCTGAAGAAGCGCCTCGGACCGCCCGACGGGTTCCTCGTGAACCCGCAGGTGAACATCGAAGTCGAGACGTATCGAAGTCAGGTCGTCTATGTGAATGGGCAGGTCCGCGCGCCAGGGGCGGTGCCACTGAAGGGCGCGATGACCATCATGGATGTGCTCGCGCAGGCTGGATCGCCCACGCCTGAGGCCGGACCCTACATCGAAGTCTATCGAAAACCCGCCGGTCAGGCCGCTGATGGTCCGCTCGATCCGGCGAAAGCGCCGGCGCCAGAACGCGTCACGATGGATGATCTTCGGAACGGCCGCGCGCAACAGATTCTCTTGCGTGATGGCGACACGGTGAATGTGCCAAAGGCGCAAACATTCATCGTCAATGGCTTCGTCCGGACTCCGAACACCTATGTCCTCGAGGGAGAGATCACGGTACAGAAAGCGATTGCGATGGCTGGCGGCGTTACCGAACGGGGCGCCGTGAGCCGCACCAAAATCCAGCGCATGGTCGACGGCAGGCTGGTCGAGATCAAAGCGAAGTTGACCGATATCGTCCAGCCGAATGACACGATCGTCGTTCCCCAGCGGTTCTTTTAGCAGCAGTGCCCATTCTCCACGTCGCGAACGGCCGCCTGTTTGGCGGCATCGAGCGGATGCTCACGACGTTCGCCGACTGTGAGGAACCCGGATGTGAATTCGTGGTTGCGACGGAGGGGCGCCTGCTCTCCGAACTTCGCGACCGTCGCGCCGCCGTACATTTCTTCGGTGACGTGCGGCTGAGTCATCCATCATCGATTGTTCGCGCGCGGTATCACCTTCGCAACTTGCTCCGCCACCGTTCCTGCACCGCTGTCGTCTGTCATGCTCCGTGGTCCCACGCGATCTTTGCCGGCGTCGCGCGTGGCTGCGGTGTTCCCGTCATCCTCTGGCAGCACGACCGCGCAACCGGGACGCCGCTCGTCGAGCGCGCCTGCCGGGCCGCCGGTGCTGATCTCGTGATCTGCAACAGCAAATGGACAGCCGCGACGGCGCACTTGCTCCAACCGCACGCACCTCGTCGCGTCATCTACTGCCCGGTCAGGATCACAGAGCCAACCCCGGAGGGACGCACCGAAATCCGCCGCCAACTCGGTGCCGGCGACGAGACCGTCGTGGTTCTCGCGGCCAGCCGGATGGAGGCATGGAAAGGACATCTCCAGCTGGTGCGCGCGCTCAGCAGCTTGCACGCCCTTCCGTGGGTGCTGTGGATTGCGGGTGGTGCACAACGCGCGCGTGAGCGTGCCCACGCCGCGGCAGTGGTCGATGAAGTTCGCAAGCTCGGTCTCGAGTCGCGAGTGACATTTCTTGGTGAACGGCGCGATGTCGACCGACTGCTGTCGGGCGCGGATGTGCTCGCGCAGCCGAACATCGAACCGGAGCCGTTCGGGATCATCTTTGCCGAAGCGCTCCGATGCGGCGTGCCAGTCGTCACGACCAACATGGGGGGCGCCCCCGAGATTGTCGATGACACCTGCGGTCGTCTCGTCGCGCCACGCGATCACGGCGGGTTGGTAAACGCACTTCATTCTCTCGTGGCCGACCGCGCGCTGCGAGACTCGCTGGGCAGTGCTGGTCCGGAACGCGCGTCGGCGATGTGCGATCCAACTCGCGTCCTGGCACAACTGTCGAACGCGATTTCATCGATCGGGATGCCTACGGCCGCATGACGAGTGCCACAGACCTTGCGCTCGAGCATCGGGCCCGACAAAGCCTGGGCGCGAGCGACGACGTGATCTATGCCGCGGCAACGAGCGCACTGCGTCACCGCAGTGCCGGCGGACGCATTGTCGACGTTGGTTGTGGCGCCGGACGGCTGCGCCCGTTCCTCGGCGACATGCTCGAGTCGTACGTTGGAATCGACGCGATTCAGTACGACGGACTTCCCGACGGAATCGCGTTCATGCGCGCCGACTTGAACCGTGATCCGATCCCGGTGCCGGACGGGTCGGCGGACGTGGCCATTTCGATCGAAACCATTGAGCACCTGGAGAATCCTCGGGCGTTCATTCGTGAACTGATCCGGATTTCCAAGCCCGGCGGCTGGATTGTCGTGACCACACCGAACCAACGAAGCCTGGTCAGCCTCGGCGCGCTCGTACTGAAGGGACACTTCTCTGCGTTCGGTGCGCGCAACTATCCGGCGCATCAGACGGCGCTGCTTGACACCGATCTGACGCGGATTGCGGCCGACAACGGTCTGTGTGACGTGGCCATCGAGTTCACCGGTGTTGGACGAATGCCGCTCTCGGGCGCGCACTATCCGCGACTGCTGTCGCGATTCTTTCGCAGGGCGATGTCTGACAACGTGCTGCTCATTGCGCGGAAGCGCGGCTGAACAATGCGGATCACGTGCCTCAGCGTGTCGGATCAACTCGGCGGATCGGAAGTTGCGCTGCTCAGGATAGTCACGGCGCTGGAACGGTTACACCCGGACTGGCAGTTTCAGATCGTCCTCCCAGGTAACGGTCCGCTTCGCGACTCGCTGAAGGGCATGCGCGCGATCTGTTCTGTCGTCCCGATGCCCTCCGCGTTGTCGCGGCTCGGTGAGTGGCCGGCAGTGCAAGACGGGTGGCGCACGGGATCTCGGGTCGCACTCGGCATCAGGCTGTGCGGAGCTGCGGCGGTTCTGCCCGCGTACGAGTCGCGTCTTCGTCGCGTGATCGCTGACTTTCAGCCGCATGCCATTCATACCAACGGATTGAAGGCGCACGTCCTTGGTGCCCGACTTCGAACGCGTGATGCCGGTCTCGTCTGGCACCTTCATGAGTACATATCCCGACGAAAACTCACACGCTGGCTGCTCCGGCAGTACGCAGGACGCTGTTCCGCCATCGTCGCGAACTCCGCGAGCGTAGCCAGCGACGTCGCATCCAGCATCCGTCCGACACCTGACCTTCACGTCGTCGCCAACCCTGTTGATTTGGATGTCTTTGCTCCGACCGGGGTACGCCTCGATGTGGATCGACTGGCCGGACTGCCGGCTGCATCCTCCGACGTGACGCGGGTCGGGTTGATTGCCACCTACGCACGGTGGAAAGGGCACGAGGTGTTTCTGGATGCGATGAAGCAGCTCGCATCGCGAAGGTCGATTCGCGGCTACATCATTGGTGGACCGATTTACGACACTGTGAACAGCCAGTTCACGCGAACTGACCTGCAGACAATGATTGACGCCCGCGAACTCGATGGCTGCGTCGGGTTGACCGGTTTCGTCGAGCCGGCGCCAGCCATGCGTGCGCTCGACATCATCGTACACGCCAGCACGGAGCCGGAGCCGTTTGGGCTGGTGATCGCTGAAGCGATGGCGTGCGGAAGAGCAGTGGTCACCACCGGCAGTGGCGGCGCCGCCGAGCTGATTGCGGATGGCCACGATGCGATTGTTGCACCGGCCGGAGAGGCGGGCGCTCTTGCCGACGCGATCGGGACGCTGGTAAACAATCCGGCGCTCCGTTGTGCAATCGGGGAACGCGCCCGGGAGACCGCCCGTGCGCGATTTGCGCCAGCGACGGTGGCGTCACAGCTCGGAGAGGTGTTCGAAGCCATCTCCTTTTCTTCCGCAATCGCGCAACCAGCATGATGCCCTCGGTGGCTCTCGCTCATGGCGTCGCGACCCCTTCAACGGCGGCGTCCGTTCAGTTCAGGGAGCGCTGGGGGTTTCCGGAATTCTTCGTCATCAGCCAGACAGTCATTCCCGCGTTGCTCTACTTTCCGGGCACGCAACCGTTTCGGCTGTACATCCGCATCGCATCGTTCGTCATTTCCTTTGCGACGCTACTGTGGTGGGCAGTCGCGGTGGCGAAGACCTCGCGTTCACATCCGGCGCAGCCCTGGATTTTTGCGGCCATGGCCTACGTGGTCGTCATGTTCTTGCACCCGCTGACGTCGTCAACCTTCGCAGGGCTGGCGCAATTGGTCCTGTATCTCTCAGTCATCGCGCCAATCTTCTGGGCCGGCACGTTCGTCCGCACGCCGGAGCGGCTTGCGCGATTGATGGCGCTGCTGTTGATCTGCAACGGTCTGAACGCGGTCATCGGTGTGCTGCAGGTTTATGACCCCGGCCGCTGGATGCCGCCGGAGATGTCGCGCGTAATGACCGGTTCGGTCTATGGCCTAGGCACCGTTACCTACCGCGGACCCGATGGCCGAATGATCGTTCGTCCGCCGGGCCTCTTTGATACCCCCGGCGCAGTCGCGGGTCCTGGCATGTACGCGGCGCTGCTTGGACTCGTGTTTGCGACGAGCGCGATGGCGTTGTGGAAACGGGTCGCAGCCCTGGCCGGCTCATTTGCCGGAATTGCGGCGATCTACCTGAGTCAGGTTCGTGTCTCGCTCGTCGTGTCGGTCTTGATGCTGACTTCGTACTTTTCTCTTCTGCTGATGCAGGAACGACGAGCGCGCGCGATGGTGTTCGGCGGCACCGCGGTCGCGATTGTCATTGCGACGTTTTCTTTCGCGCTCGTCCTGGGCGGCGAGAGCATCGCGGAGCGGACGTTTACGCTCTTTGCGCAGGATCCGCTGGCGCTCTACGCGGGATCACGTGGCGGACAACTGTCGTACACGTTCGGCGAGCTGCTGCAGAAGTATCCAATGGGCGCCGGTCTCGGACGGTGGGGAATGATTGCGGTGTACTTCGGCAGCAGTGTGAAACCTGGTGCCGAGCCTCTGTGGGTTGAGATTCAGGTTGCCGGGTGGGCCATTGACGGCGGCTTTGCACTCCTGTTGCTCTACATTGGTGCGCTGGTCGTCACATTGTTGAGCGACGCTCGCGTGGCGCGCGCTCATCCGGATGCGCGAGTCCGCGCGTGCGCCTCCGTGGTGCTCGCAGCAAATCTCGGAACCGCCGCGCTCATTTTTACCTTCACACCTTTCGTGACGCAGATTGGCCTGCAGTTCTGGTTTCTCGCCGGCGCGCTGCACGGGCTCGTCAACACCGCGCCCGCGCGCGCAGCACGGGGTTCATGACCGCCTGGCTGTTAGCCTCCGGCGACTTCGTCCCTCTTGGTGGGATGGACACGGCCAACCATGCCCTTGCATCGTTTCTCGCGCGACGCGTGAACGGCCCGGTTCATCTCGTTGCGCATCGCGTCTCACCCGAGCTCGCCGGGCTTCCGCAGATTCGCGTGCATCGCGTGCCGCGACCGTTTGGTCTGCACAGCCTCGGTGAACCATTGCTGACGACCGTTGCGAGTCGGCACGCACGGGCGGTTCGCGATTCCGGCGGTCGTGTCATCGCGAACGGCGGCAACCTTGACGGCCGAGACGTGACGTGGGTCCACTATGTGCACGCCGCGTACCAACCGTCAGCAGTGGGTCCGCTCAATGCGGCGCTCGTGGCTGCGCGTCATCGACGTTATCTGGCCGCGGAACGCCGCGCATTGACTCAGGCCCAGCTTGTCGTGTGCAACAGCGATCGCACGGTGCAAGACGTCGTGACCCGCATCGGTGTCGATCCGCAACGAGTACGACGCGTCTATTACGGCATCGATGCCACTCGCTTTCACGATCGAAACGAGCCCGGCAGCGCAAAGGTCGCGATCGGCCGCGATCCATCCGTGCCACTTGTCCTGTTCGTTGGCGCGCTGGGCGATCGACGAAAGGGCTTCGACACCGTCTATGCGGCATGGAACGCGATGTGTCGTCGCTCACAGTGGGATGCGCATTTGCTCGTCGCGGGGGCCGGTGCGGAACTCGACCGCTGGCGCGTGCTCGCGGATCTCGACGGGATGTCGGCCCGTATGACGTTCCTCGGGTATCGCACGGATATTCCGAGTCTCATGGCCGCTGCTGATCTGATGGTGCATCCGGCGCGCTATGAAGCGTACGGTCTCGCCGCGCATGAAGCCATCTGCTGCGGCGTTCCGACAATTGTCTCCGCCGCAGCGGGGGTTGCCGAGCGATTCCCGGCCGACCTCGCGGATCTACTTCTCGACGATTGCGAGAGTGCAGCGGAACTGTGCACCAGGTTCCGACGATGGCGCGCGGCGCCGGAAGAGCTCCGTGTCCGCACGCGAGCATTTGGCGCGCAGTTGCGCACGAGAAGCTGGGACGACATGTCCCGCGAGATTGTTGATATGTCGGCATCATGATGCACGCCGGGTTCATCGACATCCCGTCATGCTGGGTGTGCGGCTCGAGGACCTTCGCACGTGAGCACGATGCGATTCTCGATCTCGACGTCTACCGCGATCAGCATCCAGAACTGGCGGAGTATTCCGGCGAGGCCGTGTGGTTCCGCCGCTGTTCGCGGTGCGGCTTCACGCAGCCGGAACGCCTGCCCGCCCTCCCCGGATTCTTCGACCTGCTGTACGACCAGCTCTGGTCGCCAGAGTGGGTTCAACAGGAGTTCGAAAGCGATTACAAGGACTTCATTTTTCGGACGATTCTCAACGGTCTCTCGAAGCGAACTGTCGTGGGACGCCGCCTGCTCGACATCGGTGCGCATGCGGGACGATTCATGCACCTCGCCAGGAGTGCAGGATGGCAACCGGAGGGAATCGAGCTTAATCCGCGCACCGCGGCGTTTGCCGCACGACGGACGGGCCTGCCGGTCCATGCCGTCAACGTCGATCGACTGCCCCTATCAGAAGGTCGTTATGGCGCGATCACGCTGATCGACGTGCTCGAACACGTCCCTGAACCGTTGACGCTGTTGTCGCGCGTGGATGATGCGCTCGAGGCCGGAGGCTGGCTCGCGGTAAAAGTGCCGTCGGGTCCGGCGCAGCGCCTGAAGGAACGGGTCCGTGCGCGCGTCCATCGAGGATATCGCCCACGCCTCGCGGACAATCTCGTGCACGTGAACCATTTCTCTCCTTCCGCGCTGCAGGCAGCGCTGGAGCGCGTCGGGCTGCGGTCGATCACGGTCGATATCGCGCCGCCCGAGCTTCCGTCGGCTGGCGGTTACCGCGGTGTCGTCTCAAATCTGTTTCGTCGATCGCTCTATCATGGCGGACGCCTCGTGCCACGCGGCGTCGACACGCCGCTCGCGCTCAATCTCCTCGCGTTTGGACAGAAGCCGGCGTGAACAATCAGGACGCGCCTGCACCGGTCGTGTTGTCCGTTGTCATTCCAACCTTCAACAACGAGACGATTCTGCGCCGCGCGATTGAAAGTTGGCAGACCTTCGCTGGAAGCGAGCCAATCGAGGTCGTCGTCGTCGAGGACGGCTGCCGCGATGGAACGCAGTCGTTTCTCACGGAGGTCGGCGAGACCGAGTGGGGCCGGGCCCATTTTCGATGGATCCACATGGACGATGCGCATGAGCTGCGGTGTACGAATGCGGGATTTCGCGTCGCCCGCGGAGCGCTGCTGATGGCATGGCAGGACGACATGTTTCTGAAGGCGCGCTGGCTTGTCACCGAGCTGACCGAAATCTTCAATCGGCATCGCGATGTCGGACTTCTGGGATTGAGCCGCGGGCTCGATATGTTTCCGGTGCAAGAGCCCATCGAACGGTGGGAGGACCTGCAGGACTGGCGGCGGTTGCGGAGCACTATCGGTCCATTCCCGTGGAACTGGTTGAGGATTCAGGAAGTCGACAGCACGATCAGGCCCTGGGTCGTCCGGCGCGAATGCCTTCAGCGGGTAGGCCTGCTTGACGAAGCGTTCGTCCCCACGGAGTGGGATGAAGCCGATCTGGCGTTTCGCGTGCGCTCGGCCGGGTGGAAGGTCGCGACATGCGGATACGAGCGCCTCGGCGCGTATCGTCACGTTGGAAGCAGCACGCTGGGAACCTTATCGGATGCATACAAGGCGAGAGTGCTGCGCAACGGCCGGCTCTTTCACGATCGATGGGAATCGGAAATTGTTCGGAATCACGCACGGAGGCGCGCCACGTGGGCGCGGCCGATGTCATTCGAGCGCTGGGCGGTGACCGGGATGCAGGCGCTGCGGGCGCTGCCGCGACGTCTTGCGGAACGCCGCGGGTGAGCAACGGATGAGAAATCCCGCCTATGCCGCCGCGCAGCGTGTCTACGGCGTGGGCCTTCGCACTCTGTACGCGCGCACCGGGATGCCCTGGCGGGTTCATGACGAAATCATCCGCATCGATCCCCGCGTGCGCCACCTTGTTCCGCACGATTCTGAAACCAGGCTCTTCGCATTCCTCAAACACCACATCAACCCAGGAGACGTGGTGTTCGATGTCGGATCATTTCTTGGCGTCTACGCCATCCTCGCGTCGCGCCTTGCCGGCCCGCGCGGACGCGTCGTCGCGATCGAACCAACGGCCTCGAGCGCAGCCGTCGCTCGGCGCCATGTCGCCTTCAATGCCGAGGTGACCGCGGCACCGGTGATTCTGGTCGAAGCTGCAGCCGGCGAGCGTCGCGGCGATGCGGTGTTCTACGAGTACGACCAGCCTTACGTGAATGCTCTGACTCCGGCGGTTGACGTCAATGGCCGTGCTCGCAATCGAGTCGTCGATGTCATGACTATCGACGAGCTGTGCGATCAGATGAAGATTCGGCCGACGTTCATCCGCATGGACGTGCAGGGAGCCGAGTTTCAAGCCCTTCGAGGCGCCCGCCGCACGATCGCGGCAATGGGTTCGCAGTTGACGATCGTCGCTGAAATGCACCCTCAATGCTGGCCGTCATTGGCAATTGACGAGGCACATGCCCGCGAGACGATCGACGCGCTGAGATTGTGCGCGTCGTCGCTCGAACCAGAATCGGATCTCTTTGCCCGCGACGGGCACATCGTGCTCAGGCAGCGGCCGGCATGAAGATCCTCATCGCTCAGGACGCGCTGCACTCGGAAGGGGGCGTCGAATCGTATCTGGCCGCGATTGTCCCGGCGCTTCGGTTGCGCGGACATTCGATTGCGATGCTGTTTGTGCGGCGGGGCGCCAGGACGCCGCTGAGCGAACAGGTCGATGGTCCGTGTGTTGGGATCGACCCGCAGGATAACCACTCGGCATTCGCCCGGTTGGACGCCTGGAAACCCGACGTCTGTTTTTCCAACAACATGGCGCCGCTCGAGGTCGAACGGCTTCTTCTCGACCGATGGCCCGTCGTCAAGTTCATGCACGCCTACTTCGGCACGTGTATCAGTGCTTTGAAGATGCATGAGTTCCCGTCCGGCGTCGCCTGCGCGCGCACGCTCGGACCTGCCTGCCTCGCGCTGTACGGCCCGCGCCACTGTGGCGCACTGAATCCGTCGGCGCTCGTGAATGGTTACCGATGGGCGCGATCGCAGCAGCAACTGCTTCCACGCTATCGAACGATCGTCGTGGCGAGCGAGCACATGGTGGACGAGTACGTGCGTCATGGAGCACCTCGTGACCGCCTTGCCATGTTGCCCCTGTTTCCGTCACTCCCGGTTGGCGCCAACGGCTCCGAACCTCGCGACAGCGTTCTCTTTCTGGGCCGCATGACGACGTTGAAAGGGGGGGACATTCTGGTGCGGGCGGTCGGTCGCGCGACAGCAGAATTGGGCCGTCCAATTCGGCTCATCATGGCTGGCGACGGTCCCCAACGAGCGGAATGGCAGCGACTCGCGGAGCGGCAGTACCTCGCTGCGGAGTTTCCCGGGTGGCTGGATTCGACACGTCGACTGACAACGTTGGCGCGCGCGTCTGTCCTTGCGGTCCCGAGCGTTTGGCCGGAGCCGTTCGGACTGGTCGGGCTCGAGGCGGCTGCCAGGGGTGTTCCCTCTGTGGCATTCGACACAGGGGGCATTCGTCAATGGCTTCGGCACGACGTCAGTGGTCTGCTCGTGCCGCCAGCAGGTGGATTTCGCGCCATGGCTACAGCCCTGGCCACGGTTCTCGGCGATCGCGAACTTCGCGATCGTTTGAGTCGCGGCGCAATTGCCGCCGCATCGGCGATGTCGCTCGACACGCATGTTGACGCGCTCGATCGCGTCCTCGCGAATGCCTCTCAACCCGTCGGCTCGGTCGAGCTGGTAGCTCGCTCGTGAACACGCACTGGCACATCGTCACACCAGAGCTGCCACCGGATTGCGGCGGTGTCGGTGATTACACGTATCAGATCGCCGAAGCGCTTCGGCAGAGCGGCGATCTTGTGTCGCTGTATGTGCCGCCCGCGCCCAGCGCGCGTCGCGGTCCCGCCGGTGTGGAGACGATTACGCTGACCGATCGCTTTGGCGCCCGCTCGCGACGTCAATTGTCGGCGCGCCTCTCCGCCGATCGGACCGGGCGTCTGCTCGTCCAGTACGTCCCCGCTGCGTTTGGCCGCCGCGGCACAAACGTCCCTTTTTGCCGGTGGCTGTTAGCGCAGCGTAAAGCCGGCGCGGACGTCCGCGTCATGTTTCACGAGCCATACCTGTATCTGCGCTGGCGGCCCGATCACATCGTCACGGCTTTCACACAGCGCGCGATGGCCGCCATCCTGCTCGACGCCGCGACGCATCTGTATCTGTCGACCGATACGTGGCGGCGATACCTCAGGCGTTTTCGCCCCGACGCGATTCGGAGCGCGGTGACGATCCCGATTCCATCCGCGATTCCACACGTGGATGCTGCGCAGGCCGTGCGGACAACGCGCACGGCGTCGCTCGGCCGCGCGAGCTCCCTGATCGGTCACTTTGGATCGTACGGAAACCATGTGGCGCCACTGCTACGGCGAGTTTTGATCGACGTGCTTTCCTCCGACCCGCGTGTCGCCGCCTTGTGCACTGGCGCCGGAAGCGATCGGTTCGTCAAGAACCTGGTCTCCAGTCATCCAGACCTCGGCGGCCGGCTCGTGGCATCCGGACGGGCGTCAGCCGACGACATTTCGGTGCAACTTCAGGCCTGCGATGTCCTGATCCAGCCGTACCCGGACGGCGTGACCACCCGACGGACATCGGTCATGGCCGGCCTGGCGAATGGATGCGCAGTCGTGACGAATGATGGCAAGTTGACCGAGGACATCTGGGGGAGGATGGACTGTGTTGCGATGACGGCAGCTGCCGACAGCGCCGCACTGGTGCAGCAAATACGCGAGCTGCTCACAGACGCGGCTGCACGCGAGGCGCTGCAGGCACGCGCCATCGCGGCATACGAGACGTACTTCGCGCTGCCGCATACGATCGATGCACTCAGAGCTGATTGTTCGCGGCGGGCGGCGTTCGAAATGGCGAGTCGATGAACGAGTCGACCCCTCAACTCACCATCGGCATCACGACGCGAAACCGTTCCGCGTCGCTTCGTCGGTGTGTCGAGTCGCTCGTTCACATCCAGCACCTCGAACCTGAAATCCTGGTCTTCGACGACGCCTCGGAGGTTCCCGCTGCCGAGACTCTGAAGTCGCACGCGCGCGTTCGAATCATCCGCGACGATCGCGGGCCCGGGAACATTGTCGGGCGGAACGTGCTGATGAAGGCAGCCCGCGCGCAAGCGGTGTTGTTGCTCGATGATGATGCGGCGTTGCTGAGTGGGGAGAGCATTGAACGCGCACTGCGCATCATTCAGTCCGATCGTCAGGTTGCCGCTGTCGCCTTTGCGCAGGCGAACACTGATGGCACGCCATGGCCGGAAGACATGCAGCCGGGTCGCGGCACGGCTCCGCGGTACGTTCCCGCCTTCATCGGATTCGCGCATCTCTTGAATCGCGCGCTCTTCATCGATCTTGGCGGCTACCGCGAAAGCTTCGTCTTCTACGGAGAAGAGAAAGAGTACTGCCTCAGGTTGCTCGATCGCGGATACCGCGTCGTGTATTTGCCGGAGGCGCTGGTCGTGCATGCGCAGGATGCCGCGGGTAGAACGCCGCAGCGATACCTGCGATACGTCACTCGCAATGATTGCCTGCACGCGCTCTACAACGAACCGGTGTGGCGTGCGATGTGGCTCGTGCCGGCGAGACTCGCCTTGTATTTTCGAATGCGTTCGCGATGGGGCATTGATGATCCGTCAGGACCGCGATGGATCATGACCGAGCTGGTCGCAAACGCCGGCGCTGCGCTGCGGTCACGACGGCCCGTCTCGCGTCAGACGCGCGCGTCCTGGCGACGCCTGCGAGACGGCAGCGCACCGTATCCGGCAGGTCAGCTCGCGCCGGTTGGCACAGGGAACGCCGACTGAAACACCTTCTGACGATCGGTCATTCATACGTCGTCGCCGAGAACCGTCGCCTGGCTCACGAGATGGCAGTGCAGGGCTCTGGTGAGTGGCAGGTGACGGCAGTGGCCCCCGCGCGGCTGCAGGGCGACCTTCGCTACGTCGAACTCGAACCGATCGCGAACGAGGCGGACCAGTTGGTGCCAATCAGCCTGCGCTTTGGTTCGCATCCGCACTTGAGGATGTACGGGAGGAAGTTGCGCTCGCTCCTGCAGCGGCCGTGGGATGTTGTGCATGGATGGGAGGAGCCGTACGTTGTCGCCTGCATGCAGATCGCGCGACGTGTCCAGCCAGATGCGAGGTTTGTTCCGGCGACGTTTCAAAACATCAACAAGCGCTACCCGCCGCCGATCGACAGCGTCGAACGCCACGTGATGGATCGCGCGGACGCATGGATCGCTTTCGGCCAGACCGTTTACGACACCCTTCGCGATCGGCGAGGCTACGCCGGAAAACCGTCCCGAGTGCTCAGTCCGGGCGTGGACACGGACGCCTTCCGCCCCGATCCCGTTGCACGAACGAGGATGCGAAGAGTTCTCGGCTGGACCAGCGACGAACCGGTCGTGGGCTTTGCCGGCCGACTGGTTGAGGAAAAAGGCGTCGACACCGTCCTCCAGGCATTTCATGGTTCGACACAACGCTGGAACGTGCTTTTCGTCGGTGGTGGTGCGCTCGCGCCTCGCATCGAGTCGCTTCGCCTGCAACATCCGTCGCGCGTGCGGCTCGTGCGTCACGTCGGCCACAGCGATATGCCGGACTATCTGCGCGCCATGGACGTCCTGTGCGCGCCGAGCCGGACGACCGCACGATGGAAGGAGCAGTTTGGCCGGATGCTGATCGAAGCGATGGCCTGCGGCGTCCCGGTGGTCGCGAGCGACAGCGGTGAGATCCCCTACGTCGTGCAGGATGCCGGCATTCTCATTCCCGAAACGGATCTGGCCCAGTGGACCGAGCGTCTCGATCGATTGATCGCCGACGCCGCGATGCGGACGCAGCTGGCCGCGTGCGGCCTCGCGAGAGTGCGCGCGGAATTCTCCTGGCCGATTGTCGCGCGGCGTCATCTGGATTTCTTCGAGGAGGTGTTGGCGCGATGAAACGCTTGCGCGTCGCGCTGCTGGCCGATTACCTCGAAGAAGGATGGCCGAGCATGGATCTGGTGGCGGAAATGCTGTTGGATCGCCTCAGCCGCGAGCATGCGGCCACCGTCGAAGTGACGCTGATCCGTCCTTCGCTTCCGAGGCGGCTGTCGCGCGTCTCGAGCCAAAAGCTGGCGTTTGGTGTCGATCGAATGGCCGGCCGCCTGTGGGACTACCCACGTTTCGCGTCGCGCCTCCACCAGCGGTTCGATCTGTTTCATGTCGTCGACCACAGCTACGCGCAGCTGGTGCACCGCCTGCCGGCGAATCGAACGCTCGTCACGTGTCACGATCTCGATACGTTCCGGAGCGTGCTCGAACCTGAGCGCGAGCATCGGAGCGCGGCCTTTCGAGCGATGACGCGCCGGATTCTGGACGGCCTGCGCAAGGCCGGTCACGTCGCTTGCGACACCGAGGCGACCCGCAGCCTTCTGATCGAGCGCGCACGTTTTTCAGAAGACAAGACCACTGTCGTCCACAATGGCTTGCACCCGAGTTTTACCACGCATCGTGAGGCGGCCGCCGATCGCGAAGCCGCGCAACTCCTCGGGCCGCGCCGATCGTCAGTCGATATTCTTCACGTCGGCAGCGCCATCCCGCGAAAGCGGCTCGACGTGCTGGTTCGGATCATTTCGGAACTGGGCGGACGAGTCCGGCTGGTTCGCGTCGGCGGCCCGTTCACGGCCGAGCAGGCGGCACTCGCACGGGATCTCGACGTGCCCGTCCTGGTCTTGCCGTTCCTCGATCGCGCGACGCTGGCTGCCATTTACCGGCGCAGCGCCCTGCTGGTCATGCCTTCCGAACGCGAAGGATTCGGCCTGCCGCTTTTGGAATCGCTCGCGTGCGGTACGCCGGTCGTCGCGAGCGACATCGCCGCCCTTCGCGAGGTTGGTGCTGACGCCGCTACCTACTGCGCTGTCGGTGATGTTGAGGCATGGACTGATGCGATTCACATGCTGCTCGACGAACGTCAGGAGCAGCCGGCGGAATGGGCGGCGCGCCAGCAACGCGGTGTCCGCCGCGCCGAGGCGTTCAGCTGGTCGAAATACGCACGCGAGATTGCGTCACTGTACGAACGTATGGTCGACGGCAGCGCGGTGGCGAACGAGCGGGCGAGTGAGCCCACGCGAGAGGAGTGGGGCTCGCGGGGCCCGACGAGCGCGCGTGCAGCGGAGTCCGAGGGGCGAAGCCCCTCGGAGTGATGAAGTGTTGAGGGTGTTGCACGTCGGCAAGTACTATCCGCCGGTCCCTGGCGGCATGGAGCGAGTGGTTGAAACGCTCTGCCGAGTCTCGCGCGGACGCCTGGAGAGCCGCGTCCTCGCGTTCGATCGCGGTCGAACGACCAGGGAAGATGTCGTCGATGGTGTCCCGGTCACCAGGGTTGGCACGCTCGGGCAGGCCGGCTCGGTTCCGATCGCTCCGAGATTTGCGTCGCACCTGAGCCGAGCGGATGCCGACCTGATGATCGTCCACGAACCAAATCCCTGGGCTCTGCTCTCGCTGATCATCAGCCCGGCGCGTATTCCGTTCGCGATCTGGTTTCATAGCGACGTCGTCCGTCCAGAGCTGCAATATCGCCTGTTCTATGCCCCACTCGCCAGGCCCGCCTACAACAAGGCTCGTAGATTTGTCGCATCCTCACCGGCGTTAGCATCCCTGTCGCCGGCGCTCACACGTTATTCCGACAAGACCGCCATCATTCCTTTTGGTATTGATCCAACCGCATGGACCATCGACGCCGAGACGAACTGCCGTGCCGCTGCCATTCGAGCAAGGGTCGGCAAACCCATTGTTCTGTTTCTCGGCCGTCTCGTTGCCTACAAGGGCGTCGAGGTTCTGATCGAGGCGGCGTCACCCTTATCGGTGCACGTCGTGGTTGCCGGTGATGGGCCGATGCGCAGCACCTGGATGGCGCGCGCTGCGGCGAGCGCGGGAGCCGCGACCTTCGAGTTTCCAGGTGCGCTGTCCGATCCCGATGCGAAGGCGTGGATGCACGCGGCCGATCTCCTGGTCCTGCCATCGCTGACTCGAGCGGAAGCGTTTGGCGTCGTGCAGCTCGAAGCGATGGCGAGCGGGACTCCCGTGATTAGCACCAGTGTCGAGTCGGGTGTGCCGTGGGTGAATCGGCATGGTGAGACAGGACTGGTCGTCGCGCCCGGCGACGCCGCCGCGCTGCGCAACGCAATCGAGACGCTCCTCGCGGATAGCCCATTGAGATCGAGGCTCGGAGCTGCGGGAATCGAGCGCGTGCGAACGGATTTCACGCTGGATTTGATGGCCAATCGTTTTGTCGCCCTGTGCGAAGAGATTGCGAGCCATTCGTGAAGCGCGCCTTTGATGTCGCGCTTGCCTCGATCGGCCTGGCGATTTCCGCTCCTCTCTGGTGCGTGCTCGCGATCGCGATCAAGCTCGAGGATGGCGGCCCCGTCTTTTATGCCCAGGACCGAGTCGGGCGCGACGGACGTCTCTTTCGCGCGCTGAAGTTTCGATCGATGCAGTGTGACGCCGAGCGCACGACCGGACCTCTGCAGGCGCGGCATGGGGATGCGCGTATTACGCGCGCCGGGCGGGTGATGCGCGCGACCGCCATGGATGAATTGCCGCAGCTCTGGAACATCCTTCGCGGCGATATGAGTTTTGTCGGGCCGCGGGCGTTGCGGCCCGGCGAGATCGAATTCGAAGGGGAGACGCCGGTTCCGCTCGAGGCGGTTCCAGGCTACACCGATCGAATTGTCGTCCGTCCGGGACTGACCGGAGTGGCGCAGGTGTATGCGTCGCGCGACATCTCGCGTCGCAGCAAGTTCCGTTACGACCGACTGTACATCCGTCGTCGATCGTTCACCCTCGATATGCGTTTGATTCTCCTCTCGTTTTGGATAAGCTTCCGAGGCACATGGGAGTCGAGGGACCGCAAGTACTGACGCCGGGGCGGCGCGACGTCATCATTGTCGGCGCCGGTCCCGCTGGTCTTCTTGCGGCGCGCGATCTCGCGGCCTTCGGCTACAGCGCCCTCGTCGTCGAAGAGCATGAGACGATTGGCGTGCCCGTCCATTGCACCGGCGTCCTCGGGATGGACGCATTCGACGAGCTCGACCTTCCTCGTCACACCATTCTGCAGACGGCGCATGCCGCACGTTTCGTGTCAGCCGACGGCTCGTCGATCCTGATCGACGACGAGCGCGTGCGGGCGGCGATCATCGATCGCGGCGAGTTCGATGGCGCGCTCGCGACGAGCGCCGTGGCAGCCGGCGCAGAAATCCAGGCGGCCTGCCGGGTTCGTCAGATCGACGTCGAACACGGCGGCGTCACGGTGTCGACCTCGGGCGGCGAGGTTCAGGGTCGCGCCTGCATCATCGCGTGCGGAGCGAACTATCGATTCAATCGCCGGCTCGGTCTCGGGTTGCCGCGCGTCTTCGTGCACAGCGCTCAACGCGAGGTCGCGTTTCCGGCGGCGGATCACGTCGAGGTGTATCTCGGTCGCAGGATTGCTGCCGGCGGATTCGGGTGGCTGGTGCCGTTTCGCCGCGGCGCAACATCGTACGCACGCGTCGGTGTGATGTGTGAGGGACGTCCTCGGGCCGCATTCGAGGAGCTTGCCGCGTGCATCGATCGACGCTTTGGTGTGGCGACGATCTGGCAGCAGCCTCGGGTCAAGGTACTGCCGCTGGCACCGGTCACGCGGACGTGGTCGCGCCGCGTGCTCGCCGTCGGTGATGCGGCGGGGCTCGTCAAGGCGACAACGGGTGGCGGAATCTACTTCGGACTTCTCAGCGGCCGCCTTGCTGCAGAAGTGCTCGCCGATCGTCTTCGGGACGATCGTCTCGCCGGCACACACCTTCGCGAATACGAGCGAAGGTGGCGGGCCAGGCTATGGCCGGAAATTCGCGCGGGCCTCGCCTTCCGGGCACTGGCCAGCCGTTTGAGCGACCGAACGATCGACAAGGTGGTCGAGCTGGCGCGGGTTGATGGCATCGTTCCGCTGCTCAAGCAGACAGCGGATTTCAATTGGCACGGCGCGGCGGCCCGTTCGCTTTTGAAGCACCCGTCATTCAGGCGCGTTGTGTTCGGCTCTATTTGGAGCTGACTTCCACCGAGTGGTGCCACACTACACCACCCACAGATGCACCCGCCATCGGCCGATAGATCAAGTGTGACCAGCACCTCTCAGCTGCTCGAGCAGGGGCACTACGCCCGGAAGCAGCTCTTCAGCAAGAACGCGCTCGTCAAGTGGAGTCATCGCCGCAGGTTCGAACTCGCGCGTGAACTCGCGGCGGCCGGTGCCGGCGGCGCGCTGCTCGACTACGGTTGTGGCGACGGCACATTTATCACGCTCGCACGCGCTCTCTTCCGCGAAACAACCGGCACGGATATCGACGTCGAACAACTGGCCGATTGTGGCAGGCGGCTCGGTGCAGCACCGGATGTGCGCTTCGCGTCGGTTGCTGAGCTGCGCGCGACCCGTTACACCGGTTACTACGATGCCGTGGTTTGCATGGAAGTGCTCGAGCATTGCCCCTCCGATGTTCAGCCCGATGTGCTCGCCGATCTTGCCAGGCTCGTCCGGCCTCACGGCATCGTCGTCATCAGCGTGCCGATTGAGATCGGTCCCACGCTTGCGGTGAAGCAGGCAGTCAGAGCGGTCGCGGCAGCGACCGGCCTTGCCGAGTACGCGAGCCGCGAACGCTATCGACTTGCGGAGTTCATGCGCATGCTCCTCGCGCGCGAGACGTCACAAATCGAGCGCCGCGCCACCATCACCATCAACGCCGACGGCGACACGATGAGGTATCACGGACACAAGGGTTTCAACTGGCGGGTCCTCACGCGGGTCATCGAACAGACGTTGGTCATCGAGCGCAGGCTGTATTCCCCCGTCCCCTTGACAGGATCATGGCTCAATAGTCAGGTGTGGTTCGTCTGCCGAAAGCGCTAAGGCCGGGTGCGGGCTCCGGTCGGTCTCAGACTGCAGGTTTTGCTGGTTCAGGCTCGTCAGGAATGGGCCGCGTAGATCTCGGGTTGGACGGCAGCGTTTCGGTGCTCTTCGGACGAAACCATTCCGACAGCCGAATCATTTTCCCTCGTTGAGTGTGCAGCAGCTCGTGGAGTTGCAGAAGAACGGGCAGCGTCTCGGCGAGCGTCGCGACGACGCCGACGCCGCGATCGATCGCGTGCTGCTGTATCGAGGGATTCGCATCGCGAAGCATGAGCAGCGCCTTGGTCGGCCCGGCGGCGATGATCTCGGCGCAGTTGACGAACTGATCGTCGATCGCCAGGTCAAGACGGAGCGAGTTCGCGAGATCGCCGCGCGAACCGGGCACCGTGATCACGGCCGGCAAGTAGAACCCCTGTTGTTCGAGCCACCACTGTGTCTGGAATTGGACCGAGTCCCCGGCGCTCGCGGGACGCTTCGTCAGGAAACAGACTTCCCATTTATGCGAACGTGCAAGGGTATAGAGATTGCCGATCGCGCCCGGCTCGTAAGCGCGCAACGTCATCCACCAGTTCGGACGTCGCGCGATGTGATTCCAGACGCGATCGATGTCCACGTGGGTGAGACTGTTATCGGTCTGCGAGTCTGAGCCGACCTCGCGCCGGAGACACTCGCGTGCGGTATCCCGAAATGCATTGCGAAAGTCCGCGAGGACCCCGTCGATATCTATTCCCAGCCTGAGTGCCATCGGCCAATAAAAATACTCTTTTCGCGCGGTTATCGCTCGGAAGAGGCCATTGCGGCGAGAACCGCTGCCAGAGCGGCATTCGCTGGCATGACCAGGCCCGTCTCCCACAGGCTCTGCAGCGCTACAGCAAGCAGACCGCAAGCGGCCCCGGTCCGTATCCAGTAAGCTCCTGAAGTGTCCGCTGCCAGGTGCGTGCTCGTTCCCCTCACGAGCGCGACAAGCATCGCCACGAGCAGGCTGACCAGCACGATCCCTCCTTCGGCCGCCGCCTGGAGATAGTGGTTATGCGCCTGATTGAACTGAACGTTTCGATCGGTGCGCTGATACACGAGCATCGCCGCTCGATACGTTCCTGCCCCGGTGCCGGTCAACCAGAAATCCCTCACGATCGGCACGGTGTCCTTCCAAATCTTCACCCGATCGCGAACGCCCGTTGCTGATTGACTGAATCGCTCCCCGAGCGCCGGAATGTCAACGCGCGCGAGAGCGAATCCGGCGACCAGCACGACCATGGCGACAATCCCTACGACGCGCCGCACGGTGGAACGCCTGCGCTGCGCGACCGCAAACCACCCGACCGCCCCGGCGAGCGCAAGAATTCCAGATCGCGACATCGAGGCCAGCAGCGCCGCCACCATCATTGCGCCGGCGGTGGCAAGCCATGCGGTGCGTCCGTCGGCCATTCTCGCGAGTCGCGTTCGCCTGCTGACGTGGTCGTTCGACTCATCCGGTCCACTCGAGCGGGCGATGAAATATCCAAAGCACACCGGAGCCGCCATAATGACCCACGTCGCAAAGTGATTCCGGTTGACGAAGGGTCCGAACGGGAGCGGCCCTTCGTACTCGGTGGGGAAGCGCCAGTAGATCATCCGTCCCGCGGTCGCCGCCTGCGCCAGTGCAAGCGCTGAAAACACGAAGCCGAGCGCACTGATGCCGCGCACCGTCTGCCGCAATCCGCCGCGCGACACGATGGCTCGTGCGGCGAAAAACAACGCCAGTGTTCCGACCACCACGACACCGGCCCATAGTGTTGATGCCTCTTCGATTGATAGCGGCGTCCAGGTTGCCCGCGACGGCAGCAGCTCGAGCTGCTGACGAATAGTGGCGGCGTGCGGTGAGATGACGTTGACGAGCGCCACCGGCAGCGGCACCGCGTGCAGACTCACCGCGAGTGCCGTCATCAGAAGGATTCGATCGAGTTGTCGCGACCCACCATCGGTCAAGATCGTGGGACGGAGAGTGATCATCAGCAGCACGCTGCCGAGAGCAAAGACGAGGGCGGCACCGGCGGAGCGGCCGCCGAAGGCGGCCAGCGGCCAGAGGAGAAGCAGGATGAGCGCTGCGCTGTCGCGCCCGACCCGCGGGCGGTCACGCGGCAGGCGTCGCGCTCCCGTAATAACTCTTGTAGTTGTACCCGTAATACCGCGCGTAGTAATACTTGTTTCGATCGAAGTCGACGCGGTTCAGCACCACCCCGATCGATCGCGGTTTTCCTGCGCGCAGGGTGTTGAGCGCGCGCTCGGCATGAACCCGTCGCGTCATTTCCGAACCAACGACGAAAACAACTGCCGAGACGTTGCCGGCGAGTACCACCGCATCGGTCACTGCCAGCACCGGAGGGGTATCGAGCAGGATCCAATCGAATGGCCCGTGCGACAGGTTCTCGAGAAAACTCTTCATCCGATCCGAGGCCAGCAACTCGGACGGATTTGGCGGCGTGCGTCCCGCGGTAATCACGAAGAGGTTGGGCTCGGTGGTGCGTTGGACCGCCTCGCGGACACGGCATTGTCCGACCAGCAGCTGGGAGAGCCCGCTATTGTTTGCCACCCCCATGATTTGGTGCAAACCGGGTCTTCGCATGTCTGCGTCGATGAGGAGCACGCGAGATCCACCGAGCGCCAGAGCGGTGGCGAGATTGCAGGCGGTCGTGGTTTTGCCTTCGAGCGGTTGGCTGCTCGTCACCGCAATGATCCGGGCTTGTCCGGCACCGGCGGTGAACACCAGCGACGTCCGCAGCGATCGGAAAGCCTCTCCGAAATCATGCGGAACGGCTTCCGACAACAGCGGCACGCGCTTGCCGCGGATCGAGGGCACGAGGCCGAGGAGCGGCAGACCCAGTCGTTTCGCGACGTCTTCCGGCGTCTTGACCGTGTCGTCGAGGTACTCGATGCCGAACGCCAGACCAAAGGCAACGAGCATTCCTGCCATCATCGCCGTGAACCATTCGCGTCGCGTGTTGGGCGCGAACGGCGCGCCGGGCACTTCCGCCCTATCCATCACCTGGACGTTGTTCGACCGGCTATTGCTCACGACCTGCAGTTCCTTCTGCTGTTGCAGCAGAGATTGCCAGAGCTGGCGATCGCTGTCGGCCTGTCGCTGCAGGACCAGATATCCGCCACTCTTTCGCTCGAGATCCATCGCCTCGTTCTTCTGCTGATCGAGTGAGGCGGCGAAGCTGCGTTCCTGGGCAACGGCGGTCTCGTAATCGTTCTTGACGCTCTCGATCACCCGGGCTCGTTGGGCAATCAACGTGTCGCGCGAATTCTTGATCTGGAGATCCAGTTTCTGCATCTCCGGGTGGCTCGGAAGATATCGCGCCGACAGTCGCGCCCGTTCCGCCAGCAGGTCGGTCAGACGGTTCTTGGCTTCGACGACACCCGGACTGGCGCCGACCACCGGAAATCCGTCGGCCGCATCCGAGGCCGGGTCGATGGCTTTGAGCTGCTTGTAGGTCGCTTCCTTCTGCAGCCGCTCGGTTCGCTGCCGCGTCACGGTCTCATTGAGCGCGTTGAGTCTCGCGACCGTGATGTTCTGTCGATCTCCGAGCGACAACGCGTTCCGGGCCTCGCGATACTGCGTCAGCGCCGCCTCGGAGTCGGTGACCTTCTTCTCCTGCTTCGCAACTTCCTCATTCAACCAGCGCAGGTTCTTCTGGTAAGTTGCGAGACGAAGCTCGAGGTTCTGCGCCGCGTACTCTTCGGCGACCGTATTCGCCGCAACCGCGGCGAATTGCGGATCCGACGATTCATAGATGATTTCGACAAGCCGTGTCTTTGCTTCTGGCGCGACCCGCAACCCGCCGAGGAACTGGCTGACCAGCGCAGCCTCGGCTGCCCCTTCGTCCGCACCTGGTGTTTCCACCGATGGCGTTGCACGCCCGCGGCCGAGCAGCGACTGCACCGTGCCGGTCACCTTTCGTCGTAACTCGGACACAGCAGCGCCGATGCCCTGACGGCGCGGTGCAGTGCCGTTGAAGAGCGAATGATTCTGGAGTTGCAGCCTCTGCACCACGCGCCTCGCAAGACCGCGGCTTCTCAGAATGCTGTACTGAGTGTTGAAGTAGGGATCACTGTCCTCCCAGAACGCGGGATCGTTCGCGTTGAGATTGGCGACCGCGAGCGTGCGCTCGTCCTGAATCATCACGCGCGAACTGGTCCGGTACATCGGGACCTGGGAGTAGGTCTGCAGCATCATCACGCCGACGACGATGACGAACGCCGCTCCGGCGAGCCGCCGGTGTTTGAACACCGCCGCAAGCCGATCGAGCAGGTGAACAGGCTGCGAGCTTCCCGGCGCGGGCAGCGCCGGCGTCTCCGTGTGCGGCGAGGAAGTGGCGGACAGGTCCTGGGCGTCGAACATCAGAGGATGCGCACTCTCATTGCGGACTGACCGGCTGCGGGTGCGATCCACTTCCTCTCAGCCCGACATGCGCGGCGGCGGCAACCACCGCGGCGGCGCTGTTCGAGAACATGTCGGCGTACCACGATCGCCGCGGCGGCACCCGAACGATGGTGGAAATGGTTTGACCGCGTTCGATACGGAAGGTTGCTCCCACCGCGAGGACCTTGCCACTGTCGGAGACGAGCTCCACCAGATAGGCGGCTTTGGTGACCTCGGCGAATACAAACTCGCCGTTGGTCGATGCTTCGGTCGCACCGACGACACGTCCGGTTTCAATGTTACGAAGACGGACTTTCGCGTTCGCGACTGGAGAATTGTCGCTCGTCCAGACCACCCCGCGAACCACACCCGTTTCGACGGGTCCGGCGGTGGCGTAGCCCGAGACCGCTGTCCATGCGAGGCCGGTGCATACCAGCAACCGCACGACCGCGGAGACGGATCGATGCCGAACACTCATTGCCGCCCTCGTTGAGGCGAGCCGGTCATGGAGCTGTGGGGATGCGACAACAAGTACTTTAGTGCAGTCTCTCGATTGTCACAAGTCGGAAAACGGCAAAACCTGCATATTTTTCACACATTTGGCACGATCCGCACTGGTTTCCGCGCGATCGAAGTTCGCGAAGGGGACCCATGCTGGGCACCGACTTCGCGTACTCGGTTCATACACTCCCGGCCTTGAATTTGGCTACTTGCGTCCAGTGAGAATCTTGAACGCTCCGTATGCGCATCGATGGACATACAACGCAGGAAGAAGGACAACGCCGCGCGCACCAACGTGATACGCGTCGAGCATGTATCGCGCGCTCGGAAAAAGGACCTCGCGCAGGAGCTGCAGCCGATCAGAGCCTGCCCGAAGGTTTCGGATGTTCCACAACAACTCGTGATGCCAGCGGCGATGCGGTCGCAGGTACACCGCCGTCGGCTCTGCTGGCGACGACGTCAGCATGTCCATCACGTCAGATGGAATCGGAGTGTGGAAACGTTCTTCCGCAATCGTGAGCTGGCGAAGGCAGATCCCGGTCACCTTCTTCGTGAGTGCGAGTCGCGCAAATCCCCGGAACTCATCGCCCGGCAGGCGCCTGGCGAGAAGATCGATGTCGGAAAACCAGATCAGGCGGTCTGTGTTGTGGTGATGCATGACCGGATGAACGCAGGCCAGCAGCAGCGCGTGCGAGTCGGATGCCGTGCGCGCGTGCGCTCCCAGTGCCGGGACGCCGAGACAGTCGATCTGCAGTTCCTCGTAGGTCAGCAGGTCGGCGAAGAGAGTCTGGGAGCTGATTCTCCAGTGGATGTCGAAAACGTGCTCGACGTCGAAGGCATCGACCTTCAGCATCTGCATCTGACCCAGGACGAGTTCGCCGTCGGTCATCGGCGGTTCGACGTATCCGCGGCGCGACAGCACGTCACGGACAACGGCGATGTGATCGCGCGCGACGAGGAGATCGGTGTCCACGCGCGGTCGCATGGCCGGGGAAGGATAAACGGTGTAAGCCAGCGCCGCACCCTTCAAGAGAATCGGGAATACCTTGCGCGCTGCCAGGGCGTCGAGCACGTGGGTGATTTCGTGCGCCCGAATCAGTTCGCGCGCGACAACGGATCGCGGTGGCACTTCCCTGTCCAGCATCTGGCGCACGCGCGATTGTGACCTCATCGAGGTGCCAACACCGCGACGACAGTGTTGTCGTCGGCAACGTCAGACGAGGCGATTCGAAGATTCGCCGCGGCCGCTTCCCGCTCGAGTTCGCCATGTTCGAACACGTGGGTCAGCGACAGCGCTGACGGCCGCTCGCGTCTGTCCGCGGCCAGAAGGTCGCCGGTCTCCACGCGCCAGTCGGACCGTGTGAGCGCTGCGGCAATCCGGGCGGCGCGCACCAGGAGCGAGCGCGAGGGTCGAACGCCTGCGGCGTGGCTGACGACGATGTGGCCGCCAGCGTTGAGGTGAGCGGCCGCTTTCCGCAGTGCCGCGATGCGTCTGGACGCCATCGGGATGGCAGCGTAGCAGTAGTAGGAAAAAATGACGACGTCAAAGGCGTGCGGGAGCGCCGTGCTTTCGAAAAATCCGCAAAGTAGTCTCGCAGAGAGTCGATGCGCACACAGGAGGCGCTGCGCGATCTCGAGGCCTTCGCGGCTCGCGTCGATGCCCGTCACCTCACACCCGCGCTCGACGAGCGGCAGTAAATCGCGCCCGCTTCCGCATCCGATGAGCAGTACCTTTGCCCCCGGCGTCACGAAGCGGCCGAGGCAGGCCTCTTCCCACGGCAAGAGCCGCGTTTCCTGAGCAGGGTGACTTCGATAGAACCGATTCCATGTGCGTCGGTGGTCGTCCTGCATGTCTTCGAGTCGACAGGCTCCGGCAGCCAGGTAGGTCGTTGCACGTGACATCCGATCGGCCATCCGACCGCTGCCCAAGAGCAGCGTCGCAAGCGCCCTTCGCAATTGCGCCATCCGCTACTCGCTCGAGCGCGAGAGGTCGGCCAGCACCGCATCTCTCAGACGGGCCATTTCAGCTTTCTCGCGAGGATACGAGAGGGTCTTCACCGGAATCTCCCGCACGAGCGTCGTCGTGAACTCGAACTGTCGCTGCAGGCGCGCAATCTCTGACGGGTAATGGCCGGCGGTGTGTGCCAGCACGCGCGGAAACGCGGCCGCCGGGGAAAGCTGCTCAATGCGCAGGGCACTCGATCGGTCTTCGCCGACGCTCCTCAGAACGTACAGGGCCCGCAGCGGGTGTGGTTCTGCGGTGCAGTCATCGGTGTCCAACGGAACAATCAGCTTCGTCGTGTCCGGGTTCATCGCGATGCGGCCTGGCGCGACGCCGAGAATGTGATCGGCCATGTCTCGATACAGTTTGAGCCGTGGGGGACCGGGCTGAGCCAGCCACGTCTCACGATCGCGCACGAGCACGAGCATGTCGTCGGTCACCAGCTTGCAGCGTTGCTGCAGCAGCAGCGCCGCGAGTGTCGACTTGCCGTCACCGCTGTTGCCGAGAAATCCAACCACGCCGTGATCGGTTGCGACAGCGGTGGCGTGCAGTGGTTCCCATCCGAGCCGCACCATCGAGAATGACAACGCATCGACGAGCAGATAGGCCAGCATCGCCTCGTTATCGACGTCGGTCAGGGTTTGCGCGTAAATGTGGCGCGCGTCTGCTGTCACGAGGAATTCGAACAGGTTGCTCCAGCGGCGATAGGCCGAGCCATCTGGCAGCGCCGCGTACTGAGCCCACCTGTTTCTCTGTTCGTCGGGAACACGGGACGCCGCGCGCGCGAGGACATCTGGCCGGTTGGCGACGAACTCTACGTCCCAGGGGCCGTCAGCCGCGCTCAGCCCGCGAACCGGCCACGGCGTTCGAATGCGAAGGCCGTAAAGCTGTTGCACGACCAGACCAACGGCGCGATCGGCGGTCAGCATTGCGCGCGTTCACTTTCTGGTGTCTGACACGGAATCGTGAACTCCCGCAGAAGCAGCTCGATGCCGCACAATTCAATGACACGGTTCGCAAGCGTGGCAGTGCCGGCAGTGCCGATCGCGTTCTTCCATTCAGCGAGGAGTGGCCACAGAGCAGGACCATCGACATACCCGAACTGCACCGCGAGAGATGACGGTCCAAGGATCGCTGCAATCGCCCCGAAGTCGAGCTCAACGCTGCGGTTTGCGAGCTGCGTGAATTCTCCCTTACTGCGACGGTCTACGATCGCATCCGGAACGATTCCGCGCATCGCCTGACGCATCAACCCTCGCGGCACGCCGTCGTACGACTGAATCTCTCCGGGGATGCTCATCAGAAACTGGACGAGGTCGCAATCGAGATACGGGAAAGCGATCTCGAGCCCGTGCGTCGCGGCCACGCGACTGTTCCACTCCATGCAGCGCACGTGATACCCGCGACGGCACTGCTGGTAGATGGCCCAGGCATGGCTGGTGCCGGGGCGGCGGGTCAAACGGGTCTCCTCGAACCGCTCACGAAGAAGCGTTCTGAATCGCTTTGTGTACCACCCCGCCCGCCAAGCGCCCTCGTCGCGGCGTCGCACGCGACGAGCCCGGCGAACCCAGGAAACGGGAAGGTGACGCGACATCAGGTCCCGGGCCAGGCGCGACGCGAGCCGCGGCCGAGTGATTCCCCACGTTCTCGAGTGGTGCTTGACGAGCGACCATTGCCCCGATCGGCACAGGTCGACGAGGTAATCCGCGTCGAAAAGCACCTGGTCGCCCCAGTGGCCCGTCAGGAGACGGCCGGCATTTGCCTCCCGCGCCTGTCGGAACAGATCGTGACGCTGGCACGCCAATGCCTCGCCAAGCGGTGACTCTGAATGCCTCACCTCCTCGGCGGCGAATTCCATGAAGCCTGGACGTTGAGCGATCCGTTCGATGGTGACGCCGCAGGCGCGCTCGAGCGCGCGAACGAAGTCCTCTTCGTCCGATGGCGTGCCGGGCGCCCCTGAATAGTTGAACCCGATCACCGACGGGCATGGAGCCCCGCCCTCCCGAGCGAGACGCGCGGCAATTGAAAAGATGTAGGCCGAGTCGAGGCCGCCGCTGACCGACACGGCCACTGCGTATGGGTGACGAAGCCGGTTACGCACCGATGCGGTGACGAGTTGGTGAAACGCGTCGACGTAGCCGCGGACCGATTCAAATCGCACGGCGCGCCTGGTGTCAAAATCAAAATACCGGCGCAGCGTAACACCGTGACGAGTGACGACGACGACATGCGCCGGCGGCAGCGACCGAATGTCGCGAAAGAAGGTGCGGTTCTGACTGTCCTGCGACAGAAACTGGAGGAGGAAGTCGGCCATCATCAGGTCGTCCGGGGCGGCGCTCACTCCCGGCCACGCCAACAATGCCTTCGCCTCGCTGGCAAAGAGGAACGTGTGATCAATCGACGTGAAGCACACGGGGCGCACTCCAAGACGATCGCGCGCGACGACCATCTGGTCTGAAACGGCATCGAAGACCGCGCAGATGAAATCCCCCTTGATGTAGGCGGCGAAGTGTTCTCCGTACCTTCGATAGGCTGCGCGGACGAAATCGCAGTCGTGACTGTCGCAGTGCAGCGAACGATTCCCCAGTGTCCGCAACAGCTCGTCGCGATTATCCAGTCGACCATCGAACACGCACGCAACTTCATCTCTGCTGATCTGCGGCGTCGTCGGTCCGCCTGAATTCCAGTTTGACTTGTGACCGAGAGCGATGGGACCGTTGTGCCACACCGTCGCTCGTGCGCGCGGAGGGCTGAGGCGTTCGAGCGAGTTATGGAACGTGTCGAGGTTGAGAGGGCGACCGGCGCGATGCCAGCAACCAAAAACGCCGCTCATGGGATTCTTGATCGAGCGCGCGGATGGAGGTTTACGACCAGCGACGCCGGATTCATGAACTCGCTAGGGCATTCCTGAGTTGAAGGTCTTCGGCTGCCCCGCTTCGCTCCTGTCGCTTTGCTTCGCCGCGGTGATGGTGCGCAGGTCGCCGTGTACCGTGAGCTTGGGCGGCGAATACGGCAGCTTCTCGCGTTCGTCCTTCGGTGCTGAATCTGCGTTTTCCATGACGTCACAGACTCCATCGCGCGGGTGCTGGGGTGGGCTGAGCCTATCAGAAAAGAACATGCGACTCCAGGATTCCAGGCCCGCCAGCGAGAGGGTGTCTCGATCGAGTGGGAAGGGCGCTTTCAGCAGACCCAGCGCGTGCGCCGCATCGAGATTGCGTCGCGTCGACAGATAGGCGCGCTCGCGCGTTCGGCCGACGCGATCCTCGTTTCTCCACCGGCGGCACAGAATCGGGTCCGGGACGATGCCGCGCATCGCATCGCGAAGGAGGGCGCGCGGGACACCGCCGCGATTCTGAATCTCGCCGGGGACCGCCATGAGATAGGCGATCAGATCGCGGTCCAGGAATGGCGTGGTCCAATCGACATCGCAGCTTGCCGCCAGCTTCGCGTCCGCTTCGAACTGCAAACGGTGCGCTTTGGCGCGCACCGTCTGATAGATGGCGCGCGCGTGCGCACTCTGGCACCGCGGTCGCGGACGCAGGGGACGAGGACGTTCGAGACGCGCCACGACCTCCGCAGTCATGTGTGTCTCGGCACCGGCGACACGCCGCTCGCGCACCAATGCACGCACCAGTCCACGCAGTCGATGCGATGTCAGATGAAACGCCACCTCGTGCCGGAATCTCCGGCGGAAGTATCTCGGATCAGCGTCAACGAACCATCGCGAGTATTCGTCAAGATGCGCGGCGATCGTGCGCCATTTGAATGTCGTGGCCAGATCGCCGAGATATCCGGTTACGAAGGAGAACTGATCACTCCAGTGCCCGGTTAACAACGTGCTCGCGCCCTGCGCCCGTGTCCACGCGAACATCCCGCGCTGCGCGAACCACCCATCGTCAAAGCGCGGCGATTCCGAGTGCCAGGCCGCGTTATCGAGAGAAGCAACGTCCCCCGGTGCGCCGAACGGCGCCCGCTCGATGCGCACTCGAGTGCTCGACTCGAGCAATGACAGGAACCGGGTCTCTTCCGTCATTTCGTTGTCCGGGCCGGTCAACGAAATTGCGCAAAGCGTGTTTGCGATCGCCCCGTCTTTGCGAAGTCGGTCAGCGACACACAGAACGATCGATGAATCGAGGCCACCGCTCACCGCAACGCCAGCAGGGCGGGTCGTTCGCAACCGCCGCTTTACTGCCTGAAACAGGAGTTCGCGAAGCCGTTCTGCATAGTCGGAGTACGACGTGAAGCGAACGACCGATTCCGGATCGAAGTCCCAGAATCGCGTCGCCGTCAGGCCGCCAGCCGCGACCGTGAGTCGCTGACCTGGAAGAACGGCACGAATCTCCTCGAAGAACGTTTCCCCGTCGTCGTCGTAGGAAAGACGATCGCGGACGAAGTAGTCTGCGATGAGATCTGTGTTTGGCCGTGAGGGCACGTCCGGATGGGTGAGGATTGTTTTGATCTCCGAGCCAAACACGAACGTGTTGCCATTGGTCCAGTAGTACAGCGGCCGGCATCCGACGGGATCGCGCGCGAGCACCAGTTGCTGACGATCGGCATCGAAAATCGCCATTGCGAATTCGCCGTTCAGTCGGTCAAGACAGTCGGCGCCCCAGCGACGGAACGCTTCGAGGATCAACGCGGAATCCGGAGAGTCAGGCGTGACGGCGCAATCGGAGAGCTGCGTCAGAAGCTCCGCTCGATTGTCGAGTCGGCCATCGAAGACGAGTGCACTGCCGTCGCGAAGCGGACTCTCGTTCCGCCGTGCATCCAGCTTCCAGACGCCGGCGAGGCCGCTCATGGCTGATTGAGGTGTGTATCGGGCCAGGTGAAGAATCGCGCGTACCGAGCAACGTCGTCGCGTGTGCTGAGGAGCAAGCGCCCTTCGTGCTCGACCCAGGCATGGGCGACGAACCGTCCATCCAGATTGCACGCGCCAACCTGCATCACGGCGGAATACCCGTGGCGTGCTAGCAGTCGCTGGAGGGCGATCGCCTGCGTCAGGCATGTGGCGTGCGGCACAACGCGGCTCACAACCCTCACGATCCATTCGAGGCGTTCGGGAGATGGCGGTTGTGACGTGGTGTCCCGCCTGATGGTGACCGACCTCGCCAGACTGCGCCAGGGCAACATCCATAGCGCCATGCGGATCCGGGCGACAGTGACCAACGCACTGCCGAGAAGTCGCATCATGCCATCTCGACCAGGCCGTGCTCGGCCAGTTCGCCAACGAACGCGCGAATATCGGATTCCAACGTCGCGCGCTCGACGTCGTACTGCGCTGCGAGCGTGTCGCAAAGCTCTTCGATGGTCGAAGGTTCGCGGAGGAGATTCCAGATTCGGGCACCCATGGGATCGAGGCCGTAATACACGCCGTTGTCGAAGTTGACGATCGCCATTTCGCCGGCGAGATCGCACGACGTCTGGTTCCGGGAGAGCGTGATCCGTGAGTCCGAGGTCAGCGTCACGCGGGAAGAATACAGGTTCCAGCCTGCAGCTGCCAGCCTAATGGTACAATTCCGCTTCGCTGCCATGGTTCGAGGTCTCGACGCCCTCACCTCTCTCACGCTGAAGCACGTTCGCGAACGGTGGTGGAACGACGCCTTCGGCGAGTTTCTCGAAGGCGCACTCAAACCGAAGCCCGGCAAGCGAATCCTCGATGTCGGCTGCGGTGTGGGCACGGCAGAAATCAGCCTGGCGCGTCTGCAGGTATCGCAGCTCCGCCTGTTCGGCGTCGACACGATCAAGGATCGTGTTCGTGAAGCACTCACTCGTGTCCGCGGGATTAACGCGCGCGCAGGCTTTGCCTCGGCTGATGCGGGGCATCTGCCGTTCATCGACGGTGCCTTCGATTGCACCTTCTGCGTCGCCGTCCTTCAGCACGTGCGCGATGTTCCGACGGCGCTCGCTGAATTCGCGCGCGTCACGCGCCCCGGCGGCCGGGTTCTTGCCGTCGAGCCCGACAACGAGAACCGATACTGGTACAGTTCGATTCCGTCCGGAAGAGAAGCGTTCGAGCTTGGGCGCCGGTTCTTCACCGCGCTGGCGCTCGCCCGCGGCGAAGCGCCGCCGGTCGCCATTGGGCCGACGCTTCCGGGACTCTTTACCACCGCGGGCATCACCCCGTTATCCGTCAATCTATTCCCGGTTTCGGATTCCCTGGTCGGAGCACCGCCCGCCGCGGTCTGGAAGGGGCGAGCGGAAGCGATCGAATCGGCTATCGCTCTCGCGACCAACGATTCATTGCGACGTCTTGGCACCGACTATCTTGGAGCGGTCGCGCGCTACAGCCGCGATGCGGCGGCGGCGGGGCCTGCCTTCGTGGAAATCCAGAACGCAATGTTGTTCGCATCGGTCGGACAGCGCCCTGATTCGGCATGACCGAGGGCTGGCGGGGATGGGACGTTTACGCCCCATTCTATGACTGGGAGAATGCGCGCACACTCCAGCGGCGTGACGTTGCTTTCTGGCAGCGTCTCGCGGTGGCGCAGGATGGGCCGGTGCTCGAACTTGGCTGTGGCACGGGGCGCATCGCCGTGCCGGTCGCGCGCGCCGGTGCGCGAATCGTCGGCATCGATCGATCACAGGAAATGTTGGCGCGAGCACGAAAGCGAATCATTCGCGCCCGTCTTCGCGGTCGTCTCTCGCTCGTGCGTGGTGACATCCGCGAGCTTCCGTTCACGAGCCGCACGAAATTCAGCGCAGTGCTCGCCGCCTACGGCATTCTGCAATCACTGACACGCGAACGCGATTTGACGCGTACGCTTGCCGCCGTCGCGCGAGTTCTTCGACGGGGCGGCCTGTTTGCCATTGATGTTGTTCCCGACCTGCCAAAGTGGGACGAGTACCGTAATCGCATCAGCCTCTCGGGACGTCATGGCCGTCACCGGACGTTGACGCTGGTCGAAACGGTGCGTCAGGATCGCGCGAGACGGCTGACGATCTTCGATCAGGAATATCGGGAGCGGAAGGGAGACCACCGCCGCGTGCATCGGTTCTCGCTCACGTTTCGCACGCTCACGGTCCCTCAGATGCGGCGCCGCCTCGAGCGTGCGGGGTTTCGCATATTGGCCGTGCTTGGCGATTATCAGGGCGGCCCATGGGATCCGCGCGCGGATGTGTGGATTATTCTGGCGGCGAAACGCTAGTCAGCGGTCTTCACTGTCGACCTGATACGTACCCACGGCTAACGACAGCTTCGTATCTTCGTACCTTCGGATCTTCGCGCTTAGCCGTGGGCTCGTTTCAGTGTGACTGTGAAAGACTGGATCGCCACTCCCACTCCAGCCTCGTGGTAAGATGAGCCGTCAATTCTGCCGAATTCCTTTGGAGTTTCATCATGTCCGGCCATTCCAAATGGCACACGATTAAGCACAAGAAGGGGGCTGCCGACGCGAAGCGCGGCAAGATCTTCACGCGCATTATCAAGGAACTGACCGTCGCCGCGCGCAGCGGTGGCGGTGACGTCGACACCAACCCCCGCCTTCGCACGATCGTGGCCGAAGCCAAATCCGTCAACATGCCCGCCGACAACATCAAGCGCGCGATTCAGCGCGGCACGGGGGAGTTGCCGGGTGTTTCATACGAAGAGATCAATTACGAGGGCTACGGGCCCGGCGGTGCCGCAATCATCGTCGAAACGCTCACCGACAATAAGAACCGAACCGTCGGAGAGATCCGGCACGTGCTCGCCAAGTACGGCGGCAACCTCGCCGCGGAGAACAGCGTCGCCTGGATGTTCGACAAGAAGGGCTACATCGTCGTCGAGAAGTCGAAGGCCGACGAAGAGGCGTTGATGGCGGCGGTGCTCGATGCCGGTGCCGACGATATGCGCGACGATGGTGATAGCTGGGAAATCGTCTCCGCACCGGACGCGTTCCAGGGTGTGCTCGATGCGGTGAAGGGCCTGGGCGTCGAGCCGGGGGCCGCGGAAGTTGCGCTCCTGCCACAGAATTATGTGAAGCTCGAGGGCAAGCAGGCGCAACAGATGATCAAGCTGATGGAAGCGCTGGAAGAGCACGAAGACAGCAAGAAGGTCTGGTCGAACGCCGATATCGAAGAGAAGGAGATCGAGGCCTCGTTGGCGTGAAAATCTTCGGGATCGATCCCGGCTCCGAGCGCACCGGGTACGGCTGCATCGAAATGCAAGGCAGCCGTCACGTCCTCATCATCTGCGGATCGATTTCGCCTCCTGCCCGTTCGCTGTTTCCCGACAAGCTGAAGCACATTCACACCGATCTTGCGGCGCTGCTCGATCGGCATCGTCCTGATTGTGTCGCGGTGGAAAACATCTTCCACGCGCGAAATGTGCGCAGTGCGCTGAAGCTGGGGCATGCGCGAGGAATCGCGCTTCTGGCGGCGTCAGAAGCCGGGTTGCCGGTGGCCGAGTACACGCCGGCGGAGATCAAGCGCGCGGTTGTCGGGTTCGGCCGCGCCGAGAAGCATCAAGTCCAGCACATGGTGAAGCTGTTGCTGGGACTCGAGACAGCGCCCTCGCCGCACGATGCGGCTGATGCGCTCGCCGTTGCGATTTGCCACGTGCACAGCGGGACCGGGATCGTCGCTGAACGTGCTGCGGCCAGTCGACCGCGTACGACGCTGCGCTCGTGGCGAGACTATCGTCCGTGATTGCGCTGCTACGCGGCACTCTCGTCGACAAGAATCCCAGCCGCCTGATCGTGGACGCCGGCGGCGTCGGCTACGACGTGCAAGTTCCACTCTCCACGTTCTATGTGCTCGGTGAGCTCGGAACGCCGGTGACGTTACGGATTCACACGCACGTTCGCGAGGACGTCATCGCCCTCTTCGGTTTTGCGACGCCGCTCGAATTGACCTTGTTCGAGCGGCTGATCGCGATCAACGGGATCGGTCCGAAGCTGGCGCTCGCCGTACTCTCGGGAATCGAGCCGGCGGATTTCATCAAGGCGATCCGGGGACAGGACGTGGCACGATTGACTGCCATCCCCGGAATCGGCAAGAAGACAGCCGAGCGGATCGGTCTCGAATTGAAGGATCGTCTTCCGGCGACCCTCACCGGGACCGGTCCAGAGGATTCACCGCCGAAGCGTCCTGAGGATCAATTGCGAGATGATCTGCTCTCGGCCCTGGTGAATCTGGGATATCAGCGACCGATTGCCGAACGAGCGATTGATACAGTGGTGCAGCGATCGAACGGAGGGGGCTTCGAAGCGGTGCTGCGCGAAGTGCTCAAAGGATTGATGAAGGGATGAACGAAGAGCGCCTCGTCAGCCCCGGCAGGGGTGACGACGAGGCTCAGTACGAAGCGGGCTTGCGGCCGCGGATGCTCGATGAATACATCGGGCAGGAGCGGGTGCGCGAAAACCTTCACGTGTCGATCAGGGCGGCGACCCAGCGCGGCGAAGCGCTCGATCACGTGCTTCTCTGGGGCCCTCCCGGTCTCGGAAAAACGACGCTGGCGACGGTGATCGCCAACGAGTTGGGCGTCCCGATTCGCGCCACGGCGGGGCCGGTGATTGAAAAAGCGGGCGACCTGGCGGCGATGCTCACGAACTTGCAGGCCCGCGAGGTCCTGTTCATCGACGAAGTCCACCGGATGGCGCCGGCGATCGAAGAGATTCTGTACCCGGCGATGGAGGATTACGAGCTCGACATCATGATCGGGCAAGGACCCAGCGCGCGATCCGTCAAGGTGCCGCTTCAGCGATTCACCCTGATTGGTGCGACGACGCGCACCGGCCTGCTCACCGGGCCGCTTCGCGCGCGCTTTGGCATTGTCCACCGGCTCGATTTCTACACCGACGACGAGATCCGTGAAATCGTCGAACGATCGGCGCGCATTTTGGGTGTGCCGATCGATCGGGATGCGTCGATCGAGATCGGGCGCCGATCGCGCGGCACGCCGCGCGTCGCCAACCGCCTCCTGCGGCGCGTTCGCGATTACGCGCAGGTGCGCGCCAACGGCCACATCACGCTCGACGTCGCCCTGCGCGCGCTCTCGCTTCTCGACGTCGACGAACGGGGCTTCGACGACATCGATCGACGATTACTGCGCACCATCATCGAGAAATTCAACGGTGGACCGGTCGGTGTTGCCAGCCTCGCCGCGGCGCTCAGCGAGGAGCGCGACGCCATCGAGGACATCTACGAACCGTTTCTCATTCAGATCGGGTTCCTCGATCGAACCCCGCGCGGGCGGGTCGCGACCGCCAGTGCGTATGCATATTTCGGGCTCGACGCCCCGGGAAAGGATCGTCTGTGGTGAAGGCGCTCAGGCCCGTGAAGATTTCCGGACTGGCCACCTATGTTCCGCCGAAAGTGTTGTCGAACGCGGATCTGGAAAAAATGGTGGAAACGAGCAACGAATGGATTCTTCAGCGAACGGGCATCCGGGAGCGCCATATCGTCGACGATGGCGTCGCGACGTCCGATCTGGCGAAGGAAGCGGCGATCGGCGCCATGCGCCAGGCCGGCGTCTCGCCGGATCAAATCGGGTTCATCGTCGTCGGCACGACGACTCCCGACACGATATTTCCGAGCACGGCGTGCATGCTCCAGGACAAAATCGGAGCCCGTCACGCCTGGGGATTCGATCTCGGCGCGGCGTGCTCGGGGTTCACCTATGCGTTGACGACCGGCATGCAGATGATCGCCACCGGAGCGCACGATCATGTACTCGTGGTCGGCGCCGACGTGATGTCGAGCATCATCGATTACACCGATCGGACGACGTGTGTGCTCTTCGGCGATGGCGCAGGAGCGGTCGTGCTGTCCGCTGCCGCTGAGGGAGAGCCCCACATCCTGGATTTCGCGCACGAGATCGATGGCAGCGGCGGACCGGCGCTGTGCATGCCCGCCGGCGGCAGCAAGCTGCCGGCTTCACACGACACGGTCGACAAACGGCTGCACTACGTCAAGCAGGACGGCGCAACGGTCTTCAAGTTCGCGGTCAAGAAGACAGAAGAGATCTGCAAGCGAGTACTCGAACGCAATCGCCTTACCGGCGCGGATCTCGACCTGTTCGTGTCGCACCAGGCGAATCGCCGGATCATTGCCGCCGCCGCCGAACGGCTCGGCCTGCCCGAAGAAAAGGTCGTGATCAACCTCGAAATGTACGGCAACACTACGGCCGCCACGATTCCGCTCGCCCTGGCCGATGCGATGCGGCAGAAGCGGCTCAAGAAAGGAAGTCTCGTTCTCCTGACATCAGTGGGCGCGGGATTCACAGTCGGTGCCGTGTTGCTGCGATGGAGCTTGTGAATCCCTTCAGCCAACAGCGAGCAGCGGCGTAATCAACGATCAATATCGTGCCGCCCCGCATCTTCCTCCTGTCCCCCGCCAACTGTTCCGGTCCCCGCGCCCGCATGGTGATGTCGGAGCGGGCTCAGTTCGACCTGGCGGTTCGCCTGCGGCAACGTCGCGGCGTGGCGATCGGCGAAGTGTTTGCCTTTGTGAGCGGCCTGTACTTCAGAGGAAAGCTCGCCTACGCTCTGGAATTTGCCCGGCCTCCGGAACCTGGCCTGCCGCTGACCGGGAGCGGTGCGCTGGTGATTACGCCGACGTCCGGTTTGCGCGCTGCGGAAACGCCAGTCACGATGCGCGCGCTGCAGGTGTTTGCCGGGGTCGATATCGCGGCAAACGATCCACGCTATAGCAAACCCCTGCTCACCAGTGCCCGGGCGCTCGACGAGGAACTCGGACCGGAGTGCGAAGTGGTGCTGCTCGGCAGCATCGCGTCGGCGAAGTACGTCGATGTTCTGACCGGCGTGTTCGGCGATCGCCTGCTGTTCCCTCTCGATTTCGTCGGACGCGGCGACATGAGCCGCGGCGGACTGCTGCTGCGATGCGTGCGGTCTGGAGAGGAACTGCCGTATGTGCCGGTGACGGGGGCGGTGCGCCACGGACCACGGCCGCCACGGCTTCCGCCGATCAAAGGCATAACAACGGATTTCAAGTCGTCGAGAACAATAAAGCGATAACCACGGATGAACACGAGCCACGGATGAACACGGATAAACACGGATAAACACGAGCCACGGATGAATACGAGCCACGGATAAACACGGATGAACACGGATTGTTCGGATCACGGATTCCAGATCCCGGCCAACGGATCCCGGGCACGATTCAGACAGCGCGCAGCATTGCGACCGGTAGCGTTTGAAACGCCTCGCCGACAAAGATCCAGGCCGTTTCGCTCGCACGAGTCGGCCGGATCTCGGCGCCCGTGATTTCATCCCTGAATTGCCGATCGCGCAGCTCCGGTGGCAACATCAGGCGCGAGGTCTTCCAGCAGTCGCCACCGATCGGGACAGGTTGAGCCGGAGTGACCAGGCGGCTGAACAACCGCGGCGCCACGAAGAGCACAGCCTGATCGCGTCGAGGAGACAGGCGCGCGAAAGCGAGAGCACTTCCCGACGCGGTGAGTTCAACCGGAATTGGCAAGTACTCACCGCCGAGGAACACGTCCGGAAGCTCACGACGCAATCGCAGCCCGGCCATCGTGACCAGCATCTTGATGCGGCCATCGATCCAGTGTTCGAGCCAGTTCCGCAGCACCGGTCCGCGCGAGCTCGAGTCGGACGCGAGCGCCCGTTCCACATCCTTCAACAGGCATGACCGTCGTGCGAAGTCCACCGGACGTCGGTTATCCGGATCGACGAGGCTCAAATCCCAGAGATCGGTGCCCTGAAAAAAATCGGGCACTCCGGGCGATCCGATCTTGAGCGTCACCTGCGCCAGCGAGTTCATCATCCCGAGATGCGCGACCTTGCGTTGGAACGGCAGCATTGCCGCAAGCAGTTTCGCACCACCCGAGCCCGAGAGAACGTGACGAACGAACGCACGTAACGCGTCTTCATAGGGCTCGTTGGGGGTGAGCCAACTGGTATGCACCTTGGCTTCCTTGACCGCCTTGATCATGTACTCGGACAGCCGTGCGATGAGTTCATCAGGTGCCGCGTTGGTGTGTTCGTCGAGGTCAGGTGGCCAGACACCGATGAGCGCTTGATAGAAACGGTACTCGTCGGTGCGATCGGGCGCGGCATCGCCGTCAACCAGTGTGCGATGAGGCTTCGCGATCCGCATCCACTTGGAGACCTCGCGGCCCCACTCGTCGGGGATTTCCGACAGGACATTGATGCGCGCGCGTACGTCTTCTCCAAGCTTCGTGTCGTGTGTGGCGGTTGCGAGCATCTCGAACGGCCAGGCCTCGGCGCGCAGCCGATTCGCCTCGTGGAACTCCTCGACCGACCGGCCAAATCTCGAGGGGTCACCGCCCACTTCGTTGAGCGAGAGCAGCACGTTGTAGCGATAAAACGCCGTGTCTTCCAGCCCTTTTGCCTGCACCGGCCCTGTGTATTGCTGCAGTTTCATGGAAAACCGCATTCGTGCGCGCGCTTCCTGTTCATCGGCTGGAGGGTAGCCAACGCGGCGCTCGACGCCGGCGCGCGGTTCCCCCTCATCTCGAACGTCGCGCGGCAGCACGACCTCTCGCAGGAAGTCGAACAACGACGACTCCATTGCCGGATTGCGCCGCCGCGCTCTCGCGATCGCGCGGACGACAACCGCGCGATCCTCAGTGGTCCAGCCGCGTTCATCGACATAGGTGCGGTAAACGGGAAAACACGCGATGAACTCGGTAATCACATCGCGGAGCGAATCCAGGGTGAAATCCCGCGACTTCCGGTTGCCCTCGCCAATCCGCTCGAGCGTGTGCGCGAGGACGTTGAGTTCGCTGGCCATCGCCGTCCCCATAATCAGCCGCTTGCTCGCATACAGCACATCGTCGAACGGTTGGCTATGCCCGGTGAGCTTGGCGTAGACGCGACGCATCCGACGCGCCTGCGCGACGTCGATGAAGACCCCGTTCAGATCGTTGAGAAAGTTGTAGCCAGTGGTGCCGTGGACGGCCCAGCCGGGCGGCAGCCGTTCGGAGCCTGACAGGATTTTCTCGGCAAGCACGTACAAGGGGCGACCGGCACGACTGCCGGCGGCATCGTTGATGTGCACTCCAAGCGCACGCGCCGCAAGCTCCTGCAGCATGAAAAAATACTTCGCCGGATCGAACAATCCGTCCGGATGGTCGACTCGCACGGCGTGCACCTTGCCTTCGGCAATCAGTTGCGCAAGCAGCTGGTGGGTCGCCTCGAACACCTCGTCGCGCTCGACACGAAGGCCGACGAGCGTGTTGATATCAAAGAAGCGACGGTAGTTGATCTCGTGCGACGCGGTGCGCCAATAGGCAAGGCGGTAGGGTTGTGCCTCGAGAAGGTCGTGCAACGCATCGAAGCTCGAGGACTGACCGGGAATGCCATTGATCTCTTCGATCCCACCCTCGATCGCCTTCTGAACCGCCGGCTCGTCGGCGACGAGCCGCTCCAGGCGCCGCCGCGCGACTTCCTTTTCACGGTGCAGCTCGGCAATCTGATCGGGATCGGTCGTCGTGTGTGGAGGCAGGTTCTGCAACGACGTTACGATGCTCAGGAACTCGTTCAGCGATGGCGTTTCTTCGCCCAGCATCGCCTTCAGTCGATCTGCCGCTGCCGCATACACGCGCGCCGCCTGCCGCGGGTTAATCGGCAGTTCCTGGTCGAAGTACTTCAGGACCAATGAGCTGCCGGTGAATGTGATGCGGAGCTCACCGCGCTCGAGCACGCTTCCATACTGATCGCCGAGAATCGGCAAGAGGAGTTTGGCGTGCAGCGTCGCTTTGACCGGACGCCAGTCGATATCAAAGAACGCAGCGGCGGGAGAACTGGCGCCGTTCTCGAGCACATCGGTCCACCACGAATTTCGTCCCGTGCCCACCCCCATATGGTTCGGGACGAAGTCGACGATGTGGCGCATGCCATGTTGCGCGAGGGCGGCTGAGAACTCATCGTGGGCCTTTGTGCCGCCGACTTCCGGGTTGATCTCGTTGTGATTGCAGACGTCATAACCGTGCGTGCTCGCCGGCGCGGCGGTGAAATAGGGAGACGTATAGCAGGCAGCGACGCCGAGATGGGCGAGGTACGGCACCACATCCCGGGCTGCCGTCAGCGGGAACGCATGATGAATCTGCAGTCGGTAGGTACTCGTCGGAACGTAGATTGGCTTGTCCTGCATTAGCTTCCAGCTTCCAGCTTCCAGCTTCCAGCTCCCGGCTTCCAGCCCTGACTTCCGCCTGAATACTTAGATTCGTTTCAGTATCACCGCCCCCGCGCGCTCGAACCGAATCGTGGGCACTACGGTATCCACCATCGGCGGGCGCGGATCCGGCGCGAACAGCGGATCCTCCGTCGTCAGGAGCACACGCCAGGAAGAGTCCATTCTGTCGCGAAGGCTGGTGGCGTGCTCAAGGCTGGCAGTGCCGGCTGTTCTGAATCTCGCGACAATCCAAAAGACATCGTCCCCCTGTTCCCGCCGCATCGCTATCGTGTCGTCGTCGAGTGCCAGCGCGTCCCCTTGAAGCTCTGCGCTTGCGCCGAGCGCCGGATGATCGAGGCGCAGCATCATCAGCGTGCGATAGAGACTCAGCACGAAAGAGTGGGGAGCGACGCGTCGTTCGTCCCATCGCAGGCGGCTGGCTTCGAATGTCGATGCTGCCTGGGGATCCGGGATCGTCGCGCCGCCAGCCGGATCACCGAATTCGGGAAACTCAGCGAACTCGCGACGACGCCCCTCGGTCACGTGCACGCCAAGCCCGGGTTCGAAGTCGGTGAAGAACTGAAATGGCGTGCTCGCGGCCCACTCCTGTCCCATGAAGATGAGCGGCGTCATGGGCACGCTGAGCAGCACGACACTGGCGGCACGCCACGACTCGGGTGACACGACATCGTTCAGCCGATCTCCGCGCGGGCGATTGCCAATCTGATCGTGATTCTGGAGGCAGACAATGAACCGATCCATCGGGATGGCAGATGGATCGGTGCCGCGCGTCGCCTGTCGGCGCGGCGATCGTTGACCGGTGAACAACCAGCCGCGCTGAATCGTCGTCGCCAACTCGCTGGTGGTTCCCGCGAAGTCCGCGTAGTAACTGTGCCGATCGCCGTTCAACAGGCGACGCATCACATGGTGGAAGTCGTCGGCCCAGACACCGTCGAGTCCCCAGCCGCCGTGTCCCGGGTCGTCGAGCATCGATGCGAGATTTCGATGATCTTCCGCATCAATGAACACACGACGCGGTGTTGCCGCGCGCGCGTGCGTGACGATCTCGCGGAGAATTGCTCCGTTGTCAGCTTCGACCAGCGCGTGCGTCGCATCGAGTCGCAAACCATCGGCGTGATACTCGTCGATCCAGTGCACCGCGTTTTCGACAATGAAACGGCGGACCATGCGTGAACACGGACCGTCGAGATTGACGCATTGTCCCCACGGCGTCGGGTGCTGGCTTGTGAAGTAGTCCTTGTTGAACTGGGTGAGATAAGCGCCTTCCGGTCCAAGATGGTTGTAGACAACGTCGAACACCACGGCGAGACCGAGATGGTGCGCCCGATCGACGAGTCGCCGGAGGTCGTCGGGATGCCCGTAGGCTCGCGAGGGAGCAAACAAACACACGCCGTCGTACCCCCAGTTGCGAGAGCCGGCGAAATCAGCGACCGGCATGATCTCGAGAACGGTGACGCCGGTATCGCGCAGCGCCTCGAGCTTTCTGGTCGCGGCCGCGAAGGTTCCTTCCGGTGTGAATGTGCCGACGTGCAATTCGTACAGAATCCGATCGCCGGGAGGCCGGTTGCGCCACCGGTCATCGGTCCACGTGAACGCCCGCGGATCGATCACTTGCGAAAGTCCGTGCACGCCGTCGGGCTGAAACCGTGACGCCGGATCCGGACGCACGTCGCCACTGTCGACGCGGTAGCCGTACCGATCGCCGGCGCCTGCGCCCTCGATGATCGCGTCGGACACTCCCTGGGCGTCGCGCGGCATCTCATGATGGCCAGCCGCGCGCCCATCATGAAGCACCAGCGTCAGCCGCGAGGCCGAGGGCGCCCACACGCGAAAACGGACGCCACCTCGAACCGGCAATGCGCCGAATCTGTCGACGATCATTGAGCTGGAGGACTCTGTGACGGCCTCGCTTCTCGGACCGTCATACTCGTGAATCACAGGTGGTCAGCGGTACATCAACAAATCGAGAATGCCGCGCAAGGGAATGCGGCCCCACTCGGGTCGATTATTCAATTCGTAATTCAGCTCGTACAACGCCTTGTCGAGGAGGAACACGCGCAGCAATGCGTCCCGATCCTCTTCGATCCGAGGCACAAAAAGCGACTCGGCCACAAGCGCGAAATACGTTCGCAGGAAAGCAGCAGATGCCCCTTGTTGCCAAACCCGTGCCCACGCCTCCAGCCGCGAGAATTCGGAGCGCCGGGACGACGCGAACGCGAACAGTCCGGCGTAGGCCGCATATCCGAACGACCGAATCATACCGGCGACATCCTTCAGCGGTGACTGTTTGAGGCGGCGTTCTTCGAGCGGACGCGCGGGTTCCCCCTCGAAATCGAGGATATAGAAGTCTCCCTCGGACCAGAGGACCTGCCCCAGGTGATAGTCGCCGTGCACACGAATCTTCGAAACGACGAACTCCTTCGCCGGCGCGCACCGAATTCGTTCAAGCAGCGTATCCGACAATTGCAGCAGCTCGTCCGCTGATGCGCCAACCTCATCGGTCAAGTCAGCTCGTCCCGTCGTCAAGGCGCGCAGGCCGTCCTGCGCCTGCTTGGTCGCACCCGCCGTCAACCGTTCGAGGTCGGCCCGAGTCAGCGGTTCAGGCGTGAACGCCGCATCAGTGGACTCTCCTGCCAGGGCCAGATGCATTTCGGCGGTCCGGCGACCGAGGATCGCCGCGGTGTCGCCGTAACCTGCCATCGCACTTAAGACATCGTCGGGAAGATCGACGCCGCCCGTCCAGACGCGGCCGGCAAGCGCCGGGGCCGTCCGCTCGCCGATCTCTTCATAGAAGCGGCTCACGGCCCCAAGGGCGTGCGTCCATCCATCGCCCTGGCTTGGAACCAGTCGCTGCATCATCGCGAGGGTGCTGGGCTCAGCGCCGGGCGCAACATACTCGAACGAGCCGGCGACGGCCGGAACACGGTCAAAGCCCGCGCGCTCGGTGAGCTGCAGACCGAGTTCCAGATCCGGATTGATCCCGGGTTCCAATCGGCGAAACAGTTTCGCGATCAATTGATGACCGAACACCATCGAGGTGTTGCTCTGTTCCACGCCCATTCGCGAGATCGAGAACTCCCGGCCGAGTCTCTTGCGCAGCTGAGGAAACGACCGCGATTGAGACGCGCGAATCGTGCCGCGCTTAGTTGCCATCTGCTCTTCCCGCTCGAGGGTGTCAAGGACCGTTCGTGCATACGTGTCGTCGAGCCACGCGTCGAACAGAACGCCCTTGCGTGCACCGGTGACGTTGGCCAGGACGGCGTGCGGCGATTCCTCCACCAACGTCTTGGCCTCGGCATATGGCCGGATCGCCAGCGGCAGAAAATACTGATCTCTCCCTCCATCTTCGAATTCGACGTCGACAATCGTGACAAACAGCGGCAGCGGACCTCGCCGCAGCAAACCCCAGTCAACGAATCGCGCTCGCTGGCAACGCCGGGATTTGCCGCCGAACCATCGCTGCCGGCTGAGAAAGGGCACGAGCAGATCTCGTTCGATCAGTGTGCGGACGTTACCGTCGAGAACAGTCTCCCAGGCGGCGCCGACGAACAACGCAGGCACTTCGGGCACGTCGGTCGCTGTTTCCGGGGCGACGCGCGCGGTCATCGAGGTCGGCGCCTGCTGAATTTTGAACCAGTAGAACGCGTACGGCCCGAGCGTGAGGAAGTAGGGCTGGTCGCCGATCTTCGGAAACTCGGTCAGGCCGAACATTTCCACCGGCGTCATCCCTTTGAATCGCGCGAGATCGAGCTCGACCGGTTGCACCGACCGCGCGAGGTTGGCGACGCAGAGGACGGTTTCGTCGCCGTCGCGCCTGACATACGGCAGGATTTTGCGATTTCTTGCCGGCAGAAACTCAATCGTTCCCCGGCCAAACACGGTCATCTGCTTGCGGAGACCGATCATCCGCTTCATCCCGTTGAGCAGCGAAAACGGGGCACGCTCCTGCGCTTCCACGTTAAGCGCTTCGTAACCGTAGACCGGATCCATGACCGGCGGGGCATACAGTCGCGCCGGATCGGCGCGCGAGAATCCGCCGTTGCGATCGCCAGTCCACTGCATCGGCGTTCGCACGCCGTTCCGATCTCCAAGGTAGATGTTGTCGCCCATCCCGATCTCGTCGCCGTAATAAATGATCGGCGTGCCCGGCATCGAGAAGAGCAGGGCATTCATCAGCTCGATCCGGCGGCGGCTGTTTTCGAGCAGCGGTGCCAGGCGCCGACGGATGCCGACGTTGATTCGCATTTGCGGATCGGCGGCATACGCCTGATACATGTAGTCGCGTTCCTCGTCGGTGACCATTTCGAGCGTCAACTCGTCGTGGTTGCGCAGGAACATCGCCCACTGGCAGTTCTCGGGAATGTCCGGAGTCTGCCGGAGAATCTCGGTGATCGGATGCCGATCCTCCTGGCGAATCCCCATGAACATGCGCGGCATGAGCGGGAAATGAAATGCCATGTGGCATTCATCGCCATCGCCGAAGTAGGGCCGGACGTCGGCCGGCCATTGATTGGCTTCGGCCAGCAGCATGCGGCCGGCGTACTGCTCGTCGAGCGACGCACGGATCCTCTTCAGGACGTCGTGAGTCTCCTCGAGGTTTTCGCAGATCGTGCCTTCACGCTCGATGAGATACGGCACGGCGTCGAGCCGGAGTCCGTCGACGCCGCGATCGAGCCAGAACCGCATCACCCTGATCACGCGTTCGAGCACGACCGGATTGTCGAAGTTGAGATCCGGCTGGTGATGGAAGAACCGGTGCCAGTAGTAGGCGCTGGCCGTGTCGTCCCAGCTCCAGTTCGACGTTTCGCTGTCGGTAAAGATGATGCGCACACCTTCGTACTTCTGTTTCGTGTCACTCCAGACGTAGAAGTCGCGTTCGAGCGAACCGGCGGGCGCGCGTCGCGCCGCTTGAAACCACGGATGCTGATCCGAGGTGTGATTGATCACCAGTTCGGTAATGACGCGGAGCTGGCGCCGGTGCGCTTCGGTGACGAAGCGATCGAAATCGTCCAGCGTCCCGTAACTCGGATGAATGTTCTCGTAGTCGGCGATGTCATACCCGTCGTCGCGCAGCGGTGACGGATAGAACGGCAGCAGCCACAGGCAGTTGACGCCGAGGCTCTGCAGGTAGTCGAGCTTCTGTGTCAGTCCGGGAAAGTCGCCGACGCCGTCACCGTTGCTGTCGAAGAACGCGCGAACGTGAACTTCATAGATGACCGCATCTTTGTACCAGAACGCATCAGACATAGCTGGACGAGGACGGGAGTGGCGCGGGTAACTGCACGTGAAGAACATGCGCGACGCGATCCTGCGGATCGAGGCGGATGTAGTTCCATTCACCGCGCCAGAAATAGCGCTCGGTCGAGAGCAGATCGACGACTTCGATGGTCGCGTGCGGCGTCAGTCCCCACGCGACGGTCGGCAGTTGCACGAATCCGTGCTGCATGTTTGCGGGATCGAGGTTGACAACGACGAGGATCAGATCGCGGCCGTCGCTGGATCGCTTGGTATAGGCGAGAAGTTCGCTGTTGTCGGTACGATGAAACGACAGCCCCCAGTCGCTGTGCAGGGCCGGATGCGCTCGTCTGATGGCGTTGATCTGGCTGATGAACTCGGCGAGACTGTCGGCGCGTGTGAAGTCGCGCACGCGAACCTGGTATTTCTCGGAGTCGAGATATTCCTCACTCCCGCTCCGCAGCGGCACGTTCTCTGCCAGTTCGAACCCACTGTAAATTCCATACGACGCGCCGAGCGTCGCCGCCAGCACCAGCCGTACCTGGAACGCGACGCGGCCACCTCGTTGCAGATACGCGTGCAGGATGTCGGGCGTGTTGGCGAACAGATTCGGACGAAAGTATTCACGCACGGAGGTGCCCGTCAGCTCGGTGAAATACTCGACGATTTCTTCCTTGGTGGTGCGCCAGGTGAAGTAGGAGTAAGACTGCGAGAAGCCAATCTTTGCAAGGTGCTTCATCACCTTCGGTCGGGTGAACGCTTCGGAGAGGAAAATCGTGTCCGGGTATTGGCGCGTCAGTTCCGCAAGCACCCATTCCCAGAACCGAAATGGCTTCGTATGCGGATTGTCGACCCTGAAAATCCTCACCCCGTGTTGAATCCAGAACTCGAATACACTTTTCAATTCCTGCCAGAGCCGGCGCCAGTCTTCCGACTCGAAATTGAAGGGGTAGATGTCCTGGTATTTCTTCGGCGGGTTCTCTGCGTACTTGATCGAGCCGTCGGGCCGCTGCCGAAACCAGTCGGGGTGTTCGCGGACGTAGGGATGATCCGGTGAGGCCTGAAACGCAATGTCGAGCGCGATCTCGAGCCCCTGTGCTGCTGCGGCGGCAACGAAGGCGTCGAAATCTTCGATCGTACCGAGGCCTGGTTCGACGGCAGTGTGCCCACCCTCTTCCGACCCAATCGCCCACGGGCTTCCCGGATCGTTCGGGCCGGCGCTCAACGTGTTGTTCGGGCCCTTCCGAAAGCTCCGTCCGATCGGATGGATCGGCGGCAGGTACAGCACATCGAATCCCATCGATGCCACGTACGGCAGCAGGTCGGTCGCTTCAGCGAACGTCGCGCTTCGTGAGGGATCTGTGCCAGCGGAGCGAGGAAACATCTCGTACCACGCGCCAAAGCGCGCGCGTTCACGATCGACGACGACGGCAAGAATGCGGTCGTCGCGGGTGGCTTGACTCCGATCGGGGCGCGACGCCATGAAGGTCGCGAGGTCGTCGCTCAGTGCGGCCGCCATGCGTGCAGCCAGATCGTTTCCCTTTTCCAGTATGGCGAGCGTCTCGAGCACATGCTGCCGGGACTTGACGTCTTCCGCTCGATCGATCGCAGCGGCGACGAGCGCGCCTCCCTCCACCAACTCGAGCGAGACGTCCTGCCCGGCTCCCGCCTTCTTCGACAAATCCTGCCGCCAGCTCGCGAAGCGATCGATCCACGCTTCCACGGTGTACTCGTACCGCCCCAGAGTGTCGACGCTGAAGGCGCCTTGCCAGCGATCGTTGTCGACCAGACGCATCGGCGCTTCGCGCCACTCGTGGTCTCCAACTTTGCGAAACAGCACGACCGCGGCAACCGTGTCATGACCATCGGTCAGCACGTCCGCTTCGACGAGGACTTCTTCACCGACGGATCTCTTGATCGGAAATCGACCGCCATCGACGTGGGGTTTGACCGACTCGATCACGACGCGGCGCAGAAGTTGCGCATCAAGCTGTCCCTTGGTGGAGCTATCGTGGGCGACGATCTTTTCGACTCGACTTGTCATCATTCCGCCATCGACAATCAGCAATCAACGATTTCAGTACACTCCCATCGGCCCCCAGTCGTCGGCGCGGCGGAGATCGTCCTTGCGGCAATTGAGCTTCAACACTGCCATCGACCGTGGCAGAAGCTCGTAGCGGCCGCCGGCGCGCAGGCGGCGCGGCGGTGCCCAGGGGTCGGCCGTATCGAGCAACGTCTCCCATCGTTCTTCAGGGGCTGTTCCCGGCAGGGTGAATGCGATCGGCTGATCGCCGGCGTTGAGCATCAACAGCAGCGTATCTCCGATGATCCGTGACCCGCGCTCGTCGACCTCGTGGATCGCATCGCCGTTGAGACGGACGCCGAGGCAGCGCACATCGGGCGAGCTCCACGTCGCATCGGTCATCTCACGGCCGGAGGGATCCAGCCAGGCGATGTCGAGCACTTCCGCGCCGCGGATCCGCCGTCCCTGAAAAAATTTTCGCCGTCTCAGGACCGGGTGTTCTTTCCACACGCGGATCACGCGACGGGTGAAGTCAAGGAAGTCGCGGCGCTCCGGAGTATTTTCCCAGGGCGTCCAGCTGATCTCGCTGTCCTGACAGTAGGCGTTGTTGTTGCCGAGCTGCGAGCGGCCGAGCTCGTCGCCGCCGCTGATCATCGGCACGCCAACCGAGAGCAACAGCGTCGCGATGACGTTTCGCCGCTGCCGCTCGCGTAACTCGAGAATCCGCCGATCGTTGGTCGGCCCTTCGACACCGCAGTTCCAGCTCAGATTGTGATTCTCGCCGTCGCTGTTCTGCTCACCGTTCGCCTCGTTGTGCTTGTGCTCGTAGCTCACGAGATCAGCGAGCGTGAAGCCGTCGTGCGCGGTGACGAAGTTGATGCTGGCGTAGGGACGGCGTCCGCTCTGCTCGTAGAGATCGCTGCTGCCCGAAAGACGGGTCGCGAGTTCAGACACGCCACCGCCATCGCCGCGCCAGAAGCGCCGCACGGCATCGCGATACTTGCCGTTCCATTCCGTCCACTTCGTCGGGAAGTTGCCGACCTGATAGCCGCCTTCGCCGAGATCCCAGGGCTCAGCGATCAGCTTCACCTGCGACAAGACCGGATCCTGATGAATGATGTCGAAGAACGCACCCAGCTTGTCGAC
>DATJKH010000082.1:0-30117 GCA_035491715.1 Vicinamibacterales bacterium | reverse complement strand
CGCTTGGCATCGGTCGCGTGTGATGCCATTCTCCCAGGAAGCTTCAGTGCGCCGACCGATCCAACCGGGCCGCGCACTTGGACGCGCGCGACTCGCCGCGATCGGCGTCGTCTATCCTATCGCGTGTCGTTCACAACCCTTTCAAGGAGTCGTCCTCGTTCGGAGTTCGAATCGACGGTTTTCAGTGCAGCGAGAAAGGCGGTGCGAATCCGTTCTTCCGCAGGCTGATAACGCGTGATGAATGCGTCGAGCACGCCGGCACACGCGGCATTCGATTCAATCGTTGAGGCTGCGGCAAGGAAGTCGACCTGTCTCGCGGAACTCAGCTCGGATTTCTTTAACACTTCGGTTAGGAGACGGCTTTTCTCTGCGCTGGAACTGATGCGAGTGGCAGCATAGAAGAAGCCATCGTTGTCTTGTAGACCCGCTGTCAATGCCGCATCGAGTGTGCGTCCGAGTTCGGAGCTGGAGCTGATTAGGTCCGACGCGAGCCTGAATGCCGCGTTGATGTCCCCGGCGTCGAGGTGACTGGTTTCAAATAATGCGCGAAAGTACCGGCCGCGAACCGAATCCGTGTAGAGCAACCTGATCTCATCGAGAACGGCATTCACGCCCTTCGCTTCGGCGATCTGCTTCACTCTCTCGCCGGCAGATACCCCTGAGCGTCTGACAAGAAACGGCAATTCGTCGGCAAACCACCTACGTGATTGCTCAGTCCATGGCTCCTCGGCATTGTTGACGAAGTACTTGCGATTCACGGAACCGTGGGACGCACTGATCTCAAGCCGCCGCGAGGACAGAAGACCGCGAGTCTGTATGGTGAGCGAACCGCCATCGGAAACACTTTTTATATCTCGAAGGTCATCGGTGAAGACGACTCTGCCGGTGCTGGTAATGGAACCGCTGCCCATCGCGCCACTCCATCCGGCACGAAAGCTGGGCGTCAGCGCATTCGCCACGTTGGTCGTCGCTTGAGCGAGAAGCGTTGGCGACCGCTGTGGACCGCCCACGACCAGCGCGAACACTGCGGCGAGCGCAAGCGTCACTGTCCAATTCGGCGCCTGGATTCGCTCGGGACCAGACACCTGCAGAATCCGGCGTATTCGATTCAGGAGCGGCCCGTCAGTAGCGGCTAGTCCGACGACTGGCGATGTCGTCCGCTGCCTCTCCAATTCGGCCAGCGCGATTGCATAGTTGTCTCGATCGCCGCAAATGTCGATCGCCAAATCATCGCAACAATGCTCGCGTTCTTCGCGGACCCGAGCGGAGATCCACCAGATCGCAGGATGGTAGAAGAGAACCGCTTCGGCCACTCTCTGAAGAAGATTCACGAGATAGTCGTGACGCCGAACGTGCGCGAGTTCGTGAGCGAGAATCGCCTCCACCTGCGCGGGAGGTAGCTGTGCTACGGCGGCAACGGGCAAGATGATCACGGGACGGAACCATCCAAGGACCGTCGGGACGTCGACCGTATTGAACTCCACGACGCGCACGGCCTTTCGCAGAGCCAGTCGTTGTGCGAGGCGGTTCGCTGGCAGCTGCCACGACGAGGGCGCCCAAGCGAGCGCCGCTTTGTGAAGGCGTCGAATGTGATACCAGCCGCAAAATGCATGCACCAGCAACAGACTGACCCCGGCGAGCCACACAGAGACGAGGAGAGGAAAGTAATCTTCGAGCGCACTGAACCCGGCGCTCTTTGCGAGTGGCTCCTGAGCAATGCGCAAGCCGTCCACCCCGCCCCGTTCTACGACGGTACGACCAGCGTCAACAGGGGCCGACCCGGACCGAAACGATGCCGGTACCGGCTGGGCGGCAAGTGCGAACGCCGTCATGAGGGGGGCCGCCAGCATTGCTGCGAGAGCGAGGCACGCGACGACGTATCGGATGTTTGCGGAACCGAGGCGACAGAATCGCAGTACCGTAACCGCGACAACCGCCACGAGGCTGCCCTGCCAGAGGAAATGAAGAAGTACCCATCCCGCGATTTGTACCCATTCGTTCATCGCGTGCCTCCTCGCCGTTTCTCGAGAAGCTTGCGAATCTCTGCCAATTCTTCTGGCGACGCTCGCTTCGTCGCAAGCGCCTGAACCATCAGTTTTACCGCCGACCCGCCAAACGCACGCTCAACCAGATCTTCCACCAGTTGAAGTTGCGTTTCCTCTTCTGCTGCGGCGGCCGAGTACCGATGTACGCGACCCCACTCTTCCCGCGTCGTGAGCCCCTTCTCCATCATGATTTGAAGGAGTTTCAGCGTTGTCGTATACCCGGACGTGCGTCCTGGGAACATCGCTTCATGAATCTCTCGCACCGTGGAGGGGCCTCGCTCCCAGAGGATGCGAAGGATCGCGAGTTCGCCGTCAGTGGGTCTGGAAAGTGGTGTTCGAGCCATGTCGCGGCCATTCTAACTACGAATTAATTCGTATGTCAACGAAATAATTCGTAGCAGAGGGCCCAACCGCGTCGAACCGCATAAACCCTGGACCGACCGCACCCATCTAAACATGTTGGATCGCCGCCGGGAGATTCGACGATGCATACGTTATTTGCCGATCTTCGTTATGCGTTCCGGGTCATGTCCCGGACACCCTCGTTCGCCGTTGCCGTCGTCACCGTCCTGGCGCTGGGCATCGGCGCCAACACCACGATCTTCAGCGTCGTGAACGCGGTGCTGCTGCGTCCGCTGCCATTCGAGGAGCCCGAACGCCTCGTCCGGATCTTCACCAGGACGCCGGACGGTCGACTCTTCGAGCTCTCGCCAGGCAAGTTCTACGACTGGCAGCGGGATGCGCGGTCGTTCGAGGGCATGGCAATGTATCAATGTTGCTGCTTCAGGGAGCTCGCGCTCACTGGCGCCGATGGCGCGCGAGCGGTACGTGCGACCTCCGTGAGCGAGGGTTTTTTCGAGGTCGTCAAAGCCCGCCCGGCCCTCGGGCGCGTCTTTCGGCAGGAGGAGGACACGCCGGCCGGCAAACATGTCGTCATCCTAAGCGACCGGTTTTGGAGAACCGAATTCGGCGGAGATCCAACGGTGATCGGTCGCACGATGAAGCTGAACGACGAAGCGTACACCATCGTCGGTGTCATGCCGGCCGCGGCCTCGGTCGCATCATGGACCGGGATGGCAAGCGACCTCTGGATCCCGCTCGCCCTTACAGACGAGCAGCGCTCCGTCCGTGGAGGTCACAATCGGGACGGCGTCGCGCGCCTGAAGCGAGATGTCGAACTGGCGCAAGCGCAAGCCGAGATCGACGCGATCTCCGCACGGCTCGCGCGTGAGTTTCCCCAAACGGACGGACGAGGCTGGGGAGTCGTGGTGATCCCGATGCAGGAGGAAATCGTCGGCAATAGCCGCACGATGCTGCTCATGTTGCTCGGCGCCGTCGGATTGGTCCTGCTCATCGCCTGCGCCAACGTCGGTAACCTGCTGCTCACTCGCGCCCTCAGCCGACGCAAGGAGATCGCGATTCGCTCGGCGCTTGGCGCGGGACGCCGACGCGTGTTTCAGCAACTGTTGACCGAAGCCTTGCTACTCGCGGGCGCAGGTGGAACGCTCGGGTTGCTGCTCGCATACGGGACGCTGACGTCAGTTTCAACGGTTCTCGCCAACCAGGTGCCGAGGGCGGAGGAAATCTCGATCGATGGACCAGTGCTGCTGTTCGCGGTGGGGATGTCGATGCTCACCGGTATGCTCGCTGGTGCGCTGCCAGCCGTGCGCGCAGGCCGCTACGATATCAACGACGCACTCAAGGAAGGTGGACGGAGCGACGGAGCGATCGGTATCAACCCACGCCGCCTGCTGATTGTGTGCGAGGTCGCGCTGTCGCTGGTGTTGTTGATGGGCGCCGGCGTGATGATCCAGAGCCTCCTGGCTCTGAGACACGGCGAAATCGGCTTCGATCCGAACAATGTCCTGACGATGCGTGTGAGACTCGTGGACGCACGGTACCCGTCGCCGGTACGGCGTTCGTCATTCTTTGACGCGGCGCTGCAACGCATTCGGGCACTTCCCGGCGTCGAGGCCGCGGGGATGATCAACGACCTGCCTTTCGCCAATGGAGAATCACAGACACTCGCTCTTGAGGGCTATCCGCCTCAACGCGAACCGATCGCTGTGCAAGTTCGGCAAATCACCCCCGGCTATCTTCGGGCAATGGGAATCCCAGTGGTACGCGGCCGCGATGCCGTCGACAGTGATGCCGAGGTGTTGCTCGTCAGCCAGGACGCGGTGAAGCCATATTGGGGCGAAGACGATCCGATCGGACGGCGTGCTGCCCTGCCATTCTCGAAGACAGTGCTGCGATCGGTGGTCGGTATCGTGGGTGACGTCAAGCAGCGAAGCCTCACTGAGGGATCGACACCGACGGCGTATTACTACACGCGCCAGCCGTCTGGCAGGGCGACGTTCGTCGTGCGGACGTCGGTGCCGTCCGCGACGCTCGTGCAGCCCGTCGTTGCCGCGATCCATGCCATCGATCCGGAGCAGCCAGTCGTCGATATCCGGACGATGGTGCAGGTGGTCGACGACAAACTGGCGCCGCAGCGCTTTAGTGCACTCCTGCTCGGTGTCTTTGCCGGAGTCGCGCTGTTGCTCGCTGCCGTCGGAATCTACAGCGTGCTTTCCTACATCGTGCGCGGACGCAGCCGCGAGATCGGGATCAGAAGGGCGCTTGGCGCGCGGACATCCGACGTCCTTCGTCTGGTGATCGTCGAGGGCATGTCCCCCGTGCTCATCGGCGTCGCGGCCGGAACCATCGCTGCGCTCGCGGCGGCGAAGCTGATGAGAACGCTCGTCTTTGGCGTGAGCGCATCAGATCCGGTGACGTTTGCCGTCGTGGCGACCACGCTGGCTCTTGTTGCATTGATGGCCAGCCTGATGCCCGCGTACCGCGCCTTGCGGCTGGATCCAGTGAAAGCCTTGCGCGCCGAGTAGGGTCGCCCGTCCTTGCGGCGAGATGGAGAACGCCGGCCGTTCGATTGCTGAGGTCAAGCGGCGGTATGGATAGCGCAGACCTATCAGCGACCGCTGCGAGCTTCGGCGAGATAGGTCTTCAGCGCTTCGGCCAACGCGGATTCCGATCCGGTCGCGATGCGCTGTGGGCGCAAATAAAACGGAAGCTCCTCGAGCGCGTCCGCTCGTTCTCGCCAGAGCAACAGGGGCTTGCGTCCGAATGCGTGCGCCAGGCCGACTTCGTACATCACGTTCGGGCTTCGCGTCGAGACGTCCGCAACGACCGCATCACAATCTCGCAGCAGACGGACCACCGTCTCGCGAACATCACCGGCATACAGATCGCGATCCAGACGGATCGGATGATAGCCCTCAGCACGGATGACCGCAGTTAATGTCTCGTACTGAGGATCGAGTTCTTTTTGAAACGGCATCAGCACCAGGCACGTGCGACTGATGACGCGGCTGATCGTGGTCGCGATTGCCGCGATGCACGCCTGCATTGCCGCCGCTTCGGCCGTCTTCAAATCGAAGGCATCGAGCAGTCGGGTCTCGCCGTCACTCAGACCAAGGCGGGCGACGTAGTACGAATGATTGTCGCGCCAGTGGTCGGCGGAATCGCCGCCGGTGAACGAAAGCGGCAGAGCCGGACGCGCCATCGACAACGCCAGCTCGAGCACGAGCGAGGTTTGGATGTGGCCGCTGACCGTGACAATCGCGTCGGCGAGTTGAACCAGCTTCATCCGTCGCGCCTGCGCCGATAACCCACGCATCTCTTCGGTCTTGCCGGCGCGAAATCGTTCGACCTGCTCGGCGGCGCGGTCCTTCGTCGGATCCGGAAGCCAGGTTTCGAAGTACTCGTCGAGCGGCGCGCCGCGGGCGAATCGCCGCGCCCCCTCGAGCGCGGCATGATCGGTCGACATCTCGTCGTTGCCGGTCAACGCGGACCGTTCGAACCCGCCGGTCATCAGGCGAATCGACTCGTTTCCCAGCAGCTGACAAGCCTGCTCGATGACGAACGTCGACACCTGTTTGTCGAGCCTGGTGCCGCCGTAGACAAGCACGCGCTTGTTCCGCATGTTGAACCTCGCGAGACCCATCCGAGTCGCCGACTCGGCTCGGCGCAGGTAACCTAGCACATCGATCGGACCACCGGGCATCGGCATCGCCTGCACTCGTCACGTCTTTCATCCCATCGTCGTTGCGCGAACAGGATTCACTGATACCGTACGCGTGGGATGGACGACGGCTCTGCCGGGACGAGCGTTGACCCGCGCGACGTACACGACTTCTGGCCACGACTACTCGTGAGCCCGATCCTCGGAGCGCTCGTCGTGAACCTGTCGGGGCTGATCGATCATTCGCAACACTCGACCGCCGGGTTGATTGCATCGTACGTCTGGTTCGCGGCGGTGGCGTTCCTGATTTGGGAAGGGAATCGAACACTCTACTTCCGGTTGCCGCGTCGCGAGGACTGGCTGCTGCGGCCGTGGAAGCGGCTGGGAGTGCTTCTCGCCCTCATCACCATCTTCACCATCCCGTTCGCGACGGCAACTCTGTGGGGGTGGCGCAAACTCACGGGTGACATCGGCACGCGTCAGTATGCGCTGGCAACGGCCCTCTTCGCGGTCGTCGCGCTCGTCGTCGCCATTACCCATGTCTATGAGACCGTGTTCCTGCTCAAGGATTGGGAAAGCGATCGCATGCGCAGCGCGCGACTGGAGCACGCGCGTCTGCAAGTGGAGCTCGAGAGCCTCGGTCGCGAGGTCGATCCACACTTTCTCTTCAACAATCTGAACGCGCTCGTGCATCTCGTCGATCAACGCAGCGACGCCGCCACCGGCTTCATTCGAACATTGAGCGCGACATATCGATACGTTCTCGATTGCCGTGCCAGACCGCTGGTGCGTTTGGCTGAGGAGCTGGAAGCGCTCGAGCGCCATCGCGTACTGGCCGAGATCCGCTATGGCGACGGATTTCGCCTCGATCTGCAGATTCACGCAACTGACGCCGAACGGCTTCTCCTTCCGCCGGTGTCGCTGGGAGAGCTCTTTCAGAACGCGCTGAAGCACAACACCATCACGAGCGACCATCCGCTGCGCATCGGCGTGCGACTCGAAGACGCGACACTGATCGTCGAGAACAATCTTCGATCGGGACCAAGGGGCAGCCGTCCGGCCGGGATCGGCCTGACCAACCTGCGCGAGCGCTTTCGTATCGCGACTGGCCGGACCATCGTGTGGGGAATCGAACACGATCGATTCATCGTGCGGCTGCCACTCGTCAGCAACTAAGCGCCGCCCGCAGGCGGGCGCTATGCCAACGGCGTCCTGATCGATTACGATCGGGATTGCCAACGAGGTCTCATGAAGAGACGGCTGACCTGGATACTCGCGGCCATCATCGGCGTGCTTGGCGTCACCGCCACGACGGTGTACGGCCAGCGAATCTGGGCCGGCTTCTACGGCCGCACACCTCCGAAATTTCCCACCGCGACGACGTTTGACGGCAACTTCCATTTCTGTCGTGCGATGTTCTCGAGCGACCATCGCGAGAAGCAGGGCTGGGGCACCGACTATCCTGGAGCCGACATCAACCTCAGCGTCCGGCTCGCGGAACTCACGAAGATACGCGTGACCTTGACCCACGATGGCGAAGGCGAAGGAGAGGTACCGGACACCGTCGTCGTTCGCTTGACTGACGATGCGCTGTTTCAATGTCCGTTCGTTCTCATGGAGGACGCGGGGACGGTCCGTTTCAGTGACATGGAAGTCGAGAGGCTCCGCGCATACCTTCTCAAGGGCGGTTTTCTCTTTGTCTCGGACTATCACGGCACTCCGGCGAAGGAGCAGTTCGACGAAGAGATCGGCCGCGTGTTGCCCAGGGATCAGTATCCGATGGTTGATCTGACTCCCCCGGTCCACGATCATCCGCTCTGGCACACCATGTTCACGGTGTCGCGGTTGCCGCAGATGGCGTCGATTCAGACCTGGCGCAGAACCGGCAGTACGATCGAGCGCTGGAACACCGAGGCGGCGCCACCCGACGCCAGCGGGATCGCCGACGCGCGAGGCCGCCTCATGGTGGTCATGGTGCACAACTCCGACATTCCTGATCCATGGGAACGCGAAGGCGAGGACACCGATTACTTCTACCGGTTCTCGCCGGACGCTTACGCAGTGGGAATCGACATCGTGCTCTACGCGATGACCCACTGACCTGAGGCGTTCAACCACAGTCAAGTCGCTGGTGACCACTCGCGCTCGCAGCGTGGCCCGGCAAGCCGTCACGACGCGAACGGCGCGCTGATCGACGCCGTGACCGAGGAACGCTGCCTCGTTCAACCAGACGAAGTCACTCCCCGCTGTTGCTCACGAAGGCAATCATCCGCCCATCCGGCGACCACGACGGCACGTTGATGGTGCCCTGCCCGCCGTAGACATAGGCGATGATCTTCGGCGTGCCGCCATCGATGGACATCAACCGCAAGTAGACGCGCTTGTAGTACGGATGGTCGGCGGGATCGATTTCTTTTGGAAAGCTGATGAACGCGATCGACTGGCCGTCCGGAGAGATGTGGGGAAACCAGTTGTTCAGGTCATCGTTGGTGATCTGTTCGGGGTTCTTCCCTTCCGCCGTCATCCGCCAGATCTGCATCGTCGCGCCGCCGCGCACCGAATTGAAGTAGATGTACTTTCCATCCGGGCTGTACTCGGGACCGTCGTCGACACCCGGCGTGTCGGTCAGCCTGACCTCGGTACCGGTGCCGTCGGATGCAGTCTTGTAGATGTCGAACTCTTTGTTCCGGCCGCCCGTGTAGACGAGCCACTTGCCGTCGGGCGACCAGCCGTGAAGATACGACGGCGTCTGCGGTGTGATGCGCTTCGGCGTCCCGCCGCCCGTCGCCACGGTGTAAATCGTCGACGCGTTCCCGCCGCCATCACTGATGCCGAGCATCGTTCCGTCGAACGAGAGAACGTGATCGTTGTTGGCGCGATTCAGTGTGCCCGTCTCGATCGGCGCGGGCTGCCGCGTTGCGAGATCGAACCGGAACAGCCGGCCGCGCGTTTCTCCCCGTCCGCTGCTGTTGTAGATCAGCGCCCTGCCGTCAGTGGTCCAGTTCGGCGCCTCGAACGGTTGCTGCGATCGAGAAATCGCCATGCGACGGCCGGTCTGGACATCGAGCAGCTCCAGCACACTGCCAATGTAGTCGCGGTAGGGGACGAAATCCGCCTTCGCCGGACGGATGATGCGAACGTTGCTGAACACGGCCCGCTCGACGACGTCGGCATTGTGCGAGCAGAGGGCAAGGCCGACGACTACCTCATCTCCCAGGCTGATGTCCGAGACCTCGGTGTCGACGAACGGTTCGCCAAACTTGGCTGCCGAGAAGATGAACGTCGTGCCGCGCCGCTCCAGTTGCAGAACGTCCGCGCCTTTGATCGCCGCCTGTTTCTCTTCGGTAATGGCCCCCTTGGTCCGGCGGAACTGCAGCGAAGTCAACCCGTCTCCGTGGACGATGCCGTCGGCGTAGGCGGCGTCATGGTCCTGACTCGAGCGAACGATCAGGCCGGCCTTGCGATGGGCCTCGGCCCCCTTGCCGATCAGCTGCACGCGCGTCTGCAGGATGAAGTCGCCGGTGAGACGTTTCCAAACGAAGTGGAATTCGTCGCGCTGCGCCCACATGTTCGTGCCAGCGGCGGTGATCGTGTACTCCTGCGACACCGGATTATAGGCGGCCGAGCCGGCAACCCTTGGCGCGCCGACATCGCCGTGGCCGTCAAAGTCACCGAGCGATGAGGTCTGCGCGTCGAGGAAGACGGCGGTTGCCGCGCAGGTGATGGCTACCAGGAGCAGAACAACTCTTCGTAAACGCATTGACTAACTCCGTCGCTCTCTACCTGACGACGAGCACCAGTTGCTGTCGGACGGCAAAGCCGTCGCGGCCGTATGCCGTCAGTTGGTATGTGGTCGTTCGGGCGGGCGCCACGCGCACACAGGTCAGCGCACTCGCAGGATTGACCTCGCCGACCCCGGGGTCAACCCGCGCATGCAAGGCGCCGCTGACGGCGTAGCAGAGTGTGGTCCCGCGGCGAGTGACGATCGAACCAGGACGCGGAGTGAAAATGCGGATGGTCGCGCGGTCGGCAACAGACGCGGGACGCGGAACATCTGCAGCGCCGACGCGCACCAGTACGCTCTGACGGACAGGTTCGCCCGTTTCAGATTGTGCGGTAAGCGTGTAGGTGGTCGTTTCGAGTGGTCTCGTCTGCACGCAATCTGATTGAAGAGCACCGACCTCTCCCACATCGGGATCGATGCGGGCACGAGTACCATTCGCGACTTCGTAGCACAGGCCCAGCGACTCGCCTGGCGCAATCGAGTCAGGAAAAGCGGAAAAGCGCAGCACGCGCGGCTTCGACGCCGGTGGCGCGGCTCGAGGCGGGGTTGCAATGGCGACCTCAGTTTCTGCAATCGCCTTCTGTGGAACGGATCCGATATGTGGAAGCTTCCACGATGTCCACGAGAATTTCGTCTGCGCCGCCCAATATGCGCTCCCTGCGAGAACGACGAACAACCAGACTGTCACCGGTACCGCAATGGATCTCGTCTTCACTGGAATATGAATCGGCGGACGGCGTTCATCCTGAATCGGCAGCGAATCCAGCGGCAACGGATCGACGGTGGGAGTCGCCACACGTTCGCGAACGTCGACTGAGACCGGCGTCGCCACAAAACTGAGATTGCGGCGGCTCGCGGCCGTCGCGTCACCATCATCCATCGTCTCGCGCAGGCGGAGCGCCTGACTCAGTAACGTCCGCGCGGCGCCCACGTCGCCGAGGCACAACGCTCGAGTGCCGATTTCATGAAGCGCCCACGCCTCGGCCGATCGATTGCCCATCGATTTGGCTGCAGCGAGGCAGCGGTCAAGCGTGAGCGCCCATGCGCCCCAGCGCGCGCCCACGACCACCGGGCATTCGAGAAGCTGTCCGAGGTGAAGAGCCTCGCCCCAACGGCGCATCTCAATGGCGTGCTGCTGCACGCGCAACAGCGCTTCGCAATCGTCCAGCAACGTGTCCCGATTGCGGCGGTACCGTTCGGCCCACGCGGTGAAGTACGTGATCGCGCGGTTGACTGAAGGATTCAGGTCGTCGGTTTGACGAAGACGATCGCCGACGCCATGCGCCAGGCGATGGCGCGATTCACTGCGAACGACAAGGCCGCGGTGAGCAAGCACCGCCATCGATGGCTCGAGGTCCGTCACTTCTGCCAGTCCTGACACGTGGTGCAGCTGCAGCGAGACGTTGGGAAACGCCGCCATCGCCAACAATACGCGCCGCTGCTTTTCGTCAACCGACGCCATCACTTCGGCGAGGAGGTGCTCCGGCGCGAGGTCTCGCGCCATGTCTTCAATCGCGACTCCCTGGTCGCGAATCAACGCGGCGGCCTGACGAAGTCGAAGCGGGTGTCCCTGGAGGGCGACGCACAGATCCGCTGCGGCCGATCGTTCGGCGACGGTCAACGTGCGGCCGACTTCGCGCTCCAGCAGCATCGCCGCTTCGTTGGTGGGTAGTCCGCGGAGAACGACCGCGCGGATCTCGCTCACGAGGCGCTGCTCGCGAGTGACGATCGCGAACGCGGATCGCGGAGCCACGTCGAGCACTTGTTCCAACTCGTCCTGAACGAGATCCACATCGTCGAGAAGGAGCAAGGCCTGAACATCCTGGAGCCCGCGCCGAATCTCGGATTCGGTCGCTTTGCAGACGTCGCTGGTCTCGTAGAAGGTCTGGAAGATGCGCTGCCGGAGATCGGCGGCGGACTGATGCCGCGCCATCACATACACGACGCCGTCGACAAAGGCGGCGGCTCCCGAATGATGTGCGAGTTGGCGAAGGAACGCGGTTTTGCCGACGCCGGGTTCGCCGCTCACGGCGATGGAACCGCCGACATCAACTGCCGAGAGCGCCTCGGTCAATTCTTCGCGGCGATCCAGCAGGCCACGAGCCACCCCCGGGCCAAGAAGAATCGGTCTGGGTCGTGGACGAATGTGCGCACCGTCGCGCGACGCTTGCTCGATGACACCGCCGCACGGCTCGCCGACGTGCAGGATGTAGCGGCCGACGGCGACCTGGCCGCCGATCGAGTCGTACAATGAGCGGCCCTGCGGGTCGGTCTGTGCCTCGACCGCAGGAACGTCCGACTCGTGATCAAGCCCGTCCAGATTCAGCTTGATGACCATGCACGCTCAGCCATAATTACATCACGGTTCCAATGACGAGAGACATCCTCTACGCGTTTCGTACATTCAAGCGCGCTCCCCTGGTCGCGATGACCATTGTTGCAACCGTGGCCCTCGGACTTGGCCTCGTCACCGTGGCGTTCACGCTGTTGAACATGTTCCTTTTCCACGTGGATCAAGTTCCAAACGTGCACGAGATATACGCGGTTGAACGGCCACGAACCCCCGACGGCGAGCGGCCGCGCTTCACGCGAGCACAATTCGATGCGCTCGGTCGTGAGACGGACGTTTTCATCGACGCCTTTGCCCAGGTATCCGATGTCGGCAGTCGCCTGGATGGTCGCAAGATCTCTGGCACGTTCGTCACCGGCAAATTCTTCGAGGTGCTCGGTGTCGGCGCCGCGATCGGCCGACCGCTGACCCGGGACGACGATGGGCCATCGTCCAGGCATGCGGTCGTGGTGCTCAGCCACCGCGGATGGGATCGGCTGTTTGGGCGTGACGCCGCCATCCTCAGTCGCAGCCTGGTTGTTAGCGGAGTCACGTTCGAGATCGTCGGCGTCATGCCGGACGGATTTCGTGGCCTGACCGCCGGCCCGCCAGACGACTATTGGGCGCCGCTCTCCATGCTCGGCGAGGTGCAGCCGATGCACCGCGGCGACGAGGCGACAACCGCTGTCGACATCATCGGACGGCTGAAGCCGGGCCTGTCGCGAGAAACCGCCCTCGCAGGACTCGCTGTCTGGAATGCGCGCCAGTCGAATCGCACGACGATTGACCACAGCGAGTCGCAGATCAGGCTCGTGCCGAAGCGAGGGACGGTCGAGCAACCTCGTGAAGCGGTGCTCGTCACCGCGCCGCTCTTTTTTGCATTCGGTCTCATCCTGCTCATTGGGTGCGCCAACGTTGCCAACCTTCTCCTCGCCAGGGGCGTCGCGCGTCAGCGAGAGATCGGTATCCGCCTGTCCCTCGGGGCGACGCGACGCCGCATCGTCGGTCAGCTCTTGATGGAGAGCTTGATCCTGGCTCTCATCGCCGCCGCCGCTGGTTACGCGATGTCGCGCCTGATGCTCGAGGCGGTTCTCAACGCGATGGTCGCGAGCATGCCGCCGGATATCGGAGATATCCGATTGCTGGTGCCCGACGCTGACTGGAGGGTGCTGCTGTTTCTTCTCGTCGGTGCCGGCGTCTCGACGGTAACGTTCGCGCTCGTTCCCGCACTGCACTCGACGCGGGTTGAACCACTCAGGACGATGCGCGGTGAAGTGTTCGGGAACGCCCGGCCCGCCCGGGCGCGCAACATTCTTATTGGCGTGCAGGTGGCCGCCTCGGCATTGCTGCTCATCTCGGCCGCGGTGTTCCTGCGAAGCGCACTGACGGCGACCATCGACGACCCTGGGATGCGGATCTCCGATACGGTCATCATCCCGATTCTGAACGAACAGAATCGCAACGCAGTGCTGCAGGCCGTGACTACCGATCCGACGGTCGAATATTTCGCGGCCTCGTGGCCGATCGGCATGGACGGACCAGCCGGACCGTCGGCACTCGCCGAGAGCACCGGCGCCAAGGCGACCGTCGCGTACAAGTTCGTATCGCCGGAGTACTTCAGCGTGCTCGACATCGCGATTCTGCGCGGCCGTGCGTTCACACCGGCCGAGCGCGCGCCAACTCTTTCGCTGGCGATTGTGTCCGAGACAACTGCGCGCGTGCTGTGGCCGCATGCTGATGCCGTCGGTCAGGTGGTCCATCTCGATGCCCAGCCCAAGACTGAAACCACTCGCATCGACGAACCGCGCCTCGAGTCGCGAGCCTTCACGGTGATCGGTGTTGCACGGGACGTCGGTGGCTTCCGGATCGCGCCGTTCGAAAGAGCGCTCGTCTACGTGCCGGCCAGTGCCGCAATGCCGCACACAGCGCTCGTCGCGCGCGTGCGTGGCGATCCCGAACTCGCACGCCAGACAATCTTGAATAGATTGACGACGATCGACAGTAACAGCCAGGTCGCCACGATGCTCTGGGTGACCCGGATGGAAGATTATTTCCTGCAGCTCGGATTCTGGTTCACATCCGTTCTCGGCGGACTGGCACTGGTGCTGACGCTGTCAGGTCTGTTCGGTGTTCTGTCGTACCTGGTCGAGCAACGCAGGAGAGAGATCGGGGTGCGCATGGCGCTCGGTGCGACGATGCAGGATATTGCGCGGCTGGTTGTGTGGCAGTCGATCCGGCCGGTTGGGCTTGGGCTGTTGATCGGCGGCGGTTCAGCAGCCGGCTTAGCCGCGTTGCTGCTCGCGACATCGGCGGCCGAGGGCATCGGCCAGATCGTTCATGTCTTCGATCCGGTCGCCTATGGTGCGAGTGTGCTGATCATCATCGCGGCATGCCTGATGGCCGCATCGATTCCCGCGACGCGCGCCGCCCGCCTCGATCCGACGCTGACGCTTCGCCAGGAATAGGAGCGGCCGGTGGGGCGGGGTCTGAAGACCCCGCCCTACCTCGGTGTCAGGCAGTGAATGGTGAACGGTGAATGGTGTCAGGCAGTGAACGGTGAATGTCCGGATCTACGGATGGATCGGCCGGAGATGGTTCTTCACCACTTCAGTTCCGATCGCGCGCCCGAGATCGTTGCCGGCGACCTGATCGAAGCGCCAGTGGATTCCGCCGTAGACGCGTGCGTCATCCACGTCGTCGGCGATCTTCTGGAACTGCGTGTACTCCTGGGTGACGGTCGTCGCAGGGTACAGACAATCCGTCGTCCCTGGTGTGCACCACAGCCCCGGGACGCTGTTCGTGATCGTCATGTGGTGTCCAGCCGCGCCAAAGAGACGCCTCATGACCTCGAGCCCACCATTCGTGCCGCTGGCGTGATTGGACGGATAGCTGGGAAAACACGGCGTCGAGATGAACGTCGTGAAGCCCGTGTCCCCCTCAGTCTTGCCGTTGTCATCCGATGCGCCATTGCGAATGCCAGTCTCCGGCCGCCACAGGTTGTAGTGATACTTGTTGTAGAAAGAGGCGATGAGGCTGTCGTTGATCCCCATCATGATCAACGCGAGATTGCGCGCGTTCTCCGACAGCGACAGGCCTTTGGCGACAGAAATCTGCCGAGTGACCATGCTCAGCGCGAAGTTCGGCGACGTCCCCGCCCATAGTCTCGAGTTCGCGGTTCGGTCGGCCGGGCGATCCGCGCTGTCTTTCGCACCCACCGTGTGCACTTCATAGTAGTCCTTCGTATATTGCTGACTGCCGCGCGACGGCGGTGGAGGCAGCAGGAAATCTGCCGGACTGCCGATCGCGAATGGCGTCACACCCGGCCAGTTGTAGAACGCGCTCGACGCGCAGCCGGTTGTCAGTTGATAGTCGCCCGGTACCGTGGACGACGGAATATTGGTGAGCGGCGGCGTCGCCGATCCATCCGTGGCCTGGCCCAACAAGTTTTGGCGAAGCGCGATCAGCGCATTCGCCGCAGCGAGCCCCAACGCCATGCCGTCGGTCTTGGCGGGACCGCCCGGAATCGCTCCAAGGTCAGCGTCACGAGCTGTGTTGAGCGCCGCGGCGGCAGCCGGGAAGTAGTTTGTCAGCACCTTGTGCGCCGCAACGATGACCGCTGCATCCACCGACGCGCCGGGAGATGCCGGGATCGGTGTGTCGAGATACCGCTCGTAGTCGCCGGTGACGGCGTTGACCGCTTCGAACACGGCGAGCTGCGTGATCGCCATGATGCGCGCCTGGTTGAACGGATTGGTCGCGGCTGCGGCGGTCCGTGCTGCGATCTCATTCCACTTCAGCACTATGTCATCGGCCGACGCCCTGCCGGAGATCAAACCGGCGATCAGCATCACCAGCGCGACCCGCAGGATCGGTCGGCCCACCCCACTCTCGACTCGTCTGATACGGGAAGTCATGACGCTCTCCTTCGACGTGAATGTGTTGAGGTTATAACTCGGCGCACGCGCGGGTTCAGCGAGCGCGACTCACACGTGAAGCGAGCACTCGCTCAACGGCTTTTGGAATTGGTCGATTTGGCAGGCTGAAATCTACTGGCCCTGCGGCGCGAATGTCAATCCGGTGCGGACGGCGCCTGGCGATCACCGCATTTGCGGTCCGCGCCACAAATTCACTTTGTCGCGGTGCGAACTTGCCAATTCGACCTTACTGTACCGTTAAAGGGGCCAAGCGTGGCACGATAACATGTCAGGAACCTATGGCAACTTCAGCTCCCGATCTCGTCGTGCTCTACGAACATCCCGAGTGGCAAAAGCCGCTGTTTGCGGCGCTCGAACGTCGCGGCGTTCGATTTGCGAGTTTCAACGTCACGACCGCAGCATTCAGCAACCACGATGTGCCCGTCGCGCCGCTCTATTTCAATCAGGCGAGTCCGAGCGCATACATCCGCGGCCACGCGCGCGCGGTTCCGCTTGCGCTTGCCTACATGCGGTCTCTCGAGCGTCAGGGAGCTCGCGTGCTGAATGGCGCGGACGTTTTCGCGCTCGAGCTCAGCAAAAGCGTCCAGGCAACGTTGTTACAAACGCTCGGCATCGATACGCCGTATTCCATTACCTTCAACGATGTCGGCGCACTTCGCCGTCAGTCGCCGGCAAAGTTGAAGTGGCCGTCACTTCTGAAGCCCGATCAGGGCGGCAGCGGTGCGCGTATCCAGGTGGTCTCGTCGTGGGAACAGATCGAGGCCATCTTTGCGAGCGATCCGAATGTCTGGCTGCCAGACAATCTGTTCCTGCTGCAGGAATTTCTGCCGCACGACCCGGAACAAGGAATCGTGCGCATGGAGTTCCTCGGCGGTGAACTTCTCTACGCGATGCGGGTGAAAACGCACGGGCGTTTCAATCTGTGCCCGTCTCCCGTCTGCAATCCGGACAATGGCGACGGCCAGTGCGAGCGGCCGGAGGAACAAGCCGTCGCGGCACCTCCGGTCGAGTTTTACCCCTACCTCGACGTGCCGCCAGACGCTGTTGAAATCGGCAAGCGGATCGTTCGCGCCGCGCGGCTCGACGTTGGTGGCATCGAGTATCTCGAGACCGACGACGGCAGACGGGTGTTCTACGACATCAATGCCAATTCGAACCTGAGACCCTCGGTTGCCGCCGCATGGGGGGTTGATCCGTTCGAACGCGTCGTTGACTTCCTGGTCCAACAGTCCGCGGTCCGCGCGTGACATAAGTCAGTGACATAAGTCAGTTGACACGCGTCGATCCTGGCACTAGTGTGATCGTGTGCGCTGAAAGGGCGCCCGCGGGTTCGCGCGAAGGGCCAAGCCCACCGTCATACGTGTTCACCAACGGCAACGAACCGCCGTGCTGCCTGTTTGCGAACCACAGGGCTGATGCATGGAGGTTGTATGCCGTCGCACGAACTCCCCGATCGCCCAAACCTTGAACAACTGAAAAAGCAGGCGAAGACTTTGCTCGCCTCGGCCAAAGCAGGCGACGCGGAAGCGCGCCATCGATTCGCGGTCCTGCCATCGCGTTCCGGGCAATCGCTCGACGACATCGGCGCCGCCGATCTCGCGCTGCACGATGCCCAGTCCGTGATCGCCCGCGAGCACGGCTTCGTCTCCTGGAACGCGCTGCGCGAGGAAGTGGAGGCGCGCACCTTGTCGTTCGAGCATGCGATCGACGAGTTCATCCGTTGCGCGACAGGCGGCGCAACCGGGCGCGCAGAACGGCTCCTGGCTCTTCATCCACGGATTGCTTCAGCGACGTTGCATACGGCGCTCGTTCTCGGCGACGCCGCAGCCGTCGACGAGCGGCTGGACCATCATCCGGAGATGGTTCGGCAGTCAGGTGGACCACAGAATTGGGAGCCGCTGCTCTACGTGTGTCATACCGCGCTGCACAAGAACGATCCCGTTCGACTCGACGGGCTCGTCGCCATCGCGCGTCGCCTGTGCGCGCTTGGTGCAAATCCCAACGCTGAGTATCACTGGAACTGGCACCCGGAACTTCCGCGCACCGCGTTGTGGGGCGCGGTCTGCACGATCCGGCACCTGCCGCTTGCGGAAGTGCTGCTCGAGGCGGGAGCCAATCCGACTGACGGTGTCACCTCGCACATCGCCGGCGGTGGCGGCAACCTCGCCGCCCTCGAATTGCTGCGCCGCTATGATGTGAACGTGAACGGAATTCCGGGCGGCGTGCCGCCGCTCGTCTACATGATGCTGTGGGCCGACAATCCCGCTGGTCCATACTGGCTGCTCGATCACGGCGCGGATCCCAACCTCGCATGGGGGCAGGACAACGAGGCGCCGCTGCACGTGGCGGCGCGGCGATGGCACGTCGCGATGGTGGCACGCCTCGTCGAACGCGGTGCCGATGTCTTACGGCGTCGCGCGGACGGCAGCACACCGCATACACTCGCCGCATTGCATGGCAATCCAGAAATCGCGGCGTGGCTCGTCGCGCACGGCGCGGTTGACGAATTGTCTTCGCTCGAACGGTTCATGGCCGCCTGCGCGCGGGCGGATCGTCCCGCGGCCGAGGCGATCTTGACCGCCGATCCGGCTGTGCGATCCGGGCTGCGACCCGAACATCATCAGATGCTCCATCGGCCGGCCGAAAGCGGCAATGCCGCCGTGCTCGAAACCATGCTCTCCTGCGGGTTCGATCCCGAAGCCAAGGACAAGGACAACGTCACACCGCTGCATCGTGCCGCCATGGGTGGCCACGTCGAAGCGGTCGACGTGCTGCTGAAGCATGGCGCTGACGTGAATGCCCTCGACGGAATGTTTTCTGCCTCTCCGTTGGTATGGGCGGTGGAAGGACGCAGGAACTCGAAGCACCGCGGAGCCAATCACGTCGGTGTTGCGCGGCTGTTGATCGCCGCCGGCGTGCCACTCGAATGGGCGCCACCCGAAGGCGCGCCAGACATCGAGAGCACGCTGGACGGGCTGGCCGAGCTGCGGCGTGAAGCGGGCTCTTAAAGAAGGAAAAGGGAAACGTGATGTCCAGACTCGAGGAAGCGCGTCACTTGCTCGAACGTGCGGAACAAGCAGCAATGGGCGGGGACTTTGTGACGGCCGACGAATTGCTGGAGAGTGCAGCCACGATTCAGCAACAGGAACTCGGACTCCACCATCCTGACCTGGCCAACACGCTGAACAATCTCGCCATCGTCGCAGAGAAAACGGGCAGGACGAGCGAGGCCGAAACCCTCTATCGACGGGCAGCATCCATCGCGGCAGCCGCGCTTCCGTCGGACCATCCGATGGTGGTGGAAACAAAACAGAACCTCGCAGACTTCTGTCGGGCACACGGTGTGCCCGTGCATCCACCGCCGCCGCCGCCCGTGCATCCACCGCCGCCGGTCGCCGCACCAATACCGGGGGTGCCGCGACCTGATCCTCCGCTACCAGCACCAATCGCGTCCGAACCTGTGGCACCTGCCTCCGCTCCCGGGAAAGCGTCGCACTCGCTGGCGTGGCTCGCCATTGGAGCCCTGGTTCTCGTCGTTGTCGTGTTCTTCCTCCTGTCGCGCTCGCGGTCTTCCGACGAGACGTCCACGCCAGCAGCGGCTCCTGAGCCAACAACGTCGCAACCCGCACAGTCCACACCACCGCCGACAAAGGTCCCCGCGGCCCGCGCTCCGAGCGAACAAGCGAGTCGGCCGAAGGATGCGCCCAGAAAACCCGATCGACCGGCCGCCACTGAGCAGCCTTCCGCTCGTGGCGCGGTCACCCTCGCCATTGCGCAGGTGTGCCGCGGCTTCTCGACCAGCGGGAGCAGATGGCGCTGCGATCCGGCGGAAGGTTCGGCGACCCCTGGTCCGCTGGTCTTCTACACCCGCGTGAAGTCGCCGCGCGAAACAGCGGTCGTGCATCGGTGGTATCAAGGGAACACGCTGCGGCAATCCGTGCGCCTCGGGATCCACGGCAATGCGACGGAGGGTTACCGCACATACAGCCGGCAAACCGTGACCGCTGGCGACTGGCGAGTCGAGGTCAGGAGCGCCGACGGCGCCCTTCTGCACGAGGAACGGTTTGTCGTGAAGTAGTCGGCGCCGATCGATTGCAGCAGTCGCCGAATGACGATACGCTGCCTCTCATGTCCCAGATCATCTCTCGGCGGAAGTTTCTTCAGACCGCTGGCGCAACCGCGGCGGTCGCGCCATTCCTGTCCATTCACCCTCGTGCCAACGGGGCGACGGTTCGCCATGCGGGGATCGGCGCATCCGGTCAGGCACTGAGCGACCTGATGGCATTGGCCAAACATCCGGCGTTCGATCTGGTCGCGGTCGCAGATGTCGACCTTGCTCGGTTCGAACGGCTCCAGGAGCGTTTCCCCAAGGTGCGTGTCTATCAGGACTGGCGCGAGTTGCTCAAAAGAGAGCACAAGAACCTCGACTCGGTGAACGTCTCGACGCCCGACCACATGCATTGCCTCATCGCACTCGAGGCGATGAAACGCGGAAAGGCGGTCTACGTCCAGAAGCCGCTGTGCAACACGCTTCGGGAAACGCGCATTCTCACCGAGTACGCGCGGCGTAAAGGCCTGACGACGCAGATGGGGATCCAGGTTTCGTCGAGCCGCGTTCAGCGAAGTGGCGAGGCGCTCGTGCGAAGCGGCATCGTCGGCAAGATTCGCGAGGTGCATACGTTCTCCAACAAGAGCTGGGGGGACGACAAACCAATCCCCGAACAGACCGATCCGGTCCCCGCTCCGTTCAACTGGGACGACTGGCTTGGCGTGAGTAGCGCACGGCCATTCAAACGCGCGGTTTATCACCCTTCACAGTGGCGACGGCGCGTCGGCTTTGGCACCGGCACGCTCGGCGACATGGGCTGTCACATCTATAGCCCTCCGTATCGCGCTCTGAACCTGACGTGGCCGATCGCCGTCACAGCATCCGGTCCCTCGCCGAGCGCAGAGAACTGGGCCACGAAGGCGCGTGTCAAATTGACATATCCCGGCACCCAATACACCGCCAAGGAAACGGTGGACGTGTGGTGGTATGACGGCGGCGAACTACCGCCGGATCAGATTCGCGAACCGATCGGCGCACGCTTCCCCGAACAGGGCAGCGTCGTCGTCGGCACTGACGGCATGATCGTGCTGCCTCACATGACCGCGGATCCGTTCGTGCTACCTGACTCGAAGATGGCGTCGCTCCCGACATTCGACCTGGCGGATCGTGATCACTATGGCGAGTTTCTCGACGTCGTCCTGGGCGGCGGCAAGGAGAAGTGCTCGGCGAACTTCGACTATGCCGGGCCGCTGACCGAATCGGTGATCATCGGCAACATCGCCGCACGTTTTCCTGGAGAGACGCTCAAGTTCGACGGCAAAGCGCTCACCTTTCCCGACAAGCCTGAGGCGAATCAGTACTTGACTCGCAGCTATCGCGACGGATGGAAACCGAAGGACTGAGCGGAGAGTTCAATGTTCAATGTTCAATGTTCAAGGTAAGGCAGATCGCGCATTGGGCAGTGAGCATCACACATTGAGGATTGTTCTCAAACGGCTTGCCTGAAGGACCGGGCGCTGGCGACTGGTAAAAGGCACCGGAACGTGGCGCCTCTGTCGGCGTTGTTCTCGGCGTAGATGGAACCGCCATGGGCGGCGACGATCGAGCGGCTGATCGCGAGCCCGAGCCCGAGTCCGTCTTCGCGGAATGTCACGAACGGCTCGAACACGCGCTCGAGCTGACCGTCGGGAATCCCCGGACCGCGGTCCGACACAGCGAGTTCGACGAACCCATGGTCGGATCGTGTCGAGAGCGCAAGCAGCCGATCGCCGGTGTCGGTCATGTTCATCGCGTCGCACGCGTTGAGAACGAGATTGAGGACGACCTGCTGCAGTTGGATGCGATCGCCGAGCACCGACGGAATCTCGGACGCTAACGCGCTCTGTACGTTGATCCGACGCGACGTGAGTTCACCGACCGCGAGATCGATGACTTCACGACACACGTCGCTGACATCCACCGGCTGCCGGGCGATCTCTCCTTTTCGCAGCAGCGCGCGAAGACGATCGATGACCGCACCGGCTCGCTTGTCGTTCTTGATGATGTCCTCGAGCGCGGCACGAACCTGTTCGATGTCCACCGGCTGGTGATTCAGAAAATGGCGCGCGGCCTGCGCATTGGTAAGCACTGCGGTCAGCGGTTGACTCAGTTCATGCGCGAGGGCGCCTGAAAGTTCGCCAAGCGTCGCCACCCGATTGAGATGAGCGAGCTGCCGGCGCTGAGCATCCGCTTCCTGATACGAACGGTGCTGCTCGATGGCGATTCGCGCGATGTCGGCCGCCGTCTCGATCAGGGTCAACTCGCCGTCGCCGGGTTCGCGCGGCTCGCCGTAGTACATCGCAAAGGAACCGAGCACCTTGCGCCGGGGAGAAAAGATCGGCGTTGACCAGCACGCGCGCAGGCCAAACGTCTGGGCAACGTCACGATGCCCCTCCCACAGCGGATCGGTCAGGATGTCGGTCACAATCACCCGCTGACCGCGGTACATCGCAGTACCGCACGAACCGGCATTGGGCCCAATCGACAATCCGTTGATCGCGTGCACATAGCCCGGAGGCAGACTTGGAGCGGCGCCGTGACGGATCGTCACTCCGTCTTCATCGAGCAGCAACACCGTGCAGAACATGCCGTCGCTCTGGCTTTCAACGAGGCGTACCAGGCTGTCGAGTACCGCCGGTAACGGCGTGCCGGTCGCAATCATCTCGAGCACCTGATGCTGCGCGGCACGAAACGCATCCTCCCGTCGGCGTTCGGTAATGTCGCGTGAGATCACCAGCAGCTGGACGACCGCGCCCTTGGCGTCGGTGATCGGCGTCACCACGGCATCGAACCACTTCGATGCGCCGGACGCCATCCGCATCGAGTAGTGAAAACGCCCGGCGCCACCCCGGGCGGTCCTGCCGATGGCGTGCTCCGCCGCTTCTCGCGTCTCGCCCTGAAAGAATCCGGCGAGCGAACGATTCAGCAGCTCGCCTCCATCCTGGATGCCCATCAATCGCAACCCGACCGGATTGACGTAAAGAAGGCGGCCTTCGAGATCGAGAATCTTGACGCAATCGCCAGTGCTGTCGACGATGCGCCGATTGAGCTCCTGCGCCTGGCGCAGCGCTTCTTCGCTGCGCTTGCGCTCAGTGATGTCAATGACCGTTCCTGCAAATCTGGTGATCGCGCCCTGCTCGTTTCGCGCGATCGAGCCGCGCGAGTGAAACCACCGGTAGCTTCCATCGCGGTGGCGTATCCGATATTCGTTGTCGTACGACGGAGTCGCGCCGCTCAGATGTGCCTTGACCAGCTCGAACGCGCGCGACGCGTCGTCAGGGTGCACGAGTTTCGTCCAGTCATCGGTGTGGTTGCGGATCTCATGATCCGCATATCCGAGGATCTCCTTGATGAACGGATCGACATGGATCTCGCCGGTCTCGAGGTTCCAGTCCCATACACCAACGCCGCCAGCAATCGCTGCCCGCTTGTACAGATCGTCAGTGGGCATGGGGTTCACGTTGAGGTGCTGTCGCCGACATGGCCGAGGCAATGGCCTCCGCCAGCACGGCCGCATCGAACGGCTTGGTCAGCACTGGAGAATCGAGGGAGTTTCCTAAGTCTTGCGGCAGCCAATCGCCGTCACCTGTGATGAGAACCACGGATGGACGGTCGTTCCGACTGCGTATGCGCTCGCGCAGGTCGAGACCGCTCAGGCCCGGCAATCGTACATCGGCGATGACGCAATCCACGGCCAACTGCTCGGCTTCGAAATCCTCCGCCGATGCGAAGAGCCTCACCTGATGCCCCATCGCTCGCAGCAGCCGCGAGAGTGCGATGCGAACATCATCATCATCGTCGACGACGGCGAGGATCAGTGGCCCGGTCGGCGTCATCTCCCAGCATATCCTATGTCATATTGAGCCCATGCGAGACACCACAGGTTCCTGGCGCCTTCACGCGTTCGCTACGGGGGTCCTGATTCACGCGGTGTGGATGTGTGGTCCCCAGGTCTCACTGGCACGCGCCCAGGATGCCGTCATGGTCGAGGTCGACCAGACGATGGAGAACTATCGCCTGGATTCACACATTCCAGGCATGGTCTGGGCGATCGTGCAGGACGGCCGTTTGATCCATGTGAAGGCCGCCGGGTTCCAGGACATCGACGCCAGGCGTCCGGTCAACCCCGACACGCTCTTCCGCATCGCCTCGATGACGAAGGCCTTCACCGCGCTGTCAATTCTGAGGCTTCGAGACCAGGGGAAGCTCGCCCTCGACGAACCGGTGGAACGGTACGTCCCGGAATTGCGCGACTGGAGATATCCGACCGACGATTCGCCAAAGATTCGCGTGCGGGAACTCCTGACGCACACCGGTGGCTTTGTCACCGACGATCCGTGGGGAGATCGACAGACGCCCATGCCGGAGGAGGACTTCACTCGTCTGCTGCGGGAAGGCGTCCCCTTCACGCGTCCGCCAGCGACGGCGATGGAGTACTCGAATCTCGGATACGCGCTGCTCGGACGCACCATCGGCAACGTTTCTGGACAACCGTACAAGGATTTCGTCCAGCAGTTGCTCTTCAAGCCGCTCGGCATGGCGTCCACCGGTTACGACGTGGCTGCTTCGCCGCCTGAGCGGCGCGCGCTCGGCTATCGCTGGGAAGACAACACCTGGAAGTTGGAACCGACGATGGCACATGGCGCCTTCGGCGCGATGGGAGGCATTCAAACCAGCGCGAACGACTACGCGAAATGGATCGCGTTTTTGCTTTCCGCGTGGCCCGCGCGTGACGGCATCGACTCAGGGCCTGTGCGGCGATCGAGCGTTCGTGAGCTGGCACAGGGCGCGAACTTTCCCGCTGTTCGTCTGCGACCCGGATCGAGTGGGGCCGACGCGTGTCGTGAGGCCGCCACCTACGCGATGGGTTTCTACGCCGCCAGCGACTGTGAACTGGGACTCACGCTGAGCCACGGCGGCGGATATCCCGGCTACGGCTCGCACGTGCTCCTCCTGCCCGACTACGGTCTCGGGATTTTCGCGTTTGCCAACCGGACGTATGCCGGTCCTCGCGCGCCTGTGTGGGATGCCGCGGTGACGCTCCTGCGCGCAGGCCGCTTGAAACCGCGTTCGCCGCAACCATCGAGCGCACTCGCCGGCGCATACAGTGCCGCGACCAAGATGTTCCTGTCCGGTTCAGTGATGGCTGCGGGCGACGTGTTGGCGATGAATTTCTTGATGGATCGCGATGCCGATCACTGGGCGCGCTATCTCGCGGATTTGAAGGCTGACGTGGGCACGTGCGAAACCGCTGCGCCGATCTCGCCGACGGGGGCGCTGTCGGGAGATTTCACGTGGCGCTGCGAGCGCGGCCGAGTGCGAGGAGTCCTCCTGCTCGCACCCACGCCCGCACCGCGCATTCAGTCGCTCACGCTGAGTCGCCAAGCTCCTTAATCATTCCCGGGGGACTGCCGGGCAATCACGGCCACCTTGACGGCGATCAGAACCGCAGAATCAGGCCGACCGAGCCTCTCGTGAAGTCGAGTCTCCCGCCTCTGTCCACGTTGATGATATCGAATGCGAGATCGCTGAACGTCCGAAAATAACGAACTTCGCCGCGGACACCGACGTGAGTCCCGAAGAAGAACATCGCCCCGCCGCCAAAATCAAACGCGGCTTTGCTGTTGTCGAGGCTTAAGACATCACTGAAGGCGTCGACTTTCGAGCGAATCACGCCAAGACCCACGAGCCCATACGGACGAAAGCCAACACCCGTCTGGCCGCCGATCGGGATGCCAAGCAGCAAGTTACCTGTCGCGGTGAAGACGCTGCTGCCGCCGATGTCGGTCCTCCCGTAAAAGTCTGGACTGCGGCCGATATCTGCCTCGAGGCCGAGTACCCCTGCTCCCATGTACGCGAAGGTGACGCCCCAGTTGTATCGCTTCGCATCGATCGCATTCCCCAGTGCCTGCCCCGAGTCGCCGCCGAAATTCACTCCGTAGAAAGGGATGATCATGCCGTCGGCATGCGCCGCCGCTGGCGTTACGATTCCGAGCATCAAGGCGAATACGAGTGTTCGTCTCAGTGACATGCAGTCTCCTCTATCGATCACGTCAGCGCGGCTCCCTCCATTGTGACATCGGATCGCACAATGGGCGGAGGTGCACCGTCGATGCGGCTCAGCTAGCGTGCCGACAGAGGTCCGGCGCCGCCACGTTCCAGGTGGGAAACTTGAACGTGAAGCCATGTTCGAGCAGCCGGCCAGGAACGACACGGCGGCTTTTGAGAATGAGTTCCGTCTCCGTGCGCATAAAGAGTGCGCCGATCTCGAGCATCCATTCTTGCGCGGGAAGGCCGATCGACGCGCCCCAGGCGTCGCGCAGCAGCTTCATGAACTCCGCGTTCGGCAGCGGATTTGGCGACGCCACGTTCACAACTCCGTCGATCTCCTCGTGCGCGATCAGCCATCGGATTGCGGCAACGAAGTCCTCGTAATGAATCCACGAGATGAATTGACGGCCGTCGCCCGCCGGTCCGCCGAGGCCGCGGCGCACCAGACCGAGCAGCGTATCGAAGATCCCTCCGGCGTCGGGACTCAGCGTCATCGCCGACCTGAGTGCAACCTTCCGGGTACCAGGAGTCTCTCCCTCGTTGAACGCCTGCTCCCACGCACGCGCGACATCGATGCTGAACCGCCAGGTACTGGGCGCGTTCGGTTCATGCCCGCCAAGGATGCCCGACCGCTCGTCGTTGGCCGCGTCATATCGGTGCGCATAGATCGTCGCCGTGCTTGCCTGTAGCCACGCGCGCGGTGGTCGTGCCGCTTGGGCAATCGCGTCGCCGACGACGCGCGTCGAGAGAATTCTCGAGTGCAGGATTTCTCGTCGATTCTTCGCGTTATAGCGACAGTTCACGCTACGGCCGGCGAGATTGACGACCACATCCGCGCGATCGATCTCTCGTTGCCACTCACCCCGATGCTCGCCGTCCCACTCAACAACGCGCCACGGTCGAGCCTGCGGCCGACGGCTCAGCACGACCACGTCGTGGTGGTCGCCGTGAAACGCGCGCGCGAGGACCGTCCCGACCTGCCCCGAGCCGCCGGGAATGACGATCGTCACGCGTCCTCGCCTTCGCGAGTGACCATGCTATATTAGTGAACATGTTCACTGAAAATGTCAAGCCGCGGCAGCGAGGTCGTCCCCCCGGCCAGACGCCTCAAGGCGCAGCCGCACGAGAACGTCTGTATGACACGGCGATACGGATGATTGCGCGGCGCGGATACGAGGCGACGACACTGCGCGACATTGCGAACGAGGCGGGCGTCAGCGTCGGGCTGCTATATCGATACTTCCCCAGCAAACAAGCGGTGATCGTTGCGCTGTATGACGAACTCTCCAGGGAATTTGCCAGTCGGGCCGCACGAATGCCACTCGGCAAGTGGCGCGATCGTTTCCTGTTCGCCGTCCAGACCAGCCTTGACGTGCTCGCGCCACATCGTCTGCCGTTGCGCGCATTGATCCCGGTGCTGATCGCGGACCCGGACGATGGCGTTTTCGCTGACCGCACCGCGTTCTCGCGCCAGCGGGTGCAGCGCGTCTTCGAACAGGCTGTCGCAGAGTCAACGGATGCGCCAGAGACGCGGTTCGCCGAGCCGCTCGGCCGCATTCTTTATCTTCTCCACCTGGCAGTGTTGTTGTGGTGGCTGCTCGACAAGACGCCAAAGCAGCGCGCGACCGTGGGACTTGTCGGGTTGATGAGACAGCTGTTGCCATCCGCCGCACTCACTCTTCGTCTGCCGCTGATCAGACGTTTCGTCAACACAATGGACGGACTGATTCGTGAAGGGCTTCTCGGCGCCGCCGCCGAAGCATGAGGTGCAATGTTCTTCGCACAACGACCGTCAACCGGTGACATCGAACGCTTCCTCGCCGCGTCGCGTGACCTGCCACTGTCCTACCGTGAAGTTGGGATTGTGAGCGAGCGGCCACCCGGCAGACGACTCGACGAACAGCGGGTGGTCATCGGTCAGGGTCGCGATGATTTCGATAGGGCGCGCGCAGCCCTGCTGTCGTGGAAGCAGTTCGACATCGGCTGGGTTGAAACGTTCCCGCGAAACGCACGCGTCGAAGTCGGCACGGTCGTGACCGTCTTGATTCGGCATCTGGGCTTCTGGTCTTTGAACGGTGCCCGGGTCGTGTACCTCGTGGGTACCAACGACAACTGTCGATTCGGGTTCGCCTACGGAGCCCTGACCAATCATGCGGAATGTGGCGAAGAGTTGTTCGAGGTTTTCATCGACCCGCTAAACCAGCACGTCATTTACCGGATCCTGGCAATGTCGTGGCCACAGGCAGCTCTCACCTACATTGGCCAACCGATCGTGAGAATCCTTCAAGCACGTTTTCGGCGTGATTCGGCGGCGGCGATGACGAGAAGTCTTCAGTCCCAGGTGTGCCAGAAGTGCCAAGGGAGTGCGTGACCTTCGACAACACCGCTTCCAGCACCGGCGTCATCGCCGCCAGTTGCTTCGCGCGAATCACGCAGTCCCATAGCGGTTCGAACTTCTTCCAGCCGGCGGCATAAAAGAAATGCTTCGCCTGGTGCTTGAGCGTTCCGTGCGCCAGCGAACCGCGCGCGATCGACGGCCAGCGATAAAACTCGCGGTAGGCCCAGTCATAACCATCCTGCAACGCCGCCGCGGTCAGACGCGTCGGCCGATAAACAACATGTCGCGTGTCGTACAGATCCCAGTCGTGGGTCACGATGCGTCGCTCGGCCTGCATCCGGGCAAACAGTTTCGTCCCCGGATACGGCGTCTGGATGTGAAACGTCGCCGTGGTTATGCCCTGTTCGATCGCCCAGTCGACGGTTCGGCGGAAGACGTCTTCCTGGTCGTCATCCATCCCGAAAACGAAGCTGCCGTTGATCATGATGCCGAGATCGTGAAGGCGCCGGGCGACTGCCGCGTAGTCGCGTCCGAGGTTCTGACGCTTGTTGGCGCGCGCCAGATTGGCCGGGGTCAGCGTCTCAAACCCGACAAAGATGCTTCGCAGCCCGGCAGCGGCGGCTTGCTCGATCAGGTTGCCATGAAGAATCGAGTCGACGGTCGCCGCCCCCTGAAACAATCGGCCCATGCCGCGCATTCCCTCGAATAGCGCTGCCGCGAATCGCCGATGGCCAAGCAGATGGTCGTCGAGAAAGTACAGATGACGCCCTGGCAGCCGCGAGATCTCCGCAAGGGCGTCGTCGACGCGCTGGGTGTAAAACGATCGCCCGCCTTCGAAGAACGCGTCCTTGTAGCAGAAGTCGCAATGTTGCGGACAGCCGCGGCTGACGACGATCGAATTGGGAACGAGATAGAGATGGCGATTGATCAGGTCGCGGCGAATGGGCGGCACGCGCTCCAGCGTTCGATTCGACGTCGACACGTAACGGCGATCGGGCCGGCCGGCGCGGAAATCATCCAGAAACTTCGGAAACGTTTGTTCCCCCGGGCCGAGGAAGATGACGTCGGCATGCCGCGCCGCCTCATCGGGCAGTGAGGTGACGTGCAATCCGCCGAGGGCGACGAAGGCGCCGCGCGCCCGATAGTGGTCGGCCAGCGCGTAGGCGCGCCGGGCGCTCGTGATGTAGACCTGAATGACGACCAGGTCCGGCCGATCGCCGGTTCGCACCTTCGCCACATGTTCATCTTCAATGACCGCTTCGTCGTCCGGGCCGAGATAAGCGGCAAGCGTGGCGAGCCCGAGAGGCGGAAACAACGAGTACTTGATTGGACGCCAGTAGGGGCTGGTGGCCTCGGTCAGCGCCGGCAGAATGAACTTGACGCGCAATGGTCGCATGGCGAGGAAAGAATTCGCAGGACGCATTTACTTTGTATTACAAAGTTATCTTTATTGTCAAGATGCGGCGCGATCGGAGAGGACCGGGGAAACGGAGGTCACAACCACGGACCTGATCCGTGTCCTGCGCT
>DATJKH010000081.1:0-43716 GCA_035491715.1 Vicinamibacterales bacterium | reverse complement strand
GGTGCCGTAGTTCACGACGTCCTGGAGCATGCTCGCCATCAGATAGGCGGTCGATTCGCTGATGGCCTGGCGTCCCTCACTCGCCGACTCGTACAGGACCTTGCCATCGCTGTCTTCGACCCGGCGGATCATCGTCGGCGGCCGCACGATGCCTTTGGCGGCAAACGCGGCGTATGCCGATGTGAGCGCAAGCAGGGTGACGTCGCTCGAGCCCAAAGCAATCGACGGCACGCTCGGCGGTGTACCGATGTTCAACTTCTGCGCGTAACCGACGGTCTTGGCGATGCCCACGCTGTTGAGCAGCTGCACGGCGGCACGATTGCTCGATGTACGCAGGCCCGCGCGCAGCGTCATCGAGTCGGCGTCGGAATGCTCGTCTTCCGGCACCCAGTCGCCCTGCAGCGTTTCGATCGGGTCGTTGAGCCCGGTGATGACGGTCGCCGGTGTGTACCCCGCTTCGATGGCCGCGGCATAGACGAACGGCTTGAACGCGGATCCGGACTGGCGTTTCGCCTGCGTCGCGCGATTGAAGCGGCTCTCGTTGAAGTCGCGTCCGCCAACCATGGCCCGCACGTAGCCGTTGGTCGGATCCATCGCAACCAGCGCACCCTGCAGGTATTGTGGCAGCCCGGCCTCGGTTGCCGCGGCCGCGGTGCCGCGCTTCGGGTGCTTATATCCAGAACGCCGTTCGATATCCGAGAGCCCCTTCTCAACGAGTGTTTCAGCTGAACGTTGCAGGGCCGGATCGATCGTGGTGTAGACGCGGAGTCCACCCTGGTAGACACGCTGCCACCCAAATCGCTCAACGAGCTCGCGACGCACTTGCTCCTTGAAGTAAAGGCCGGACGATTCCTGGATCTCGAGACCGTTGATGAGCCGCACTGGAGCTCGACGAGCGCGCTCAGCAGTCGCCTGGTCGATGGTGCCGGTGGAGACCATGGACTGGAGGACGATATTGCGGCGCGCGATGGCGCGCTCGAGATTCACCGACGGGGCGTAGCTCGAGGGTGACTGGATGAGACCGGCGAGCAGGGCCGCTTCGTCGATTGTGAGGTCGTGCGACGACTTGGCGAAATATCCCCGCGAGGCGGCCTCGACGCCGTAGAGTCCTCCGCCGAAGTACACCTTATTCAGATAGAGCTCGAGGATTTCGTTCTTGTCGTACATCTTCTCGATGTATGCGGCAAGAATGACCTCCTTCAATTTGCGCCGATACGTTTTATCCCGACTCAGGAAACTTTGTCGGGCAAGCTGCTGGGTGATCGTGCTGCCACCTTCAGCGCGACGCCCTGCCTCGAGGTTGCGAAGCACGGCAGCCGCAACGCGAATCCCATCGACACCGCTGTGCTCGTAGAACCGCTGATCCTCAATCGAAATGACCGCTTTGATCAGGTTTGGCGAGACACTCTCGAGCGGAACTTCGATCCGTTGCTCCTTGAAAATCGTGAAAGCCTGCTTGTCGGCGGCGTCGAGAATCGTCGTCGCCTGGGCCATTTCCCCTAACGACTTCAAGGCCTGGCGATCAGGTAACCCCGCGGTCAACCCATAACTGAACCAGGCAGCCCACCCGCCGACGAGGAACACGAGCAGCGCCAGCACGGTCACCGACGCGATCACGAGACGGGGACGGCCGGCAAGCGCGCGATGAACGAAGTGAATTTGTGGGAAGCGGGGGAGCATCGATGGTCACCGCACGCAAAACGAGGGCCCGGGTGAGAACGCCAGTTATGTTAGAAACGGCTCAGCTACAGACGATATCGTAATTCAATCCTCAGTTTTGTCATAGCGGCTCAGCCGTTAACCGGCTGAGCGATAATGTTTTAACAAATCGTCACGCAGGTAGTTTACTCCTGAGGCATCACCTTTGCGGCGTCCCGACTGCGATTCACGATTTGTGATCAGTGATGAGCGATTCAGTCAGCGAAGACTGCATCCGGGACACCACGCGAGAGTCCACGCAACTCGAAGACTCCCCCGGACGTTGGCGCGGCAGTGAGATCGTCTTCACTCATTTCCTGCCGCGACGACGTGATGAACAGTTGGTCGAGAGAGTCGCCGCCAAATGCGGGGCATGTGAGGTTGCGCGAGGGAACTGGAGTCTCGACGACCAGTTTGCCGTTCGGATCGAATCGCCGTACCACACCAGCACCCCAGACGGCATTCCACAAACATCCGTCGCTATCGACGATCGACCCGTCCGGGAACCCGGTCCCCTCCGGATACCGTGTGAATTCCCGCACGTTCGCGACGGCGGCGGACTCGGCGTCGTACTGGCATTGCCGGATTACACCGGTCGGCGAATCGCAGAAGTACATCGTTCGGCCATCAACGCTGAAACAGAGGCTGTTGGGGATGGCAACGCCGCCAACTTCGAGGCGGCGAAGACCAAAGCGCGATGAATACTGATAGAAGCTGCCGTTGGCCGGCCGATGATCTTCATTCATCGTCCCAAAGACAAAGTTACCTGCGCGATCGATACGGCCGTCGTTGATGCGCGTACGCGCCACCTCCGGCTCGATTGGAAGGATTGGAATAACCGGCAGGTTGGAGCCTGACGCGGCGTCGAGATCGGCGAACGCAAGGCTTTTCGCGAAACCCAGAAGCAATCGGCCGGATCCGCACAACACAAACGATCCCAGCCGATCGGGCAGTGACCACTGTCGCGTGAACCTGTCGTGAGGACGGTACATCCACAGGGTCGAGTTCTCGATATCTGTCCATAACAGGCTGCGCAGTCGGGGCGACCAGACGATGCCCTCGCCGAGGGTGCATCGACAGTCAACAGCGAGCGTCGCGGTGGTATCCATCGCTCAGTCCTCAGCGCGTTGCACGCACGCGCTCGATGATGGCGGTCATTTCGGCAGCGACTTTGTCAGCACGCTGGACGCCGTCGACAACGCCAAATGTGGCGCGCTTACGGTAATGCTCGACGACAGGCATCGCGTACTCTGCATAGGTTGCCAGCCGGCGACGAACCGTCTCCGGTTCGTCATCCGGACGGCGAACCAGAGTGCCGCCACAGTAGGGACACGGCTCGCTGTCGGGATGGAACGCGTCGGCAACCGACTGCGTCAGCCGGCACGAGTCGCACACGCGCCGCGTGCCCATTCGCCGCACGATCTCTGCATCCGGCACGTCGATCAAGATCACCATCATCGGCGCGCGTGACATCATCTCATCGAGCGCTTGCGCCTGACGCACTGTGCGTGGGTAGCCGTCGAGCACGAATCCGCGCGCCACGTCCGGTTCCTTGAGCCGCGCTCGGACGAGGTCAGTCATCAACTCGTCGCTGACGAGCGATCCTTTTGCCATGATCTCGGCGACCTGACGCCCCAGTTCCGTCCCGGCGCGCACCGCCGATCGAAGGATCTCGCCGGTGGAAATGTGCGGGATCGCGTATCGTTCAGCCAGCCGAACGGCCTGGGTACCTTTCCCGCTGCCTGGCGGACCTATCAGCACGACGTTTACGGGCGACATCGACGCCGGTCCACCTGAACCCGTAGACACGACTGACTCTGGCTGAGGATTCTCCAACGACACGCCCGGACATTGTGACATGGGACGTCATTGGGCTTATGATCCGAGTCGAATCGGCCGCGCACCGGCTGGCCCAACCGTCTCGGAGGTGCCGTGAATATTTTGCTCCTCTCGATGCCCGATTCATTCGAGCACACACCAACTCTGACCATCCGCATGCCGAACGGCGCGCTCGCCTCGCTCGCCGGAAATGTTGACCCGCACCATCGAGTCGCCGTCGCCGATCTCGTCCTGGTCCAGTCGTCGGTTCGCCGCACGATTGAGCGGCTGGTCGCGGAGGTTCGCCCCGATGTCGTCGGGTTGTCGGTGATGACCTTCCAGCGTTCGACGGCGCGACGGATCATCGCGCTCGTTCGTGCCCTCGCGCCCGACGTTCGCGTCGTGGTTGGTGGATACGATCCGAGCCTTGCGCCCGAGGAGTGGACGGATCCGGCGATTGGCGTCGACGTCATCGTCCGCGGCGAAGGAGACATCACGTTGCGCGAGTTGATTCGCGCCTGGGAAAATCAGCGGCCGCTATCCACGGTTGACGGCATCTGGTTTCGCGAAGGCACGCTGTTCCGGCGAACACCTCAGCGGGCCGTGACCCATCTTGATGCCGGCGAGATTCACCTGCCCAACCGCGCGACGCGCGTGCTCTCCGGCTACACCATGCTCGGGCGCCAGATCGACGTGATCGAAACCTCGCGCGGGTGCACGTTCGACTGCAGCTTCTGCTCGATCATCGAGATGCGCGGCCGGAATTTCCATCGGTTTCCGATCGATCGCGTGATTGCAGACATCCGCGATGCCGCGGCGCGCGGCGCGCGCAGCATCTTCATCGTCGACGACAACATCACGCTCGACGTGCACCGGTTCGAGGAGCTGTGCACCGCGATCATTCATGCCGGTCTGAATCGCATCGACTACCTGGTCCAGGCCATGACGGCGTCGATCGCGGCCCACGGCCAGCGGCTCGCACCGTTGATGCGCAAGGCAGGTTTTCGCTACGTCTTTCTCGGTATCGAGAACATCCTCGACGAAGATCTCGCGTTTCTCAAGGCGCGCTCGAAAAACAGCCGGCATCAGGAAGGCCGGCGCACGAACACCGCGATCGCGGCGGTCGACATCCTGCACCAGCACGGCATGCTCGTGGTCGGCGGGTTGATCGTTGGCAACCCGGATGACCGGCGCGAATCCATTACCGCGAATCTCGAGTTCGCGAAGAAGTACGTCGATTGGCCATACATCCAGCACCCGACCCCGTATCCCGGCACGCCAATGACCAAGGATTTCGAAGCGCGTGGCCTGGTCGTCAACTCGCGCGTCGAAGAGTACGACGGGACGACGGCGGTGACTCGCAGCGCACATCTCACATCGGAAGAAATCGAGTTCATGCGGTGGAAGGCCGAGCGATGGATGAAAGTGCGGCATCTGCCTGCGGTCTTGCGCCACGACCCTGGGTTCGTCCTGCGGCACGTGCATCGCATGATGGCGCACACGTTCAGAGGCACCGGCTGGAGATCCGTTCTCGGTTTGGAGAACAGTCAAACGGTCTTTCGCCGCTACAAGGCGATTCGCGATCGAGAGCGGAACTATCTTGACTGGCCCGATCCTGTTGCGAGAGTGGAGTCTGGCGCCCGGGTTCTTCAACACCGTCCGCTTGCCGCACAGTCATAATCTCAATTTCCGCCGAAGGTGACGTTATGGATCGTTCGATCAGAACAGGTGTGCTCGGTCTGGGAGTCGGTGTCCTCCTTGGCTTTCCCATTCACTTTGTCGTCGATGCCCAGCAGCCACAGCAGGGTCGCGGACGCGGCATGGCATTCACCGAACCCAGCCCGATCGATTTCAACGATCACGAAGGGTATGTGTCGCTGTTCGATGGAGTGAGCTTGAAGGGATGGGACGGCAACCCGAAGTTCTGGCGTGTCGAAGACGGGGCCATCGTCGGTGAGTCCACGCCGTCCAATCCCAGCGGCAACAGCTACATCGCGTATCGCAATCTCGAAGCCAGGGACTTCACGCTCAAGTTCGAGATCAAGATCGAGGGCACAGGCGGCAGCGGTATTCAATACCGCAGCAAAACGGGACTACCGTGGCTCGCGAACATTTCGCCGAACGTGACTGCGAATGTCGGACCGGTGAACCTCAATTGGATGATGACCGGACCGCAGGCAGATTTCTGGCCAAGCCGCATCTACACCGGGCAGTTCTACTCGGAGAATACGCCGATGCGAATCCTCGCCTGGCGCGGACAAGTGGTCGAAGGCTTCGGGGCGAAGAGCAAGCGACTCGTGGGCAACATCGCCGATCGCGAAGCCCTCGGCAGCGTTGTGCGCCAGAACGATTGGAACCAGTACACCGTTATCGCGCGCGGCGGAACGTTCCTGCACATCCTCAACGGTCAGCTCATGGCCGTGATGATCGACGACGATCCTGAGTCGTCGAACAATCAGGCCGGCCAGTTTGGGATCGAGATCGAAGCGACGACCAAAGTGTCGGTGCGGAACATGTGGGTCAAGAAGTTGAGTTGACCGAGATGAGTCCGCTTCGCTAACGGAAGTTCTCGATCAGCATCAAGTCGGCGTCGGTGCTCTCGAGACTCGTGTACAGAAGCCACCGGCCATCCGAACTGATCGCAAAGCCAGGAGTGTTTGTCCACGATACGGTCTTCTCCAGCGCGCCCACCTGCGTGACCTGTCGTGAGTCAAAATTGAAGAACCTCACGGGACGTGCAGCGTCACTCACGACATCGAAGTCGACGAAGTAGATCCCGGACTTTGACATCGCCCAGTATCCGAAGCGCGGCGATTCAAGTAGACGGAGTTCCTCTCCTCCGCGCGCTGGTATGGTCCAGAGGCCAGCACCCATTTCAGGAACCTTGGTGTAGTAGAGATTCTGTCCGTCCGGAGATTCCAGAGCTTCGGCGCCTCCACTCCTCGTGAGCTGCGTTGATGGTCCGCCATCGAGTGGTTTCTTCCAGATCTGCAACGAGCCCGAACGGCTCGACGTCACGTAAAGCGACTTCCCATCACGAGCCCACGAAGGAAGCGCCTCCAGTTCACTTTCATTCTGGGTGAGTCGCGCCGGTCGCCCACCTTGCGCTGACATCACATAGATCTCGTACCTGCCGCCCGGGCCGGTGGCGGCAAAGAAGGCGATCTGACTGCCGTCTGGCGACCACTGTGGGCCGACGACGATCGGTCCCGCCAGGGATGTGAGGCGCACCGGGTTCGACCCGTCGCGATCGCAGATCCAAATCTCGTGAGCGCCGGATCGGCGTGAGACGAAGGCGATTCTCGATCCGTCTGGCGAATACTGCGGATGATCCTCCGATTTGGTGGACGCGATGAATGGTTGCGATGGTTTCAGCGTTGGACGGAGCGTGCCATCGCCTGCCAATTCGGCCCGGCGGATATCGAGATTCTGCACAAAGCGCTGATATGCCAGACGAACCGGCGCGGGCGATGTCGGATGCGACAAGGAAGGAAACCGTGCATCCTCGCCGGCAACATCGACGCGTGACACCACGGGATGAGGGGAAGGATGACTGGCGACGCGCCATAAGCGAGACCCGCCATCCCGGTCCGACGAAAAGACAAGCTCATCACCAGCGCTCCATGCAATTCCAAATATCGAGGCCCGGTCAGCCGTGAGCTTGCGCGGTTCGCCGTCGTCTAGCGACATCACATGCACATTGGCGGTGCTGTCCTGCGAATAACGTGCGAAGGCCAGGGTCGATCCGTCAGGCGACACAGCGGGCCAGCCGTCGCCGATGCTTGGTTCAGGAGGCCTCGTCAGTCGGCGCTTCTCTCCGGTGGCAACAGCAACAGCAAACAGGCTCGCGCAAATCGGCGAGGTCATCTCGCTGATCACGAGGGTTTTGCCGTCCGGCATCCACGCCATGGACTTAAGGAGAAGCGGGATCCGCGTGTCGGTGACCTTTCTTTCTCCTCCACCAAGCGGTGAGACGACGAAGATTCCGCTGTCTCCGCGGGTGAAGGCGATTTGACGTCCATCCGGAGACCATGTGGGTGACGACTCCGGGACGGATGTGGTCGTGAGTTGCACGAGCGCTTCACCGTCGACCTGTTTCACGAAAATGTCGCCGGCGCGTTCGAAGACGACCTGATTGCCGTCCGGCGAAAGACTCGGGGGACCTTCAACGCCCGGGTAGGTGGTCAAAGGGAGAAGGACCATCGAGGAAGGAGCCGATAGCCGACTGCTGACAAGCCAAAACGCCGCCACAAGTACGACGACTAACGCCAGCACGGCGGCAACGATCCACCATCGGTAGACAGTCGCGGCGCGCTCAGGTTCGATGTCGGCTTCCCGGGAATCGAGTTGTTTTCCCCGGTTGCTCCACCACGCGTCCAACTCGGGCTTGAAGGCATAAACGGTCCCGGACTTGGTGTGCAGATGTCGATGAACGGGCAGGCCTTCCTCACGCTCCCATCGCGTCACCGTCCGCACACTTCGCTTGAAATGGGCGGCGATCTCTTTCCAGGAGTCCAGGCGATCGGCCGTCATTGATTCCCTCCCGCCAGTCGTCCGTACGCGGCGGCCATTGTCGGACAAAGTCTGTCATCGACACGATGACCGCGTTTGCGCGTTGCGGACCAGACCCGGGCGCCCCAGTCTCGGGCAAGGAGGCGCACCATGATCAAGAGCAAATTTGGAGTGACGCTGATCGCTGTGTCGTCAGCAATGTCGATGATGCCCGTTCGTGCCGTTAGAAACGTACAAGCGGACTGCGCGGCCGGCAAGCCCTACTGTTATGACACGCCGGTGCATCTCGACAGTCCAATCAATACGGTGTGGTTTGAAGGAAAACCTGCGCTGTCGGCTGACGGCCGTGAATTATATTTCGTCTCAGACCGGCCAGGAGCTCTCGGCGGACCGGGGGATCAAGACATTTACGTCAGCCGCCGTCGATCGGTGAGCGACACGTGGGGGGATCCCGAACGCGTCCCGCCCCCCGTCTCGAGCCCATTTTTCGACATCACACCCACGATTTCACTCGACGGTCTCGACTTGTACTTCGGCTCGAACCGTCCCGGTCCTTTCAGTCCGCCGCTGCCCGACCTCTGGGTGTCGCATCGTGCATCGGTGAACGACCCATGGGAAGACCCGGTCAACCTCGGCGCTGGAATCAACACGCCGTTCTTCGAAGGATCCATCGACATCAGTCCCGATAAACGCACGGTCTTCTTCGCAGCCGTTACTCCGTCGTTCGTCTTCGATATCTACATGTCGACCCGGACGACGAGCGACGAATTATTCGGTCCGCGAGTCAAGCTGCCGCCACCGATCAATTCTGATGGACACGACTATGGTCCGGCGCTGACTCCAGACGGCCATACGATGTTCTTCTCGTCGGGCACCGACAACCCGTTCGCCCCCGGCGCCATTAATCACTTGTATGTATCGCAACGGCGCAGTGACGGCGAGCCGTGGGGGCCGCGTATCTACCTCGATACACTGAACTGCCCGACCTGTTTCGGGGGGCTACCCACGATTCGCGCCGGCGGCAAAGAAATCTGCTGGATGGGCGACCGCGCCGACAGTCTTGGAGACAAGGATATCTACTGCGCCCTACGACGCTGACGCAGCCGTGATGTAACGTGTGGGCATGAAGACTCGCGTCCGATGGCTCCTCGCAGGCGCAGGCGCAGTTATTGTTGCGGCAGCCGTGGTCGCGAGTACGCAGACGTCACGCTCTTTCGCCGGTCATTGGGTGCTTACCTCCATCAGTCCGGAGCGCCAGGCGTACGATCAGTTCTGGTTCGGAACCGAGGCGGTGGTGACCCAGGCCGAGACGACATTGGTGATCACGCGACTGAGCCCGCCACCGCAGCGCGAGGCGCGATTCGTCGTCGGCGGCGAAAGCCGCAACGAGTACGTGGTCAACGGCCAGAAGCTCGTACGAGAATCGCGCGCGACACTGAGCCGCGACACGCTACTGATCAGCACCGACACCGCGCCTCAGGACGGCCAGCGGTGGCTCTCGAACATTTTGCGCTGCTCGCTGGACCCTGATGGGACGCTGGTCGTTGGTGACACGGAAATCTGCGGCAAGGGCGAATGTCCGAGCGTGGTGACGACGTTGAGGTTCAAGAGGAAATAGCGCTCACCGCATCGGCCGTCAGCGCTGACCCGGCGGCTCCCCTTCCCGCCGGCCGCGTGTTCGCTCACCAATGGCGTACAGAAACTTGTCCGTCCGAATGAACAGCTGTCCGTTCGACACGGCAGGAGAACTGAGCGTGTACTCGCCGAGATCGTTCTCGGCGATCACAGAGAAGTGTGGACCGGCCTGTACGACGCTCGTCAAGCCGTCTTCGTTGGTGATGTAGATCTTGCCGTCGGCGAGGATCGGCGAACCCGTATACGTCGACGGGCGCAGCCGCTGTCGCTCGTAGACGAGCGCACCGCTCTTGGCGTCCACGCACGACATGATGCCGCGATCGTTGATGACGTAGACATAAGTGCCGTCACTCACCGGCGTCGGCACGTCGGGTCCATTCATGAACCGCCACAGCACATGCGAGCGGCTCACGTTGCCGCGGCCGCCGGCTTTCACCGCCAGCATGGGCCGCTCGCGGCTCGGCGCGTAAATGATCCCGTCGCGCACGAAGGGTGATGCGATGATGCGATAGATGCCGTCGGCAGACGGGTTCAAGCCTTCCGTGCGCCAGACCTCAGCACCGGTCGCGGGATCGTGGCCGGTGACGACATCGGCGCCCGAGACAACGACCTCGCTCCGGTCGCCGTAGCGCACCAGCGTCGGTGTCGTATAGGCATCGGGCGATTCCTGACGGGCGCTGGTGACGCGTTCCACGCGCCACATTGTCTTGCCCGTCGTCTTGTCAATCCGCAATAGATAGGAAGGTTCGGCGGTGTGCGATCCGTGCAGGACCTGCACGTAGAGAGAATCCTCGAACAGAAGCGGCGACGAACCGTAACCATAGAGCTGGCCAAACATGCCGTAGTCATGTTGGAGATCGCGCGTCCAGCGCTCCTTCCCCTCGAAGTCGAACGCCTTGAGGACGCCGGTTCCGGTCATTACCCAGACATGGCTGCCGTCGGTGACGGGCGATGGCGACGACATGTTCTGTTTGCGTATCTGGCGATTGCCTGAGGCAATCGGCCGCCTCCAGATCACACGACCGGCAACCCGATCCACGCACCACAGAGATACCTGCGGTCCATCAGCCACGTTGAGGAAGATGCGATCGGCCCAGATGATGGGTGTCGATCCGGACCACGCGGGCAGCGGCAGCGTCCACGCCACTCCATCGGACTTCGACCAGCGAATCGGCAGATTCGTTTCGACAGTGGTGCCGTTCAACTGCGGGCCGCGCCACTGCGGCCAGTTGTCGGCGGACATCGGGGTCGTCGTGCCGATGGCCAGGACGATCAGGCTGACCGTGAAACTGTTGCGCCGATTCACGATTAGTGATGAGCGATCAGCGATTAAACGACCTCGCTGGTCCTGACGCTGCCGATGTTCGGCACGGTAAATGGAGAACGGTACTGACTGCGGGTGAACATTGCGGTCGCTTCCGGATCTCCCTTGCACGTGTAGGTAACCGGATCGAAATACAACGTCCGACCCGTGCGATACGAGATGTTGGCGAGGTGAATCAGCATCGTTGAAATCGCGCCTTCCTCCACCTCCGCGAGCTGATCTTCCCGTTTGCGGCTGCGCACGACATCGATGAAGTTCGTGAATCCTGGATACCCCGGATCGGACTCCGACTTCGGACCAGGCGCTCCCTCTTTCCCCATGAACGTCTGCCAGCCGTCATTTGTGTTCGCCAGGTAGCCCTTCGACCCGTACCAGATATTGCCGATGGCCTGCGCCTGGCCCGCTGGACGTTCGCCAATTCCCGCTTCGTTATTCGTCATCCAATGACGCACTTCAAAAACCAGGAGCTTCTTCTTCCCGTCCTGCTGGAACTCGAATGTCGCGACCTGCGTGTTCGGCGTCTCCTGATCGTCGTCGAACACGTAGTGCCCACCCATGGAGCTGATCTGCGTTGGGTACTTCACGCCCAGGCCGACACGCGCGGAGTGAATCTGATGGGCGCCCTGATTACCGAGGTCGCCATTGCCGTAGTCCCATTGCCAGTGCCAGTTGTAGTGAAAGCGATTACGCGTGAACGGCTTCGCCGGAGCCGGTCCGGTCCACAAGTCATACGAGACGCCAGCCGGAACGGGTTCTTCTTTGGCACGCCCGATGGTGTCTCGCCATTTGAAACAGAGGCCGCGCGCCATGTAGACGTCGCCGATGATGCCGTCCTGCAGCTTCTTCTGCGCCTCGTGCAGCCACCGCTGGGCGCCCGTGCCGTTTTGTACGATGCGGTTATACTTGCGCGCCGCCGCGACAATCTGCTGCGCCTCGAACATGTTGTACGAAACAGGCTTCTCGACGAGCACGTCCTTCCCCGCCTGAACAGCCCAGATCGTCTGTAGCGTGTGGTGGAAGTTGGGTGTCGCGATCGACACCGCATCGATGCTGCGATCGTCGAGGACGCGCCGAATGTCCTTGAATGTTTGCGGCCGCTTCTTCCCCGCCGCTTCCACCATCTTGCAGCCGCTCTCGATAACGGCATCGTCGACATCGCAGAGCCCGGCGATCTCGACGTTCGGCATCTTGAGATACGCGGAGATATGCGCTTTGCCGCGGCCGTTGAATCCAATAACAGCCACCCTGACGGTGTTGTTCTCACTTGGCAGCGCACTCGCCTTGAGTGCCACCGGCAACGCCATCGACGACATGAGGAAATGCCTGCGATTGACCGTGTTCATGTTTCTCTCCTTCGCTGACGCTGCAGTATCCCAAACAGACCCTAGGGGAGTACCCCCTGGTTGTCAAGCTCGTGGATGAGGAGCCAATTGTTTACTATGCTCGGCGCGTGATTTCTGGAGACCGGCTCAGATGGCGGATCGGGGCCCTGCTGTTTCTTTCCACCGTCATCAACTACATCGACCGGCAGACGCTCAGTGTCCTCGGGCCGACGCTGAAGGATGAGTATCACTGGAGCAACGCCGACTTTGCTCTCATCGTGATCTCGTTCCGAGTCGCCTACACGATCGGACAGGCCGGTGCAGGACGATTCCTCGATGCGGTGGGCACGCGCACGGGTTTGACCGTTTCGGTCGCCTTCTACTCGATCGCCGCAATGCTGACCTCACTCGCGAGCGGCCTCCGATCGTTTTGTTTCTTTCGGTTTCTTCTCGGCGCTGGTGAGGGAGGCAACTGGCCCGGAGCGACCAAGGCGGTCGCCGAGTGGTTTCCGAGACGCGAAAGCGGATGGGCGGTTGCGCTCTTCGACAGTGGCTCGTCGATCGGAGCTGCGATTGCACCGCTGCTGGTGGTTGCACTTCTCCACACGTTCGGCACCTGGCGGCCGGCATTCTTGATCACGGGCTCGCTTGGTTTCCTCTGGCTTCTGTTGTTTCGATACCTCTATCACCCACCCGAGACGCATCCGCGCATCTCGGCCGCCGAGCGCGAGTACATCCTCTCCGATCGCGAGGATCCGGACACACCGACCGATGTTCGTTCGGCGAGCTATGGCGACCTACTGAAGCTGCCGCAGACCTGGGGCATCCTCCTAGGGAAAATGCTGACCGATCCGGTGTGGTTCTTCATCACCGACTGGTTCTTCATCTATCTTGCCTCGCGAGGGTTTTCCCTCGAACACGGATGGCTCGCCTTCTGGGTTCCATTCATCGCGGCAGATGCGGGGAACTTTCTCGGCGGCGGAATGTCGAGCTACCTCATATCTCGTGGCGTCTCAGTCGGCAGGGCACGGAAGATCGTCATCGTGGTGAGCGGTCTCGGGATGAGCACGCTCATGGCAAGCCTGCTTTTTTCAAGTCTCACCGGGCTGACGATCTGCTTTGGCATCGCGACATGCTCGTATGCGGCGTTGTCGACGATGGTGTTGAACCTGCCGGCGGATATTTATCGGCGCGATTCGGTAGCGACCGTTAGCGGTATGAGCGGCGCGGCTGCAGGTATCGGCACGATCGCGGCAACCTATCTCACTGGCTGGGTCGCCGATCGCTATTCGTTCGCGCCGATTCTGATTGGGGCAAGCCTGGTGCCGCTCCTCGCGGTTCTGGTGCTGCTGACCTTCGTGCGGAATAGTCGCTCCTCGACCTTTGTACGAGCTATTTGACTCTGACCTGTGGCCGAAGACTCCGGTAATCGCTGCGCCGTGCCGCGTCGTAATAAGCAGAAATCGCCGCGAACCGCGCCCTTTGCTCTTCGTGTGCCCAACGGAGGCTCCAACTCCATGACTCGACATACCCGGTTGATCGCAACGATCGCCCTGGCGATTGGCAGCAGCGCACCTTTCATACTTGCGCAGGGCACGCCCCCACAGACGCCGCAAACCCAGGCGCCTGCCGGACAGGCTCCTCCGCCAGCGGTTGGGCGCGGAGACGCGGGGCAGCGCGGCGCCGGACAGGGCGGCCGCCAGGGGGGCGGCGGACGACGGGGTGGGTTTACGCAGTTCACGCGCGAGCTTGCACCGCAGGATGTGCTGGTGCGCGGCAAGTCCCTCTATGAAGCCAACTGCGCAAGCTGCCATGCGACCGACCTCCGCGGTGGACCGAAGGGGACGAATCTGCTGAGATCGGGGGTCGCGCTTCAGGATAAGCACGGCGAAATGGTCGGCGCGGCCATCGCGAAACACACTCCCGCGTTGACACTGGTCGAGGCCGATTCGGTCGCGATTGCGGAATACATCCATAGTGTTCACGCGACCATGAGCGGACAGGGCAGCCCACCCGGACGCAATCCAACTGGCGTCGAACTCAACGTGCTGGTCGGCGACGCCAAGGCGGGTGAGGCGGCGTTCGCGTCGTTGTGCGCCTCCTGCCATTCAGTAACTGGTGATCTGAAGGGAATCGCCTCGAAGTTCGAGGACGCGCGAGCGCTCCAGAACGGATGGGTGGCCGGTTCCACGCAGGCATTCGCAGGCGGACGCGGAGGCGGCGGCGGTGCTGGCAATCCGGTGACCGTGACCCTGGCGGATGGAACAAAGCTCGAAGGCATGCTGATTCGCAGAGACGACTTTCTGGTCGTGTTCACGATGAAGGACGGCACGCGCAAATCATTCGCGCGCAACAACGGCATCCCGAAAGTCGACGTGAAGGATCCGAAAGAGGCACACAAGAAAATGGTCCTGGAGCTCGATGATCCGGAAAACAAGAAGATGCACGACATCACCGCGTACCTGTGGACGATTAAGTAAAGGCGCGCCAATATGAAAAAACTCGTAATCGTCACAGCGCTGCTGGTTGGACCCGCGCTTCTGTACGGACAGTCCCAGTCTGGTGCTCAGTCTGGCGGGCTCGATCCCGCCGACATCATGAAGCCGCTGGCGGATCAGTGGACCAGTTACTCGGGAGACCTGAGCGGCAAGCGTTTCAGCGCGCTGAAACTGGTCAACACCACCACGGTCAAGAATCTCAGCCTCAAGTGGATGACCAGTCTGACGACGGGATGTGGTCCAACCGGAACGCCGCCGGCCGGCGCTGCCGGTGGGTTTGGCGGCGGCCGCGGCGGTGGACGCGGCGGCGGCGGTGGGCCCGCCGCGCCGATCATCGTCGGCGGACTGGGCAACGGTGATGCGAACAATTGCAACCCTGCTCGGCTGGGTGGCGGGATTCTGTTCGTCGACGGGATCATCTATGCCTCGACGCCTGACAACGTCTACGCGATCGACGCGCGCGACGGCGCCCTGCTCTGGCACTACTACTGGAAGACGCGCGGCGGCACGAGCCTCCAGACGCGCGGCCTCGGCATGTGGCACAACTACATCTACTTCGAGCTGCACGACGACTGGGTTGTTTGTCTCGATGCAAAAACCGGGAAGGAAGTCTGGAAGCACGAAATCGCGCCGTTCGATCAGCAGTACTTCTCATCGAACGCGCCGATGGTCGTTGGCGATCACATCCTCGTTGGCACGGGTAATGACCTCGATGCGCCGGCGTTTCTCAAGTCGCTCGATCCACAGACCGGTAAGTTGCAGTGGATCCTGTATTCGACGCCGCAGAATCCAGGCGATCCCGGCCTCGAGACATGGCCGAGCCTTGACGCGGCCCGTCATGGAAATGGCGCGACGTGGATTCCCGGCTCATACGATCCGGAAACCCACCTTTATTTATATGGCACCGGCAACCCGACGCCTGCGTACACCCAAGGACGGGGCGATGGCGACAATCTCTTCACGTCGTCACTCATTGCCGTCAACGTCGATACTGGCAAGATGGCGTGGTATTACCAGACGTCTCCCCACGACACGCACGACTGGGATTCGACGCAGACGCCGGTGCTCGTTGACGCGCAATTCAACGGCAGGATGCGCAAGCTCGTGATCACCGCCACCCGGAACGGGTACTTCTTCGTGCTCGATCGCACGACGGGTGAACACCTCGTCACGTCAAAGTTTGGTCTCGTGAACAACTGGGCCAGCGGCCTCGACGAGAAGGGACAGCCAAAACGTAATCCGCACAAAGACGCGACTATTGCGGGATCGCTCGTCAACGCCGACGTCACCAACTATCCACCACCAACGTTCTCACCGTTGACCGGCCTCTTCTACGTGCACGAGCAGAACTCGATGCGGATCAGTTACCTGATGGAACCCGATCCACGCGGGTCAATGGGCCTCGGCGGCACGAGCGGCGGCGGCAATCTCAACTGGGGCACGAACATCGTCGCCATCGACTACAAAACAGGCAAGGTCTCCTGGCGGAAAGAGATTAATGGAGGCAGTTCCGGTCTGCTCTCGACCGCTGGCGGTCTGCTCTTCCTGAGTAACGGACAAAACGTCGAAGCATGGGACGCCGCGACGGGCAAAGGCCTCTGGTATTCGCAGATCGGTGGTTTGTCGAGTCCCCCGGAAACCTTCATGCTCGACGGCAAGCAGCACATGCTGTTCACCGGAGCGGCTGGGTTGTATCTCTTTGTGTTGAACTGAGTGCATCCTCGCCCGTTCGCGCCACGCGTGGCCGACGCGCCGTACCAGATCTGGGGACGTAATCTCGAACCAGATGCCGTACGACAACTGCAGAACGCGTGCAGGTTGCCCGTGGCTGTTTCAGCCGCGCTCATGCCTGATGCGCATGTTGGCTACGGCCTTCCGATCGGTGGTGTTCTCGCAACCAACGAAGCCGTCATTCCGTATGCGGTCGGAGTCGACATCGCCTGCCGGATGAAAATGACAGTGCTCGACTTGCCGGTCAGCACGTTGAAGATTGACCAATCGCGTCTCGCGAAGGCGCTCGAGCGTGAAACGCGATTTGGAATCGGTGCGACGTTTCGAGCGCCCCGTCAGCACGACGTGATGGATCGCGATTGGAACGTCACCCCGCTCACGTCGCGCCTCAAGGATCGCGCATGGGCGCAGCTCGGGACGAGCGGCAGCGGCAATCACTTCGTCGAGTTCGGCGAGCTGACAGTAATAAATGATGTCGTTGGGCTCCCGGCCAACAGATATCTCGCGCTTCTCAGTCACTCAGGCAGCCGCGGTACTGGCGCGCAGATCGCGCAGCATTACAGTCGGCTTGCGCGGGATGTGCATCCGGAACTTCCAAAGGAGCTTTCCCATCTCGCGTGGCTCGATCTCTCGAGCGAGCCCGGGCAGGAATATTGGGCGGCGATGGAGCTGATGGGTCAGTACGCGGCGGCCAATCATGCCCTGATTCACGCCCACATCGCGACCACGCTTGGCGTCGATGTACTGCTCGATCTCGAGAATCATCACAATTACGCGTGGCGCGAGCGCCATCTCACGCCGGATGGTTCGGAAGCAGAAGTCATCGTTCATCGAAAGGGCGCGACTCCCGCTGGCGCTGGCGTGCTCGGGATCATTCCCGGCTCAATGGGAACGCCCGGATATGTCGTGCGCGGAAAAGGAGTGGAGAGCTCGCTGAATTCCGCGTCACACGGCGCCGGACGCCGGATGAGCCGCACCAAGGCGAAAGAAACATTCACCTGGGACATGGCGCGGAAGTTCCTTCGCGAGCGCGGCGTCACGCTCCTGTCGGCTGGTCTCGATGAAGTGCCGATGGCGTACAAGAACATCGACGAGGTCATGGCGGCGCAGAAGGATCTTGTGGAACCGCTGGCGCGGTTTGAGCCGCGCCTGGTGAAGATGGCGCCAAGTGGCGAGCCGGCGGAGGACTAGGATGACGGAGGAGGCGGCGGAGGACTAGGATGACGGAGGAGGTGTCAGGCAGTGAATCGTGAAAGGGACGAGGGAGCGGCGGCGAGGAGTGGCGGCGAGGAGTGGTGTCAGGTCGTGAATGGTGAAACCCAGGTGATTATTGCTGCATGACGCGCCCGCGACAAACGTCGCAGTAATTGCAACATGTCGCTGCCACGAGCCGAATTTTGCTGACTGTCTGTCGGCGCGGTATTTGCCCTCCGTCGGCGGATGGCGAGGCGAGGCCGCATTCAGTTTCCGGGCGCCGTGTACCACGTGATGGCCCGCGGCAACCGCAAATCCATGATCGTCGACGATGACGATGACCGACAGTCGTTCATGGACACGTTCGGCGCCGCCGCAAGCGACTATCAGGTACGTGTCTATGCCTGCTGTCTTATGGGCACGCACTACCATGCGCTGCTCGACACGCCGCGCGGCAACCTGTCCGACTTCGTCCGCAGCGTCAACGGCAAATACTCGAAGGCGTTCAATCGCCGGCATGCCCGTGTCGGACACACGTTCGAACAGCGATTCCGATCAGTGCTGGTCCAGCGCGAAAAATACTTGCGCCGGGTGGCGCGCTACATTGCGTTGAACCCGGTGAAGGCGTGCCTGTGTCGTGACGCGACGGACTGGCCATGGAGCACGCATCGCCCCACGGCCGGCATGGAAGCCGCGCCAGCGTGGCTGTACCTGGACTGGCTGCGGTGGGCGTTTCGCGTCGACGGGCTGCGCGATGCGCAGCACCGGTATGAAGAGTACGTGCGCGACCCTGCCGGGCTGACCTGGTCATTCGACGATGTGGCGGCACTCGGCACGCCTCGGTTCAGGACAGCGGTGGCTGAGTTATTGAGGCGTGACCGGGAGAATCGGCTCATGCCCGCAGGATGCCGCGGGCGGGCGCGGCCGCCATTGGAGCGCGTGTTCGTCGAGGAGGAGAAAGACAGTCGCAGCCGGGACGCCCTGATTCTAGTCGCGCACGTCAGGCACGGCTATCGGCTCTCTGAAATCGCGAGATTCTTGGCCGTGGCACCCTCGACGGTCAGTAAGGCGGCGAGCAGGGCCCGACTTCGGACTTGTGCGTCGGCGTAGGCATGTTCACGATTCACTGCCTGACACCACGTTCGGTCCGGCGCCACGTTCACGATTCACTGCCTGACACCACCGCCGCCGCGGGCGTCGCACCAAGACCGAGTGTGAGAACGATGAGGACCACAATCGTGACGCCCTTGGACGAGCGGAGTGAGCGAGCGGCCGCTTTCAGATCGTCACGCACTTGACACGATTATATGGAAGGCTATCGTGACGGGTATGGTTAAACCGGTAACGGTGCCGTGATGAACAAAAGACCCGACCGATCGGAAGCGGCCGAGTATTACTTCACTTACATCGACAAGGTCCCGGAAGGAGATATTTGTCGGATCCTCGAGTCGCAGACCGTTGAAGTCCCGGCGCTCTTCGAGGGAATTCCGGAGACGCAGTCGGACTATCGTTACGCGGCCGATAAGTGGACCATCCGTGAAGTGTTGGCTCACCTGAACGACTGCGAGCGCTTGTTTGCGTTCCGCGCGTTCTGGTTTGCGCGCGGGTTCGACACGCCGCTCCCCAGCTTCGATCAGAATGTCGCGATCACGCGAGCCGGCGCCAGCCAGCGACCATGGAAGGGCCACATCGAGGAGTTCCGGGCGATTCGGACCGCAACGCTGGCGCTCTTTCGCAATCTACCGCCCGATACGTGGGACCGTCGCGGCATCGCGAGCGATAATCCATTCACGGTGCGCGCCCTTGCCTACATCGCGGCGGGCCACGTCGTACATCACGTCGGACTCTTGCACGAGCGGTATCTGGCAGACATGCGCTAAAGAAAAATGGCCAACCGAACGGTTGGCCTGGGCGAAGGATGGCGGGGCCGACGAGACTCGAACTCGCGACCTCCGGCGTGACAGGCCGGCGTTCTAACCAACTGAACTACGACCCCGCAAAGGGAACTGACGCTGCCTCGCGTCCATGTGTCACCCGTGAGGCAGCCTGGCCGAAGCCTCGCATTACCGATAGCGGACCGAGGCGAGGGCTGGTGGGCGGTACAGGACTCGAACCTGTGGCAGCCGGCGTGTAAAGCCGGTGCTCTACCAACTGAGCTAACCGCCCTACGTGCCGAACTGCAGGTCCGTCGAGTGCCCGGCCAAAACTCGATTATAGGCCACGGAGTCGGCGCTGAGCAAGCGTGGCCACGGATGAACACGGATCTAACAAGCCACGGATGAACACGGAACAACACGGATCAAACAAGCCACGGACGAACACGGAATAACACGGGTTAACAAGCCGCGGATGAACACGGAGTAACACAGATTTCTCGTGTCCCGAATCTACCAGTTGAACGCAGCTTTCAGCGCCAGCAAGGCGACCGCAACCAGCAACCCGATCATCGCTCGATACTCGCGGTTGCGCATCGCGCGCGCGAGGGTGAACTCTCGGGAGACGGTCGCGCTGCGTCCGGCACGGTAGTCTGGATAGGCGGCGCCAAACTTTTCCGTCAAGTGCGCTTCTTCCGTGCGAATGGCGGCGATGAGTGTGATCGCGAGATACGCGAGAGTGAGCACGGCAACGACAACGCTGGCGGAGGCGATCGCCAGACCCATTCCGATGATGATCGATCCCGCATACAGTGGATGACGGGTCAGAGCGTATGGACCAGACGCCGTCACCTCTCTTCCCTTCTCGAGATGACCGGCAGCCCAGACGCGCAGAGCTTCCCCAAGCGTCGCGACAATCGCTCCGAGGATCACGCTGCGCGACGTCGGGTGGGCGAGCCACAGGACGACGACCCCTGCCGCAAATCCGATGGGGACACGAAGACGCGCGATCCGTCGAAGCGCCGTCATTTCTGGAAGCGTTGTTGAATCGCGGCGGTGACTTCGGGCACGGCAATGGACTCGAGGCACCACTCGGCCTTCCGGCATCGGCGCTCGTAGTGACACCCGCACACGCCGTATCTCGACACGCTCACATCATCGGCATTCCAGGGGCCGTTGCGCTGAGGATCGGTCGGACCAAAGAGTGAAACGGCCGGCGTCCCAACCGCGGCGGCAATGTGGAGAGGTCCGGTATCGCCAGACACCATCAGCGATGCCGCACGCGACAGGGCAAGCAGATCAGCGAGACGCGTCGGCGGCGCGACGCGAGCGGCTCCGCCGGAGGTCTCCACGACCGCGCCGGCGAGTCCTTCCTCGCCCGGACCCCACAGCACAAACGATGTCAACCCGCGCACGTCCCGCAGGAACCCGGCGATCTCGCCGAATCGATCCGGCGGCCAACGCTTGTTCGGCCAGGCGGCTCCCGGGTTGATCAGTGCGAAAGGATGCCTGCCGCCGAGCACGCTGTAGATTTCTTCAAGCGCGCGCGAACTGACGTCGGCGAGCGGAAAGCGAATCGTCACGTCGGTGACGCCCAGGCTGCGCAACAACGCGAGATTCTGTCGGACGATGTGATCCGCTCGCTCGGCCGGTGTGTCGCGGTGAATCTCGGAGTAGAACGGACGCGCCCCCTTTTCGCGGAGATGCCAGATAGAGAATCCGATCACGCGGCGGGCGCCGGACGCGCGCGCCAGCACGGCCGACTTCATCAAGCCCTGGAAATCGATGGCCACGTCGTAGCGAACCTCGCGCATTCGGCGCGAGACATCCAGCCATCCGGCGATCGACGGGCGCTCGAGAACGATCGCGCGATCGATGACACTCACCAGATCCACCATCGGCCGGTGCCTGGCCTCGACCAGCCAGTCGATCCGCGCGTCTGGAAAGGCATTGCGCAGCGCGGCCGCCGCCGGGACGGCATGAACAATGTCCCCCAGCGCGCCCAGCCGGACGATGAGAATGTTCATTCGCGGATTCGAGCGACGAGATCGCGCGTCGAATGATGCTTTGGGTCGCCGACGATCGCGATACGGCCGCCATATCCAAGGACGGTCGCGCGTTCGGGAACCGTCTCAACAGTGTAGTCAGTACCTTTGCAATGCACGTCCGGCCGCAGCAGTTCGAGGAGTGGCGCGACAGTGGGCTCGGAGAAAATCGTGACGTAGTCGACACCGCGAAGTGCAGCGACGAGTTCAGCGCGTTCGGCCGCTTTCAGAATCGGCCGTCCCGGCCCCTTTGTGGCGGCGGCTGCATCGTCGTTCACGGCAACGATGAGTCGATCTGCTTCCAATGACGCGGCCTGAAGATAGCGGACGTGGCCCACATGCAGCAGGTCGAAACAGCCATTGGCGAAGGCGATGGTTCGCCCCGCGCGTCGATCGGCAGCAACCAACTCGAAGAGTTGGTCGCGGGTCACGATCTTCTCAGCCACGGTCACTCAACACAGCACTTCGAAGTTCGTCGGCGCTGACGGTCGCGGTGCCCCGCTTCATGACGACGATCCCGCCAGCACAGTTTGCGAGCCGTGCCGCTTCAATGAAGCTCGATCCGGCGGCTAGCGCCAGCGTCATCGTGGCAATGACGGTGTCACCGGCACCGGTGACATCGGCGATCTGATCCGACCCGTAGATCGGGATGTGCACGGTGCGCCGATCCGGTTCGAAGAGCGCCATGCCACGGCTGCCGCGGGTGATGAGCACCGCCTCCGATCGCGTACGGCGAAGAAGCGCACGACCGGCGCGCTCGAGGACCCTGGCGTTGTCACGAATGCGGATCCCGAGCAACTGCTCGACCTCGGATTCGTTCGGCGTGCAGGTGGTCATGCCGCGATACCGGAGCAACGCGTATCGAGAGTCAACCAGAACCGGCGGCGTCCTCTTCGTTGGTTGACGAAGCGCCTGCGCGGCTTCATTTACCAGTTGCGGCGAGACAGCGCCGCCACCGTAATCCGAAACGAGCAAGGCGTCGCAGCGTGTCACCGCCTTCAACAAGGTCGTGCGAATCGCGCGGCGATCGCCGTCGGACACCTCGAGTGTCGCCGCCCGATCGATGCGCACGACCTGCTGTTTCGCAGAATGAATGCCCCCCGCGAGGATCCGGGTCTTGGTCGGGGTGCGAAAGCCCTTCGGCCGAAGCACCGAGCGGGTATCGACTTTGCGGCGGAGCGCCTCGATCAGCCGTCGCCCGGTCTCGTCGGCGCCGGTAAAGCCAATCGCCGTCGCGGCTCCGCCGAGCGCGGCGACATTGTTTGCCGCGTTGCCGGCTCCCCCCGGCACGATTTCCGTCGAGTCGTAGTTGAGGATCAGGACTGGCGCCTCTCGCGAGACTCGAGCGATGTCGCCGTAAATGAACTCGTCAACGATCAAGTCGCCGAAAACTGCCACGCGGACCTTGGTAAACCGATCGATGAGCTCGAGCAGCCGCGACGGATCAACGGCCGAAGGATGGGTGGCTCGCATCAGGAGGCGCGAAGAATCCAGGACACAGCTTCCACAAGATTGTCGACGATGGCCGCCGGCGTCACGCGATCGTGTGGCGACCGCTCCTCGGTCCTGCCGTAGCCAGTGCGTACGAGAACGCCGCGGCAGCCGACGCGCTGCCCCGCTTCGAGATCGTGCCATCGATCGCCAACGACAAAGGATCGATCGAGCGCGAGATCGAGATCTTTCGCGGCCTGCTGCAACAATCCCGGCTGCGGTTTCCGGCAGTCACACGACTTTCGATATTGCTCGATGACCGCCTCGGGATGATGAGGGCAATAGTAGAACCCATCGACGCGCGCGCCGCCGGCAGACAGCCGCGCCGTGATGTGCTGGTGCGCTTCCGCGACAAACGCCTCTTTGAAAATGCCGCGCGCGATGCCGGCCTGATTGGTCACGATGACGACGGTGAAATCCGCGCGGTTCAACAAGCGGACCGCGTCGATGCTGTAGGGAAAAAACACCAGGCGCTCGAGACGATCGAGGTAACCGGCTTCTTCGACCAGCGTGCCGTCCCGATCGAGAAAAACTGCAGGGCGCGGCATTATCTGATCCGGGGGGGCCGACCCGTCCCGAGCCGTGCTGTCACCGCATCAAACACTTGGTCGGATGTGATGCGTGTCATACATCGGTGATCGATTGGACAATCGCGCAACATGCAGGGACGGCAGAAGACCTCGCGAACCATGACATCGTGATGGCCAATCGGGGCGGTCACACGCTCGTCGGTCGGGCCAAAGATCGCCGTCACCGGAACGCCGACAGCGGCCGCGAGATGCATGGCTCCCGAGTCGTTCGAGACGAATGCGGCACATCGTGCCAGGATTCCCGCCACCTGGCGGAGATCGGTACGGCCGATCAGATTGACAACCCTGACGCCGGACGGCAAGGCTGATTCTATCTCACGCCCTGCCTCGCGATCGTCGTGGGCACCGACGAGGATCGAAATCACGCCAAGCTCCTGGGCCAGTCGTGTCGCAACCGCTGCAACGCGCGGTGGCGGCCAGCGCTTCGCATGGCCGTACGCGGCGCCCGGCGCAAAGCCGACGAGCATCGCTGACGGACCGATGCCGAGCTTGGCCAGTAGCTCGGCGGCCCGCTGTGTCGTCTCCGAGCGGAGTGCCACGCGTGGCACCGTATCGGTCACACCAAAGCCGAGGGCCTCGACGAGCGTCGAATAGTACTTGGACTGGTGAACGCGAGCTCGAGGCCGCGCCACTCGACGGGTCAGGAGGAACCCGCGAGCATTGGTCGCGAATCCCCAGCGATCAGCAATCCCCGCGCGGCGCAGCATCCAGGCGGTTCGAAATGAATTCGTCAGCAGAAGCCCCGCATCGAATGTGCCGTCGGCAACCGTCTTCGTTTCACGTGAACGATCCGGAATCGCGAGCACTTCATTCGGCGCCGCCGACGTGTCTTCTTGAAAGAGCGGGGCCACCGAGGTGATCGCCGCAATCGTAATGTGCGTCTCTGGCAACCCCGCCCGTACAGCCGCGAGCGCCGGCAGCGCCATCACGGCGTCGCCGAGCCAGTTCGGTGCGCGAATCACGAGCCGCTGGGGCGCACTCACTGCGTTCTCTCTTCCACATCGTCGGCGGCATCGCCGGTTTCGGCCGACGCCGACGGAAACATCCCCTTCACATGCTCGCCCGCCGGAACATCGCGCCACCGGCGATGCATCCATAGCCAGAGATCCGGATATCTCCGGACGTACATCTCGAGCACGTCGGTGCAGCGTTGGGTGAATTCGGTGATCGCGTGTTCGTCTTCCGCATTCGGCGGCTCGACCGCGTGCTCGTATACCATGCGGAATCGACCACCGGGCAATGGGAGCGCAAATACCGGCACGACAGGCGCGCCGGTGCGCAGCGCGAGCGCCGCCAACGCCGAGGTCGTCGCCGCGGGGCGATTGAAGAAGTCGACATACACAGAATCGGCCGGCTGCATGTGTTGATCGATGAGGAACGCCACGGCCTGATTCGCTTCAAGGGCGCGCAGGACCCGGCGGATGGCGCCGCGGCGGTAAAACACCGAGTTGCCAGTCGCGGTTCGAACGCTTTCGAGCAAATCGTGCAGCAGCGGGTTGTCGAGCGGTCGTGCGAGGACCGCCATCGGTTTGAGGGTCAGCGCATGGACGAGTGCGTTGATTTCCCAGAATCCGAAGTGGCCGGTGTAAAGCAGGACGCCACGGTTCTGTGCGTGCGCGTGAATAACCCGTTCTTCCCCTTCGAACTCGACCCGCGCGAGCATCTCGTCTGGCCGCATCGTGCTGAATTTCAGCAGGACAACCAGCAGGCGGCCGAAGTGCGAAAACATGTCGCGGCAGATCGCCTGACATTCCTGTTCACTCCGGCCAGGAAATGCGGCACGCAAGTTCTGGATGGCGAGTTGCCGGTGGCTTCGATCGAGGGTGTAGAAGGCGCGGCCGAGCAGCGTCCCAATGGCCAGGACGCCGCGCATCGGCAAAAAGCGAACGAGCGAAACCGCGCTCACGACGGCGAGGTACTCGAGCCGGTGCCGGAACGATGCACGTGGGCGAGCGGGCGTCGGACCCGCGGGTAGTTGCTGGTCAGCCAACGATGTCGCGAGCCGCGCCGAGCGAGCCGGCCAGCCAGTGGCGGAACTCGGATTGCGGATCGGGCTCCATTGTAAGCGTCGAGCACTCGACTCGGATCGGAAAAGGCCGCCACGGCAGCAATCGCACGTAGTCCTTCTCCGTCGTCAGAATCACCTCCGCCCCTGCCCTCCGCGCGGCATCGGCAAGGCCCGCCACATCCTTTCGCGAGTAGGCATGATGATCGGCAAATGCGCGGGTGCCAACAATCGCACAACCGGCGCGGCGCACGTCTTCAAAGAATCGTTCAGGTGCGGCGATTCCGGCAACCGCGAACGCCGGCAGATCATCGATCTCGGGGATGTGCACGGAGCGGCGCGTGCGGAAGAACGGCAGATCGACCCCGACGGCGCTGAGATCGACATCATCATCGGAGGCGAGCACGGCATCAGCCGCGATTAATGTGTCGAGCGGCTCGCGCAGCCGTCCGCGTGGCAGGGTGAGCGGGTGCGCGATGTCATCGCGTCCGATGAGGACGATGTCGACGTCGCGATCGAGTTGCAGATGCTGAAACCCGTCGTCGAGCAGGTGAACCGTCGCGCCCAACGCGTGTTCCGCCAGAGTGCCGGCAAGGTAGCGATCGGCAGAGACCAGCACCGACGCACCGGCAAGGACGCGCGCCAGCATCAGCGGCTCGTCCCCTGCGCGCGGGAGATCGCTGCGAATGCCATCCGGGTCGCGAACGATCACAACACCATCGTCGGCTTGCGTGCGTCCGTATCCGCGACTCAGGATGGCCGGCCGTTCACCCAGCGCCAATAGCTGGCGCGCGATGGACGCGACCATCGGCGTTTTGCCACGGCCGCCGACGGCAAGGTTGCCGATGCTGATCACCGGGCGGCGCAGGCGGTGGCGAAGATCGGGGCGCCTCGCATACCGCTCGCGGCGGCGCCGAACGATCGCCGCGTATAAATCGCTCACCATCACTACCGGCGCACCACTTGGAGACTGGCTGCGAAGCCATCCACCGCTGACCAGTACGCCTGGGCATTGCGCGGGACATCGTCGTTGTGATCGCCCCCTTCGATGACGACGAATTGCTTCGACACGGTCAACGTCTTGAACAACTCCTGCCCGAGCGCGAACGGGATCACGCTGTCGCGATTGCCGTGCATCACCAGAACGGGGCGGTTCGCGCGATTGGCAAATTCAGCCGTTGGAAACCGGTAGGACGACAGGAAAGACAACACCAGCAGGACTGGCGAACTGCGGACAGCCGCGCGCGCGCTCACAAAGCCCGACTCCAGGATGATGCCGTCAGGCGGCTGCACGGTCGCGGCATATGCCGCCATGGCCGCACCGAGCGATCGGCCCCAATAAATGGTTGGAATCGATCCCGATTCTCCCGCGCGTGCGCGCTTGACGATCGCGTCGACGTCACGATAGAGCCCGCGCTCATTCGGATGCCCGGTGCTCTGGCCGTATCCGCGGTAATCGAACGCAAAGACCGAATAGCCGCGCTGAACGATGCCGGTCAAAATCGGCGCCCAGTTCGACAAGTTCGCGCCGTTGCCGTGGAAATAGACGACATTGGCGCGCGGAGTGGGCGCGCGCATCAGCCACGCACGCAAGCGCTCGCCGTCGGTCGTGTCGATCGTAAGCGCGTCGAACGGCACACCGAAGTCTCGAGGCGTGTCCGATTCGCCTGTCGTCGGGAAGAACGCCAGGCGCGGCTCGGCCCAGCGTACGAACAGCCACGCCAGGATGCAGGACCCCGCCAGCGCGTAGACCAACAGCAGCATTATGCGTCGCAGCACGAAACACTATTGATTGTGAGTTGTGGGCGAACGGATCCCTGACTCCGGATCCCGGAACGGGTCATACTCGTCTAAACGGACGAACCACATTCATCGGATCGAGCAGTTGCGCGATTGCCGCGAGCGTTTTGACCCGTGCGCCGCGGTTCGCCTCGACCAGCGCGCGCGCCGCGGCACCCAGGCGTGCACGCCGCACGGGATCACCGAGCAGCTCGAGCAAGGCCGACTCCAGTTCGCGATCGGAGTGCACCTGCACAGCGGCGGCGTTGTCCAGGAACGTCCGCGAGATCTCAGCGAAGTTCTGCATGTAAGGACCAAAGACGATTGGTTTGCCAAACACGGCGGGCTCCAGGATATTGTGGCCTCCCATGTCGGCCAGGCTGCCGCCGACGAACACGACGGTCGCGATCTGATAGAGCTGTGCCAGCTCGCCAATCGTGTTGAGGATGACGACGTCGTGGCGCGGATCGGCATCGACGCGCAGGTCGGTTCGCCTCGCCACGTTCCAGCCTGCGCGTCGCGCGAGTTTCTCCACGTCGTCGAACCGTTCGGGCTTTCTCGGCGCGATGATGAGGAGCGCGTTGGTCATCGTGGCGCGGATCCGGTGAAACGCTTCGAGGACCGGTTCTTCTTCGTTGCGGACGGTGCTCGCGGCGATCAGGACCGGACGATTGGTGGCGACTCTGAAATAGCGAAGGACGCGGTTTCGACCGCGATCAACCGCAGAGCTGCCAGGGATTTCGAGCGAGTCGAACTTGAGTGACCCAGTCACGACCACGCGATCGCGATCGGCGCCAATGTCGATGACGCGCCGCGCGGATTCGTCGCTCTGCATACAGAAACGGTCGATATGCCGGAGGACGCGGCGGAAGAACGGACGCGCAATGCGGTAGCGCGGATACGACCGGGATGAGATCCGGCCGTTGACCAACATCGTTTTTACTCCCGCGCGGTGGCACGCGCGGAGGAGGTTCGGCCAGATCTCGGTCTCCATCATGATGAAGAGTCGCGGGTTCACCAGCTTGACGGTCCGATTGACGATGAAGCCGAGGTCGAAGGGAAAATAGAACACACCATCGACATATTGAAGATTGTTGCGCGCGATCTGCTGCCCCGTCATCGTCGTGGTCGAGAGAAACAGCCGCAGCTTCGGATAGCGCTCGCGCAAGTCGGGCAAGAGCGCGCGCGCGGTCAGCACCTCGCCGACCGACACGGCGTGAATCCAGATCGACTCGTCCGAGTCGAGATTGAATGAGATCGGAAGATAACCCAGACGCTGGGTCAGGCTGCCGATGTACTTGCGGTGACGCACCGCCTGATAAATCAGTGATGGCGACATCACCACAAAGAACAGGACGATGACCACGGAGTAAATCACATACATGGCCGCGGATGAACACGGATCAACACGGATAACGACACGCGTTGGATGCGACTCACTCTAGACCGGCGTTGACCACCGCGCAAGCCGTTCATTAAAATCAATAGTTTCACAGTAGCTCAGAGGAGACGTAGATGGCCATCAAAGTCGGGATCAACGGGTTCGGCCGTATCGGCCGCAACATCATGCGCGCCGCTATGGGCGACCGCGGCATCGATTTCGTCGCCGTGAACGATTTGACGAATGCTGCCACCCTGGCCCATCTGCTCAAGTACGATTCCATTCTCGGGAACCTGCACGGCGATATTTCCGCGAGCGGCGACAAGATTCGCGTCAACCAGGATTCGTTCCAGGTTCTCTCGATCAAGGATCCGGCCGAGCTGCCGTGGCAGTCGCTCGGCGTCGACGTAGTCTTCGAGTCGACCGGGATCTTCACGGGTCGCGACGGTGCCGCGAAGCATCTCGCCGCGGGCGCGAAGAAGGTCATCATCACGGCGCCGGCAAAGGGACCGGACCTGACTGTGGTCCTGGGCGTCAACGACGATAAGTACGATCCGGGCAAGCACCACATCATCTCCAACGCGTCGTGCACGACGAACTGCCTGGCGCCGGTCGCCAAAGTGCTGCACGAGACGTTCGGCATCAAAAAGGGCTGGATGACGACCGTCCACTCGTATACCAACGACCAGCAACTTCTCGATCTTCCGCATAAGGATTTGCGTCGCGCGCGCGCGGCGGCGCTTTCGATTATTCCGACCACAACCGGCGCAGCCACCGCGGTCGGTGAGGTGCTGCCAGAACTCAAGGGACGTCTCGACGGCATCGCCATGCGCGTACCGACACCGAACGTGTCGGTCGTCGATCTCGCCGTGCTCGTCGACAAGAAAACGTCGAAGGACGAAGTGAACGCGGCGTTCAAGAGCGCCGCCGAAGGCAAGTTGAAGGGCATCCTGCAGTACGTCACCGAACCGCTCGTCTCGGTCGACTTCCGCGGCAATGCCAATTCGTCGATGCTCGACTCGGCCTACACCTCGGTGATGGATGGCGACTTCATCAAGGTTCTGTCCTGGTACGACAACGAGTGGGGATATTCGAGTCGCTGTGTTGATTTGCTGCATTACCTCGTGAAGAAGGGGCTGTAGCGTTGGCTCGAAGCGTCAAGGATCTCGACCTGTCGGGCAAGCGGGTCTTCATCCGCGTCGACTTCAATGTCCCGATCAAGAACGGCGCGATCACCGACGACACACGGATTCGCGCGTCGCTGCCCACGATCAAATACGCGCTCGAGCAAGGGGCGACCGTTGTTCTCGCCTCCCATCTGGGCCGGCCGAAGGGCAAGCCGAACCAGGAATTCTCGCTTCGGCCAGTCGCGGTGCGGCTGTCGCAACTTCTCGGGTGTCCCGTCGAATTCGCCGAAGACTGCATCGGTCAAGCGGCGAAGACGGCCATCGATCGCGCCGCGACGGGGGGGAGAGTCGTCCTCCTCGAGAACCTCAGGTTCCACCCGGAGGAGGAAAAGAACGACGCGGGGTTCGCCAAGGAACTGGCCTCTCTCGCCGATGTGTATGTCAATGACGCCTTTGGGTCGGCGCACCGCGCGCACGCCTCAACCGAAGGCATCGTCCATCACGTCACGCAGGCAGCCGCAGGTCTCTTGATGGCGGCAGAGGTGCAGTATCTCGGGAAAATCCTCGAGCATCCCGATCGCCCGTTCATCGCGGTGCTGGGAGGGGCGAAAGTATCGGACAAACTCGAGGTCATTCAAAACCTCGTTCCTCGTGTCGATGCGCTCCTGATCGGCGGCGCCATGGCGTACACCTTCTTCAAGGCGCGAGGACTGCCCGTGGGCAAGTCGCTCGTCGAAGACGACCTCCTCGACGCGGCCCGAGAAGTGGAGAAACAGGCGAAGGAGCGGCATCTTCGGTTCGAGCTGCCCTCCGATCATGTCGTCGCGCCAAAGCTCGAAGCGGGAGCGCCGGTAGAGACGCTCGACGTCGTCGACGCGAAGATCGGTGATCGTCTGGGACTCGACATCGGCCCGGAGACGATTGCGCGCTATCGCGAGATCATTTCAGGAGCGAAGACCGTCACCTGGAACGGGCCGATGGGCGTTTTTGAAATCGACGAGTTCGCGAGGGGGACGATCGCGGTTGCCAGGGCGGTCGCGGACGTACAAGGCACCACGGTGATCGGCGGTGGTGATTCGATTGCCGCGGTGGCAAAGGCCGGCGTCACCGATCGTATTACCCACATTTCAACCGGTGGCGGGGCGTCGCTCGAGTTCCTCGGCGGCCGCAAGCTCCCCGGCGTCGTCGCGCTGGGTTAGAATTCGCCAATGCGCGTACCCTTCATCGCCGCCAACTGGAAGATGTACAAGACCGTGCATGAAGCGGTCGCGTTCGCGAAGGAATTTCGCGTGATGGTCAAAGACGTGACCGACGTCGAGATCGTGCTCGCGCCGCCGTTCACCGCCCTTCATGCCGTCGCCGACGCGGCGAGAAACTCGAACATCGGCGTGGCGGGACAGAACCTGCACTGGGAACGCGAGGGCGCATTCACCGGTGAAGTGAGCGCAGCGATGCTGAAAGAGGCCGGCGGCGAGTATGTGATCATCGGCCATTCCGAACGTCGCCGCCTTTTTCACGAAACCGATGAAACCGTGAATCGCAAACTCAACGCCGCGCTCGGCGAGCACCTCACACCAATCGTTTGCATCGGTGAAACACTCGAGGAACGCGAACGGAACGAGACGCTCCCCGTCCTCGACCGGCAGATCAAGGCCGGACTCGACGGTCTGACCGGCGATCAGGTCGCGGCCCTGGTACTTGCCTATGAACCCGTGTGGGCCATCGGCACCGGACGCAATGCCACACCCGCTCAGGCCGGCGAAGCCCACGCGCATATCCGCTCGCGGCTGCGCCAGTGGTTCGGCGGACACGCCGCCGATCAATGTCACGTGATCTACGGCGGCAGCGTGAAGCCAGACAACATTCACGAGCTGATCCTGCTGCCGGATGTCGACGGCGCACTCGTCGGCGGTGCCAGCCTCGACATCCGCGCGTTCGGCGACATCGTGGTGCGGAGCCGGCAGAGCGCGGTCTAGCGTCTCACTCGAGCACGTATACCGTCGCGGTCCCTTCGCCGTCGCTGAACGGACCAAGGCTGCGCACGCCTTCGGCTTCGTTGAGCGTCATCAGGATCTGTTCGTAGGCCTCACGGTCCTCACCATATCCGGCTTCGTGAATCACCACGTAACGAACGTCCGCGCGCCGGAGAACGCGAAGCGAGAACGGGTCAGGAAACCGTCGCAGGTCCTGCAATCGACGAATGTAACTGGCCGGATAAAAACCGCTGTATCCATTGATCAGCGGCTTCCAATGAAAGATGGACAGGTAGGCGTATTTGGGATCCGCGCCCGGCAGTCCGCGCTTGGGATCCTGTCCAGGCCGCACATTCAGCATGGGCGCGGGAAACTCGGCGACCACGCCTGGTGGCTGACTGGCGAGGAGCTTGTACACCGGCGGTGGCTCGTTCGGATAGCTCGCAAGCGTGACGGTCGTGAAATACTCAGCGAGTACAGCCGTCAATAACAGAGCAAGGAGTATGAGCCGAAAGCGCGCGCGGAGCGCGGAGGTAAGCCACGAGTAGCCGAATCCCGCCAGCACCGCCAGCGAGAACACGACGAATATTCCCAGACGCGCGGGCGCTCGGAGCGCGCGAAACGGGCTGAGGTACTCGTAAAGGAGCGAATACGAATAACCACGAAGCCCAAGTGAGGCCTCAAACGCCGCGACACCGACAAGCAGATACACGACGATGACGCGCGAGGGAGAGCGCAGGAGCAGGGCCACTGTCGCGAGCAGCAGCGCGATGGCGCCGGGAAAGAGGCGGCGTTCCATTTCTCCGCGTGTCTGCCAGCGGCCATAGAGCCAATTGGTATGCGGCACGACGAGATAATCGGCCGGCCTCGCGGCAAACGCCTGGATCTCGTCCACCGGCCGCTCACCCACTCGATCGCGGGCATGAAGGTAAGGACGTGCATAGGCCCCGGTTAACGCGAGCGCGAGTACCGCGCCGGCGGCAAGGGGAATCATCGCGCGTCGATTTGTCGTCCACGGCTTGCCAATCAGCAGCAGGAGCGAGCCAATGGCGATGAGCGTCGCCAGAAATATTCCGTAGTACACGCTCGAGAGCATTTGCAGCGCCACGGCCCCCCCGCACATCAACCCGTCGCGGACGCGGTAGTTGTTGAACGTACGGTGCAATGCGAGAAACGCGAGCGGCACCCACATGGTCCACTGCAGTTCCATGTGCATGATGTGTTCGAATCGATAGGGCGCGAAGGCGAAGATGGTGCCTGCGAGGATGGCGGCGCCGCGACTGCGCGTAAGAGAGTGAACCAGCGCGAACATCGTCGTCGCAGAAACAACGATTGCGCCGAGCAGCATGATGTTCTGCACGAGGACCGGCCTGATGCCAAACCAGATCATCGGTGCGGCCGTGATTCCCTGGACGAGCATCGCGTCGGAAAACAGGAGCGTCCGCGGCTCGGGATAGAAGATGTTTGCGTTGAAGATGCTGGTTGGCGAGGTGGCGAGCGCATGCGCGATCCAGTGCAGCCGCCACATGTTGAAGTAGGTGTCTTGATGCGGCACCGCACTGTCGCCGATATGCCACACCTGCTGCCACATCATGACGCAGGCGAGGAGGGTAAAGGCGACTAGCGAGGCGACTGTGTCGCGAACTGATGTGGCTGAATCGTTCATTGCATCGAAAGCCGAACTGGCAGCCGTTCGTACTTTCGGACCCAGTCAATACCACCGGATCGGGCGGCGAGCCGTCAAGCCGGTTGCCCGACCGGCGCCTGAACTGGTAAAATCGGACGTTATGCTCTATTACCTGGTTGCAGTTCTATACGTGCTCGTGTGTTTTCTCCTGCTCCTGGTCGTGCTGCTCCAGCAGGGCAAGGGTGGAGATATGGCGAGCGCGTTTGGAGGCGGCGGCAGCCAGACGGCATTCGGCGCGCGCGCGGGTGCGACGGTCCTGACCAAGGCGACGACCGTGCTTGGCGTGCTGTTCATGCTCGGCGCGATTGGTCTCGGGGTCATGGGTCAGCGCGGTCCGGGATCGTTGATGCGCGGCCTTGGCGGTGCGCCTCCTGCGCCGGTGACAACACCAGCACCGACGCCGGCGCCAACTCCGGCACCAACGACGCAGCCGGCCGAGCAGAAGGCGCCAGAACAGAAGACGCCAGAACAGAAGACGCCCGAGCAGAAGACGCCAGAGCAGAAAGCGCCGGAGTCACCGGCGCCGCAGACGCCGAAGAAGTAGATCCAACCTCCCTCGCGAAAGTGGCGGAATTGGCAGACGCACCAGCTTGAGGGGCTGGCGGTCGCAAGACCGTGGGGGTTCGAGTCCCCCCTTTCGCACCAATACTGAATCGGCGGGGCCCCCTGCACCCCGCGACATCCGTTCGCAAAAGATCACTTCGTCGTCAACCATTCTGCACGATCGGCTGCTCCGACAATGAGCGGCGCTTTCGACTCATCTCCCGTCGGTCGCCACTGGGGCTCATGGAGGACATAGAGGTTGTAACGGCCGCCAGCCGGAACGATCCGACTGGTGCTTTTGATGTCGTACCGATCACTCCCGTCCGTGAAGCTGAGCAACGTGTTCGTGACTTCGCCAGCACGGCGCAACCCGAGCTTCGGATTCGGCAGCACTGACATCATGAAACGGCCTCGCTCCGGCAGGTAGAACCACAGCACGGCGCCAGAGATATTGCCACCGACACGCGTCGAGGCGTCCTGCACGGTTCCGTTCACGCTGATCCGGAAATCGTCCAGCCGAAGGTGCACGTCAGCCAGGGACAAGTCCCGGACCGGGCTGAGGCCTGCGGCAGCAGTGGCGGTCGAACGTTTGAATACGAAATAGTCCACGACTTTCTGTCCAGTCGTGGGATTCTCCAGCAGATCGATCGCGACGCTATCTCCCGGGCGCACATCAGGCACCAGGGGGTACTTGAGCAGCGGCACATATGTCCAGGACGGATCAACATCCATCTCCGCGAGATCCGTTGCCGACAGGCTGAACGGTTCAATGCGAACCTGAAATGCTGGAGAGCCAGGCTTCGGTTCGACGAGCACGTCGTATGCAAAGTACCGCCTCTGGCTGCGATCCTGAACGACGCGATGGAAGCGACCGATGTTGATCGCCATCACGCCCGATGGAATGCGCACGGAACCAGGCTCGATTCGCGCCGTCATCTGAACTTCGATTCCACTATGCATGGAGACTGACACTTGCGCCGCGGCCGGCGCTGCCGCGACGACCACAAGGAAAAAGACGAACGCTTTAGTGGATCGCATCGCTGGTCCTTTCGATTCGCACGTTAACGGACTTGACCGGTTGGAAGCCCCGCAGGTCGTAGCTCGTGCCGAGCGGTTCCACGACCGGGATGCGATCGCGAACCGCGAGGACGCTGAGCCACACCAGAGCCACGGAGAACGCAATCGCGACCGGCAACGGGATGCGAACGCGCGAGCTGAGCAGAATCCTCCACCACGGCTCCCGCTGACCGAGCACGCGCCGTTCGAGCGTGTCAGGAGTTTTGGGAGCCTCCCATTCATGCAGCAGACGTTTCAGCAAAGGATCGTTACCGGGTTCCATACAGAGTGCCTTTCTCTTCGAGTAGCGGGGCGAGCATCCGCCTCAGATTCGCGCGTGCACGGTGCAGTCGTGACTTGACGCTGGTGACTGCCGATTCGGTTGCGCGCGCGATTTCTTCCAACGTCAAATCCTCATATTCGGCCAAAATGACCGCTTCCCGCTGCAAGGGGGGCAGCATCTGCACCGCGCGGATCACCATCTCGGCACGCTCCTGAACCAGTACGTCGACTTGCCCACAGATAAGCGAATCCTCTTCGAGCGAGTCGTATGGGTGCTCGTCTCGCCACCGTTTGAGAACCAGCTTGCGGGCGATCCCGAGCAGAAACGCCCGCAGCGTTCCGCGATTCGGATCGTACGCCTCGGGCTTGCGCCACAGCGTCAGAAAGCACTCCTGCACGATGTCCTCGGCACCGTTCGCCGATCCGGTCATCCGATATACGAAGCGGTAGAGGACATCCTTGTGAACGTAGAAAGCCTTTCGGAACTCCGGATCGGTCATGTCCTCTAGTTTCCCTGAGTCAGCAAAAAGATACGGATCCGGATACGTTCTCCGGTGGGGACACGTGATCGGGCGGATTGCGGGGTCAGCCGCGAGGCCGGATCAACGCGCGGCGTCCTGTCTGAGCGCGAACGGCTGGCCCGCAATCGTGAGCACAACGCTGCGCGCGGGACCATCATTGGCTTGCACGAGGAGGCGAACCTTGCCTTTGCCAGTGCCGGTGGCCCCCTCCACGACCGTGACCCAGGTGACAGTGCTAGTCGCCGTCCACGTGCAACCCGGATCGGTGGTCACGTCGACATCGATGTCGCCCGGCCCCCGTCTCGAGTGATAGTTGTTCGGCTTGAGCTTGTACGAGCACGAACCTTCCTGAGGCGGGGCGGCTTGCTGAACGGTGACGGTCTGCGACGCGACGGTGATGGTTCCACTGCGAGCGGATCCGGTATTGCGCTCGATGTCCAGCGCGACCAGTCCGTTCCCCGAACCGGCTGCGCCGGAGACCAGGTGGATCCAGTTGACCCCGTTGCTCGCATTCCAGGCGCACTCTTGCGCCGAGGTCACGGTAATGGTTCGCTGGCCGCCGCTGGGATCAATCGAGATCAAGGTCGGCGACACACCATAGGTGCAGCTTGGCGGTGTTGGCGCCGGTGCGGGATCGGGCGGTGGAGTCGGCGTCGGTGTGGGAGTGGGCGTCGGCACCGGCGGCGTGGGAGTGGGCGGTGGTGTCGGTGTGGGAGTGGGCGTTGGCACCGGCGGCGTCGGGGCTGGAGCCGGGGCGGCCGCCTGATTTACCCGGAACATCGCATCGCCGAGCGTGACGGTCCCGGTTCGCGCCTGCGACGTATTGGTGGCGATCGGCACCCTTACGGTGGCACTCCCGGCACCTGAACTTGGAATCGGACTACCGATCCAGTCCACACCGCTGCGCGCGCTCCACGAACACCCCGCCGTTGCGGTCAGCGCGATCGACAGTTCAACCTGCGCCGACGACGCATCGGTGCTTGATGGGGAAAGCGTGTAATGGCATGGTGCCGCGGCCTGCGTCACCTCGACGGTTTGATCTGACACGGCGAGATGGCCCTGTCGGCGGGTGCCATTCGGATTGGGCTGCACCGTATATCCGATGGTCGCTTCCCCCTGCCCACTGGTGGCGCTGAGGGTGATCCATGGATCTTTTGAGCTGGCCGACCACGCGCATTCACGCTCGGTGTTCACGGCGAGGCTGCCGCTGCCCCCTGAGGCCGGAACTTCTGGCGGACTGTTGCTGATCGCCACGGCGCATTTCGTGAGCGTTGGAGCACTGACACTGGTGGTCGCGGATCCGCCGCACGCGGCGAGCAAGACTGCTATGAAGAGTGGCCAGAGCTGTCGAGGAGAGAGATGGCGTCCAGCCCACATGGTCGTTTGCACAAATCAGCAAACCGAACCGTTGCAAACTAAGCGACCTGAGCTGTTCAGTGGATCTGAAATTACACGTCGCCCGTGCTTACGGGGTAGATGCCGGCACTGAACCAGTTATCGACCTGAAGAAGAACGGCTCCCAGAGGTCGCAACGCGACTCATGTGGTCGTTTGGCCTGTCGAGTCGCGCCGTCGAGGATCAGATACATGTCCGCGCCCCGTCCGCTTCCGGTCGGATGTTTGAACGCGGGCCACTCCAAAGAGGTTCCCTCCTCTTCATTGGGCGAGCCGGTGCTTGCGAAACGTGTCCAGTACGCAAAGTTCTTCCCGAATACGAAATTCACGTCCATCCCATGAGCGACACGGTCGGGAACCACGGGATCGATTTCGTACTCGAATGAATAGAGATATACGGGAGTCTTCGTCGCTTCGATCAGACGCGCAACACGGCGCGCCTGGTGGGAACTCGAGCAAACGCGCCTTGCTCGAACAGCGCGCGAGGTTGATCCGGAACTTCGACGCCGTCGACGATAGGCGTCCACTGCGATCGGCCTGTTTCGAGGACCTGTTCGGCGAGCGCCGGCGGACGAGCGAGCAGGATCGCTTCCCGGCTCTTCGACCGCAGACAGGTTGCGAGCGCCGCGGGATCGCTGCTCGTGCAGCCCAGCGCACCGGCGAACTCCTCTCCCTGGACGCGCGCGTCAGCGGCGGTGCGCCAGCGTACCGATGCAAACCCGCTCTGCATGATCGCGCGATGGAAGAGACCCGCGCTGCCAGGCGAGACGAGGTGAAGCGCGACGCTGTGTCCGCCTGCCGACTGTCCGGCAATCGTGAGGTTGTCCGGATCGCCGCCGAAGGCCGCATCTGATCGCGAACCCACGCAGTCGTGAGATAGCCAATAGCCGCCGACGCCGCTACCAGCGCAAATATTCTCCACAGTCGCTCCATCTCGCCCTCCTTGAGTCGCCAAGTGGGCGTAATATGAGGGCTCCGCGCGACAGAGTCTTTGGCGAGCCGTAGGCGTTCGCCGGGTTTTTCATAGGCTCTACGACGCCTGACATGACGCTGGCAGCCGGCGCTCGACTCGGCCCGTACGAAATCCTGTCGCTGATGGGTGCCGGCGGAATGGGGCAGGTCTACAAGGCCCGCGACACACGTCTCGATCGTGTCGTTGCGATCAAACTTCTATCTCCCGATCACGCCGAGCGTCCGGATCGCCGCCACAGACTCGAAATCGAGGCCCACGCGATCTCCTCGCTCAACCACCCGCACATCTGCACACTGTTCGATGTCGGCGAACACGACAATCGGATCTTCATCGTCATGGAGTACGTCGACGGCGAGACGCTCGATGACCGGCTCGTGCGGGGTCCGCTCGAACCGAACGAGGTCCTTCGCTACGCCGGCCAGATCGCGGATGCGCTCGACTGCGCCCACCGGCAGCACATCGTCCATCGCGATCTGAAACCGAGCAACGTGATGCTCACTCGGTCGGGCGCGAAGCTGCTCGACTTCGGTCTTGCCCGGGCGCCTCTGCTCGAATCAAAGGGGCTGCTCTCAACCGCGTCATTCGATCATCGACGGGCGACAGCGGAAGGCACGATTATCGGGACCGTTCAGTACATGGCGCCGGAACAGTTGGAGGGAAAGGATGCTGACGCGCGCACCGATGTCTTTGCCTTTGGCACCTTGCTGTACGAAATGGCAACGGGCCGCAAAGCCTTCAATGGCGACAGTCAGGCCAGCATCATTGCGTCCATCCTCACCGCCCACCCACCCGCGATCTCGACGTCCCGGCAAGGGCACTCGGCGAACGGACTGCCGAAGTCGCTCGATTACCTTGCCGAACGGTGTCTCGCGAAGAACCCCGACGAGCGATGGCAGACAGCGCGCGATCTCAAGGCTGCGATTGACTGGCTGGCAAACGGTCACGATCCAGGACGGACGGAGATCGTGCGGCGACGACCGCGGCGAACGATCGCCATCGTTGGCTGGTCCGCCATCGGTCTCGCGGCCATGGCACTACTGGGAGTGCTCGGTGCGAGTGTGCTGCGGCCGAAACGGCCCGCCGCCGAAATCACGCGGTTCGTCGTCGAGTTCCCCGCGGGCACAACGGTCGCTGGCGCGCGCGCGGAAACTCGAATGGCGGTATCGCCCGACGGTCGTCACCTGGCCATCATCGCCACGACTGAGGGCACAGAACGGCTCTGGGTTCACTCATTCGATTCGTTGAAGCCACGGTTGCTCGCAGGCACCGAAGGAGCGAGTTCGCCGTTCTGGTCACCGGATAGTCGCTTCATCGGGTTTTTCGCAGCCGGCGAAGGACGATTGAAAAAAGTGGAACTCACGGGCGGTCCAACCCGCGTCATCTGTGCTGGATCGGTTTCCGGGCTGTCGTCCTGGCTGCCAGACGGCACGATCCTTTTCAGCGAGTTCCGTAAGGGACTGTATCGCGTGTCGGCGGACGGAGGCGCGCCGACCCAGATCACCCGCGTGGACCCCAAGCGGGGTGAACTGAATCATTACTGGCCGAGCGTGCTTCCCAATGGCCAGCAGTTTCTCTACACCGCGACGTGGCTGGGGGAAGACGGGCGGCGAGCCACACCAATCATCTACGTCGGGTCCCTCGATTCCAGGGAGACAAAAGAGATCGCGCGCCTGAATTCGCGCGTCGTGTATGCACCATCGGGACATCTGCTCTACGTGCACGAGGGCGCACTTCTGGCGCAGAAGTTCGATCTCGATGACCTGCGAACGACAGGAGAACCCGTTCGCATCGCAGATGATCTGGACTATTACCGATCGACCGGGGCGGCAGGGTTTTCGGTGTCAGACACCAAGCTCGTGTATCGCGGGGCGGCAGGACCTCTTGATCTCATGTGGTTTGGCCGACGCGGAGAACCGCTCGAGCGCCTTTGGACGGATCAGCGGTTCGGCAATCTACGGATTTCGCCCGACGGCGAGCAGGCGGCCGTCGAGGTCGTCGACCCGCACCGCGGGACCTCGGATTTGTGGATGTATCACTTCAAGCGCGCCGTGAACAACCGCTTCACTTCGGATGTGAATGACGAGACGCTGCCCGTCTGGTCCGCTGATGGACAACGCATCATCTTTGGATCGGATCGCGGGACGGGAAAGGATGCATCATCGGACTTTTTCACAAAGAGCGCCGACGGGATGGGACCGGAAGATGTGCTCTTCGTCCAAACAGGTTTTCAGGCGCCCGACGATTGGTCAAGGGATGGCCGCTGGCTGTCTTACACCGATGATAATCGGCAGACTGGCAACGATGTGTGGGTCTTGTCGCTCGCCGGTGATCGCAAGGCGCGACCGTTGCTCAACACGGCGTTCGGTGAATGGGGCAGCCGGTTTTCCCCCGACTCGCATTGGATTGCATATGTATCGGACGAGTCGGGTCATCCTGAAGTCTCGATCGCGCCGTTCGAACAACGGAAAGGCGGAAAAGTCAGGGTCTCGACCGGCGGCGGGCTCGCACCTCGATGGCGCGCCAATGGCCGGGAACTCTTTTACATGACGGCCGACGGCAAGGCTGTCATGATGGTCCCCATCGAGTACACGCCAGTGTTCAGGGCCGGCGTGCCTGTGAAGCTCTTCACCATCGACAGGGAGACCGGCTTCCGGAATCGTGCCCGCAATGTCGGCTACGACGTGTCGCCAGACGGCCAACGCTTTCTGATCAGCGTCGCACCAGGCGATCGTCAGCGGGAGGCGGCGCAGATCGTTGTCGTGCAGAACTGGGCGTCGCAGTTGAACAAGTAGTCACCCTGCTCCGTGCCAGGTGGCGGTAGGACCCTTGCGCGACGTCATCCGGAATCGCATGACAACGGAACCCGTGCGAATCTCATCACCGTCGTTCAATCGCACCGGCTCGGAAACCTGATGGTCTCCGACGAACGTGCCGTTCTTGCTTTCGAGATCCTCCAGGACCGCTTCCGTCTCGGAGATGGAAATCCGGGCGTGACGCCTCGAGACCGTCGGCGAATCGATGCGGATCCCGTCGTCGAGGTCGCGGCCGATCAGGTTTTCACCGGCTTTGAGTGGCACGCGACGGCCGTCCTTGATCAGCCAGCAGAAGCTCGCCGGTAGTTCGACGACGGACGTTTCGACCGCCTCCCCCGCATTTCCGCAAAAGGCGTAACCAAACCGGCGGGCGGTGCGGATGAACGTCGGCTCGTGGGCCGTATCGCCCAGCGCTGAGCGGATCTCGGCGATCAGACTGGCCAGGTTGACTTCCGAGACAAACGTGTCTGGCCAGAGATGCTCGTGGAGTTCCTGTTTCGACAAGGCGCGCGGACGCCGATCGATCAGCACCTTGAGCAGCTCGAACGCCTTCGGGGACAAATGCACCTCGTCGGCACCACGAAGGAGCTGCCGGGAATCTCCGTCGAACGTCAAGTCACCGAGCTGAAGTCGCACGGCTAACCAATCCCCATGGAATTCCCATGCATTTCCGAAGAAAGGGCGGGCGAAGCGCCTCTATCTTAGTCTCGTTCATGGAGAGACCTTCGTTCGGGACGGAAGTAATGGATATATGCTGCCATCCTCCTGCGGCTACTCGAAGATGCGAGGCTAACGCCGTGAAGATGCTTCTGTTTGTTGCGCTGCTCGTCATTCCGGCGACAACCAACGGGCAGCCGCTTGGCGCCAGCGTGACCGGTGCGATCGTTGATGCCTCCGGCGCATCCTTGGCTGATTCTGTCGTCACGATCGCACACCTGCTCAATGGACGCCGGCAGCAAATCAAGACAAGCACGAGTGGAATCTACCGGGCCGTAGGACTGCTCCCGGGCAACTACGAAATTACAGCCGAACACGAGGGGTTCGCCCCGGTGATGAGGCGTGTCACTCTGGTCGTCGATGGCGAAATGACGGTGAACTTCACGCTGGCGCTCGCTGGCGTGAAAGATCGCGTTACCGTAACGACAGAGACTGCACTCCTCGAGGTCACGCGCTCCGAACCATCATCGGCAATCACGAAGGCCGAGGTCGATGCGCTCCCGATCCTCGACCGCAATTTCCTGACCCTTGCCCAGCTGCTTCCTGGATCAGGTCCGGTCAATGGCACGGTCACGCGATTTGCCATCACCCGCTTTGGCGGTCCGGCGGACCAGCGCAGCGGCTACACGACGATTGTAGATGGCGGGGACATCGACGACGCGCAGTGGGGCAGTCCGACGATGAACATCGGACAGGATGCGGTCGAGGAGTTCAAGGTCTATCGTGGTCAATTCAACGCACAGTATGGCCACGCGTTGAATGCCGTCGTCACGGTCGTCACCCGTTCGGGCACCAACCAGCTTGGTGGCCGGGCATTCTACTTCGGTCGCGACAACACGCTGAACGCCAGAAACCCGATGGCGTCGCAGATCCTTCCATTCGATGAACAACGAGTGGGCATGTCGCTCGGGGGACCGGTGATCCGCGATCGCAGCCATTTCTTCGCCGCGATCGAAGGCGACAACGTCGACAACGTTCGTTTGATCGCGCTGCCTCCGGACAATCCACTCGCGGCGACCGAAAATGGTGTCTTCCCGGCGGCGTCTGATAACAGAACCGTCGCCGCCCGCCTGGACCATCGGTTTCAGGCTGCGCACACCCTGTCGCTCCGTTATGGATCGGATTCTCAGCAGTCGCTTCGATCGCTGCTCTCTCCAACGTCAGACTCGAGCCAGGTTGACACGCGCAATCGCTCTCACCGGACGACGCTTGAATACATGTGGACGCCGCGAGAGCACCTCGCCAATGGATTCCGTTTCTATGCGCTGAATCATGCGCTGGGAACAACGCCCCGAACCTCGGACGTCGGTATCGTGCGGCCGTCCGGCACGACGGGTCAAACCAACAACGACTCTCAGATTCTGTCGCGGACGCGAGTCGTCGCCTCCAACGAGGTCTACATTCACACTGGCGGGCACGAAATCAAAATCGGGGGAGAGTTCGCCTACACCACACACGATAACGATTCGCACGCGCTCGAAAACGGGGTCTTCAACTTCGCGACCGAGCGCGCGTTCAACCCGGCGGATTCCAGCACATGGCCGACGGTATTCACGATCCAGGGTCCGAGCGTCGTCAACTACACCTCGCGCGAGCTTGGTGGATTCGTCCAGGATGACTGGCGGCTTGGTCCGCGGTGGTTCCTGAATGCAGGCGTTCGCTACGACATCGATGTGCATCTGCGCTTGAATGCTTTTTACGATGGGCTCCTTCGCGACCCCGCGATGGCCGGC
>DATJKH010000080.1:0-20059 GCA_035491715.1 Vicinamibacterales bacterium | reverse complement strand
AACGGAGCGAGCCGACGACGCGGCTCGCGAGAGAGCGTGTCGGGGAGTTCGAGGGGCGAAGCCCCTCGATGATAAAGAAGGCCGGTGCTCTATCCAACTGAGCTACGGGCGCACAAAAGCCGATTGTACGCGAACGCGCGCGTGTGGCGACGTGACCAGCCGGCGGGCATTAATCCTGATTGACCGAGTCGACGGCAAGGCCCGGGGTTACGAAGGACGACGCGAGCGAGCGCAGCGGAGCGAGCCACGCGAACGGAGCGAGCCGACGACGCGGCTCGCGAGAGAGCGTGTCGGGGAGTTCGAGGGGCGAAGCCCCTCGATGATAAAGAAGCACGAGAATCCAGGCGACGACACGACGGCGGTTCATGACAGTTCTCCAGTTGCACATAGCGCTTCCTCACGATGCGGAATGCGACCGCTATACAGGTTAGCCACTAGCCACGGTTTCCTCATCACAAGCTCGACGATCGGCGACGGCGGCACATCCTTTGACTCGCTGCGCGCTTTGGCCGGTGAGTCGGGCCAGGCGAACGGTAGCTCGACGTACGTGTCCGGCAGGGTGGCGCGGGGAAGGATCTCCAGCGTCGCGCGCAATACGGCACGCTGACCTTCGGCGTCGTGGGGGTTTCCGAGCGGACGACCCATCGGATAGCTGATTCCCGCGAGCCGTGGCACGCCGACGGCGCGCGTCAAATCGGGAATCATCGAGAGAGAAACGGTTGGAATCCCCGCCGCTTCTATCACTCTTTGAACCAGTCCAACGGACCGGCAGCAGAAGGGTCATGCCGGTACCAGCGCCGCCGCGTCCACGCCGTCGGCGCGCATGCGGGCGGCAATCGCTGGCGCGGTTTCGTTGATCAGCACATCCGGCTCGAGGATGTAGCCCATGATCGAGTAGTGGTGCGCGGCTGCCTCGGCGATGACCCCTTCGTGCGACAGCTCCTTCAGTCGGCGCATCGGCAGCACGACGTCGAGATCCGCCTCACCAAACCGCGGATCGATATGCAGGTGATAGAGGCGGACGTCCGCCTCCGTTGTCCCGATCGGAATGACGCGGTAGCTCGGATCTCCCCACCATGGATCGCGCCGCTCGCGTGCCTGATCGAATGGGCGATCGTCGTGGCGGGCAATCGCGGCGGTCGAGATCAGCGCCACTCTGCAGTCGCTGAGCGGCTTCGTCAGCGGCGTGAATGGAATGACGCCGGCGCGCTCCCGCGACGCCCACGCTTTCATCACCTGGCGCGCCGCGAAGTCGAGGAAACGATAAGAGTCGATGCTCACTTTGCACCTCGCGCCCGTCAGAGGCAAAGGAATTGCCAGCGGAGAATGTCAAGGATTCAACGAGATCCGCAGGTTGGACAGTGCGAGGTGCTCGGATATCGACAACTGCTGTCGATCCACGAGCAACCTGTAGATAGCTGCGTTTTTGTGTTTAGAGCGTGTGCTTATCCAGCCCGTGCCTGCGCAGGCGGACGTAAAGCTGGGCGCGGGTGAGCCCCAAGGCCTTGGCGGTCTCCGACTTATTGAAGCGCGCGTCTCTCAGAGCCTTCTCGATCATCGCGCGTTCGAGGGTTCTGAGATCGCCGGGCGGATCTGCGGGATGCGGAGCAGCAGGAGGATTCGACGGGGGACGAAGCGCAAGATGTTCGGCCTCGATCAGCCCGCCGTCGCAGAGGATCGCTGCGCGCTCCAGGATGTTCCGCAATTCACGGACATTGCCCGGCCAGTGATAGTCGAGCAGCGCTTGCTGGGCCTGGCGCGAAATCCCCGATGGCGGACGGCCAATTGAACGGCCGATCTCGGTGATGAATGCCTCGCTCAACAGCAATATGTCACTGCGCCGATCGCGTAGGGAAGGAAGGTGAATGGCAAAGACGTTCAACCGGTAATAGAGATCCTCGCGGAACTGTCCTCGCTCGATGGCTTTTTGCAAATCCCGGTTCGTCGCTGCGATGATCCGCGCGTCTGTCTTGAGTACGCGCGTGCCGCCGAGACGCTGGAACTCGCGCTGTTCCAGGACACGCAGGAACTTCGCCTGTGCCGTCACGCTCATCTCGCCGACTTCATCGAGGAACAGGACGCCGCCTGCCGCCTGTTCGAGCTGGCCCGGCTTGCTTTGCGTCGCCCCGGTGAAAGCGCCTCGCTCGTAGCCGAACAGCTCGGCCTCAAGCAGCTGCTCGGGAAGCGCCGCGCAGTTCAGCGCGACCAATGGTCCGTCGGCCCGCGACGATGCGCGATGAATGAATCGGGCGACGACTTCCTTGCCAGTGCCCGACTCGCCCAGCAGAAGCACCGTCGTTTCAGTGCCGGCCACCTGAGTCGCCTGCGTCAATGCCCGCCGCCACACCGGCGCGCTACCGACGACACGGCGATATCCCGAGTGCGCATTCAGCTCCTCGGTCAGCGCCCGTACGCGCGATTCGAGCGCCAGCGCACGCGCCATCGCCTCTTCGGCACGCCGTGAGGCTTCGACACCCTGGCCGCGAGTGAGGTGCAGCGCCAGGCGGTCGCGGATCCGTCGCGCCACGAGGAGATCCGCCTCTTTGTATAGTGCGCGGGCGAACGAGATGAATGCCATCACCGCGACCAGCTCGCGATCGAGTCGAACTGCCAACTCGATGCAGGAGTGATAGCCCCGCTTTGCGCCCTCCTCATGTCGCCAGACCGGATGCGCAGACAGGTCGTCGATGACTTCCGCGTCCCAGTCGGGATCGGCGACGATCTCAGGCGGCACCTCGTACTCGTCAGGAAACGCGGCGGCTCCCGCGCCACTGCTTGCGTACAGCTTCGCACGCCGTCGGCCTGGCAGTCCGACGATCAACAGCAGCGCGTCGTGCGGCAGCACACGCCGTGCAATTGCCGATACGCGGTCGAAGACGTCCGGCAGATCGCCGGTGTCGACGAGTGTCGCCAGCAACTCGTCGAGCAGTTCGAGCGCTGCCGTCCGTGTCCGCAGCTCTCCGGCCTCCCGTGCCTGTTCGGCAAGACGTTGGTGCGAAAGAGCCAACGCGATGTGATCGGCGAGACGTTGCGCGACTGCCACGTCCGCGTGGCGATAGATTCCTGGAGTCTTGGACGTGACGGCGAGGATGGCGGCGAGGCGGCCGTGGATGCGAACGGGAACGCGTAGGAGTGATCGTTGGCCAGGCGCAACCAGCTGCGACGTTGATCGTGGCGCGTCGGCCCGGACGTCGTCGAGAATCTCGAACTCCCAGGGCTCGGTCAGCAGGTGTCGCGCGCCGTCAGGGACGGCATGCTGACTTGGCGTCCCGGCAGGCGCTACGTCGGCGATGCCATACGCCAGCACGTGTTCGCAATCGTCGGTGAGCACCAACAACGTGATGGCGTCGTGGCTGAGGACGCGGCTGGCGATCTCTGACACGCGCGTCAACACCTCGCGCAGGTCCAGCACGTCGACCAGCGTCGTCAAGAGTTCGTCCACGATGGCGAGGCGGCGAAGCCCCGCCAGTTCCGTGTCGACGCGCTCTGCCTGGTCGTGGCCACGAACGTGACCGCCCATGGGCGGAGAGTGTCGCACAGACGAACGTTCCGAAAACCGCTTAAAGCGGAAATTCTGACTGCCGGATTTCCGGCACCACGGCGCCGGTCGGCATCGGATCAATGATCATGCTGTCTATGGCAGCTCGCACATGGTGGAAATCCCTTGCGTCGCGCGGGAACGAAGCACAGGGCGGGTAGGTAGCCGCGCCGGCTAGGCTGCCCCAGGGCGTTGGGTGTGAACATCTGTTGGGGCGACTTTTGTGGACGCCGACAAGTACTACGGGTCTCAATCGGGAGAAAAAGCCAACGATTTGCCCCTGCATGCCGAGGTGCCCTTCTTGCACAATCACCGATTATTCTGCGACTACCGTTTCTGATCGCGTTGATCGTCGTGTCGGGTGCGGTCTCGGCTGCGGCGGACGCTGGCAAGGAGGACGATGCCGCCGCTTTGGCGCGCAAAGGCACCGACGCGATCGATCGGCGACAGTTTGGTGAGGCTCTGGATGCGTTCACCAGAGCTATGGCTCTCCAACCCGAAGACGCGAGTCTATGTTTTGGCGCGGGCGTCGCCGCCTTCATGCTCGGTCAGAATGAGGCGGCGCAGAGCCGATTCGAATGCGCCCTTACCCTGAACCCTGATTATCTCGAAGCGGCCGTGTGGCTCGGAGACCTGCATTATCGCGCCGGGCGACTGTCTGAGGCGATCGCGATTTATAAGATGGTCCTGCGTCGTTCCGCGAGAAGGAGCGATCTCGAAGCGCAGCTCGCAACCTGGAGCAAGGAGCGCGAACTGCATGACCGATTCCGTGAAGTTCGCACCGAGCATTTCAGCATATGTTTCGAGTCGCTCTCCGACGAACCATTGGCTCAAGAGACCGCCGATCGACTCGAGAACGCGTACCGGCGAATCAGTAACACACTCGGCGTCTATCCGTCCGAGCGAATCACGGTCGTGCTCTACACGCGGGAACAATTCAGCACCATCACGCGGCTCGCCTCGTGGTCAGCGGCAGCGTACGACGGTCGCATTCGGTTACCGATCGCTGGCACGTCGCAGCCGCGCGAGGAGCTCGATCGCATCCTGTCCCACGAATTCGTCCATGCGGTGGTGGCGACGCTCGCCGGACGTACTGCCCCGGCCTGGTTGAGCGAGGGTCTCGCGACTGTGCTCGAGCCGTCGGGGTCGGAGGACGCGGAAGCACCGCTGGCGCGCGTCGGTTTACCTCGCGACGTATCGAAGCTGCATCAGCCGTTCGTTGACCTCTCGAAGGGGGATGCGGAAATCGCCTACGCATCGGCGGCACGCGCTGTCAGACTGCTGATCGAGCAACGCGGCACGAGTGCTATCGTCGCCGTGCTGCGAGACCTCGGGCAAGGGACCCTCTTCGCCAAGGCCTTCCAACGCCGAATCGAGATGTCCTATCGGGACTTTGCCGCGCTCGCACGGAACTAGGCAGCCAGGCTGTCACGTGACGCGCAGTGCGACGATGGGATCGACTCTCATTGCACGTCGCGCAGGGAAGACGCACGCAGCGGTCGCGACGAGCGTCAGCACGACCGAGACAGTGATAAACGTCAGCGGGTCGGTGGCGCTCACTCCGAACAAGAGACTCGATCCCGCCCGCCCGAGCCACCACGCTGCAACGAGACCGAATGCGAGGCCGAGAAGTGTGAGCCTCAACCCCTCGGTGATGATCATGCGAAAGATGTCGCTCGCCTGTGCCCCGATGGCGATGCGCAGGCCGAGTTCCTGTGTGCGTGTCGCAATCGAGTACTGAATGAGCCCGTAGATTCCGACAGTTGCGATCAGCAACGCGACGACCGAGAAACCAATCAACAGCAACGTTTGGAACCGACGCTGGGTGAGATAGGTGGCGAACCGTTCTTCGAGAGGCGCGACTCCAGAAATCGCGACATCTTTGTCCACGTGATGCACGGCCGCTCGAACCGACGACGCGAGCTTTGCTGGATCGTCGGAAGACGATCGGATGAAAAGGTCAACGCTCCGAGGAGACGTCTGCGCGAGCGACTCGAATATTTGTGGGACCGGTTCGCGCTCCAGGCCCTGTAGCCGCATGTCGCCGACGACACCGACGACGGTGTACCAGGGACGATCGGAATCGCGAGAGCCATACTTGAACCGTTTGCCCAATGGGTCGCGTCCCGGCCACGCGCGACGCGCCATCGTCTCGTTGATGATCGCGACTGGCGCAGAACTGGGGCCATCAGCGACGGAAAAGAAGCGGCCGCGCAGCAACGGCGTGCCAACCGTTTTGAAAAAATCGGCACTGACCTCGTCCCGTGCCAGCCGGCGGCGCTGCTCCGGAACGGTTCCGTTGTCCCCTTCGACCGTGAGGATGTATTCCCTGCTGTTTCCGATGAATAAGTCGCCGATGATGCCAGCGCTCTCCACCCCAGGGAGCTGCTGAATCTGTTCGAGGGTGCGGTGATAGAGGTCGACCCGCTGTGCAATGACCTTGAAGGTGGCCGGCGCTGAGAGCTCCATCATCAGGATCCGCTCAGGTGTGAATCCGGGATCGATGCTCTTGACGTGCCACCAGCTTCGAACCAGCAACCCTGCGCCGACGAGCACGACGATTGCGAGCGCGTACTCCGCGACGACAAGCGTGCTGCGGAGCCTGCGCGTGGCCGCGCCGCCCGTGACACTTCGGCCACCCTCCTCGGCGGACGGCCGCGGATCGCGGCGCAACGTCGTCAGCGCTGGTGCCAGTCCAACGAGGATTCCTGCCAGAAGAGAAATCGCGAGCGCCATAACGAGGACGCGAACATCGAGGCTCACCTCATTGAGACGGGACAGGGTCACAGGTCCGAACGCGCGAATGAGCCGAATGCCGAGATTCGCGAGCAGTATTCCGGCCAGGCCCGCGACAGCCCCGAGCAGAAGGCTCTCAGTGAGCAGTTGCCGCACGATCCGTCCGGCGCTCGCCCCGAGAGCCACACGAACGGCCATCTCGCGCGTCCGCGCAACGCTGCGCGCCAGCGAGAGGCTTGCGACATTCGCCGCGGCGATCAGAAACACGAAAAACACCGCACCGCCGAGCATCCACAGTGCCTGACGCGACTGGGGACCGACTATTTGCAGGCTCAACGGCAGCACGGTGACGCCACGATTCCTTTCGACGGACGGCAATTGATCGTTGAGGCGGGCGGCGATTGCGGTCATTTCCGCCTGGGCCTGCGCGATCGTCGCGTCGGGTCGAAGTCGGCCGATGACGGACCACGTCTCCGGGCCGGGCACGGCAGGTCTGGCGCGACCACCGTCAGACATCATCCGCGGCGTCCACACGTCCGCATTGAGTGTTGCGACCCGGAAATCAGCAGGGAGAACGCCGACGATTTGGGATGGAACGCCGTTGAGCACGAGCGTCGCGCCCAGCGCATCGCGTGACCCTCCGAAACGCGTTTGCCAGAAGCTATGACTAATCAGGACCTGGCGCTCCTGCTGCGGGTCGGTTTCCTCGTTGGTAAAGCCACGTCCCTGCACGGGCTGCACACCGAGAAGCGGAAGCATGTTGGGCGACATGCTTCCGCCGATGATCTGTTCGGCGCCCTCCGATCCTGTCAGTGTCGTGGACATGCCATCGAAGACAGCCATGTCGACGAACCTCTGACTCTGACTTCGCCACTGTTCAACATTCCACAGCGCCGATCTGGCCTCGCGCAGATTCTGAGTCGGATCCTCGGTCCACAATATCGCCAACTGCTCCGGCGACTGGTAGGGGAGCGGGCGGAGCAGCACAGCGTTGAGGACGCTGAACATGGTGGTGTTGGCGCCGATCGCCAGCGCCAGTGTCACCGCGGCTGCGGCGGCAAACGCGCCACTCTTGCGGAGCGTGCGTGCCGCGTAGCGGAGATCCTGGCGCGCCTCGTCAAGCCATGCCCATACCCAGATGCGCCGCGTGTCCTCCTTGATGAGGGCAACATTGCCGAAGGCGAGCATGGCCCGGCGCCGTGCCTCCTCCGGTGTCATGCCCTTGTCGATGTTGTCCTGGACCTCGCGCTCGATGTGATCGCGGATGTCCCGATCGAGGTCGTCGAGCGCCCATCCACGTCGAGCCGAACCGAAGTGGCGTCGCTCGACCATGTGATCACTCCTGCGTCGCGGGCCGAAGAATGCGGCTGATTGCGTGGGCCAGTCTGTCCCACTTGTTGGTCTCGATCTGCAGCTGCTTGCGGCCCTTGGGTGTAAGGCAATAAAACTTCGCGCGACGGTTGTTCTCTGACGTCCCGTCGTCGAACGTGATCCATCCCCGCTTGATCAGGCGGTGCAGCGCCGGATACAGCGAGCCCTGCTCGACGGCGAGCACGCGATCCGACCCGTGCTCGATTGCCTTGGCAATGGCATGACCGTGTGCCGGTCCAAATCGCAGGGTGCGGAGAATCAGCAGGTCCAGCGTGCCCTGCAGCAATTCGATGCGGTCCCGGTCTCGCTTAGTAGACATTCTAGGTGAAAGGACGATATGCCTCTTCACCTAGAATGTCAAGGCAAGTCAGATCATGCGAATATACAGAACCTGACGATGGCGACATCTATTTGGCAGCGTCGGGATCTGTTGCGTCTGGTCGGCGTCATCGCCGCGCTCGGATCCGCATCGTGCGGAAGCGCGACCCCGACCTCACCACGTGCGACGGGGATGAGCGGCTCGGACGTACTCGCGGTCGAAGTGTCCTGTCCAACCTCGTTGCTGATCGGGCAGAAGGGACCCTGCACGGCTATTGCCCGCCTGCGATCAGGTCAGACGCCTGTCGTGTCCTTCGAAGCGATGTGGTCGTCGACCCGTCCTGAAATCGTCGCCGTTGACACGCTGGGCGTCGTCAACGGCCGGTCCGCCGGACAGGCGACCGTAACCGTGTTGTACCGTGATCGCCAAGCCGCAGCGACCCTTGTCGTGACCGCCGAGGATGCATTACGCCCCGACTCGGGGCAGGCGCACCAAGGTGATTTCAGCCCGGGAAGTACTGTCACGATGTGGTTGCAGGGGTACTACTCGGTCGCATCCGCGGAGAGCGGTCTTCTAAGCCTAAGGATTAGTGATCAGACGCGGACGATCTCGACGACAACCCCGATCGTCGTCACGAGGGGCGGCGATTTCTTCCTTCTCTCGAGCACGTTCGCTATCCCTGAGGACAGCGTTGAAGTGTGCAGAACCGCCATCCTTCGGGTAGGCTCAGTAACGATCGCCGAACCGCAATCAAAGTCGTTTCCGCTTTGGTGCATTCCAATCCGACGGTAACAGTTCTGGCGGACGATCGTATGAGTCAGGCGGACAAGAACTACATCACACCGAGCGGCTTGCAGCGACTGAGGGATGAGCTCAAGTTCCTGCTCACGAGAGAACGGCCTGCGGTGACACAGGTGGTTGCGTGGGCGGCAGGCAACGGCGATCGCAGCGAGAACGCTGACTATCAGTACGGCAAGCGGCGATTGCGTCAGATCGATCGGCGGATTCACTTTCTGACAAAACGCATCGACGCGGCGCACGTCGTCGATCCGGAGGCGCCGAGGACCGGACGCGCAGCGACCCATGTGTTCTTCGGAGCGACGGTGTCCTACGCCGACGCTTCGGGTGCCGAGCGCGTGGTCAGCATCGTTGGCGTCGACGAAGTCGATCTCGAGCGCAACCACATCAGCTGGGTATCGCCGCTGGCGCGCGCGTTGATGAAGGCAGGCACCGGCGACACGGTGGTCCTCCACGCGCCGAGCGGCACGCAGCGATTGGAGATCATGCAGGTGCGTTACGAACGCATTTCAACGGTCCCATTCACGCAACCACCAGGTGCGGAAGCGACGAATCGCTAATCACTGATCACTCATCGTGAATCGTTGAGTCTCTCATCTTGGAATCGTGAATCGTTGAATCCGCGAATCGATTCTCCGATTCGCGGATTCGAGGATCAGTGGTCCAGCGATTCGAATCCAGCGATTCGCAGTTCACGGCGATCGACGATTGCACCAGGATTCGAGTCCTCAAGATCTACGACGCCTGCAATCAACAGACGGCGATCCGGTTTGGTTTCGCGTGCAGGTGATTCAGACGGACAACGGGGCCGAGTTCCAGTCGCGATTCCACTGGCACCTCGAAGGCCTGGACATCCGCCACGTGTACATCCGAGCCCGGACGCCGCGGTTGAATGGCAAGATCGAACGCTCGCACCGCGTTGATGACCAAGAGTTCTACCAGCTCCTCGACAAAAACGGCATCAGCGACGACATTCGGTTCGTTGAATCTCTCATCTTGGAATCGTGAATCGTTGAATCCGCGACTCGATTCTCCGATTCGCGGATTCGAGGATCAGTGATCCAGCGATTCGAGGATCAGTGATCCAGGGATTCGAGGTCAGCGATTCAGGGATTCGAGATCAGCGATTCAGCGATTCACGATTAGTGATCAGTGATTAGCGATTGGCCCACCTCGTGCAGTGCCTATCACCGAGGTGGAAATCTGATGAAGAAACATCGCACGTTGATGATGGGTTTGATTGCGACGGCCGCGCTCAGTGTCGCGGGACTGAACACATCAGTTCAGGCGGCAGGCGACGAGAAGGTCAAGCTGAACGGCTGCCTGGTGAAGGCAGAAGGTGATGACGATTACTTGATCACCAATCTACCCAGCGAGCCTGGTGCCTCCACCGCCGATCGGAATCCCACGACCAGCGCCATCGGCACGGCAGGCGCGTATTCGACCGTGTTCTACTGGCTCCGCAACGACGACGATCTCAAGAAGCATGTGGGGCATCGTGTCGAGATCGAAGGGGAGCTGAAGGGGGACATCAAAGAAGGGGAGATCAAGCTGGACCGCAAGGACAACTGGACGGAAATCGAGGTCAAATCGGATGGTGACGACATGAAGGCGAAGGTTCCGAACGCCTACATCTTCCCGGATCCGACAACGGACAAGGATCGGAAGATCTCGACATTGGTCCGGAAAGTGGACGTCGAGCACGTCAAGATGCTCTCCGCCAGCTGCCAGTAAGCCTACCCTCCGGTGCGCGTCTCTCTTGACGCGCACCTTTCTTTCGCCGGTTCGCACCGCTTCTCATCCCAGCAACGTTCTTGACAGCGCCGCGCGGGTGCGCGCAGACTGCGCACGACTTGTCAGCCGTTTCATCATTCAGGTGGAGCGCGCAGCATAGAACCGACCCGACCGGGAGGTAGCTGTGATGGCTTACGCAGGATTGGGAGGATCGCGTCTTCGTCTACTCAGTATCGCTCTCGCCATCTTTATCGTCGTATCTGGCCGTGTCGACGCGCAGCTTCTGTACGGGAGCATCGTCGGCACCGTGGTCGACGCGCAAGGAGGAACCGTCCCGGGTGCGAGAGTGACCATCGTCAACAGAGACACCAACTTCAGTCGGGAGACGATAACTGACGCACAGGGCGGCTACTCGTTCACGAACGTTCAGGCTGGCCCGTATGACGTCAAGGTGTCGCTCGAGGGATTCAAGGAGGCGATCCAATCGCGCGTGCCTGTGACGGTCGGGCAAATCAGCCGCGTCGACCTGACGCTCGCGGTCGGCGCCCTGTCGGAGAGCGTGACGGTCCAATCGGCGGCCGAGCTGCTCCAGACCGATAAGGCCGACGTCCATACCGAGATCAAGTCCACCGAGATCACCAATCTCCCGCTCAATCAATTTCGAAACTATCAGGCCCTGGTGGTCCTCGTGCCCGGCTCGATGCCGGCAACGCTCCCGAACGCCGAGACTGACACGCCGGAACGGTCGTTGGACGTTGCGGTCAATGGACAGAGTGGGGCGGCCAATACCACGCTGACCGACGGAACGCGCAACGTCAACGTCGGGCTGCCGCATCACAACGTCTACATTCCGCCGGCGGAGACCATCGAGTCGGTCAATATCACGACCGGCAGCATGGATGCCGAAGAGGGAATGGCGGCGGGCGCTGCCATTACGGTGATCACCAAGTCGGGCACGAACAACTTCAGGGGATCCGCGTTCGAATTCTTCAACAACCAGAAGCTCAACGCCAACCCTTACTACTTCGGACGCGGCGCAGTCCCGCCGAAGCTTCCGATCGAACGGCAGACATTTGGCGGCACGTTCGGCGGACCGATGAAACGCGATCATTTGTTTTTCTTCGGCTCTTACGAGGGTTACCGCGCCAAACAGGACGTGTTTGCGCTCTTCACCGTGCCGAACGCGGCGCTGCGGACTGGTGACTTCAGCAACGCGCTGAACACGAACGGCACCCTCCAGCGCATCTACGATCCACTCTCAGGAGACCTGGCCACCGGAACCGGACGAGTACAGTTTGAGAACAACATCATTCCCGCCAGTCGGATCAATGCCATCACGAAACAATTGCAGACGCTCTACCCGATGCCGAACATCGAGGGCACGGGGACTGGCGGATTCACCAATAACTACAGAACCATCCGTAATAACTACACCGACCGGGACAACTACGATCTCAAAGTCAATTGGAACCGGACGCCTGCCCATCAGCTGTGGGGCAAGTACAGCCGCATGAATGCGTTCGTGCATGATCTCTTCAACTTCCCGCTGGGCCAGGGCGACAATGACGGCGGCGATACTGAAGTGAATCTCATCACCGCAGGGCAGACCTGGTCGGTCGGAAAGAGCTTCCTCTTGGACAGCGCCTTCGGCGTGTCGATGTTCGATCAGTTCTGCAGCGCGCTCGATTTCGGATTGGGAATGTTGGGTCTGGATGCGGGCATTCCCGGCACGAACGATCAAGGGCGCGGCGATCCTCGCTATGCGGGCATGCCGGAATTCAGGACCGGCTTCACCCAGCTTGGCAACTCACCGACGTGGACGCCGACCTATCGCGACGAGGGAACCGTGTCGTTCAGCACCAACATCACGAAGGTCCAGGGGAGGCACGATTTCAGGGCCGGCTACCGTGTGGATTACCTCCATCTCGATAACTGGCAGCCGGAGCGAGCGAATCCCCGCGGCCGGTTCGACTTCGCGGGCAACTCGACGAGGACCTTCGGAACCGGATCGCAGAACGCAAATATCTATAACACCTATGCGGCGTTCCTGCTGGGCCTCGTCGGCACGGCCAGCAAGAGCTACCAGTACGAGGTCTTCACCGGGCGCGAGTGGCAGCATGCGATGTTCTTCCGCGACCGATGGACGGTGAAGCCGCAGCTGACGCTCGACCTCGGGGTGCGGTGGGAGTACTACCCGATCATGAGCCGCGCCGATCGACAGATCGAAATGATGGATCGACAGACTCTCGACGTCCTCATCGGCGGCGTCGGCGGGAATCCCGAGAACATGGGGCTCGTCGCGCCAAAGGACGGCTTCACGCCCCGAGTCGGCGCCATTTATCGGCTCGACGACAACACCATCCTGCGCGCCGGCTACGGCGCGACGCTCGAGGCGCGTGGGATGTCTGCGCAGGAAGCATTCCGCGGCGATTTCAGTTATCCGCTCGTGCTCAACGCGAGCTTCCCTCCGCCGCCGGGCACATCTACATTCGGTTGGTACGGAACGATCAATCAGGGTATTCCGCTTCTCGTCGGACCTGACCTGAGCACTGGACGGATGCATCTGCCGAATTCCTACGGCATGCAGACTGCAGTCCCCGAATCGACGCATCGTGGGCGTACCCATTCCTGGAACGTTGCATTCGAGCGGCGGTTACCCATAAACGTCTCCGTTGATGTCGCGTACGTCGGCAACAAGCTCGTCGGCGGCCTGCCGCCCGGCGAAACGCTGACGATCAACATCAACAACGTGCAGCACATCGGCGGCGGCGACACCGACCGCCCGTACTTCCAGTCGTTCGGACGTACTAACGACATCGAGATCTACTCGCCGTGGCGCAAGACCGAGTACCACGCGCTCCAGGTGGGCATTACGAGGCCATTTGTCGACGGCCTCCTGCTGAAAGGTCACTACACGCTCAGCCGATCGATGGCGTTGCGAACCGACTACGAGGTTCCCACTCCCGATGTTCAGGCACGTAACTGGGCGCCGGCCAACGGCAATCGCACGCACATCTTCCAGATGGCGGCCGTCTACCAGCTGCCCTGGCGCAGTGAAAACAGCCAGGGTATCGCGCGCGCATTGATCAACGATTGGCAGATCAACGCCATCGTCGCGGGATTCAGCGGTGCGCCGTTCACGGTGACCGGCGATGGGACGACGTTGAACACGCCAGGAAATCTCCAGACCGGAGACCTCGTCGGCACTGTGACGAAGATCGGCCAGATTGGCGCGGCCGGTCCGTACTACGATCCCGCGGCGTGGGTTCAACCGGAAGGCGTTCGATTTGGGAACACAGGGCCGAATCAGTTCACTGGGCCCGGCGGCTGGAACCTCGACCTGTCCGTCTTCCGTTCGTTCCCTCTGGGCGGGAGTCACCGACTCGAGACCCGCGTTGAAGCGACGAATGTGACGAACACATTTAAATTCGCGAACCCGACGGGCAACGTCACTAACGGCGATTTCATGCGCATCTTTGCCTTGAATACCTCGTACGCCGAGCGGCAGGTGCGGCTCGCGGTTCGATACAGCTTCTAAATACAAACAGGGGAGACGAGAGAAACGGGAGGAACCAATATTCTCTCGTTTCTCCAGTTTCCCCTGTTTGAGTTTTCGTCTTTTGTGAGTCCCTATCCCGCCAACGCTGGTGGCCTCGAATACGTCTTGTCGTCAGGATGCGCACCCTCGACCTCACATGCGGGTTTCGTTTGCTTCGCCATGCCCCGGGTTTCGCCCTTGCCGGTATCCTGATCGTTGCGCTTGGCGTCGGCACCACCACGGCGATCTTCAGCGTTGTCTTCGGCGTCATGTTTCGCCCGCTGCCGTATCCGGAACCGGGGCGGCTCGTCGCGCTTTGGAGCCGCACGCCCGCGACAAGCGGCCGCGTCAGGATCAATCCAGCGGATCAGCGCGACCTCGTGCGCGGCACGGCCGTATTCGAGGATGTCGCGCTGGCCAACGCGCCGCAGAATTTCAACCTCATTGGCGAGGGCGAACCAGAGCGCCTGTTAGCAGCTCGCCTCGCTTCCAGTATTTTCCCGGTCCTTCGCATCAGTCCACGGCTGGGGAGAAGGTTCACGCCGGCTGACGAACAGGCCGGCAACGACCGTGTCGTCCTGCTCAGCGATGGGTTGTGGCGCCGTCGGTTCGGCAGTGATCCCTCAATCGTCGGTCGCACGATCAACCTGAGCGGCACTCCCTATGAAGTCGTCGGAGTGATGGATCGGCAGTTCCATTTTCCGGAGCACCAGTATCAATTGTGGATTCCGCTCACCATCGATCCGCGACTGTTGGCGCGGCAGATCGCCGGTTACAACCACTTCGCGATTGCGCGTCTCCAGACCGGCGTCGATCTTCCTCAGGCCCAGCGCGATGTCGATGCGCTTGCGACGAGGCTTGACGCGGAATACCCGAACACCAATCGTGGTGTCCGGATCGAAGTCTTGCCGATGGCCGAAGAATCAGTTCGTGCCGTCCGGCCCGCTCTCTACTCTCTGTTCGGCGCCGTCGTCTGTCTGCTGCTGATTGCCTGTTTCAATCTCGCGAGCCTGGTCGCGACTCGAGCCGCCGGGCGCGCCCGCGAATTTGCGATTCGACTGGCGCTCGGCGCCTCGCAGACGCGGCTCACCGGCCTGGTGGCGGCGGAACTGATACCGGTCCTCGTGCTGGGCGGCACGTTCGGGGTGACGGCGGCGAAACTTGCGATCGCTCTGTTCATTCCTCTCGCGCCGGCAGCGCTCCCGCGTGTCGACGACGTCGACGTCAGTGGACCAGTGCTGCTCTTTTCGCTGGCGGTCGTGACGCTGACCGGTCTCGTCGCTGGCATCTTGCCGGCTCTGCGCGTGTGCCGCGCGGCCGTTCCAGCCGAAGCGCTCGGTGCGAGATCGGCGACCGGCAGCCGACGCGACGTCAGAACGCGCCGTGCCCTGGTCGTGGCTCAGATCGCGCTCACGCTTCCATTGCTCCTCGGTGCGAGCGTCCTGGGACGAAGCTTCGCGGCGATCATGAGCGTCGATCCCGGATTCCGCACGGAACATGTGGTCGCCCTACACATGGCGATTCCGCGCTCGAAGTACCGCACCGATCAGGCGATTGCCGCGTTCTATGCACGAATCATCGATCGCGTTGGCGCGCTGCCTGGCGTGGTGTCCGCGGCGATGGTGAACCGTGTGCCGCTCGCCGGGAACGATTACGCAATGGCGTTGACGTTCGAAGGCATCGAAGGCGGCCCCAAGACGGTTCAATCGCGATCGGCGACTCCAGACTACTTCACCACATTAGGGATTCCGCTGCGAGCGGGGCGCACGTTCACGGAGCGCGATAGCGCGAACGCGCCGCTCGTGGGGATCATTGACGAGCGATTGGCGACGTCACTGTGGCGGAACGAAACCGCCATCGGCAAGCGCTTCCAGGTCGCCTTACCGGGTCAGCCGCTTGCGTCGGGCCAAATTGTTGGTGTCGTCGGCAACATCCGCCACCAGCGACTGGATAACGACGATGACCGGCAAGTCTATTTCAACTATCACCAATTCACGGATGGGCGCATCGCTCTCCTCGTCCGAAGCCAGTCAAACGTCCGCGCGCTCGTCCCGGCGGTGGTGCAAACGATTCACAACCTCGATCCGGAGCAGCCTGTCTACGATGTCGGGACCATGGACGATGTGGTGGCGCGCTCGGCGGCTGAACGCTGGCTCAATACGGCGATCATCGGCATCTTTGCGGCGTGTGCGCTTGTGCTGGCGGGCGTCGGACTTTACGGAGTGATCGCGTACGGCGTCAGTCAGCGCGTCCGTGAGTTCGGCCTGCGGATCGCTCTGGGCGCGCCGCCGTCTCGGATTTCAGGCCTGGTTCTGCGGGAGGGACTGGTTCTCGCGGGAACGGGTGCGGCGATGGGACTCGGCGCGGCCGTAGCGCTCTCGAGGAGCATGCGCAGCTTTCTGTATCGCGTGACTGCACTCGATCCCTTGAGTGTTGCGTGCGCGACGGCTGTCCTCCTGATCGTGGCGATGGTCGCGAGCTATTTACCGGCACGGCGCGCCGCGCTGAGCGCCCCGGCGGAGACGCTGCGCGGCGCGTGATTGGTCGCGTGTTTATTCGGTTCGCAGCGCCCGCATTGGATCGACGCGCGTTGCCCATCTCGCCGGAACGTAGCTCGCCGCCGCCGCCACCATCGTCAACAGGACTGCCACAGCAAGGAATGAAAGTGGATCCGTCGCACTGATGCCGTAGAGCACGCTGCGCAAGACCCAGGTCAGCGCAACGGAGCAGACAACACCGATGACCATACCGATCAGTGTGAGCCTGAGTCCCTGCCCGAGAATGAGCCGCACGACGTCGATCCGCCTGGCGCCAAGCGCCATACGAACACCGATCTCCCGCGTGCGCTGACTGACCGAGTACGACATCACGCCGTAGAGCCCGACGATCGCAAGCGTCAGCGCGAGCAGTCCGAACAAACCGAGGAGCAGACCGGCAGCTCGCGCGGGAAAGAGCGGAAGCTGCATATGCTGCTCGAGTGTTTCGACGCCGACCAGCGCCATGCGCGGATCCAGCGCCCGGACCTCATGCCGGAGTGCATCGACGATGGGTGTGTCGCCAGCGGTGCGCACGATGAGCTGTGCGCCCGGCTCGTACTCCTGCAGCAGTGGCCGATAGAAGAACGGCTTCGGATCTTCGCCGAGACTCGCATACTTGCCGGTTTTCGCGACACCAATGACCTCTGCGCGGGTGCGGCCTCCCTGCGATCCCATCAGCGTCACGAACTGGCCGACCGGATTCTGACGCGGCCAGAAGCGCTCGGCCATCTGCTGATTGATCATCACGACCGGCGGAGCCTGGTCGTCGTCGGTGTTCTTGAAGCTGCGGCCACTGAGAACGGGAATACCCATGGCGTCGAAGTAGTCCGGTCCGACCAGGGCCATGTCGATCGGCAGTCCGCGCATGCCGGACGGCCCGCGGGGTGCCTCGTAGCCATCGATCTCGACACCCTGCATGCGCATGGTCTGGCCGAGTGGCAGATGATCGGTGAGACTTGCCGCACGCACGCCCGGCACTGCGCGCACACGCTCCAGTAGCCGCGCGTAGAAGCTGCGCCCGCGCGACTGGTCGTATCCGAACGTCTCGACGTTGAGGCCGGCGGCCACTGTGTTCTGCGTATCGAAGCCAGGATCGATCGATCGCGCGTTGAGCAGACTCCTCAGACAGAGGCTCGCGCCGACCAGCAGCACGACGCACGCCGTGACCTGCGCGACGACCAGCGCGTTGCGAAGTTTCGACCGAGACGATCCGCCATGAGTTGCTCCGTCCTTAAGGTTGTCCACCTGGTTGACGCGCGACTGCTGAAGCGCCGGGACTAGTCCAAAGACAACGCCGGTCAAGAGTGACGCCAGCAAGGTGAAGGCAAGTACTCGAACGTCAGGTGAAACGTTCAGGACGAACGAGAGAGAAGCGGGACGCAGCGAGAGTAGCAACGGGACCGCCCAGAACGAGAAGAGAAGCCCGAGCGCGCCGGCAATGCCAGCGATCAATACGCTCTCGGTCAGCATCTGTTGAACGAGGCGGCGGCGATTCGCTCCAAGCGCGATCCGTACGGCCACTTCTCTCCGGCGGCTCGACGCTTTGGCCAGCAGCAGGTTCGCGACGTTTGCACACGCGATGAGCAGGACGAGGCCGACCACCGCCATCAGCACCGCGCTGATCCCTCCAGCCACACCGCGGAACGGAGCAGGCACGAGCTCGAGAGGAACGACGTCGGGCATCAAGTTCTTGTTGGTCTCTGGGAAATCCCTGGCGAGCTGTTGTCCGAGGACCGCGAGGTCCGCGGTCGCCTGCTGCCGCGTGACACCGGTTTTCAAGCGACCAATCGCGAGAAGCCAGTGCATGCGCCGCTCCTTCAGATCCACTCCCGGACTGATGGCGCGTTGCATCGACATTGGCGTCCACACGTCGGGAGAGAAGCCGACAATGAGGCCATTGAACGATGCGGGCGCGATACCGACGACCGTGTAGTTGCCGCCATTCAACGTCAAGGTCTTACCGACGATCGCGGGATCGGACCCCAGCCGTTGCTGCCACATCGCATGCGAAAGCACGACGACTGGCACGGGTGTCGATCCGTGATCTTCGTCAGGCAGGAAGCCGCGGCCCAAGGCTGGCTGGACGCCAAGGATTGAGAAGAAGTTCGCGGACACGAGCGCGGCGCGGACCGTTTCACCTTCGCCGGACCGATTCCAGATCATGGCCGGGGTCTCGCCCGTGAAGGCGGCCATCTCACCGAACGTATTGTTGTGGTCGCGATAGTGTTCGTACTCTGGAAACGAGAGCTGCATATCGCTGCCGATCCCTCGGCCGCGTGTGGTGTTGTGTTGCCACACCTCGAGCAATCGCGCCGGTTCCTGCACCATCGGCGGACGGAGCAGTAGCCCATTAATAAAGGTGAATATTGTTGTGTTCGCGCCGATGCCGAGCGCGAGGGAAACAACGGCGACGAGTGTCAGTGCGGGTGTTTTTCCGAGCGTACGAACTGCGTAGCGAAGGTCCTGCCAGAGGGTTTCCATGACAGGCATAGACGAGACTCATCGAGATTTGTTCGGCCGCGGCTGATTCTCAGCAGCTATCTCACGTGCACGGGCATCGTCGTCAACAGGCCCCCGGCGGCGTTCGTAATATCGAGCCGGATATCGCCCGGTGCAGTGGGAGAGAATTCGAAGTCGTACGTCTCGCCGTTGCCCATCTGGATCTCTGCAGGACCGGCGATGGATTGATCGGGCGGGAGATTCATCCCGTCCTTCGCCACACCACGCCACGTGACCAGCTTGTCGCCGTTGAGAAGACGCATGCGCATAGACGGCCGGAAGACGTGAATGTTGATGAAGCGCAGACGATAGCGATCGCCAACCTTCATGTTGAGCGCTGCCGGAGTCGTCGACCCATTGATGTAGACCTTCTCCGTATCGACTTCCTTGCGCGGCACTGAGACGAGCACGACGATGTCGTGTGTCGGATCGTAAGCGGCTGGATCGTCCACTACGAGCAATGCGCCGTTCAGTCCCGCCTGCTGCTGACGCATCTCGTCGACGTGCGTGTGATAGATGAACGTGCCGGACCGCGGCGGTGTGAAGCGCGCGTCGAATGACTTGCCAGGCTCGATTACCGGCGCTATCCGCCTGCCGCTTCCGGCGAAGCCCGCGACGCCGTCGTAATAACTTTCGAGCTCGATGCCATGCCAGTGGATCGCGGTTGCGTCTGGCAGTTCGTTCACAACTGAGATGGTCACCGGCTCATCGCGTTTCAAGACGATTGTCGGGCTCGGCAGGTATGGCGGTGCCGCCGGCGTGCTCTTCGTGCCTTCCTCAAGGACGAAGCCCCAGGCAGGTTCGCTCGGTGTTCCGCCCTCATCGACTTTGGCAACCAGTCGTAAGTTGCGGCGCTTGCTGTCGGCCGCCGTCGATGATGACCCATCTTTGCCGGTAACCGAAATGCCCACGACCGGTCCAGCCATCATCTCGAGTGCGTGGTTGTCGACGTGATGATGCGGTGCAGGCTTGCTCCCGTCGAGCGGCCA
>DATJKH010000079.1:0-26813 GCA_035491715.1 Vicinamibacterales bacterium | reverse complement strand
CGCTCGCTCGACGACCTCTGGATCGATCGCGTCGAGACCGTCGAGCGTCCAGAGCGCGTGCAACTTCGTCCGCCAATCAGGAGCGGATACCGCCAGCTTCTTCAGTGTTGGCGCGACCGTGGTCGCGCCGCGCTCCACGAGGAGCCGTTGCGCCGTGTCGCGCCACCAGCCATTCGGATGGCTGAGTGTCTGCACGAGCTGCGCCGGCGAAGCCGACGACAACGATGGCTTCGGTCCTCGGCTGGCCGGCGCTGTTCCATTCACGATTCGCCAGATCCGCCCGCGCTGCACCGGCAGTTCGAGGTCGTGACTCTTGATGTAATCCCGCAAGTAATCGGACCAGATCCCGCCGTCCTGGACGACACCTCGATACATGTCGACCACATACAGCGTCCCGTCAGGGGCTGAAAAGAGGTTCACCGGTCGGAATCGTTCATCCGACGAGGCGAGGAACTCACCGCGCGCGTATGCATTCTTCGCGGTAAGCCGGCCGGATCCATCGTCGACGATGTTGAAGCGGTGAACGAGGTTCGTCGGCGAATCGCTGATGAAGACGCTGCCGCGAACGTCGGCCGGATACTTGTCGCCACGATACACAGTCGGACTGCCGGCTCCCTGGATGACGATCGACGATCCGTCAGGCCGAAAAAACGGATCGCGATAGCCACGATTGACTCCGCGATTCTGACGAATCGGATATACCGTGGCATCCATTTGATCGATGAGGCTCTCGTACAAGCCACGCGTCCGCGCGACGTTCGGATTCCGAACAAAGTAGCGCGCGGGAGTGTAGTCGATGAAGAGTGGTGCGTCGTTCACGTTGCGATACACGCGTCCGGCGTCATCCTGCGATGATTGCCACTGCCCCCGGCTCAGCGACGGCAGCACGTCGAACTTTCCATCCTTCAGTCGCAGGTTCTCATTCCACTCCGACGTGTACAACACGTTGTCCATCGCCCAGAGCAGGCCATTCGCGTTGTGTTCGACACCACCGATGAATCGACCGTAGTTCTTGTAAACGACTTCCTTGGTGTCGGCTTTGAGATCACCGTTCGTGTCTTTCATCAGCCAGAGGTTTGGCGGTTCACCAACCAACACGCCGCGATCCAGAACCTTGAGGGCGCGCGGCAGGACGAGTCGATCGGCAAAGACCGTTCGCTTGTCCATCGTCCCGTTCCCATCGACATCTTCGAGCACGGCCACATCGCAAATGGGATCCTGCGTGTCGCGCCCCGATGTGTCGGGGAGAAATGCCTGAAGTTCGAGCACCCACATGCGGCCGTCCGGATCGAAGTCGATGATGATCGGCGACTCGATCAGCGGCTCGGCGGCCACGAGTTGCGCGTGGTAGCCGGGCGGGAGTGAGAACGTCTTCAATTCCTCGTCAGGAGTCAGTGCAGGGGACGTCGGCCCGGCCTTCTTTGCCGGCAACCAGATATTTCCCGGAGTTTTGGCCGTGCCCGCCACCGATGAGGCGGCGTCAGGCGCGGCCGGCTGAGGCGCTTGAGCCGCGGGCGCGGGCTGTTGGACCTGTCGAGCCTTTACATTCAGGACCGCCAGCAACGACAACACCAGGACACTATAGAGACTGAGCTTCTTCATGAGGATTGTCGGGCGGCGCGAGCCGCGGATAGACACGGACGGATTTAGCCACGGATAAACACGGATTCACACGGATATACCGCTCAATATGACTTTTTGTTTATCCACCTTTTCCGTGTCAATCCGTGTTCTTCCGTCGCCCGTTTTTTCTAGGTTTTCCGTGGCGTGTTGATTCAGTGTTATCCGTGGCCTATGCCCCGCCGCGGCCGCGGCGGCCACCACCCTGCGCCGGTTGACGGACCGTCATCAAGGCCTCGATTGGCCATTTGGCTGCCCACGCAATCCCGCGCAGAATCATCGGCTGGACCTGCGGATCCGAGAAGTTCGCGTAGCTGTGCCCCTGCATCCAGACGAACGTCCGGAAGCTTTGACCCAGTCCGAACGGGCGCTCGTAAGTCCAGATTTGCGGGACGACCTCACCGACGTGTTCGCCGGCGCTGTTGCTCTTTGGCATCGGCGCCGTCGCCAGCACGTGCAGGCCTTCCGGGTTGAGTGTTGGCTTTGTGATTAGAAAGAACGCCTCATCAGTGATCTTGAAGTCGGACATGCCCTGCATGATCGGGTGGTTCTTGTCGGTAATCGTGTAAGCGATCTCGCCGGCCGAGAAATTCCGCTCGCCGTGCTTCTTCGCTCCGCCGAGGATGTTCGCCTGATATTGCGGGTCGTCACCGCAGAGTGTGTCGTGGAAACTGACCAGGCCGCCACCGCGCTTCAGAAATGCCTCGAGAGTCGCCCGTTCGTCGGAGCTCATGTACCCGGCATCACCCTTGTACATGATCATGACGTTCACGCCGCTCAACTCCGCCGTCGTCGGAAAATGAAATCCGCCGTCGACGATGGCGCCACGTTCGGTGAGGAGCTTGCTCCAATCGGCCATGAACTGCGGATAGTCATGCAGCCCGGGACCGTGTGATTTCAATCCGCCGCGGATATAGATGTGCATCGGCGGCCAGGGCATGGCCACCGATTGCAACGCCTGAGGGATTTCGGCATCGGGATTCTGGTTTGCGCCGCGTCCCTGTTGCGCTGGCGTCGCCGGATTCGCACCGCGTCCCTGCTGCGCGGACAGGACGATGCCGGTGATGGCGATGGCCATCAGCACGAAGGAGACAACAGATCTTTTCGCCATTGATCGGTACGCCTTTCTGCTTGGACTGGGCAATTCAGAACGAGAACCGTAACTGAGCCTGCGCGTTCGCAGCGTACAGCGCTCTACCTCTTGGCAGACCCAGCGGAAGAATCGGGGACGACGCGCACGATCATTCCGGGCGTGGCCGCCGATAACGGAACGCCCTGGCCCCCGGTTGGACTTTGCAACGCCAGGTACAGGTAGCCGTCAGGCCCCTGGACAATATCGCGCACGCGTCCGAACTGCGCGAAGAGGACTTCCTGGTTGATCACTTTTTCCTTGCTGATCTCGAGTCGGCGTAACTGTTGTCCGACCAGGCCTCCCACGAAGAGGCTCGTGTTCTTCCATCCCGGATAGCGACTGCCTGTATAGAACGTGATCCCCGCGGGCGCAATCGCCGGCGTGTAGTAGACGATGGGATCATCCATGCCTGTCTCGGAGGTCTTGGTGATCCCACCCTGCAGGCCTTTCGAGGCAATCCCCCATCCGTAGTTGTGCCCTTTTTCGATGATGTTGATTTCGTCGCCACCACTCGGTCCGTGCTCTGACTCCCACAGCCGGCCTGTGCCAGGCTCCCACGCCAGACCTTCCGGGTTTCGATGCCCATAACTCCAGATCGTCTTGTCGGCGTCGGCTGTGTCGACGAACGGATTGTCCTTTGGCACGCTGCCGTCGTCATTGACACGGTGAATCTTGCCGAGCGGGTTCTTCAGATCCTGCGCGTTCTGCATCGTCCCGCGCTCGCCAAGCGTGAAGAACAAATGTGAATCCCGGTCCCACGCGAACCGCGAGCCGAAATGCACACCGCTCGAGACGTACAGCTCGGTGGGCGATCGGAAGATGACTTGCTGATCGGTCCACTCGTTGTTCTTGTTGATCTTTCCGCGGACGATCACCGTGTTCGACGGAGGCTGCGGAGGGCCTCCACGACCGCGACCTTGACCGCCGCCCGGCGCCGCCGCAGGCGGGTTGGCCGGAACGACCGCAGGATCCGCGGGCGGAGGCGGAGGCGGTGCAACGAAACCTGGTTGCACTTCGGAGTACGAAAGATAAATCCAGCCGTTCTTCGCGTACTGCGGATGAATCGTTACAGCCAGGAATCCTCCGTCCTGCTGCACGTGCGGCTTGGGCGTCCCTTTGATCGCGTCAGAAAGCTTGTTCTTGTCGAGAATGCGCAGCATGCCGTTGCGTTCGGTGATCAGCAATCGTCCATCAGGAAGAAATGCGAGACTGAACGGCGTGTTCACCTCACGGGTCAACACTTCCAGTTTGAACGTCTGCTTCTCGGAGGTGATGACCTGACCGTCAGGGTCAGCGACGTAGGTGGGCCTCGGCTTGAGATTCGCTGTCGCAGTTCGAATGTAGGCGATCAGTTGGAAGATTTGCTGCTCGGAGAGTTGCTCGGGTGTGAAGCCGACCATGCCCTTTTCGGGAACTCCATGACGAATCGTGTTCGCGATCTTGTCGTCGTCGGTGCCATCGAGCCACTTCTGATCGAAGAGCCACGGCGCGCGACCGGTGACTTCGGGTGTGCCGTGGCAGCCGGAGCAGGTTGCGGTGAACAGCGTTCCACCGGGGTTCCCTCGGCCACCACCGCGACCGCCAGGGGCCTGTCCAGGCGCGGGAACTCCAGTTGTCGGCTGACCACCAGGAACCGGTTGCTGCGGGGCTTGCCCACCCGCTGCCTGGTTGCCCGCCACCAGAAACAGCTCCGTACTCAGTAACAGCGTAGCGCTGACGATGAAAAACGGTGCGGAACGTCTCATAAAGGGCCGAATCGTCATAGCAAGACCGTTGTACACGGCACTGGAACGAAGGAATCGGGATAATATCGATTCTTTGATAGATTGTCGAAATAAATCACCGGCGGTTTGACAGTGTTACCCGCTGGACGTAGAGTCTCACCATCCGCCTCTTCAGAACGGTCTGATACATGCGCGCCAGTCGCACATCACCAATCGCGTTTCCGGTTACGCCAACCCGCTCTACGCGTCCTAAGACGACACGGGTCAATCGAACGCTGACATCGGATCTGTTCGATCGCATCCGGCTCGATATTCTCCACTGTCGTCTTCAGCCGGGCTCGCGACTCCTGTTTCGGGATCTGCGGAGCGCGTATGGGTCCGGTCAGAGCCCGCTCCGCGAAGCGCTCATGCGACTCGCGTCCGAACAACTTGTCGTCCTGGAAGATCACAAGGGGTTCCGGGTCGCTCCTGTGTCACCCGAAGAGGCTCTCGACATCGCAAACAGCCGTTGCGAGCTGGAAGGCCTGGCCGTTCGGATGGCCATCGCCACGGGCGACGACCAATGGGAATCCAACATCATCGCGCGATTTCATGAACTCTCGAAGCGGGCGACGTACGGGGCCGACGGAAAGCTGGATCCCGAGTGGGAGCGGCGCCACGACGCATTCCATCAGGCGCTGTATGCCGCGTGCCCGTTGCGATCGTTGATCGCGTTCTGCCAGATTCTTGCGGAGCGCGCGTATCGCTATCGACACCTGCTCCTCGAGAACGTCGATCGGACTCGCGATCACCGCGGCGAGCACGAGGCGATTCAGAAAGCGATCGTCAATCGCGATGCCGAGACAGGCGTCGCCTTGCTGCAACAGCACTATCGACGCACCGTTGAAACCTTGGTGGCCAACTGGAAAGACGTTCGCGTCGCTGAGTAGCCGCCTTAAGGGCTGCCTACGCCGGAATCTTCAACAACGTGTGCACGTTGCCCCACACGATCTTCTGAAAGACCTCTGGTGATGCCGATCGTTTGAGGAGACCCAGCGTCTCACGCGCGACGCACTTCCCGGTCATTCGCGTCGCCGCTGGATTGTTGTTCTGGCTCACTCCGCCGCCATGACCGTCACTGCAGCCGCAATCACTCCCAAAGAACAGCTTGTTCTGGTGGCGCTTGAGGAAATCGGCGGTGAACTCGGGATCGCGTGACATCGCGTTGTTGCCCGAGTTCGCCGACATGTCACCAAAAAGATTCGGATAATCACCCAGCCACTTGTCAGTGAGGCCGCCACGTTTGATGGGACCGGTCGGATAGGCCGCTTCGTTGTGGTAGTCGCCGCTCACGTTTGCCCAGAACGCGTCCGCATGTCCGATGAACGTGGTCTTCGGATACGCCTTGAGGATCGATTCGAACGTTTTTGCAAAGCCCGTGCTCCACGTTCCTTCATTCGGGAAGTGATCGACTTCCTGGAAGTGGACGAGGATCGGCACATGCAGATCGGCGGCAAGCGCATACGCGCGGCGCAGCTCGGGACCGTCAGCCGCGACGTGAAACTTCATCTCCCCGAAGCCCTGGGCTCCATCTTTGACCGCTTGGGTGAGCACCTGTTCGGCGTCAGGTTTAGTGACGTCGTAACTGTTGAACCATGTGAATCGGCCGGGTGCCGCGGCCTGGAGTGCTTTCACTTGTTCCAGTGCGGCAGCGCGCGTCAATAGATTCGCCTTGGTCACACCGGCGCCGTCGAGATGCGCGATGTTGCTGGCCGGCTGCGCGCGCAGGTGAAAATGCAAGTCGAAAACGGGTGAGCCCCACTCGTTCGCGGGCGCCGTCTGTCTCCCGATGACCGGGAGCACGGCGGCGGCACTGACCGTTCCAAGAAACTGGCGGCGATTCATCATGGATTCTCCGCTGGTTGGCTGCTGACTCTTAGCTGGTGGCTTCTGGCGACCCGTCATTTGAGAGTCGAAGCAGACTCTAACAGATCACGCCGGAAGCCCAAGCCGACCGCCAGGAGGCGAACGCTTTCACGAGGATGCAACCGGCGGCCGCCTTCCGGCGGACGAAATGTCCTGAATCCAATACCGCGGGCCCGCACCGCGGCGTCCGGCACGATCGGCCGGATTGGAAAACTTACAGCGATCGAGCGACAGGCATCCGCATCCAATGCACTCGGTAAGCCCAGCCTTCATCCGTTCCAGTTCCGCAATTCTATCGTCGATGCGTTTCTGCCAGCTGGCAGACAACTTCGACCAATCAGCCCGGTCTGGTGCACGATTACGCGGCAGCTTCGCCAGCTCGCGACGAATCTCGTCGAGAGACAGGCCGATCCTCTGCGCGAACACGATGAACGCGACCCGCCGGATCACCGCGCGCGGAAAGCGCCGGTGGCCCGAGTCGGTTCGTTCTGACGCAATCAACCCTTCGTCTTCGTAGAAACGCAGGGCCGACGTCGCGACCCCACTGCGAGCCGCGACCTCGCCAATCGTCAGCACGTCACCCATCCTCATCGCCGGACTCCCTACACCCTCGCTCGCCGGGACGCCATCGCCCCGCTCCGCTCGGTGGCTCACTCGCTGCCTTCTGCAGTGTGGACCACTTTTCACTTGACTTCAAGTTCACTTGAAGTTCGATGCTGAGAGTGTTGATCGAGGGAGGACTCTGATGAATGAAGGAACACGTGTTGCGCTCGTGACCGGTGCCAATCGCGGGCTGGGATTGGTGATTGCGCGGGTCCTGGCCAGGCGCGGCTACGGCGTCGTGATCGGCGGACGCGATCGGAAAGCCCTTGATGACGCGGCCGCAGAGCTGTCGTCGTATGCACCTGCCGTCGCGCCGATTGCTGGCGACATCACCGATCAATCGGTCCGCAAGGAGTTGATTGAAGCCGCCGGCCGGTTCGGTGGCCTGGACGTGCTCGTCAACAACGCGTCGGAGCTCGGAACTGTTGGACCACTCGCGGCGTTCGATGTGCCCCGCTTCGGCCGCCTCTTTCCTGTCAACGTCGGCGCGCCAATGGTGCTGACGCAACTGGCGCTGCCGCTCTTGCGCACTCGTCGCGGCCTCATCGTGAACATCACGAGCGATGCGGCCACCGCAGCGTATCCGGGTTGGGGACCGTATGGCGCGACGAAAGCGGCACTCGAGTTGTTGACGCGCACGCTGGCGATCGAACTTCGCGATCAGGGGGTCTCGGCAGTCCTGGTGGATCCGGGCGATATGCAAACACGCATGCATCAGGAAGCGTTCCCTGGCGAAGACATCTCCGATCGGCCACTGCCGGAAATTACTGCACCGTTCTGGAACTGGCTGTTCGATCAGGATCCCGCCGCGATTCGCGGACAGCGATTCGCGGCGCAACAGGAGAAGACATGGCTGCAGCCGGCGTAATCGACACTCCTACTCCCTCATATCTGCAAGCCAGTGAACCGCCCGAAGCGCGCGGACTGCGGCGCGACGACGTGCGATTGCTCGTGTCGCGGGTCGACACGGATTCAATTGCGCACTCACAGTTCAAGGAGTTGCCGCGCTGGCTCACGCCAGGAGATCTGCTGGTGGTCAATACGAGCGGAACGTTGAACGCCGCGCTCGAGGCGACGACGGCAACGGGCGACCACCTCGAGGTGCATGTCTCAACGCGGCTGCCGGGAGATTTCTGGGTCGTTGAAGTACGCAGTGTAGGCCCGGTCGCGTCGCTCCCTTATCGTGACGCTCACGCCGGCATGGTGCTGCAGTTGAAGCAGAACAGCCGCGTTCTCCTTCTCGCGCCATATCCACTTGCCGGAGCCGTCGACGCTCGCTCCCGACTTTGGCTGGCAGCGCTCGAGCTCTCGGAACCCGTGCTGCCGTATCTCGAACGATTTGGCCGTCCGATTCGCTACAACTACGTCACGCGTTCGTGGCCGTCCTCGATGTATCAGACGATCTTCGCCACCGAACCCGGAAGCGCCGAGATGCCATCGGCGGCGCGTCCATTCACGCCCGAACTCATTACCCGGCTGATTGCGAGTGGGATCCAGATCGCGCCCCTGCTCCTGCACACCGGCGTCGCAAGCCTCGAAGATCATGAACCGCCGTACGAGGAGTATTTCCGCGTGACCTCAGAAACGGCTGATCGCGTCAATGCGGTTCGGCGGGCCGGGCATCGCGTCATCGCGGTGGGCACGACAGTCGTGCGCGCGCTCGAGACGGTGACCGATCAGCGAGGAGTCACGTTTCCCGGTGAGGGCTGGACCAGTGTCGTGATTACGCGGGAGCGTCCATTGCGCGCGGTCAACGGTATGATCACCGGCTTTCACGAACCGCACGCGACGCACCTTGCAATGATCGAACAGGTGATCGCCGCGGCCGGCAGCTCTGGGCCTGCCGCGAGCGAGCGCCTGCACCCGCGAGTCGAGAAGCCTCATCTCGATCGAGCCTATCGGGAAGCGCGAAGTGCGGGCTATCTGTGGCATGAGTTCGGAGACTCGCATTTGATCATTGGCGGCTGAGCGAGCGCGGAGCTGCCTGCGTTCGCAGCCTCGACTGCGATTAGAATCCCGATCAGATGTCGATCGCTGCCGGGACGAAGCTCGGTCCATACGAGATCTCTGGCCTCCTTGGTGCGGGGGGGATGGGCGAAGTCTATCGGGCCCGCGACAGCCGACTGCACCGTGACGTCGCGATCAAAGTCCTGCCGGAAGTCACGGCGGCCGATCCCGATCGCATTGCGCGCTTCGAGCAGGAGGCGCGCGCGACAGCCGCGCTCAATCACCCGCACATCGTCGCGCTGTACGACATCGGCACGGATCGAGGGATTACGTATGTCGTTTCCGAACTGCTGAACGGCACTACGCTGCGTGAGCGTATCCAGGCGGGACCGATGCCGACTCGCAAGGTCGTCGAGACGGGCCTTGGCATCCTGAGTGGTCTGGCTGCTGCACACGAGCGCGGAATCGCGCATCGCGATTTGAAACCGGAGAACCTCTTTGTCACCGCCGACGGCGCGGTCAAGATCCTTGATTTCGGATTAGCCAAACTGTCGCAAACAGTGCCGCCCGGTGCCACTGCCAGCGTTGCGACGATGGCCTCGCCGCAAACCACGCCCGGCCTCGTGCTCGGCACGATCGGCTACATGGCGCCCGAACAGGTCCGCGGGTTGCCGGCCGATCATCGCGCCGACATCTTTTCGTTCGGCGCGATCATCTACGAAATGTTCACCGGCAAGCGCGCCTTTCAGGGGGCGACGACTGCCGATACGATGACCGCAATCCTGACGTCGGACCCGTTGGACATTGGCAGTGCGCCCGGCGGAACTCCGGCGGCGCTCAATTCCATCGTCCGCCGATGCCTGGAGAAGGACCCGCGCGATCGATTCCAGTCTGCGCGCGATCTCGCATTCGCCCTCGAAGCCGTTTCATCAGACACACGGAGCAGCGGAACAGCACTCGTCGCACCACCGCAGCGACCAATGGGGTGGCGAGCAATAGTGGCCATCGCTGCGATCGCAGTCGCGGCGATCGCCCTGACGCTGTGGCTCGTGGCGCCACCCGCGATCACGCCAGCACCGATGCTGTCGGTCGCGATTACCGCGCCCACGGGAACCATCGTGGAAGATACGCCGGCGATTTCGGCCGATGGCAGCAGGATCGCGTTCGTTGGCGCGCAAGGCGGCAAGACACGAATCTTTGTCCGCGCCCTGGATGCCTTCGACGCCGTCGCGGTCACCGGAACCGAAGGGGGAACAGCCCCGTTCTGGTCTCCCGATGGTCGCTCGCTCGGTTTCTTCGCGCGCGGCCGACTGTGGCGCGTCGATCTCGCGGGCGGAACCGCACGCGTGCTGACGACCGTGGCCGACCCTCGCGGCGGCACCTGGACGCAGGACAACATCATTGTCTATTCGCCGCAACCGGATGGCGGTCTCTATAAAGTGTCCGCCGATGGCGGCGCGCCGGTTGCGCTGACGACCCTCGACCATGCGAACCAGGAGATTTCGCACCGGTTTCCAAGAGTCCTGCCCGACGGGCGTCACGTCCTGTTCATCAATCGCATCGCAACTCCCCAGCTGATTCGATACACCCTCACCGCCGTCCCCACGAGCGGAGGTCCCAGCAAACCGATCCTCGATGCGACATCATCCGGTGTCTACGACCAGGGACAGCTGTTGTTCATGCGCAATGACGGATTGTTCGCGCAGCCGTTCGATCCCGCGACGCTCACGTTATCGGGAGAACCGGCGCTGCTGTCCGATCGTGTCTGGTCGGATGGACAACAAGTCGCCGGCCTCGTCGGATTCGACGCGGCAGCCGGAATCGTCGTCTGGCGGCCGGTAGTGAGCCGTCGCACGCGAATAACCTGGAAGCGGCGCGACGGCACGATCGCTCAGGAGCTTCATACGTCGGATGATGGCGACTTTGGTGTGCCGACCGCGGACGGGCGGCTGATCTTGCTCGCGCGCCCGGATTTCCGACTCAATACCGTCAGTATTGCGATTCTCGATCCTGCAAACCAGACGCTGACACCCATCACGCCACCCGACACCACATCGACGTCGGGAGTCTGGTCTCCGGACAATCGACGGGTCGTGTACTCACTTCTTCGTGATGGCGCGTACGATCTGTATGTCAAAGAGCTGCGGCCTGGAGGCGTGGAGCAGCGACTGCTGCATACCGACGCCATGAAAGCCGCGCAGAGCTGGTCACCTGACGGCAAAGTCGTCCTGTTCAATGCCACGAGCGCGCAGACGCGGATCGACCTCTGGGCGATTGAACCGCGACCCGGCGCCACCCCGAAGATTGTCGTCGGCGGTGATGCCGATGAATGTTGCGGCCGATTTTCTCCCGACGGTAAATGGATTGCGTATGTGTCGAACGCGACGGGACGCCCCGAAGTACTTGTTCGACCGTTCGACAAAGACGCCGAACCGATACAAATCTCCACCGATGGCGGCGGCGCACCGGACTGGCAGAGCGGAGGACGTGAACTGTTCTTCATGGACCAGGAGAATCGGCTGATGAGTGTTCCGCTGACCATCTCGGCGGACAGTGTTCGCGCCGGCGCGCCTGTTCCTCTGTTTCCAGTCGCGTCGCGTCTCAAGTCAGCCGTAGTGCTCCGTACGTCTGACGACCGTTCCTATGCAAGCGTAGGGGACCGCTTTCTCGTCAACGAGCACGAGGACGACCCGCGAGCCGCAACGATCAACGTGCTGATGAATCGGCGTCGCAAATAAGCTGATCGATGTATGTCAGGGAACGGACCGGAAAAACGATCACCATATATATGGGGTAATCCCGGAGTATTCATAGCCCGCGATCGGGCGGGCCGCAATGAAAGGGTCAAATTCATGACAACTGTTAACGAATCCGCCGGCGCCGCGAAAACCGCGACCGCGCGGGCCAACGCCCTCGCCGAGCGCCTCGAGCAGGGAGCCACGGCACTCGCCGCGCTTGCCAAGGGCCTGACCGACAAAGAGTGGCAGACCCGCATCCCGGGTGACGGACGAAAAATCGGTGTCGTTATTCACCACGTCGCTTCGATGTACCCAATAGAGATCGAGCTGGCGCAGGTACTGGCCAGCGGTCGACCGGTGACCGGCGTGACGTGGGCAGACGTCCACGGGATCAATGCTGCCCACGCCAGCGAGCAGGACGAGGTCACCAAGGAGGCGGCACTGGATCTGCTGCGGCAAAACAGCAACGCAGCCGCGGCGGCAATCCGTGCGCTGACTGATGCGGAACTCGATAGTGCGGCTGCTTTGTCGCTCAATTCCGATGCGCCGCTAACGTGCCAGTTCATGCTCGAGGATCACGCGGTTCGCCACAGCTATCACCACCTGGCAAAGATCCGCGCGGCGCTGAAGTAGCTGGCTCCGTCGCTTCCGCCCGCAGGCGGAAGATCTGTGTAGGAGAGATGTCATGACGAATGTACTAGCGGGTAATCCGGACGTCACCGAGCGCTGGAGCCCTGTCAAGAACCGGCAGAATGCAACATGGCAATCTGGAGACTACGCCGTGATCGGCGCGACACTGCAGATCGTCGGCGAACTGCTCAACGAGGCGGCGAACGTTCGCGCGACCGATCGCGTGCTGGATGTCGCAGCCGGCAGCGGCAATGCAACGCTGGCCGCCGCGCGCCGATTTGCCACGGTCACGTCAACTGACTACGTGCCGGCGCTACTCGAACGTGGACGACGGCGCGCCGAAGCCGATGGCTTCGACAACGTCACGTTCGAGTTCGCCGATGCTGAAGCGCTGCCTTATCCGGATGCGAGCTTCGACGTTGTTCTCTCGACATTCGGCGTGATGTTTGCGCCAGACCACGAACAGACCGCCCGCGAATTAATGCGCGTCTGCAAATCGGGAGGGCGCATTGGCGTGGCGAACTGGACGCCGGCCGGCTTTCTCGGGCAACTCTTTCGCACCATCGGCGCGTACGTGCCGCCACCGGCGGGAGTCAGTTCGCCGCTCCTCTGGGGCACGGACGCGCACGTGCGGGAGCTGTTTCCAGGCGCCACGGGGATCGAGCATACGGTTCGCACATTTCAGTTCCGCTATCGATCGCCGGAGCATTGGGTCGACATCTTCCGGACGTATTACGGTCCAGTACACAAGGCATTCGCGGCGCTCGACGACGAGCGGCAACGCTCACTCGAAGCGGACTTGATGGCGTTGCTTCGGTCGCTGAATCGCGATGGAACGAGAAGCCTGATCGTGCCGGGGGAATACCTGGAAACGGTGATCACGAAGTAGCGTTTTCACGGAAGTAGCGTTTTCACGACGGTGGTTAACAGGAAATGCCTCGGCGAAGATTGATGGCCATCCTTGCTCATCCCGACGATGAATCGCTCGGGGTGGGCGGGACACTGGCAAAATACGCGCACGAAGGCGTTGAGGTATTTTTGCTGACGGCCACACGCGGCGACGGCGGTCGCTTCCGCGGCCACGCTCGTGGCGAGCCTGAGCATCCCGGGCGAGCCGCCCTCGCGACAATTCGTGAGGCGGAACTACGCGCGGCGGCGTCGATCCTCGGCGTGTCCGAGGTGAGACTCCTCGACTACCAGGACCAGCGTCTCGACGCAGCGAATCCCTCTCACGCGATCGCACACATCGCGCGGGAAGTAAGACGAATTCGTCCGGATGTCGTCCTCACGTTTGGACCCGACGGTGCGTACGGGCATCCGGATCACATCGCCATTTCCCAATTCGCGACCGCCGCCGTTTTCGCCGCTGCCGATTGCGGATTCGCCGTTGCGCCCGAAAGCGAGCCGCATTCAGTCTCAAAGCTCTACTATCTTGCCTGGCCCACCTCGACCTGGGCCGCGTACGAATCGGCCATCCGCAAGTTGTCGTCTACCGTTGACGGCATTGAGCGAAACGCGAATCCGTGGCCGGACTGGGCAATCACGACGATGATTGACACTCGCGATTTCTGGACGACCGTGTGGCAGGCCGTCGGGTGTCATCAATCACAGATGGTCACGTATGAGCGGCTGCAGAACCTGTCGCCGGAGCATCACCAGTCGCTGTGGGGACGGCAATCGTTCTATCGTGTGTTCAGCACCGTCAACGGCGGCCGCATACGGGAGACCGATCTCTTCGAAGGAATCTAGGCCATGAGGCAGGCACCCCTTGCAATGGACGCGGCGACGTTCCGCGCGCTTGGACATCGTCTTGTCGATCAGGTGGCCGAGTTCCTGGAGTCAATGCCGCATGGGCCGGTCACACGTGATGAATCACCGTCGGCCGTGCGTGAGGCGCTCGGGCTCGACGGACCGCTGCCCGAGGCGGGAACCGATCCCGCGTCGCTTCTGGAGCGCACCGCGCAACTTCTGTTCGATCATTCGTTGTTCAACGGACATCCGCGTTTCTTCGGTTACATCACCGCGCCGCCGGCGCCGATTGGAGTCCTTGGTGACTTTCTTGCCGCCGCGGTGAACGCAAACGTTGGTGCCTGGAGGCTGGCGCCGGCCGCGAGCGAAATCGAAGCACAGGTGGTTCGATGGATCGCCGAGCTCATTGGTTATCCGGTTCAGTGTGGTGGCCTGCTGGTCAGCGGCGGAAACATGGCCAACTTCGTCTGCTTTCTCGCCGCGCGCGCGGCAAAAGCGGACCGTGATGTCGGCACACACGGCATCAGCGGAGATTCCGCGCGCAGACTACGCGTTTACACGTCGACCGAAACCCATACCTGGATACAGAAAGCGACCAACATCGCGGGACTCGGAACGGATTCGATCCGCTGGATTCCGACCGACAACAAACTGCGAATGGATGTATCTGAGCTTCGGCGACAGGTCGAGACCGACAGCGCGAATGGCGATGTGCCCTTCATGGTCGTCGGAACCGCCGGCTCGGTCAGCACGGGTGCCATCGATTCGCTCCCGGCGATTCGCGCGCTCTGCACCGAGCGCAACCTGTGGTTTCACGTCGATGGTGCGTACGGTGGGTTCGCGGCCGCGGTTCCTGAGTCACCGGACGACTTGCGCGCATTAGCGCACGCCGATTCGGTGGCCGTCGATCCACACAAATGGCTCTACGCGCCACTCGAGGCAGGCTGCGCACTGGTTCGCGATCCAGAGACGCTGCGGGCGGCGTTCTCGTATCATCCGCCGTACTATCACTTCGACGAGCGCGCCATCAATTACGTCGATTACGGTCCGCAGAATTCGCGCGCCTTCCGCGCGCTAAAAGTCTGGCTCGCATTCAAGCAGGTGGGAGCGGCCGGATATCGCAGGATGATTGCCGACGACATGCGGCTCTCCCGTGAAATGGCGCATGTCGTCAGCACATCCGACCAATTGCAGCTGGTCACGCAGGATCTCAGCATCACGACGTTCCGTTATGTCCCTCGCGACCTGCGAGCGAAGCTCGGAGACGCCGCGGTCGAGGCCCATCTCAACACGTTGAACCAGACGCTGCTCGATCGCCTGCAGCGCGGCGGCGAAGCCTTCGTGTCGAACGCGGTCGTCGACGGCCGCTATCTGCTGCGCGCGTGCATCGTGAATTTCCACACCGATCGCGCCGACGTCGAAGCGCTGGTGACGACTGTTCTACGCGTTGGCCAAGACGTAGATGCTGAGATCCGTTCGACAGTCCGCTACTGACTCTTCTTGGCGTGCAGCGAGAATGCCGCGCCCTGCGGATCCATCGCATTCACGATCCAGTCGCCGCCAGGAACCTCCATCGGCCCATTGAGGATCTGCCCGCCATTCGTCTTGACGCGATCAACCGCCGCGTTGATGTCAGAAACGAGAAAGTAGATGCCCCAGTTGGGCGGCACATTCGCCATTTCAGGCGGCTTATTCATCATGCCGCCGATCATCCCAACGGGACGATTGAACATGTGATATTTGCCCATCGGGCCCATGTCCATGACCTCGCTCGGCTGCCAGCCAAACACCTCGGAGTAGAACTTCATCGCGGCCTCGGCATCAGTCGTCATTAACTCGTGCCATGACGCTTCCCCCAGTTGAGGCGCACCTTCTGGCCGCTCCTCGCTCGGCGTGGGCTGAATGATGTAGAACGCAGCACCCTGCGGGTCCTTCAACATCTGCATGCGGCCGACCGTGGGAACGTCGATGATTCCCGACAGCTCGCTTCCGCCGAGGCGCTTGATGTGCGTGACGGCTTCCTCCAGCTTCGGTACCGCCACATACATCGACCAGAACGGCGGCATGTTCATGCCGTCCGGCGTTTTCATCAGGCCGGCCACTTGTACGTCACCTGTTCGCTTGAAGACGGTATAAGGTTGCGGCGAGCCTTGAAATGGGGCTGAGTTCCAGCCGACCACACTGTCGTAGAACTTCTCGGCGGCTGGAGGATCTGTTGTCATCAATTCGTACCAAACCGGGCGGCCCAGCAGGGTTGAAACAGCGGTTGTCATCGCAAACCTCCTGACACGGAAACAGACAATTGTCTGAGGTGTCGCAAGTGCCCCAGCCCCTCAGTCTGCCACACTGAGCGGCGGACGGCGTCACATCTTCGCAACATTTTCCTGGGACGAAGGCTGTGGTGAGTGCCGTGTCACCTCAAGGGACAAGGGACAAGGAAAGGGCTAATTGCCCGTGCCCAGGTAAGGAAGCATTCGCCCGCAGTAGAGCACGGCGAACCAGCTGAAGAGCGAGAACGCACCAACAAGCTTCATCCCTGGCGACGTGTCGGCGTCGGGATCCATGGCCAGAGCCGGCAACGCCAACCGGGTTTCGAAAAACAGCGCGTTCGCGCCAGCGATAACGATGAACGCGACCTTCGACCACCAAACGCCGCTCGACAGATAGAGATGCGGCTGCATGGTGAGAAACAATGCACCCGTTGTCGCATTGATGATGAACCCGGCGATGCCCCACGGCATCAGTGCTTTGACGTGGCGGATCGGGAGGCCACGAAACATGCCCATGAGGCGGAGGTCGAGCAGGCCCGCGGCGCCGATCAGCATGCAGAGACCGATGAAGTGCAGAGACTCGCAGAGCGGCCACAACCACGACATCCCGAATAACGTCTTCGAGAGGGAGGTCGATTCCACCCACGCGGCGAATTCAGTCATGCCGCGGTTCCATTCAGTGCTTCAGGTAGGCCATCAACCGGCCAGAGACGATCGCGACGATCCACAACGCCAGTGACGCCGCGGCGAGGACACGGCTGCCCGCGGGCGCCACGTGCTGGATATCGGCGCGACCGATCGCACTGCGTTTGACGACAATGCCAAAGGACAAGGCGACCACAATGCTGAGAAGTTTGACGTAGAACACCGGGTCGATGACGCGATCGGCCGCTTCGGTCACGAAGAGCACGAGACCACTCAGAAGGTTCACCGCAAAACCTATCCACACGAACCGGTAGAGAGGCTGCAGGCGCTGTAAAGGTATAGCGCCGGCGACCTGGAGAATCCGCAGGTTGATGACGAAGCTCGCGCCGACCAGGATGGCCATGCCGATGGTGTGCAGCGTGAGCACCGTCGGATACGTCCAGATCGAGTCGGAGCCGAGGAACCAGTCAGTGAACGCGCTGTTCTGCAGACTATGGAAGAACGCCATCCGCCATCATTTCTTCACATCGTCTTTGGGGCGCGCGATGTCGTGATACAGGCGCGACCCGTCTGGACGGATCGCATAGAAGAGTGAGATGCCTTTCGAGCCGTCCTTCATGGGATGGCCGACCAGCCGGATTGGATCTCCGATCTTGTAACTGGCGCGGGTCCAGCCCTGGCGGCTCATGATATTGATCGAGCCCCCCTCGACATCCCACGTTCCGACGGTGGCCGGCTCGACGCCGGCGCCGGACTTCACCAGCACATTGAAGTGCACGTGCGGATTCTGCCACTTCCACTCAGTGATGAAGCCCTTGTACTCGACGTTCTTCTCCATGTCGAACATCGCAAAGGAGTGGTGGGCCGCAACGGATATCGAAGTCAACGCAACGCTCACAATCACGAGGCCGAGGCGTCTGACATTCATAAAGGCCTCCAGAACTCACTTGATGATCTGCTTTGGCGGAATGATCGATTGTTTCTCGACTGGATCCCCGGCATCACACCACTCTTCAAGCGCGTAACTGACCTTTGCGCCTCTCGATTCGACCATAGGTGCACGCTCGAAATAATAGCGATAGACATGCGGCTTCTGGTACACCTTCGGGTCGTCCCAGGTGTAGGTCACCGTCAGGCGATTGCCATCCGGCGACATCTCGAACCGTTCGAGCAGGCGCGTCTCTGGCGTCCGAACTCCCCCTCCCGGGACCATTCCCGGCATGAACCCCATCGTTTCGACCAGAAGGATGTTCCCCTCGTAGCGGCCGACAGAATGTCCGGCAGGTGTCGGCGTCCACACGTTGGGATGCGATCGTCCATCGATGTAGATATGTCGCACGCCCCCGCGTTCACCGGCAAAGATCACTTCGTCTTTGTGCTCGACGAAATGGATGCCGCCAGAATCCGGGTTCACCAGGAGCGCGCCGTTGCTACGGCCGGGACCTCCTCCAGTGCACGGTTGTGCGACGACAATGTACGGAACACCTTCCGGATTCGGACCTGCCGATCCAGTGGTCGGCGCCGGGGCACCGCGCCCCCCGCGTCCGCCGCGCCCGCCGGGGGCAGAAACACCGGGCAACAGCTGCGCGGGCGGGATGACGCCACTCAGGCCACCGAAGCTGCCGACACCATCGGGGTCGATGCGAACCCAGTCCCCTTCGAGACGCAACTTCGACGACTGTCCCTGCACGGTCAGCGGCGCTGCAAAGGACAGCAGCAACGTGACGATGAGTACGACACGGAGTTTCATGCGCTTACTCCTTGGAAACAGCGCGCGTCGCAGGCTTCACTGATGGCGGCGACTCCAGGAATTTCGCCCGGTCCTCGTCAAACGGATCGCACGACAGCCACTGTCGCGGCTCATAGGTCGGCGGCAGCCGGTGATAACGGAACTCGTACGAATGCGGCGTTCGGAACACACCGGGGTCGGCCCAGGTGAACGTCACCGACAAGATCGAGCCGTCCTTCAACAGTCGATATCGCTCGACGAGTCGCGACTTTTCCGTGCGGTAGCCGCCGCCAGGTATGGCGGTAATTCCGCGTTCGCCGTGGAAGCCGACCGTGTCGACCACCAGGGTATCGCCATCCCAGTGTGCGATCGAGTCGCCGTTGGTGGACGGATCGAAAATGTCTTCACTGATGTGGGCGGATCGATTGGTATAGAGGTAGCGAGGCGCTGACGAATTCTCTGGAACGATAATGATGGCGGTGGATCCCTGGCGAATGTCGAGCGGTCGGCCGGGATCCATGACGAAGGGTACGCCGAGGAGGTTGCACCAGCGAATCGCGTAGGCGTCCTTCTTTGCGTGTGCGTCGAGTTTTGCTCGGGTGATCGCCGGCAGCAGGTTCGCGCGCGGCACGTTCCGGCTGTCGAACGACAGTTCCCAGAAACCCGAGATGTCGGGTGTGGCGCGTGGGTCCTGTAAAGACACTCGTGTGCGCGCACTCATTGGAAGCACCACCAGGCACGCGATGGCACATGTAAGAACGCACAATCGCTTCATGAATCGGACTCCCTCGAGGCGCGGCGCCTTGCACGGCTCATGACCGTGGACGGCCGTCGGAAACTCCGCGGTTCGTGGACACTGATTGCCTGGCTGCTGTTGATACTGTCCGGCGGCTTGATGACGAGCCTGCTTCGCGCCCCACTCGTGCTCAGCAGCGTTATGTCGATTCTCGTCACGTTCCATCTGATTGGCGGGGCCATCCTTGCGATGATCGCGGTCGGATTGATCTCCGTGAGCGGTGGCACGCGCTGGTGGCGTGTGCTGCTGGTCGCAGCGACCCCGATGTGCGGATGGCTCGCTCATCGATCGTTCTCCCCAGATGCCGCTGCCGCGCATGCCGCCGTGGCAGCGTTCGCAACGATCGCCCTAGCACGCTTCCCCGGCGGAACGCGAACCGATCGCCCGCACCCACACCCCGAACGGCGGTGGGCGACGGTTCTTTCACGTGTCGGATTCGGTCTCATCCTCGTGCAAGTCGCCGCCGGCGCCGCCCTTCGCCATCACGTAACTGGTCTTGCCTGGCACCTGTTCATCGGCGGACTGGCGGCGATGGCCGTCCTTGGCTGCGCAGTGCCAACGACGCAGGACGAACGGATGTCCCGGCCAGAGAGACGTGCGGCAGCATCAGTCATCGCCGTCATCGTCGTACAGGTCTCCCTCGGAACCGCCGTTCTGTTCATGATTCTCATGGGTCCGCCGAATGCCGCGACCTGGATCGCGACAACAGTCGCGCATGTCCTCGTCGGCAGCCTCACGCTGCTGGCGGTTGGCCGATTCATGTGGCTGCTGGGAGCAGTCATCTCTTCGGCTGGCGGCGGCGCGTCGTAGTAGGCGATCCATCGTCCCATGGACACAACACCAACCCACAGGATCAGCGACATCACGGCCGCGGCTCGCGCCTTCGGCTCAAGAAGCACCGCAGTCCGGTATACGGTGCGACGAAAGTATACGCCGTGCGCCGCGACACCCATCAACAACGCGACTTTGAGTTGAAAAAACGGATTCGGGAGATACTCCGATGCTTTCGATGCCGCGAGCAGGATGCCGCAGGTGACCATGACCACGAAGCCAAACTGCTTCCATGGTCTGAGCGCGCGAATCATGTCGGCAGCAGGAATGTCGGTCAGTGTCCAACCCAGGAGCCGCAGGTTGGTGACCAGGATCAACCCGCCGAATATCGCGATGCACGCGAGATGGGTCGACAACAGGATCGGATACACGAGTCGCGATTCACGCACGGCGGTGAACACGGCGATGTCTTGAACGCTCTGGCCGACCGACGCGAGACTCATGTGATCAGGTGAAGGCGTAAAAGACGCCGCTGAACACAACCGTCACCCACATCGCGAGCGATACCACGGCAACGCTGGCAGCCGCGATTCGCGGGTAGCCGCCGCCGACGACTCGGCCATGCACTGTGTAATTGAACGCGAGCGCCACCAGCACCAGGACCAGTTTGAACCGCATTGTTGGATGCTCGAAATACCTGATCGGATCGGTGGAAAAGATCATCAGCCCTGTGGTGACCGCAACGATCAGCCCCATCAGGCTTACGACCGCCGTCGCTCTCCACAAACGCTCCGGGCTCGCTTGTTGAAAGCCGACTCCGAGCAGGCGCAGATCCACCAGCGCGATCAGGCCGATGCCCACTGCCAGCGACAGGATGTGGGTGATTTCTGTCAGCCCGTAGGCCCATTCATGGACGTTCAGGAAATTGGTGGAGGTGTCGTACACGATATGCCCGCGCAACAATCGATTCCGCGGTGAACGCGGAGCACTCTACCGCAAACCCGCTAGGATGCCTCGGCCCCCGCGCGCAGGGCTGCCATCTCTTCGCGGTTCGGCCCGTAGAGACCCGGGCACTGGCCACCGGCTAGCCGGCACATCAAGGTGAGCTGGCCTCGATGGTGAATGCCGTGCGCCATGATGAAATTCCACATGATGTCGCGAATGGTCATCGGCCCGGTGAAAAACTGAATCGTCTGATCGAGATCCTCTGGCTTCAACTTACGGATTCGGGCCACCGCCTCGCGGTGAATCCGCTCGTACCCCGGCGCCAATCCTTCAACCGCACGTGGACGTTCGATGTTCGGTGGTTTCGCACCCGACATGTTGAACTGACGCTGGTCGATCCCGAAGCTCATATACGCGTCGCCCTCCGCCAGGTGCCACGCGAGTTCGCCGAGTGATCGACCGGTCGGGTCCGGCCGGAAGTCGTATTGCGCCGCCGGAAGCGCCTGCAGCAGCTTCACGGTGCTTGCCGCCTCGCGGTCCCACGCGGCCAGAAACATCTCAAGCTCGTTCATCGACATAGGAGCCTCCTGTACAACGGGCGACTGTACTCCCGCGGCTATTGCCTTTTCAATCCAAGCGTGCGGATTCGTTTGTGGAGGGCGGTTCGCTCGGTATCGAGTAGCCGCGCCGCGGCCGAGACGTTCCAGTCGGTCTGATCCAATGCCTGGCGGATCCGATCTCGCTCCGCGGAGTCCCGCACTTCTTGAAGTCCAGCCGCCACGCGTGGCGTCTGAGCGGCGCGCACTTCGAGTGGAATCGCGTCGGCCGTAATCCGATCGCCTGGTGTCAGAATCGCCATCCGCTCGACGACGTTCTTGAGCTCTCGGACATTACCGGGCCACGAGTAGCGCTCGAGTTGGGCAATCGCATCCGGGTCGATGATCCGGGGACGGAAGTTGTTGCGAGCGCAGAACTCGGACAGAAGGTACGGCACCAGTTCGGCGATGTCCTGGACACGTTCTCGCAACGAGGGCACACGAATCGGGACGACGCTCAATCGATAGTAGAGGTCCTCTCTGAACTTGCCGTCCGAGACAAGGTCGTCGAGCCGACGATTCGTCGCCGAGATCACCCGTGTCGATACCTTGATTGTCTGTTCACCGCCGACGCGCTGCAGCTCACCGTCCTGCAGCACCCGGAGCAGCTTGGCCTGCGACGCTTCGTGCAAATCGCCGACTTCGTCGAGAAAGATCGTTCCGCCGTCGGCCAGCTCGAACTTGCCGCGCCGGAGTGCGGCGGCGCCGGTGAACGCACCCTTCTCATGACCGAACAGCTCGCTCTCGATCAGTTCGGTCGGGATGGCGGCGCAGTTGACCTTCACGAAGGGCCCCGCAGCAAACGGACTTTCACGGTGGATGTGCGCAGCGAGGAGTTCCTTGCCGGTCCCGGACTCACCCAGCAACAGGGCCGTCACGTCGGAGCGCGCCACCTGGGTCGCCTGCTGAACGGCATGCTGAAACACGGGCGACGACCCGATCATTTTCGGGACCTCTCCGACCATCTCTCGGAAGCGCTGATTCTCGCGCTGAAGATCCACCCATTCGAGCGCGTTCTTGACGACCAGCAGGACCCGATCGCGGGCCAAGGGTTTTTCGAGGAAGTCGAAGGCTCCCGTCTTCGTCGCCTGCACCGCGTCCGACACCGTGCCGTGCCCCGAGATCATGACGACGACCGCTCGATCGTCTGACTGCCGAACCGACCGGAGCAAGTCAATGCCGTTGCCATCGGGCAGTCGCACGTCGAGCAGATAGACGTCGGCTGCCGCGCGAGTCCGATCGGCGGAGAAGGCGGCGATCGATTCGAAGACGCTGACACGGTAGCCTTCGCCTTCCAGAATCAGGCGAAGCGACCGTCCGATGTTCGCCTCATCGTCGACGATGGCGATATGCCGCTTGCGAGTCATGACGGCAGCGTGACCCTGAACGCGGCGCCGCCCAGGTTGCTGGGAATCACGACGATGTCTCCACCCGACAGTAGGGCGTTCTTTTTCGCAATCGAGAGACCGAGGCCCATGCCCTGCTTTTTGAACGTGATCGTTGGTTCGAACAGTCTGGCGGCGACCTCCTCGGTCAATCCGGGTCCCGAATCATGGATCTCGATCGCGACGCGTTGATTCTCCACTTTCGTCAACACGACGACCGTACCGCCGGGCCCGGTCGCCTCCGCCGCGTTTTGGAGAAGATTGGTGAGAATGCCATTCACCAGATCGCCATCGGCGTGCGCCCGAGGGCACGGCTGTGCCAGCCGCTGAATGTAGTTCACCGAAGGATGCACCGGTCTCAACAGTGCGATCCGTTCCTTTGTGATCGCGTTGATGTCGAGATGCTCCGGGTGCACCAACGGCTCGCTGGCAAATTCAGAGAACGCTCGAACACGCCGCTCCAGCGACTCGATTTCACTCACGACAATCTGGACGGCCTGATCCATGAACGCCCGATCTTCGACTCGCTCACTCACTCGCTCGCCCAGCGCAAGCTCACGTGCCCGTATTTCTTCGACCGTGAGCCGGATCGGCGTCAGCGAGTTCTTCAACTCGTGAGCCGTCTTGCGCGCGAGCGACTGCCAGCTCGCCATCTGCGTCAGGTGTACGAGGCGTTCGCGGCTCTCCTCGAGTTGGTCCGCCATGTGATTGAACGCGTCGATGGCACGACCGACTTCGTCGCGGGGCGGAGCTCCAGGCGAGCTGCCAGTCCCCAATCGTCGCGACCAGTTCCCGCCGGCGTAATCGGTAAGCGCGGCGGTGAGCTGCTGAATCGGTCGGCTGACCCGATGGGCAATCACCAGCAGCGGCAACAATGAAACGACCCATGTCGCGCCGAGAAGCACCAGCAACGTGAGCGTGAACCCGCGTCGAAGATCGCGCGCATCAATGGCGTCCACCACACGGCGTGTTTCTCGAAGCTGAGTTGACAGCTGCTCCATGCTGATGCCGCCCAGGTCGCGACTGTAGATCTCGACGCCACCGCGATCGCCAGGTCCGTCGCCTCGCCGCATGTAGTCGACGCGTTCGCCGTTTTCACCGGACACACCAAAGCGCTCGGGCTCGCCGCTTTCCCAGAATGCGCGGACCGCCTCGGGCCACTCGGCGGCGTTCGGCACCGCATATGTCGTCGGCCGCGTCCGTCCGGCGATCGCATCTTCCTTCAAGGCGTCGCGTTCGCGCTGGTAAAACTGTTTCGCCGTGGTCTCCAGTGTTCGAGAGAGCCGGTCGAGTTCTCCGGTTGTCGAATACCGCAGGCTGCGATCGATGAGAGTCGTGGTAATCCAGATTGTCGCCGCCAGCGGCAGCAACGTTGATGCGAGGAATGCGCCGATCAGTCGAGTGCGAAGAGTCATCGCAGACGCGACGAGGTGCGCGCCGGCAGCCGGAATGGACCGGCCTCCAGAGCGTGCGTCGACGAGTCGGTTTTGCGACGGCGACTCAAGGCGTCAATGAGCCCTTGCAGCGTGTAGCCCGACTCGGTCGAATCGGCCGGCGTGTCGCCGTCCAGGACGCGATATTCGAGGCGCACCCAAAACGGCAGATCGCGGCCAAATGCGCCCAGGGCGTTGAGCGGAATCGCCACCTGATCGACGCACCACGCCTCGGCGGCAGCAAGTGCCAGGTGTGATGCCGACTGGGCCCGCTTCTCCACCGTCGTCACGGCAAATCGTTCCTCCCACAGATCGTAGCTCAACGCGACGATCCGTCGCGTGGCCGCTACGACAGACTTGCCCGGCGCCGGCAGCACCATCGCGGCCAGCTCCACGCGCACCGAGCGGCCATCCTTCAGCCTTGCCAGCGGATCGCCGTTGAGGAAGCTGAAACCAGGTGCGCGAATCCTCAGCGAATCGCCGGCTGTGTCGACCGTCAAGGTCTGCGCCGATGATGGCGCGACCGTCAATCCGAGCACGGTGAGCAGCGCGAATGCGACCCGTTGGGCCGTTACCACCGGATCCCGACCCCTGGAATCCGAAGACCGAGCGCAACGATGGCGGTGAGATTGTCGGTGTTCAGCGGAATCCCGACGACGAAATATGCCGGACCTGCATGAAAACCGAAGCCTGTCGAGACGCGGGTCTTCCGTTCGGTGTTCGCGTCCCACACGGAACCGATGTCAAGGAAGAGAGAGACTCCGGTGTACCGGTATTCGACTGACGAATAGACCATCCGGTCGCCGCCGACGGGCGTGATCTCGTACTTGTCCCAGCCGCGCAGCGTCGTCGAGTCACCGAGCGCAAATCGTTCGAAGAGTGGTGCGTGACCGGTGATCCCTCCGGCCATGCCGGTCGCCTGGACGTGATGCCGTCCAAAATCGAATCGATATGTGCCGTGACCGAGGTATCTGGTGTACGCAAGGTCGCTCTCGAGACTGCGCGAACCGCCGCGGACACCGAAGCTGGCGACAGCACGATGCGTCACGTCGGATTTGTCTTTCCACTCACGGTCGAAATCGATTGAGGCCACTGCTGCGTTCGCCATCTGCGATTCGGTTGCCGGCGCAAAGCCCTTGAGCTCGGAGATGCTCACGCCTGCGGCGAGGCTGAGAGCTGGGGTGAACGCAAACTTCAGCAACGGCGTCACGGTCGTTCGAGTGTCGTAAGGGAGCGGGATCTCCGGGTGGAGCGGGAGCGCGCCCAGCGTCTGCGTACGCCAGTCCTGATCGAACCACGACCACTCAAAGCTGGCGCCAAGCCTGCGGGTCCCGAGTTTCCTCGTCTCGAAGCGCAGGCCGACACTCGAACTCTCCTCGATCGAGTCTTCGGAATTGGCGAGCGCAAACATTGGCACGAAACGGATGGTGCGGTCGCCGATGTTGACGTCCCAGAACCCTCCCCAGCCCTGCTCGGAGTGATAGATCAGATTCGAACGCAGCGGCTCGAAGCGAAGCCACGGTGGCGGTTCCTTCTTGCGAGCCTCGTACAGGAGCTTGATGCGGCCAACCTCGCCTCCCTTCTGAATACGTCGAGAGACGTCGTAGCCTGGCAACTCGCGGTCGAGGCGCTCCTGCAGTTTGTCGGCCTCGCCCGAATCGAGTCGTTTGCCGACGAGCGCCTTCAGATCGTCGCGCAGCGCCTGCGTAATCTCGGCGTCCGGCACACCGGTGATGTCGGCCTGCTCGACGATATAGCGGTCGTTGACGTTGTCGTCGTGATCGGGCTCCTGTTGACGACCCATCACGAAGAAGACCCGCGCTTCTCCACCGGGCTCCATCACGGTGCGGACGGCAGCGACATAGCGCGGGCGCTCACCTTCGAGGCGGGCCGCGAGTTCGTCAAGTTGCTCTTTTTTCAGCGGCGTGCCGGCGAGATTGCGGATCGCCTCGCGAAGGCCGGGACTGAGTCGATCGATGTCGAAGCCTGTGACCTGCGCCGAGGTGATGATCGTGCCCTCCGGCACAGACGGTTTTTGATCGGTTGCGGCTTGCGGCGTGACCACCAGCAGCGTGAAGAGAAGTCCAAGTGTGCGCATGCTCTCGGCGAGAGCAAAGAGTGAGCCCATAGCAAAGCTGTTTGTCTTGAAGAAGATAGCGCAATTGATGGTGTGATTGCCGGTCACACCTGTGCGC
>DATJKH010000078.1:0-72834 GCA_035491715.1 Vicinamibacterales bacterium | reverse complement strand
CCATCGTCATCACCCGCCGGCGATACGCCGGCCATGGTTCGAAGGTCTATGAACTGCGCCGATGCGCTGCCGGCCGTGAGGCCGAGAACTATCAGCGTCAGGAACGCGCTGCTGCAGCGCGAGGTTCGTCGTGGCCGAGATAAAAGCACCATCAGGATCTCCAGATAAAAATGATGTTTGACCGTGGGTGCCGGATGTCGCCGGAATCCAGTTACCCGGAATGCCCCCGCCCCCAAGTGAGATCGGTCAAAAACCCTTGTGGCCTGCACTCGGATGGCGCCTTGTGAAGAGTAAAAACGCACGCGGGCGCGAAAGGTAACAGAAGTACCGTCATCAAAATGGTGTGAGGTTCGGGATCGATCGATGTGAAACGGGTGCCTTTACAGAGGCAAGCGTGAGGCCAGAAGTACTAATTCGAAAAATCTGCCGCAACTATGCGTAAAAGCGGAGGTTGTTGGCCTTCGTGACGGGAGGACGTGGCGGCGAAGTCCGCGTGACGGAGGACCTCTGTCCGGGAATGCGTGGTTACCGGGGCCGATCGCGGTGCGTTTGGTACGGTGTTAGCCACCCGCGCGACATTGCCGCAACAACTTCACGGCCCGTCGCCTTTCGCGTGCGCTGGACCTTGCGCCGCTCCGACAGGGCGCCGCCGATCCCGGCGAGCGCATCGATCTTCGCGCGCACGATCGTCCGTCCGTGGCGAATCGCGCCAAAGCGGACCAGCGAGACGAGGGTCAGCAGCACGTGTTGCGGCGCGTAGAGCCACACGCGCCAGCCCGGCATGTTCTTCACCCATGCCCAGACCAGATTGCGATGGCCGTGATAAATGGCGAACGCGCTTCGCGCGCCCGTCGTTCCACAGCCGACATGCCATACGACCGCACCTGGAACGTACAGGCACCGATGCCCCAGGAGCCGCAGACGGAACGCCAGATCGACGTCTTCGAGATAACAGAAGAATGACGGATCGAAGCCATGCACTTCGTTGAAGATGTCCCGCCGCACGAGTGCCGCGGCCGCGCAGGGGGAGAACACCTCTCGCGGCTCGACGTGATCAGTTGGTGCACGCTCACCATGAGCGATTCGCCACGGCAGGCCACTGACATGATAGGCGTCGCCTGCGCCGTCAAGCTTTGAGGGATCCGATGCGAGCCGCAGCTCGCTTGCGAACATGGCGACTCCCGGATGCTCCTCGACCGCCTGCATCAGCCGCTGGAGCCAGTGTGGCTCGGGAAACGCGTCCGGGTTGAGGAACGCCAGCCAGTCGCAGTCGGCGACGGCAGCGGCGGCAAGGTTGTTTCCGGCGGCAAACCCCACGTTCTCGTCGAGCGCGATCAGCTCGATCCCGGGGTAGCGCGCGACCGCCTCACGAGAACCGTCAGTGCTCGCGTTATCGACGACGACGACGCGATCGGCCGGACGCTGCTGCTTCGCGAGCGCGTCAAGCGCCGCCGTCAGGTAGGCACCGGCGTTCCAATTGACGATGATCGCGGCGACGCGCACGCTATGATTATCCCACGCGCGTACCTCCCGACATCTCCGCCGTCATCGTCAACTACAACAGCGGTCCGCATCTGGCGGAGTGTCTCTCTTCGCTCAATACCGCACTGGCCGGCTTCAACTGGGAAGTTGTTGTCGTCGACAATGACTCGACTGACGGCAGCGAGACGGCGGCCGAGAAGGATGAGCCGCGAGTGCGACTCGTCCGTCTGCCGACGAACACCGGGTTCGCCGTCGCCGCGAATGTGGGAGCGCGAATGGCGGCCTCGGACTTGTTGCTCTTCATCAACCCCGATTGCGTTGCTGCCCGAGGGTTCGTTGACCCGTTGCTCCATGAACTCGGGACGAATCCGCGCCACGCGGCAGTTGCGCCGTGCGTGATCAATGAGGATGGCTCTCCCCAGGGGAATGCTCGCGGTGACCCGACGATGATGACGGGACTGTTTGGCCGGTCCACACTGCTGTCGCGCCTGTTTCCGTCTGCTCGTTTGACACGGCGTAATGTGCTGCTTCCCGGGACGCAGCAGGAAAGGCAGTCGGCTGCGTCAGTCGATTGGGTGAGCGGCTCGTGCGTCCTGGTACGACGCGATGCGTTCAACGAGATCGGCGGCTTCGACGAGCGTTACTTTCTCTACTGGGAAGATGCGGACCTTTGCCGGCGTCTGCGCAAGGCCGGCTGGAGCATTCGATATCGACCCGACGCGCAGGTCCTCCACGTGGGTGCACGAAGCAGCCGCACCGTGAAGCCGCTGGCCATTCGTGCATTTCATCGGAGCGCGTACTTGTACTTCGCCACTCACGTTGCTCCGTCGCGATGGAGCCCGCGGCGGTGGGTGGCGGCAGCACTCCTCCTGGCGCGTTGTGGAATCAAGCTCCTTGCGGCGCGCGCGGTATGAGTCAGCGGACTGGTCCGCAAAAAGTGCGCAGTTACTTACGAAAGTGTAAAGTTTCGAGTCGCACCACGACCGGGGGGCCTGCTTAATTGGCCAGAATTCAACGACGGAGAAGGCCTTTCCGTGGGGGGTACGCGTCTTGCCTCAGCCGTTAAATCATGATGCCTATCTCTCGGCTGGGCCGTCTGTTGGGGCTCGTCTTGTTCATGGGTCTTTGGAGCGGCGTGGCACAGGCCGCCACCGTGACTCTGGCGTGGGATCGCAGCACTGATCCGAACGTGACCGGTTACACCCTGTACTGGGGCAATCAGTCGGGTTCATACCCAGGCAGCTTGAACGTCGGAAACGTGACCCAGGCACAGGTCAGCGGTTTGACGGATGGAATGCCCTACTACTTCGTCGTCCGCGCCTACAACTCCGCGGGCACGTTGAGTTCACCGTCGGTGGAAGTGTCGCGGCGCGTAGGCATTCCCTTCTCGGTCCGAGGCGATTTCGACGGAGACTTCAAATCCGACGTCACCATATTCCGACCGTCGACCGGCACCTGGTTCATGCTGACCTCAGGCTCGAACTACGCAACGTGGAACACGGTTGGGTGGGGCACCAGCACGGACACCGCGGTGTCCGGGGACTTTGACGGCGACGGCAAGATCGACGCGGCCGTCTATCGTCCGTCCTCAAGCACCTGGTTCATTTTGAAATCAAGCACCGGCTTCACGACGTATTTCGTCGCGGGGTGGGGAGCAAACGGCGATGTTCCGTTGGTGGCCGACTACGACGGCGATGGTAAGACCGACGTGACGGTCTACCGACCCTCAACCGCCCAATGGGTCGTTTTGAGATCGGCGACGAACAACACAGCCTGGTTCACATATCAGTGGGGCGTCAGCACGGATGTCCCGGTGGTCGGCGACTTTGATGGTGATGGCCGAGCAGACGTCGCGACATTTCGGCCATCGACCGCGACCTTTCTCATTCTGAAATCAACCACTAACTATACAGCGTGGGACACCCGTCAGTGGGGATCGGCCGGGGATGTTCCTGTGACGGGTGACTACGACGGCGATGGCAAGACCGACGTCGCGGTCTTTCGCCCCTCGAGCGGCACCTGGTACATTCTGAAATCAAGCACCAACTTCACCGCGTGGGACACTCGGGTGTGGGGAGTGGGCAGTGATACCCCGGCGCCGGGCGACTATGACGGTGATGGCAGGACCGACGTCGCCGTCTACCGGCCGTCAAACGGCACCTGGTATATCTGGTTCTCTTCGACGGGAACTACGACAGCCGTCGCGTGGGGCGCCGGCGGCGATCTCCCGATCGTTCGCTAGACTCTTTTCCTCTTTGGGCGAAGCCGCGGCAAACGTGGCGCGTGGCTTCGCCCTCGCAATGCTCAGTCGACGAGAAGTCGGATCCGGGCGCTCTCGTAGTAGCACTCGCGATTCGAGGAGGCCACTCGGATCGACAACATGTGCTTCCCCTTCTTCAGTTTTTCCTCAGGAATCTCCGCCAGGAATCCACTGTACCGATAGGCCGGGTGCTTGAAATAATTGGCGACGTCGATGCGGTCCCAACCGTACATGCTGGGAAATGGAACCTCGTCGAGTGTGACATCGACACCCGCAGCCAGCGCCTGACGCGGCTGATCGACGGTCCATCCGCCGACTCGCAGACCACGCGCACGATCGACGCGGATCGGGCCGCGGCCAACGACGCCTTTGATCGAACCAACCTGATCGATTCCCATCGCCGGCTCGGCTCCGCAGGCGCGCATGCCGGCCGTAGCGAGCAACGGTGCGGACGGGAGTCGTGGCGCGGCGGCGTCGAGAGCGTTGGCAAGCGCTCGAATATCAAACGCAACATATCGATCGGTTTGCGCGATCAGGGCGCCGTCGGACACTGCGGCACGAACGTCTGCCGTGATTGCCGCGCCATTGTCTTCATACCCGTTGCGGTCGATCACAATCGCGGAAAATCCCTCGTGCGCAAGCTGATAGGGAAGTTGCTTCGGATCGAGTGCCGCAGCGGCGACCTGCCAACCAAGTTGCTGGTTGGAAAGCGCCGGGTAGCTCCATCGGAGCTTCTGCGAAACCAGGTACAACTTGAAGTGCTCATACGGCGGCATTCGCGGCGTCGCCCACTCGTCCATGTAAAGTCTGAACGGTAATTGCAAAACCATCGCGCGATCCGGCATGCGGTCTTCCAGCTGGTGGACGAATGTCGTGAGGGTCGAGAGCTCGGCCGCGTTTTTTGCGTAATCGATGTTCATCTGTGCGGCGGCTCCCCGCTGGTCAGCCAATCCGAACACGAGGACGACGATCGACGCGCCCAGCCGCGTCTTCCGGCTCCTGAAGACGGAATCCATCGCAATGGCGACTGCGGCCAGCGCAAAGAATTCGATGAAGGGGCAAATTCGGCTGTAGCCCCTGATGTCTGAGCTGACGAGGAGGCTGAACAGACTGCCGAACCCACCCACGGTTGCCAGCAAGAGACCGGCAATCGTCAGTTGGCTCGCGGCAAGAAGAGTTTTTCCGTCCCGAACGCGGTCTGCAGCCGAGGGAATCATCAACAGCCCAAGCAATGCCAGGAATCCGAGTGTCCCCACAGTCCCGAGTCTCGACCAACTGTTCTCGGTTTCGAGCGGAAACTGCGCCGCGGCTTCCGCTTCATTCCATCGACGAAAAGGTGGAAACGAATGAGACGTAACCGGACTCACGAGCGTCCTGATTTTCAACGCGAACATTTCAGCGTGCGCCGGGACCTTTTCGGGCAGCAGGATGGGTTGGCCGTGCGCGCGCCACGAATAGAGGCTGGGTGCCAGATTGATCAAGGTGCAGACGGCCAGAACGGCGAGGAGAAGAATCGCGGCTCGAACGATACGCCACTGTCGATGAGTGACGCCGCCAACAATTCCTGCGACGCACACGAAAAAGCACCCGAAGAACGGATAGTAGACGTAGTTGAACGAGAGAAGCGCACACCCCGCGGTCAAAACAAGGCCGGCACCCTTCAAGTAGCCGCGTTCCGGCAGTCGTCCTGAAGCCAATTGCAGCGCCGCCGTGCAGACAAACGGCACGAGGTAAATCGCCATCCCGAAGTGGCCGAGGTTCTTGTAAAGCGCATACGGGCTCAAGGCGAACAGCGTCCCAGCCACAAACGCGCTCGCGGTGGTCACGCGCAATACCCGCAGGCACCATGCGGCAGCAAGGCCGCTGAAAACGATCATGACGATCCAGGCAACGTTGATCGCTGTCAGGGCATTCGCGATCGGCAGACTCACGATCCAGACAATCGCCTGATCGACATTACCGTTGGCCGGAAACGCGAGCTCGTCGAGGCCAAACGGTGCTCCGACGAGGGAGTTGAACCACCACCAGCCGTTATCGATCGTGCTCTTGGCCTGCATTTGGTAGAACAGGCTATCGATCGAGAACAATAGCGGCACTCGAATCTCGCGCCGCCATCCATCAAGAAAGACGTAGAGGGAGGCTCCGATCAGCAGGCCTTGAGCAACAGCGATTGATGCCCATGACCGTAGGATGGTGTGAAATCTGCCGCTGACAGTCGCCGCTCGATCATTCATTCACGGGTTCTTCACGGCCAGAATGAGATCCTGCCACCCGGGCTGAAACGAGCGTCGGCACCATTCCCCATGATTGATGAGGTCGATGCTCAGCCCATGGCTGGCGTACTGGTCGGCGAGCCAGCGCTCGCTGTATGCGACCGCCGTTTCAGGAACATCCTTGCTGTACAAGCGGCAGTGGTCCCCGAATTTCCATCGGAATCCCAAGCCTCCGGGAACGCCGCGATCGGCCGCGTCAGGATGCTCCTTCAGCCACGATTCGATTCGTTCGATCGACTCGGGATTCAACAGGAAGTAGGTGATCAGGCAGCGGGCGCCTGGTTTCATCACCCTTGCGATTTCCGCCAGATAGTTCGTCAGATCCTCAGGCAGCAAGTGTGTAAACACTGATGTCAAGACGACCATGTCGAACGTGCCGGCGGGGTAGGGAAAGACGTATTCCCGGGCGGTGAATCGCCCTTTCGGATTGTAATGCTTGTTGTAGACGTCGGCCCGCTGGAAGGTAAAGCGCGGATATTCCCGGTAATGTTGCCGGCACCACTCGATCGGCTCGAGGACCACGTCGAAGCCGTCATAGCTTCCCTCGGGCGCCAGGAAACTCGTCAGCGGTCGCGCCATCAGCCCGATGCCGCAGCCAACGTCCAGGACCTTGTGATGCGGCTGCAGACCACCGTAGTTAACGAGGAACGCGTGGATAGTATCGCCGAGGACGACGTACTGCTCGGCCAGGGCACTGCCCGAATACGACTGGACCATGCTGTCCGGCGGAACAGGGCCCACATCCTGTCGCAGCGTCATCGCTTCGCCTATGTCCGCCGCCGCATGACCAGCGGGCGCTGATAAGGATCGGATGCGTACACGGGCGGCTTCTCGAGGATCTCAAAACGATCCGTCCACGACTTCTGAACGTACGCGAGAGGAATCACGGCCTCGCCGTACGGGACTTCACCATCGATAGGTGGCAGATTATACGGATGATACACGAACTCACCGGCGTCATAGTCCGCCAGGAGCTTTTGAGACACGGAGCCGGACAGCGTCGCAAGCTCGGCGCCGCGGATCTCGAGGAAGCTGCGGGGCCGGATCGTGACGACCACCAGGCCGCCTGAAGCGAGGGAATCGTGCAGTACCTTCAGCGCCGCCTCGTGGGTCTTCGGTCCGAGATGCGTGAACACCGAAAATGCGAAGACCAGATCGAATCGCTCATCGAACGGCAGATGGCGCAGCCGCGTCTCGGACTGACGGAACGTGCCGGGAATTTGGCGGCACCACTCGAGAATCTGCGGATCGGAGTCGCACCCGAAGATCTGAGATGGCGGCACATCTTTTCCAAAGAGTCTCGTCAGGCGTCCCCAGCCGCAGCCAAAATCCAACACCGTCGACTTTCGCAGAGGCTTGCGCGAGTGCCGCGCGTAGACCTTCTTCAAAAGCGAGTAGAAGTCGGCAGACTGCTGTGCGAGCGGCACACCAGCGTTTCCGCACCAGTCCCGTTGCAGTTGTTCCGGCGGCAACGGCGGCAGCGTCACGGCCCCCAGCATCAGATTTGCCCACGGTTCATCCGCAAGCGCTTCGAAGGCTGTCAGGTCTGTTGACACGGAGACCACGCTTACCATCCTTTCGGTCGTCTCGCCAGGCCGATGCTCAACGACTCAGTCAATTGCAGATCTCACTTAGCCGATGGACGTATTGCAGGCCAATCGCGCGATAGCTGAATCGGGAGCGGATATGCCGGCTCGCGCCCTCACCGAGCCGCCGTCCCCAGCCCGGTTGATCGACGAGCCTGACCATCCACTCGCCGGCTTCGTCCACGTTCGGATCTGCCCACATCTGATCGTTCCAGAACGGATACTCGCCATCACGGACGGGAATCAAGCGGTAGCCCACCAGGCAGGCTACGTCGGGATTCATGAATTCCAGGTTCCCGGACCACGCGGTCGCGATCACCGGCTTACCCAGGTACATCGCTTCGGCCAGGAATCGGCCGAAACCTTCGCTGCGATGCAGCGACACGAAACAGTCGCAGCAATGCACCAGATTCTTCGTTTCCGTATCGGTGAGCTCACGCTCGATGACAACCATCCGGCTGAGCCCCATTGCTTCGGCGCGGCTCCGTAGCTCCTCGCGCATCAATGCCGCGGCTTCTGGTCGCACGTCACCGCCCGCCATCTTCACGACCAACGCAAGATCTCGGGTCGGCCGAGCACGCGCAACCTGCGTGTAGGCCTCGATGACGGCCTGTGGATTCTTTCGGTGATAGTACGAGCGCAGGTCGAACGCGAACAGAAAGGCGTAGGCGCTCTCCGGAATCCCGAAGTATCGGCGGCCGAGAAACCTGCTCATCCGCATGCCAGTCGGTTCGGGAATCGTCGTGACCGGGCGGCCGACAGCGGGCGCGATCGATTCGCGCACGAACGCTGACGGTGCCCAGACCTCGTCAAATCTTTCCAGAGCCTGTGCCCAGTGCCTTGGATAATTCGGAAGCTCCCACGTGGGAAACACGACGGAATAGCGTGAAGGCGGCCGCGAACCGAGGTGAGAGAGTATCGGTTCAACCTCGTCGCCGTTGATGCAGTAAACGTCCACTCCGCCTGCGCTCGTCGGCTGTAGGGCCGGACCCAACTCCTCCTGGAGATCTCGATCCTGCCCATTGCCTCCGAACACGTTCACGATCTGCGGCTGGAGGCCGGCCGCTTTGAAAGCCCTGTACGAGGCGCGTAGGTCTTCGCCGCGGCCAATCGGCGCAAACGGATGTCCGATGAGCGTCACCGGTAGTTCGAAAGACTTGATCGGTGGCATCAGTCTGGATGGAGCCTCAGACGAGCGTTAATGCGGGCGTCCCGTGTCGCTTCCAGATACCCGTGGCCCCACGCCACGTCGGGCTCGAGGTACGCTGACTCGGCCCATTCGTTCCACGCATTGACAAAAACCAGCTGCTCGTCGCCAAAGTGCTGCTCTCGTGTCTGGCGAAGGACGCATTCCAGCCATGCCTGGTACGCGCCCGGTGTACTCCCGGCGAAGATCGCCGAATCGTTTGGCCGGCGTGCGGTGTTGTCCCATCCCGGCATCACCGTCCGGAACAGCGGGTAGCCAGGCAGCGGACGTGTCATGTAGCGAACCGCCGTCGGATCGTACGAGTAGACGTGGCCCCTGAACTCCGGGTCGACTCCCGCGGCGAATGGATACCACCCTCCTTGATGGGGAGGGAATTCCACCATCCCATCGAAGCCCCACTCGCGAGGCGAGATGCCAGACGGCCGCAACAAAATCGTATCAGTCTCGACCATCGCCAGATAGATTTCACCGATTGCATCGCGTCGGCACTGTTCCCGCCACCGATCGATGGTTCGCCGGATATCCGGAAAGCGGCTGGCCTCATAGATCAGCAGAAGCGGACGCCCGTTGATACGGATGTAGGACGGGTGACGCATATATCGGGTCAGGTCGTCGATGACGGCGACATCGTCCTCGTCGCGGTAACTCTGCGCCATGAGGATCTCGCGTTCCTGACCATCCCAGCGCCGTGTCCAGTTCTCGTTCGCCCAGCAGATGCAGAACGGAAACTCGAGTGTCGGATCTTCGAGAAGCCGCTCGAGCGGACGTTCGAGAAGACGCCGGCCGCCGAACCAGTAGTAATAGAAGCAGAAACCGTCGATGCCGTAACGTTCAGCGAGGGCGATCTGCTCGACGTAGGTTTCACGCAATCGGAGATCGTAGAAGCCCAGATCGCCAGCCAATCGCGGTTGGTAATGGCCAGCGAAGACCGGCCGGGCACGCGCGACGTTTCGCCACTCGGTGAATCCTTTGCCCCACCACACATCGTTCTCGGGCACCGGATGAAACTGCGGTAGATAGAACGCGATGACGCGCGTCCTGTCGAGCCCGTCGATCTGCGCCTGGTGCCGGTCCGACAGCTTCTGCTGATTCCGTACCACTGCGGCCATCTTGAAGGATGGGCTCAGCTCGTTCGACGTCGAACTGAGGTGATGCACGATGACTGCATCGGGTTGATAGACGGCGCGGAGGCCCTGGTCCCGGAGCCGGAGGCAAAGATCGACGTCCTCGCAGTAGGCTGGCGCGAAGACATCGTCGAATCCACCCATCCGTCGAAAGCGATCGCTCTCGATGACGAGGCACACACCCGACACGTAATCAACCTCGCGGCGGCGATTGTATTGAGGAAGGTTCGGGTCATCGAATACGCCGATGAGAGACGAAGTGCAGTCCATGTTGATGATCGAACCGGCATCCTGGAGGCGGCCATCCGGGAACAGCACTTTTGGACCGGCGGCGCCGACCTGGTCAGACTGCGAGAACGCTGCGAGCAGTGTCGACAGCCAACCGGTCTGCACTTGTGCGTCGTTGTTCAAAAAGACGAGATACCGTCCGCGGGCGATTGCGGCGCCAGCATTGCACCCAGGCCCGAAGCCACGGTTCTCGTCATGTCTCACGTAATTCAGGTGCGCAATCGACGGCAGTAATGCCTGCGACTGGTCAATCGATCCGTTGTCGACAACCACGACTTCGAAGGACACGTCTTGCGTCGACCTCACGATCGAGAGCAGGCATTCAAGCGTCAGCTTGATGCCGTTGACGATCGGGATGACGATCGACACCTGTGGTGACGGCTCGAAACGCAGCTGAATGTCGCGCGCTCGCTCCGCGATCCGATCGGAGAGCTCGACAAGTGTGAGTGGCTTGAGTTCGATATTCTGCAACCGTGAGCGCTTCGCCTCCTGGAATTTCGTGGTGACCCAGTGGTACGCGGCGATCGACGCCTCGATATCGCCGGTCGATGGCATCGGCATCGCCGACACGGCTGAGCGACCTTCCATTTGTCCTGCGATCGCATAGTGGATGAGCGGGTTGATCCCCGCCTCAGTGACGTCGGGGTTCGCGCGCACGTATGACCGTGTGTCGAAGAGCGGTCCCGTCGCCCGCTCTTCCGACGCGCCGATGCGGAGATAGTGGACAAGCGGGTTCTCGCCGGACTCACGAAGAGGCGGATCAGCGTTCAGATAAGAAGATGAGTCGAACCACGGATTGGGATCGCGGCCTTCACGGCCACCGGATGACACGAAGTGGACGAGCGGATTCATCTTCGCCGCGGCAACGTCCGGGTTTTGGCTGAGATAAAACGCCGACTGAAAAAGCGGGTGGGGATCGCGCCCCTCGTGCCAGCCGGCCCGCAGATAGTGGATCAACGGATTGACGCGTCGTGACGCGACGTCCTGATTGCGTAGAAGGTAGAAGGCTGAGTCGAACAGCGGATGGGGATTTGTGCCGGCAAAAGCGCCAACCACGAGATAGTGCAGGAGCGGGTCCTCCAACGCCGCGGCGACGTCCGCGGCGGACCCCGTGTTCGTCGCGACATTCTTCAGGTAGAACGCTTCGTCGAAGAGGCCGCTCTCTCGCATGAGGCGCATCTGCCGACGAAACGAAGGGCGCAGGGAGCCGAGGAGTGGTAGCGAATGAGCGCGCGCGACCGGCTTCCAGAATCTCGCCCTGCGCTTGATCTCCCGGGCGAGAGCAGCTCCCTGCCGCCACGCCCGGGTCGAACGCCACGACCTCGATGATCGAAAGCCGAGGAGAACATCGAGGGAAACACGTGCGATCGCTTCCGCCTTCCGGGCCACCGTCCGATGATCGAGGACCTGACGCTCGAGCTGCGCGCGCTCTGCCGTTGCGGCGGCCAACGCACGAGTGGCAACCTCGAGCCGAGCATTGGTCGCCGCAAGCTCAGTATTGATCGCCTCAATTTGCTCGCGGGCGCCAGATACGCGATCCGCCTGGCGGTAGAACTCTGCAGCGAGTTCTTCGTTGGTTGCCCCTTCGAGATCGACGGCATCGCCCAATCGTTTCGAGATTTCAACCGCGCACTTTCCTTGAACCTGCGCATAGTACGTCGAGAGATCCGATGGCCAGAGAATGGGGCCGCCGTCCGCGAGACCGATTGGAAATCGCGGCACCGGCTGATTGCTTGCCAACGCAACCAAATACAGGGGGGCGTCCAATCCATGAACGCCGGTCACATCGTCGTTGGTTGAAGGAAACGTGACGAATCGGATCGCGGCGGCATCGTCAACCGGCCCCACGATCGATCCGGCGCGAACTCGTTGACCCGCGAGGGTGACGTGGCTGAAGTACGAACCAAGCAAGTGGGCGAACTCGCGGCGATCCAGTTCACGGACGTGAAACTGGTTCCGGCTTCCCAGCACATCAGAGTACTGCTGTCGATCGGGACTCGAGATGACGAGGAGTCCCTCGGCAGTCAGCACGCGCCGGATTTCCCGCATCATGTCGTCATGACGCTCGATGTGCTCGATGGTCTCGAAGCTCACGACGACATCGACGGAATGATCCTCCAGCGGAATCGCTGCGCACGATCCCAGGCAGAACACGAGATTTGAGCGCGCGTACTTCGAGGACGCGTGGGCGACTGCTTCCGGCGAGATGTCGACGCCGGTTACGTGTGCGGCGGCGGCCGACAGGATGGCCGAGCCGTAGCCCTCTCCGCAGGCGATATCCAGCACGCGTTTTCCCGGAACGAGCTCGCGCGCAATGAGGTAGCGGTGCACGTGCTCGAGACGGATTTCTCCCGCGATTTCCGGGACGTACCGCTCTCCCGTCCACGTCAGCGCTGGTGTGTCGGTGCGATCTTCAGTCATGCATTTCGAGAAGCTATGCCTTCGCCAGAATTGCTAACCCGGCCGGAAATTGGTGAGGCAAGAGTTCGCAGCTCGAAAAGCCTGCTTGGGCGACCAGAACCCAGACGTCCGCGCCGAATTCCGTGTGGACCACCATGCCCGGATCGCGCAAGCTCTCATTTCCATGATAGCTGGGCGGCAGCCCCTCCCGAGATCGGCTCATGCGTTCGACGATGACCGGCACTGTAAAGATCACGGCTCCCCGATCATCGACGACGCGACGGCACTCCTTCAGGCCGTTGACGGGCGTTGGCACATGCTCGAGCGTGTCGGAGTGGACGATCAGGTCGAACGAGCGCGCCGAAAACGGAAGGCTCAACATGTCAATTTCGGGATACGCACCGAAATGGTGTCCCGGCAGCTGGGAAAGAACGGGGTGCAGCGTACCTGCTTCGTTGATTTCGAGCACGCGAAGATCCGCCTGGCCGGGATCCGCGACGAACATCGTCAACGTCCCCGCAAACTGCCGGAATCGCATGATGGCGCGCGCCAGGGCAATCGAACGGATGTTCGATCCGCATGACCGGCAGTGTGTTCCCTGCTGGACGTCGATATATCGGGACTGGTGCGGGGACAGCTCCCACTCAGCGATGAGGGCGGGCCAGAGCACTGCCGTGTGCTCGAACGTTCGCCCACCGCAGACGGCACAACTCTCGGGAGATTCGACAGGCGTCGGCGCCAACACGTCTGTCATTGCACCCTTTGCATCCAGAATGCGCCTCCTGGATTCTTCAGGCAGAGGGGCATGCTCCTTTGGAACCAGTCGTGATGACGAAGAACCATGTAATTGCCGAAGAGCCGGACGCGGAAGCACGCATTGAATTGCAGGAAGGCCCGGAGCACGTACTGCTCGTTCCACGCCCTGCCCTCGCGCAGCCAATCGATCGGGTATTCGAATGATGCGAACACGTCGTGGATGTGCACGAAGACGCCGACGGCAAGGCGAGGCAGAATCTCGAAGAAAAGGTAATTGACGTCGCTGCCCACTTTCGCGACGTGCGTCGAGTCGATAAACAGTACGTCTCCCGCGCCGAGCGTGTCGAAGATCGCGAGGTCGACATCCTGCAGGCGCGAGCTCACGATGCGCACCTGCTCCCGATCGTTGCCCCGGAGCAGGCTCAGAAGCAGATCCGGATATGGTTCGATGAGCGTGCACTCCAACTGTTTGTCGAGAAAGTGCTCGTTGGTGTCGAGCGTCAGCGCCGACGTGTAGCCCGAACCGACCTCGATCAGCCGCTTCGGCTTCATGTGGCGCAGCATCGAATAGAGAAAGATTCCATCCGCGTACGAATAGGACGGGTTGTCGAACCGATACCGAAAATCTGGAGACCCTTTGTCGGTGAAAGGCATCTCCGGGTAGAAGGCGGCCAGGGTATCGAGCAGTGACAACTGTTCGGTCTCTTGCAAGTCGACACCGGGAACGTCGTCCAGCGCGCTGGTGCGACGGACCAGCGTTTCGATGTCGGCGGCAGACGGGATTGGTGAATAGTAGTGTCCGGGCGGAACATAGGGGGCCGGGACTCCGGATGCGGCAACGGTTTCGACGATATTGGGCGCTGGTGTCTTTGCAGTCATGTCAGCGTGGTTTTTCCTCACCGCGGTGAGCACCGACGAGCCGAGCGGCGGACGTCCAACAAGACCAGTTTCGAGTTTCATCACGGTCTTCAACAACGTGTGCGCCGACGGTGATGGCGGATAGAAGCCCGAGCGGATCGTCTTGTCCTCGCTGAGCTCTGCGCGCTGCATCAGCTTTCGCAGAAAGAGCAGCGGCACCATCGTGAATCCCCAGTACACCTGATCGACGACACTGACGTCGAATGGCTTGAACTCGTCTGCGAGTGTCCGTTTTGTATATCGGCGATAGTGTCCCGCGGCGGTGTCATAGCGGCCGTAGAGCGTCATCAGCGCCGGCACGTTGACCAGGATTACTCCGCCCGGCTTGAGGTGGAATAAGACCGCGTCCAGAAAAGGCGTCGTATGTTCGATGTGCTCGATGACGTCGAAGAGGATGATGACGTCGTATCGCTCGTGGAATTCCTGCCGCTTTTCGAGGATGTCGTAGTAAAGCACCCGGCGCACGCCGGCGTGACACCGAGTGAGTGCTTCGATGTTCAAATCGGCGCCGTCGAAGACCCACGACGTGGTGTGGCCGAGCAGCCGGCACGTGATTCCCGTGCCGCACCCGATGTCGAACACCTGCAAGGGGGAGCCGACCGGCAGATCAAGTCTTCGGATCAGCGCGTCGGTGGCGCGGGCACGCCATTGGAACCAGAAATGCGCCTCCGAGTTGGCTTCGTACCATTCCGTCGGAAACGAAATCTCTTGCAGGTCAGTCACGAACTCGATGTGCGAGTTCGCTGCCGTCCGTTCGATGCTGCTCAACGCGCCGACTCCTCGGTTTTCGCGCCGTCAATCGTCTCCATCACGATGTACGGCGGGCGCCCTTTGATCTCGAGATACATGCGTCCCAGGTAGGCACTGAAGACGTACAACACGAGCATCATGAGCGCGTTGCTGGCAACGACCATGATGCTTGCCAGCAGAAACGGCAGCGGGATGGCGAGATCGATCTGTCCGAACAGAGCGAGCACAAACGTCAATGTCAAGGCTAACGTCGTCATGCCGAACAGGAAACTCGAGAACTGCGCGATCTTCAAAGGACGAATGCTTGCCGAGGCGATGCCATCAGTCGCCAGGCGATAGAGCTTGCTCAGGGTGTATTTCGTTTCACCCGCCTGGCGTCTCGGCCGATCGTACTCGACGCCGGTCTGTCGGAATCCCACCCAGGCCCTGAGCACGCGCGGATAACGAAGGCGCTCGGGCAGGTTGCGCAACGCCGAGACCACGTTGCGATCGAGCAGGCAGAAATCGCCGCTGTCGAGAGGCAGCCGGATGTCGGACAGGAACGCGAGCAGGCGGTAGAACGACCAGTAGCCCATCCGCTTGAGGATATTCTCCTTGCGTCGGCGTCTCTGTCCGAACACGACGTTGAATCCCTCGCCGGCCTTGTCGATCATTTTCAGCACGACGCTCGGAGGATCCTGAAGATCTGCGTCGAGCAGCGCGACAAGATCGGCGGTGGCGTGATCGAGGCCCGCAGAAATCGCGTTGGCATGCCCGAAGTTCCTCGAGAGCCGAAAGAGCGTGGCCGGCGCGCCTGCGCGAATCTTGTCCGAAATGATCCGCGCGCTCTCATCCGAGCTGCCATCGTCCACGAAGAGATACCGGACGCCGGCGATGTTCCTGCCGACGAGGTTCTCTCGTGAAAATGTTGCTTCGAGCGTCCCGAACAGCAATTCGAGTACTTCAGCCTCGTTGTAGATCGGGATGATCAGATCCAGTGTCAGGCCGCGCCTGGCAGTATCCATAAGCGGAGTCAAATCGGTCGAGGTCAGCATCATGCGTGGTCCTGCTCTGGCTGTCAACATCGAGCGGCGCGCGCAACGAGGCGCAGACCTTGGGATAAGCTTCACCATGCAGATGGGGTTTGCGTCATTCGTACATAGAACCAAACGGTCGCTCCGGCGTCGGCTCGCTTTCACGCGTGCGTCGCCATTCGGGCCCACCATCGATGACACGCGACGAGCAGTCGCTGCCGCGTTCCTGCGTGGCGACGGCATCGAGATCGGCGCACTTCATCACCCGCTGGTCGTTCCGCGTGCAGCGCGGGTCACATACGTCGATCGGATGAACGTCGCCGAACTTCGCAGGCAATATCCCGAGCTCGCCAACGAACCGCTCGTCGAAACCCAGATCGTCGACGACGGCGAAACACTCGCCACAATCGGCGAGGCGACGCAGGACTTCGTGATCGCGAATCATTTCATCGAGCACTGTGAGAACCCGTTGTTGACGGTTCGCAATCTCCTTCGAGTGCTGAAGGGCGGCGGAATCGTGTTCATGGCAGTGCCTGATAAACGGTTCACGTTCGACGTCGACCGGCCTGGCACGACACTCGATCACATTCTGCGAGATTTCTCCGAGGGGCCGGAGTGGTCGAAACGCCAGCATTACGAAGAATGGACGCGGCTCGTCAACAAACGCACTGATACGTCCGAGGTGAACGCGGAAGTCCAGCACCTCATCGATATGAAGTACAGCATTCACTTCCATGTCTGGAGCGCGACGGAACTGCTCGAGCTCGTGCAGGCGCTTCAGCGAATTGAGCAGTTCGAGTTGGAGCTGTTCCTCAGAAACGGGATGGAGTCGCTCATCATTCTACGGAAGACGACGTCGTAAGGGCTGGCTCGTAGTCCGGCGTATCTCGACTGAGGTTCGAATTGTAGTACGGGTCTCGGGCGAGGCGGTCCCTCCAGCGTGTTTGCAAGGAGTTTCCCTCGCGCCCATCTGTTTCGCCAATCGAATGCCAGGACCTGTCCTGAACGAAAGATGCGTACGGCGTAAAGACCACGCGGTACCCGGCACGGGTCAGTCGCAAGCAGTAATCGACGTCGGCAAGTCCGCCCATCTCATCGTCGAATCCGCCGACCTCGGAGTAGATCTCACGGCGCGTCATCAGGCAATCGCCGCTCACCGCCGAATAGTTGCGGACCGCAACCGCGGTGCCCCAGTACCCCAGCGACGATCGCGGATGGAGATGAAATGCCGGCGCCGCTACTCCATTCACGCCTAAGACAATGCCGATGTGTTTCAGCGATCCGTCTGGGTAGTGCAGCTTCGCCCCGACGGCGCCGATCGCCGCCTGTTGCGAGAACTCGAGAAGCGCGGTCAACCATTCGCGGTCGGTTGCCTGCAGTCCCCAATCGAGGAAGAGGAGATGGTCGCCGGTGGCATCAGCCGCCGCCCGTTTTTGCTGACGCACGCGGCCGCGCATCGCTGCCGCGTCCATCGGTATTTCGCGAACCGCCAGGTTCTGCGGAATATTCACCGTTAGATCGGCCGCACGCCCTCTGTCCACCGGGAGAAGGACTTCGAACCGCCGATACGTTGTGCCTTCCACGAGCATGTTCAGCATTCGCTCGCACGCGTTGCGGCGATCGCGGTGACCGACATCAGGAACCGCGGGCAGCACGATCGAGATCAGGGGCTCGCCCTTGATGCGATAGCGAATGCGATAGACATAGGTCAGCGCACCGGGCAGGATCTCGGCGTCCAGCTTGTTCCGGCGGACGTAGTCCTCGAGTGCTCGTGCGCCTGCGTCGTGCGCGCGTGGCTTGGCGCCTTCGTGCGCGGCAGCGGACCCGGGGATCCTCCGCCACTGATACAGCACCTTGGCCACATGGTGAATGCGCGAGGTCTGATCGAGAAGCCGCAGGACTAAATCGTAATCCTGCGCTCCGTCGTAGCCGTCGCGAAAGCCGCCGACGCGTTCGACCAGCGCGCGGCGCACCACCATCAGGTGGCAGGTATACATGTTGGTCAAGAAGTGCTCGGGCGACCAGTCAGGTTTGAAGTAGGCCTCGGTCCGCGTGCCGTCGAGATCGAGCTTGTCCTCATCGGAATAGATCACGTCGGCGTCCCGCTGCTCGTTCAGAAGTGCGACTGCCTCGAACAGAGCGTCCGGCGTGAGCTCATCATCATGATCCAGAAAGGCGACGAATTCTCCGTCCGCAAGCGTCAGCGCTTCGTTCGATGCGGCCGCAATGCCGCCATTGGTGCCGCGCATCTTGATCTTGATCCGCGGATCGCTCTCGTACTCACGGAGTAGCGCACGAGTCTCGGCCCTCGTCGATCCGTCGTCGGCCAGGCACAATTGCCAGTTCGGGTACGCCTGGCTCTTCATCGATTCGATACACGCGCGCAGCCATCGTGGATCGGTGTTGTATACGGGAGTGACCACGCTCACGAGCGGCCGATAGGGAAACGAAGTGGATCGCCTTCGCATGTCCGCAAGCTTGGCCGGCGAGAGCGCGTGCTCCCGCAACCAGATTTGATAGAGGGAATGATAGGACCCCTCGGACAGATGTCCGCGCAGCGTTCGTGCTGCGGCCACGAAGCTGCCGCGGCGCGCCAGCCGGCCGGCGACCCGCAGCGCTCCGCGCAGCTCTCCGATCGGCCGTGGCCATTCGAGAAGCGGTTCGCCCCAGAGCGCCGAAGGTGTGGCAACACGGTCCTCCATCTCCGTTCGAGTCGCGAGCGTCAGTTCGATCTGTTGTTCCTCGCCATTCTCAAGTTCCAGCACCAGCTTGTGCCAACGGCGATCTGCCCCCTCCTGGCTTGGCGACAGCCGCAATCTCGCGGCCCGTTCCTGTCCTTGTTGACGGTTACGAACGGTCGCGACGAACTCGACGTTTCCGTGCTGCGATCCGCCGCCTGCGAGCGCGCACCAAGCGACGAGCCTGGAACGCGGCGGTGCCACAAAGCGGTAGGCGGCCTGACTGCCGAAGGGGACGAGAAGAGCGTGGTGGGCGCACGTCCCAATCCGAATCTTTCCCAGCCACCGTGCCTCGACCTTGTTGGCCGGCGCCGCGGCGCCGGCGTCACTGACCGTCAGTTGCAACCATCGACACAGCTGCGATTGGCGGCGGAACAAGTGCCACATGTCGAGCGCAAGGCCAGCGCGGCGCAGAAGCGTCTGTTTCACGGTGTGCAAGTTTTGTAATTGCCCTGTCCGATCTGGACACCGGCCAAAATCTCGAAATCCCCGCCGTACTGGCATTATCGCGTTGAAATCGGCTGCTTTCCCTGATTCCTGTGGCACATGCTTTGCTCGCGAACGATCGGTCCCGACTATATGACCCGCTTGAAACGTTTCAGCGCCATGGCGCTAGGTATTGGACTCGTCTGCATGTTGAGCCCGATGCCCTCTACTTCGCAGGCACAGGGGACTATCTCCGTCGTGTTTCCGACCAGACTGGCTGCGGCACCCGACTACGCGACCGAGGTGCTCGGCGATCCGTGGGATATGTGCAACCTGGACGACATGAGCCTGCGTCCCGACGAGCGTGTCGGCTTTTCGAGCTTCAGTTTTGGGACGGGTCAATGCATAGCCGGTGGAACGACCATGGCCGTGAACGGCACCAATGATTCGAGTCTCATGATGCTGTCGCCGGGTCTCTACGACGTGGCGCTCAATCCTGGACGCAACGGCCGAAACTTTCCGATCGATCCAAGCAAGTATCAGGTCCTGTCGTTCAAACTGTCCCTGAGTGCGACGGAAGATCCGCAAATCTGGTGGTTTCACAATCCTGTCAATCATCCATCCGGCGTCGGGCTTGGTGGGCGGCTCGTCCCGAGAATGTCCGCAGGGACACAACTGGTCGTCGCGGATCTCACGCAATCACTTCTCAGTGGTTCTGTGCCGTGGACAAGTGGGGTCGTCCGTGCGCTCCGAATCGATCCGAATGCGCTCAACGCGGTCGAGAATGTGTTCCTCTATTGGGTCCGGCTGACGCCATCTGCCAGCTCTCCGCTCGCCGCAAAGCAGACCATCACGTGGAATGGATCGGGCGCCGCGACGATTACCGTCCGAGACAACGGCGATGGTTCTGTTTTTCCTGTCGTCTCCAATCTGTCCGGGAACTCCTACCCGTGGAACTACGGCGTGCTGGCGCCAGGCAGCTACACCTTGACCGTCACCAACGCGACCGGATCAGGATCGACGAGTTTCAGCATCAACAATCCGCCCCGCATTGACGTGACCAATCCATCTGTCACAAGCGGAGACGACTACGCCACGACAGTGCTCGGTAACGCCTGGGACATGAGCAACAGCAATGATATTCAGCTGACCGGTCTCGACCACCTGACGAACGTGTCGTTCAGCAGCGGGCTGTTGCACGCAACCAACACGAACAGCGATCCGATCGTTACACTGCTGTACAACACCAACAACGCGGTGCCGATCGACACGTCCAGGTTTCGATATCTGACGTTTCGAATGCAACTCGATGGTCCGTACGACCTCTTGGCTGGCTCAGTGGCCCGCGTGATCTGGGGCACTCAGGTGTCCAGCGCGGCAGCCGTGTCGCAAGACGTCATCGTGGTCCCCGGGATGAACAGCTACACGATAGATTTGGCAACTCTGTCAACAGCGCCCGACGGCGGCCTTGAACCGGGCAGTGGCGAGACCTGGACCGCTTCGTCCAAACGCTACCTGCGCCTCGACCCGCACGAGTTTCCGGACGCCCGAACGTTCCACATCGACGATGTGAAATTGACGGCAAGACCTGTCGCAACCGGCAGCTTTAACATCCGGTTCGTGGGGACGGACGCCGACGGAGATGCAGCCACCGTTTCGCTGTACTACGACGCCGATACCAATCCGGGCAACGGCAAGTCGCTGATCGCTTCGAACATTCCCGTGAGTGCCGGCCAGTTCGTGTGGAATCCCGCCGGCGTGCCACTCGGTGAGTACTATATTTACGCGGAAGCAACCGACGGCATTCAAGTCATGGGTCGGTACTCGAATCTCCCGGTGCGATTGGTGATTGCTCCGCCAGCGCCAACGGGGTTGCGATTCGTCCCGCGATAATCCTGGACCCACTCCGTCTTTTGCTCTGGGCGATCCCGTTCACTGAAAAACGATCTTGCGCAGTGCTTCACGCATTCGTGCGCGGGAGAATTCCATCGTCACGCGGTCGAGCGACACATGGCTTATTCGAGTCCAGCGCGGCTCGTCATGTAGTAGATCGTTGACCACCCTCGCGAAATCGGCTGCCGTGTCGGCGCAGAGAACAGGCTCATCTGAGTTCCATCCGAGCTGAGTGACCAGCAACGTCGTGGCGACCACGGGGAGTCCGTTGGCGAGAGCTTCGATGATCTTGAGCGGTATTCCGGCCGAGAACCGAGTCGGTGCGACGAATACTTTGCACCGCTCGTACCATTTCCGCACGTCGTCTACCTCTCCAACGACTTCCACACCAAGATGCCTGTGTTGATGAAGACCCGTCGCGCGGTTATATCCGACGATATAAAAAATGTCGTCAATCCCCTGTGCGCGGAGGAGAGGCAGAGTCTCTCTGCAAAACCAGTGAGCCGCATCGTAGTTTGGGCCGGCATCGCCGTGAATGGCTCCTACGAAGAGGAGACCGGATCGCTCTCGAAATGAGTTGACCGGGGGATTCACGGCCACGGCGTGACCGACTATCGAGATGTCGCTGAAGCCATGTTGGCGAAAGATGGCCGCTTCGTCGGCCGATACCGTCATGATCCGCCTCACTCCGCGTGCGAGGGAAAGCTCCCGCGCTACTCGGTCCGCATATTCCACATCGGTCATCGGCTTTCCGGCGACTGCGGCCTCGAGCCGTTCACGATTTGAAAAGAGAGCCTCAGCGTCATAGATGACGCTGCTCAGCGGAATGAGAGAAGGGTCCCTTTTGATCAACGCCCGGATTGCGCGCATTGTTTCGGGACGACTCACGAAGAAGAGATCGTAGTAGTCCTTCCGATCTTTCAAAAAGCGGCGCAGCCGGCGCGGCCCGTATCCTGCCAGCGCAGCGACTTCGAGGCTACGAGGGAGCGCGTCGTAGATCTTGTCCCAGGACTCTCCCTGCTCCTCGAAAACAGCAGGGTAGAGTGTTACCGCACATTCCAGTTCATCCAGACACCTCACGATTTCTTGCGCACGGGGGTATCCCGCCCCGTACCGCGAGTGAGGGATTCGCTCGTCGATCCAGAGGACGCGGCGCGGCCTCAACTGCTTCGGACTGCGATTGAGAAGCACATGTGCCGGCGCCGGAGGCAATCGCTCGGAGATCAGAGCCGCGTGTTTCTTCACGATCAGCGCTCGGCGTTCACGCTGAAGTTGCAGAGCGTCTTCAGTGCGCGTGGAAGACGCAAACTCAAAGTGCCATACCACCGCGCGGGGCTCGTAAATAACGCGGTAGCCGCGCTCCCAGAGGCGCAGACAGTAATCAACCTCCTCGTAGTAGGCCGGTCGAAATTCACGATCGAAGCCGCCCAGACTCTCAAACAGGGTGCGCGGCGTCAGGAGAAACGCCGCCGAGCAATAATCGACCGGGCGGCGAAACTGGTATGGAGCACGATCCGGACTGTCCCCGCGTCCATACCCGAAGCAGGTTCCGTCCCCCCAGATCATCGAACCCGCCTCCTGGAGACTTCCGTCTGGAAGAATCAATTTCGCGCCCACCGCGCCGTGAGTGGGGCTGGAGGTAAGGGTCTCGACCGCCGACGAGATCGTTCCTGGGAGCACTCGCGTATCGCTATTGAGAAACAACAGCGCTGTGCCTTTCGCTAGAGCGGCCCCCTGATTGGACGCTTCGAGGAAATGGACGTTCTCTCGATTACGCACATAGCGAACGTCTTTGATCCGTTGGAAGAGGTCGGCGGTTTCGTCGCTCGACGCATTGTCGATGATGATGACCTCGAGTCCGACCGCTGCCTCCGACGAGAGAGCTTCGAGGCATTGAAGGGTGAGGGGCGCACGGTTAAAAACCGGGATAATGACGCTGACCGCTGGCCGCTGCGAGGAGGGAAACGCCCAGCTCTGTTTGGTGTCGAGGAAGAACTGTAGATTTTTGCCAGCGATCGCAGCGGTAAACGCCCGGACCTGATCGAGTGTCCACGAGGGACGCTCGCCGCCCGATGCGGCGCGCGATCGACCGACCGCTCGTACTCTCTGATAGCCGGCCCTTGCCCCCGGAATTGCTCGGGCAATGTGCTTTAACTTCTCTCCAATACCCACGGCGTTGAACGTTCACTGATCTGAGGAGGACCAATCACATTCTTCACTTGATGCATCCATTGCATCAAACGCAGTCTGTTCTGCAGATCTCGATGGGCGTTTCGAGGAACGCGCGGCGCCAGGTCGTTGCCTACCGATAACCATCCCGAGATTTGCGTCCCGCGCGTGCGAGATTCGAGTTCGAGAGTCTTCTTCGCTTGCTCACGCTCCTCTAAAGGTGTGGCGCTGACGATGGAGTCGAAGACTCCCGTCCATGCCTGCTGGGTATTCGGGATCAGTTTGAAGTCCGGATGGAAGTGATCGCGGGCAAAGTCTCGGTAAGGAGCGATATCGCTGGCAAAGACCTTCATTCCCGCATCGAGGAACTCGATCGCCTTGATCGCGGACTTACAGCGCGAGTATTCATCGTCGGAGACAGGTATGAGTCCAAACCGATATCCGCCGCGGCAGATGTGTGACAGGTAGCGGTGATAGGGAACGCGTGGCGCCGCCCGCAAGATCAGATCCGCCTCGCTGCCAAAGAGTGAGGTGTTCTCTCCAAGCACATGTACCGGCACCCCCGCCCTGGACATCGTGCGCAGTCCCTCGGAAAACCAATCGACGTCGGGACCGCTCAATTTGAAGTTATCGGTATTCGCGATACAGCATGCACCGGCTGGATTCTCGAGCCCGGGTGGCAGAGCACTGGGAACGATCCGGACGCCTCTCGTCTTGAAGGCGGCATCGATCTCGCGCGCGAGATGCGGTGTCGTGGTCGTCACCAATGCGGCACCTTCGATCGATGGCCGCAGCTTCTCGGTGTAGCCGGCGGCACGGGCCTCGTCGTTCGAATGAGCGGGGAGATTCCAGAAGAGATCATCGATATCGAATACATAAGGGATATCGCGGGCGCGGCAGAGGTTCAGTAGCGTGCGAAAGAGCCGCGTGCGTGAAAATCGATTGAAAACAGGCACCGCACCTGGCTCGATGCGGAATGTTTCAAAAATTGCGTCAGCGTCGATACCCAGTTTCGAGGCGACGGGATGGCGAAGGGCGCCGGCGCGCACCCAAAAAAAAGGAGAGTCTAACATTACAAAAAATAGTCGCATAGCCGCTACCGCCTCGGTGAGATGACCAGCAGCGATTCGCCGCCAGGGTGTCCCGTGCTCGGCACGCGTTCGACCATCGCGCCGACGGCGTCGCAGACGTTGGCGATCAGCGCCAACGGATAGTGGTAGGGCTCCGAATCCGAAAACGAAGTGACGCCATTCGGCTGAACGATCGGGTCAAAATTCGCCGCGTCGGGATTCTCGAACCAGGTGGCGTAAAAGCGACCATTCGGCGCGAGCTTCCGAACGACGCTGGCGATGCAGCGCGCGACCGTGTTGAAGGGGCGGAACGGGAACACCGAATCGGCAATCGCGACATCGAACAGGCCGGTGTCGGCGGGCAGGCTGAACAGCGACGCATCGTTGACCAGCCCGGCGAAATGGTTCTCCTGGAGAAAGGACCGCCAGCGTTCGGTCGTCGCGACGCTGGAATTGCCAAAGTGGAGGACGCGGTCCGACGGCCGAAGTCCCTCTTGTGCGACGCGATCGAATAGCCAGGCGGCCGACTCTTCGCTCTTCGCGTCGAGTTCGGGCGCGGATTCAGTGATTGGAATCGACGCGACTGCCGACATCTCAGGCGGCCGAGGAATGGCGCGCTCTCCATAGAGGATGCGACTATAAGTGTAGAGAGCGTTTTCCACGTCGCCGTCGAAGGCGAGCTCTCCATGATCCAGGACACACGCGCGGCCGCAGATCATCCGGACAGCGTCGGGTGAGTGCGAGACGAACACAATCGTCTTGCCCTGGTCGAGGAACCGCTTGATGGTGTCAAGACAACGCAGCTGGAAGTCCGCGTCTCCGACTGCGAAGATCTCGTCTAGAAGCAGGATATCGGGCGCGAGCATCGCGGCAATCGCAAACCCCAATCGCATGTACATGCCGGAGGAGAAGTTCTTGATCGGTACGTCGATGAAGTGTTCGAGTCCCGAATAGCTCACGATGTCGCGATAGATGGCTTCGGTTTCCTCACCCGTCAGTCCGTGGATGGCGGCATTCAGGAACACGTTTTCGCGGCCGGTCAATTCCGGATGAAAACCGACCCCCAGCTCGATCATCGACGAGATCCGTGAGTGCTTGGCGACAAGCAGGCGTCCGCTGGTTGGTCGATGGATCGCGGCGATGAGCTTCAGCAACGTGCTCTTGCCCGACCCGTTGCGGCCGATCAACCCTACCGCTTGGCCGCGAGCGATCTGCAGCGACACGTTCTTCAGTGCCCAGAACTCTTCGATCGACTCGCGGTACTTCGGACTCAGAAGACCGAGGAACCGCACTTTCAGTTCCACTGACGCGTTGTGTCTCAGGAGGAACTGCTTGGAGACGCCTTGCGCCTCAATCACGGTGTGCACTTAGACCTGCTCCGTGAAGCGATCTTCGAAGGCGAGAAGCAGCGCACCGCCGATCACGAACGCGCCAACGGCATAGGTCCCGGCAACCAGCCACACCGTCGCGTCCGGCCATTCCCGAAAAAAGAACAACTTCTGATAGAGGACGACGAACGGCGACATCGGACTGAGCAGGATGAGCAATCGCAACCGCTCGGGCACGCGATCGAGCTCGTAAACGATCGGCGTCGTCCAGAACAGGACGGCGAGGGCGACTTCGACGAGGTGCCGAACGTCGCGGAAGAACACCGTGGTCGTCGCGAAAAGCAGTGCGGTGCCGATCGTGAACGCCACGTGAAGCACGAGGACCGCAGGAAACAGGATCATCGGTTCGGCGAGGGGAATCCCGTACCAGGCGATCATGATCGGAAGAAACACAGCAATCGTGAGGAGGTACTGCGCGAAATTGAAAAGCACTGTCGCAATCGGCAGGATGGCACGTGGAAACTGAACGGTCCTCAGAAGGCCGGTGTTATCCACGATCGACGCTGTTGACATCATGGTGGAGCTGGCGAAGAACGTCCAGGCAAGCTGGCCCAGCATCAGGTAGAAAACGAACATCTCGCTGCGTATCCCCAGGATGAACGTGAAGGCGAGCGTGTAGACCACAATCATCAGGAGCGGGTTGGCCAGCGACCACAGGAAGCCGAAGACCGATCCCCGGTACTTCAACTTGAGATCTTTTAGGACGAGCGTTTTTATCAGGGTGCGGTAGCGATAGATGCTGAGCAGGACCACGCCCAGTGTCATTTCGTCGGCGCGGTCCACAAGGTCGCCTACCGACGCGCGCGAGAGCGCACGTGCGCGCGCTCTCGTGCGCAGGACCCAGACGCCTCGCCAACCGATCGCCGCAATCGACAGGAGTAACGCGTCGGCGAGGAAAGCCATCCGCGAGATCCCCTGAAAACCTACAGCGATCCGCACGAGCAGCGCCGATGCGGCCGTACCCAGGACGATACCGGCGACGACACGCGATAACCAGGTCGCCTTCGGCTTCGGTGCATACGCTCGTAGGGCGCCGAGTGCGAGAATCTGCGCGCCGACGACGAGTGGCACGGTCGACCAGGCGCCGGGCAGGAACGCCGCCAGCCGTTCGCTGCCGAAGCGCAGCCAATACGAGACGATGTACGCGCTTACGCCCAGCAGCGCGTCCAGGAACACACCGAGAAGCCATGAAGGGCGCGCCGGAACGACGTCAATGGATACCGCTCCCGCTACGCCGTCACGTACGACGACGGACATTCGGCAACGATCCTATCGCGTTCCGGAAGGACTGAATGTTGAGAAATTCTGGCGGGAATCTATGTAGGACCGAAGGGCGGTTGCCAGTTCGAGGGAGAGCTGATGCGGGGCGGCACTCGACGAGTGCCGCCCCGCAGCGCCTATCTCGGTGCTACGACGCTGTTGGTCGAACCGTTCAGCGCGGTCCCATGATTTTCCAACCACCCGAGATGGTTGCCGGATTGAGGAAGACCGTGTTTGTCACGGAGACGCCGTTCATGAGCCACGCCGCCAGCCATCCCGCCGTCATGTGCTGCCAGATCAAATCCGTTTGTCCGTCACCGTTGATATCGGTGACGGCTCTGATGGCCCAGTTCGGGTCTGAGGTCTGGCCGGGATTGAAATACGTCCCGCCCGCGAGGTTTCGACCATTCATGTACCAGACGGATAACCAGCCGCTTGGGTGCTGCCACATCAGATCCGGCTTGGAGTCGCCATTGAAGTCACCGACACCCACCACTCTCCACGTGGCGTCAGAGATTTGAGCAGGATTCAGGAGTTCACTGCCGATCGCGGTGGCGCCATTCATGTACCACACGAGCAGCGTCCCATTTGTGTGCTGCCAGATAAGGTCCGCCTTCCCGTCGCCATTGAAGTCGCCAGAACCCACGATCCTCCAGTTGCCGTCCGAGATCTGACTAGGGGTGAGGAACTGACTGGCCGCTGCAGTTGTGCCGTTCATGTACCAGACGGCGAGCCACCCGTTTGCGTGCTGCCATACGAGATCGGCCTTACCATCGCCATTGAAATCCCCAGTCGCCGAGATTCGCCAGGCCGGATCCACAGAGCCCGGACTGAGAGGCGGACCGGACGTCGCCGTCGTCCCATTCATCACCCAGATGGAGAGCGCCCCGTCGTCCCGTTGCCACACAAGGTCGGCTTTACCGTCGCTGGAGAAGTCCGACTTGCTGGAACTCGGTGTTCCCCCGCCGCCGCCACCGCCCGTCGATGAATACCGTGACGTACGCATGCTCAGGAAGTAGTGATTGTCCAGATAGAGAAATCCGGGTGTGACAGTGTTTGCGACCGGAATCGTGTACTGCGTTCGCGTGTCGAAATTGGGTCCCGGGTCGGGGAGGAAGTCGAGCGCGCCTGCGATCGGCAGGCCGTCGGCGCCGATTTCCTGCGCAGCCGGATAACCCTGGTAGCCGGCTACGGCGAGCAGGGTTGTGTTGGTCGCGCTGTTAAAAGAAAGAGAAGGATAGCGGTATCCTCCGCCATCTAACGAGGCGGTCGCCGGCGAGCTCACGCGAAGCCCATAGTACGAAGTGAACGACGATACGTCGACGGCGGCACCCGCGGCACTGTTCCCTAAAACCTGCCCGTTCCCCGTATACGCGACCAGGAACCTGCCAGCACCGAAACTCACGGTTGGCGAATCGATGTAGCCGAGGGTCGGCAGGTAGAAGGAATCAGCACCGAGCGGCGCGCCGGTCGTATCGTCAATATAGCGTCCCCAGACAGCCGGAGGTGGACTGTTCCCGCCATAGAAAGTGCCCCAGGAGAATCCGACTACCAGGCAGTGCCGGGTTCCCGGGTCGCACGCGATTTCTGGATCGGCTTGACCATCGTACGGATTGGTGATTGGTGTACCCCAGGCGTTCATGCCAGGGATTTGCGGACTCAGGATGGCGCCACCGGGATTGATGGCGGTCACGAACGTGACGGGCTTGGCCCCGCTCGGCCCCGCGTAATACGTCCACCAGGTCACCAGGTATGTCCGGGATGGAACTGAATACGCTATTCCACTCTCGGTTCCCGGATGGCCGTACCCCCAAGCGATTCTGATCTCTCCGCTCATCAGCGGGCCGGCGGCGGAGTATGCGACAATCCGCGCCGCTTTCCCGTGGACATTTGCAGCCAGAATCTTCGTGTAACTGACGAGGAACCTTTGCTCTTGCGCGCTGTAAATGACGCGAGCCCATCCCGCCTGCGGGCTGCCATCGGAGTGGTCGGAAATCGCGAACGGTGCCGAGATGGGCCCTCCGGCCTCGTTCAGAAAGATGCCATTGACCGGGCCGGCGAACTGCGTTCCCCACACGGCGAGATAGACACGATTGATGCTGTCAAAGGCGGCATCGAACTTTACGAACACCTTCGGTTCGTAAACGATGTCGACCGGGTTGCTAATTCTGGTAATCGATGCCTGTGCCGCGGCTGACATCAGCATCACGGCCGCGCTTGCAAGGAACGCCAGGCGCGCACGGAATTGGCCCATCACTCACTCCCACGAGCGCGGAGCCCGACGTTCGCAGCTCGGATCCCGCTCATTTCTTTACTTTCGGCTGATCGGTGACACACAACAGGGGGAGGTCGCTAGGGTACCGATGGTGGTACGTGCTGTCAAGTGTTCTCACCACCCCATCCTACTTCCGGGTTCTTGCTACCCAGTCCAGAACCGCTTCTGCAGCACGGAGTTGCACGATTTCGATTGGATCTACTTGCAGTTTTCGCACCGTCGCCGACGGCGCGCGTTTCAGGTGCCGCTCCGCGATGAGCGCTCGAGCGCGCACGTCCGGATCGGCGTCGCCCAGCCCAGCGTCCACGACACGGGCTGCCAGCTCTGGATCCAAATCAGCGAGACGGCGTGCCGCCTCCATTCTCGCGCCCGGGCTACCCTCGCGCGCGATCCTCTGCAGGAGGTGGATTACAAGTTCGTTACCCGTCGCCACCATGACATCCGCGGCATCCAGAAGCGCGTCTGGCGTCATCTCGTGACTGATGCCGTTGATGGCGCCCACCGTATCCGGTTCTTTCAGCTGCACACGCGCAAGGGTGCAGGCTTGCCAAACGGCGAGTCCAGGCGGCGCCTCGGTCACCGTCTTGTGCAGCGCTTGACGAACCGCCGGTGAATCGAACGCGCCGAGCGCGCGACAGGCGGCAATTTTGTCGGCATCCGCCGGGGCCGCCAGCAGTGTGAGCAGCACTGGTTCGACGCGATCGTGCGGAAGTTGCCGCACGATGGGCACGAGCGGAATGAGGTCGGACGGGCGGAGATTGTTCAGGAGGGACAAGACGGCATTCGAAGCCTTTGCATCGCCGTGTTTGATGAGCACAGCGCCTGCGCCGACGCGCATCGCGACTGGCTTGGCCGTGTCATTGAGGACACCGCGCAGCTTTGTGTCGCATGCGGCCTTGTCGGTCACGAACGTGGATGCACATTCTTCCGACCACACACGAAACAGCTGCGACCCCGCGGTCCTGGCCATGACCAGTCGAGCGATCTTCCCGAGCGCTTCCGGATCAGGTGGCAGCGACGGATCGCGTTTCTCGTACGCGGTCAGCAGCGCTTTGATGTCGCCCGCGCTGTTTTGCGCGGGCCGGCTTGGCGGTGCCGCCTGCGCGATCGCGAGCGAAACACCCAAACAAACGAGGCGTAGCATCAGGTCCCCAGTTTCTCCGCAGGTTGTGGATGCGAGAAGAAGAAGAACATCGTGGCTGGCACCACGAGTGGATACAACGGAGTGAAGATCCGAGTTTCGATGATACTCGAAAAGATGAACGCGACGGCGAGGAAACACGGGACGACGAGCAGAGCGCGCCGGGCAAATGCCGGCGCCCCCTTCGCTTTGAGTGCCATGTAGATCATCGGACCAAAAAGCACGACGACAAAATAGGCGTAGGCGCGGTAATAGGGGTCGTAATTGGAGGGGAGCAGCCCCAGTTCGGCCCAGTTTCGCGCCGCCTGCCAGTAGTCGTAGTGCTCGAGGCCGCGCATCGCACGCAAGCCGGCGTAAATGGCTAACCATTCGGCACCGAACAGGGTCGCGCGGAGCAGTCGTGTTCGGCTCAGTGGCTCACTGACGAGATAGAGGACCACCAGGAATACGGACGTCTCACGATTCAGCGCCGCACACGCCAGCACTACTCCGAAGAGCACATCGAGCCGACGGGCAATCGCAAGCGCTCCTAACGTGAACAGCGCAAGTTCCGGAATCGAATCCGGGTGTGGCCAGGAATTCGTAAAGGTGAGCGGCAGAGTGGCGGCAACCATCGACACGCCGGCAACGGCAGCAGAAGGCGCAAACCATGTCCGAAGATAGACGTGGAACACGCAGTAGGCGACGAATATCCCGACGAGCCGTGTGACATACCACGCCGTTGCCATCGAGGCGCCGGTGACGCGCGCAAGACCGTCGATCAAGAACGGTGCGAAGACGCGATATCTGCCCGGAGCATTCTCGGTTCCCGCGACGACCGCAGGGATGTAGGCGTTGTAAACGTTGTCGGTGTGGGCCCGCATCCGTACGTCGGCAAAGCCCGTCGCGATGGTAAGCGTGACGTACAAAAGGAGGCACCACCCATCCGGGCGAGTCATGCCGCCGTTCATTGTAGCGCCCGATAGAATCGCTCGCCCGCAACGGTCCGATCGTATCTGTAGGACTCGAGGATCGCGTCTCTCACCGACTCCGTCAGATTGACGTTCGAATACCACGCGTGACCGCCCGGTATCGCAGGATCCTGCTCCAGCACCACACATCTGAACTCGCGACGACGCAGGCGCTCAGTGAGATCGTTGCCGATATCGGGGCGATTCATGGCCACGACGCGAAACGCGAATGGGTCGAGGACTACCGGACGTTGGCCGGCAAAAACAGGAATGAGCGGGGATTCTGAGACGATCGAGCCTTCGCACTCATTCAGCGCGACCAGGAGTTCGCGATGCGCGACGACGCTCTTGCCGACCACGCCCCGCATGGTGAGCTTGCCAACGATCACCACATTCTGCATGGCGGCCCAAAAGGTGAGCGTGATGAGCGCCGCCTGGCCGGCCTGACGGAGCCGCCCGCTTTGCGCCGCCGTCACCGCGGTCACCAGCACAATCGCCGCAACGTAGGCATCCAGTATGTGACTGGTCAGAATGGTTCCCGGACTGGTGAAAATGACGCCGGTGATGGCGGCAGCGCTCAGAAGATAGAGAGGCGGCAGACTCATCCGCGCCCGCCACCCAAGCACGAGCGCGAGCGCCGCCAATAGAAACACCACAGTGAGCAGGTGCGACGTCGCAATCAGCTCCAGCGGCCGCAAGACGGTCACCGGACTGACCAGCGACGAAAAACTGGACCCCGCGAGGGCGCAGGCCCGGAACGACGCGAGCGCGCGGCCGCCGCTCGTCAGATTGATCAAAACGAGCAGTAGCGCCGCGCCTCCGGCCGTCATTCCGGCGACTCTCACCGCCGCCCCGCGGCGTCCGGTGAACAGTAGTGCGAGCGTGACGGCGGCCGGCGCGTAAACGCAGGTGATCTTTGTGAGAAATGCACCGATGAACAGGACAGCAGCGAGCAGTTCGCGAGGAATTGAATCGGGACGCTTCTCGACACGGGCAAGAACCGCCAGGCCAGAAATTGCCAACGCCGCGGCGATCGGTTCACATCGGACGGCAAATGCCGTTTGGTGCACGAAATACGGAGAGGTAGCGAGCGCGGCACCAAGCGTGGCAAGAGGCGACGGAACGCTCAGGCGCTTCAGGAGCATGAACACCGCGGCCGCCATCGCCGCCAGTCCGAGCATGCTCACTGTCACGCCAGCGGCGACAACCGAAATCCCCGCGCGCATGAGCGTCGCGATCGCAACGAACAGCACCGGGAAGTAGCGGGTTCCGCCGTACTCAACCCCATTCCACAATGGCCGATAGAACACACCCTCGAACGTATCCTTGGCGAGCGCGAGCCACACACCGCTTCCCAGATTCAGGTAGAGGCCGCTCGCGATGCTGACGACCGCGTCGGCGGCGAGCACCGCGGCGGTCACCAGCACAGCGCAGACGATGAGCGGGTTCGACCATCGGTTCATGAGGCGCGTGATATCGTATTTTTGTTCTTTGGCGCGAGACGGCGCGGACACATCCACCACATTCAGGAGATCAATGCTGAGGGATTGGAATAGCGGACGCTTTAATCTCGTTCAGATGATCCTCGCCTGCGTGCTCTGCATCGGTGTGGCTGGCGCGGCGGCCCGGTATCGATATCGGGCAAAGGCGGCGCCGGTTATCGAGTATCCCGCACACCCGGAGTCCCAGGCGCTGAAGGAGAAGTACGGTCCCCATCGTAACTCATACAGCGAAGAGGAATGGTGCATCCGCGATTTTTTCAACGACAAGCGCGACGGCTTTTTTGTCGACGTCGGCGCCAACGATTACAAAGTGACGAGCAACACCTATTACCTCGATACCGTTCTCAACTGGAGGGGACTGGCGATCGAGCCGCAGCGTCAGTTCGAAGCTGACTACATCAAGTTCCGGCCACGCACGAAATTCCTCTCGTTCTTTGTGTCCGACGCTTCCAATCAGCAGGCGAAGCTGTACGTCCTTGGCAAGAACAGCCTCATCGCGTCGGCCGACCGGAGCTTTACCGAGCGGGAAGGGCAGAAGGCGAAGGAAATCGAGGTTCCGACCATCACGCTGAATGATCTTCTCGACTCCGAAGGCGTCAAGAAGATCGATTTTCTGTCGATCGACATCGAGTTGTGGGAACCGAAAGCGCTGGCCGGCTTCGACGTGGAGCGCTTCCGTCCCGAGCTCGTGTGCATCGAGGCACATCCGCAGGTTCGACAGCAGATCCTCGACTACTTCGCTCGTCATCACTACACGCTGGTGGGGAAGTATCTGCGGGCTGATGTCAACAACCTCTACTTCGCCCCGCTTTCCTGATCTCCGCTTTCGCGCGGTTCTGATTGCGGCAGTCGGCGGCGCCTTGCTCGGAGCGATCAGCGTTCTGGTTGCGTACGCCGCCCGCCCGACACTGACGCTCGAGATGGATCGGTCACTCCCCAGGAGAATTGTGTCCGGTCTGTACGACGCTGAACGCTCGGGCGACACGACCTTCGCATGGACATCGCAGCGAACAGACATCAAGCTCGCAGACCTGAATCGACGTGTCGCCTGGAGCTGTTCGGTCAGGTTCCGTGGTGGGCGATCGGATCCTGCCACGCAGCCGTCAATCGAACTGGCAGACAACGGTATCGTTGCGACCTCGATGCGGGCGACAAACGATTTCCAGGATGCGACGATTGTCTTACCGTCCCGATCGTCGAGCGGCGCAGTCGTGACGATTTCGAGTTCTCGCACGCTCGTTCCGGGTCCGTCCGATCCGCGGCAACTCGGCGTTCAGATCGACCGCATCACGTGTGCGCCGGAAGGCGGTCTCGCGTGGCCGCCGTTTGCGACGGTCCGTGACGGTGCACTCGCGGGCGCGATCTTCGGCGCCGCCTTTGCGCTAGTTGGTCTGACGCTGGCATCTGCGCTCGGCGGAGTGATGCTGCTCGCTGTGCTGCAGGCGCTGCCGTTGTCGGCCGGACCGGCGCCTTACATCCCGTTCTCACAGACCATGCTCTGGTTTGCGATCTGGATTGCGATCGCACTGGTGGCGCTGGTTGCGATGCTGGATCGATCGCGGCTCATCGCTCTTCAACATTCGGCTCGTCTCGCGATGGCTCTTTCGGCTGCCGTGCTCTATGTGAAGCTTCTTGGACTTCTGCATCCGTCGAAACAGCTCGTTGACGCCGTCTTCCACGCGCATCGCTTCGAATGGGTCCTTGCCGGCAAGTACTACTTCACCCAGGGGATGCCTGGCGGCGTGACGTTTCCTTACGCCATCGGCCTGTACGTCTTTGCCGCTCCGTGGACGGTGTTCACACAGGATCACGTGACGCTGCTCCGAGTTATTGTCTGCAGCGCCCAGGCCGTTGCCGGCGCCCTGTTGTATCCCGTTGTCATCAAAGCCTGGAACGATCGAATCGCGGCTGTGTCGGCGGTCGTGTTGTTCAACGTCGTCCCGTTGCCCTATGGGCTGCTCGGCAACGCCAATCTCACGAACACGTTTGGCGAGGCAGCCGCGCTCGCGGCGGTGGCCAGCGCGTCGCTTCTTCCAGCCACGGGGGTGCTGCCACTCGTCGTCTTCTTCCTCCTGGCGACCCTCGCATTTCTATCGCACGTCAGCACGTTTGCTCTTCTCGCTGTGACGCTCGCGGCGCTGGCTGTCCTGTATCGCGTGTTTAGCGAGGCGCCACTTCGGCGACTCGCGGTGTTCATCGGCGGGGCAACGGTCATTGCAGCCATCCTGGCGATTGCTCTCTACTGGGGGCATTTCGCAGATGTCTACACGAACGCCCTGCGGGTTCGGGCGAATACCGCCGCATCGCAGGTGCAAAGTGAACCTTCCTCCTCAGCCGATGCTGCTCGCCGGGAAACCGTCGGTCTCACCGGACGGATCGCCAATGCGGTCGCTTTCGGCCTCACCGTGATTGGATGGCCGGTTGTTGCGTTGGCACTCGTGGGCGCGTGGCGGTCGGCAGTGGACGGCGTTCGCGATCGCGCATCCCTCGCCGTCCTCGCATGGTGCGCCGCCGGTGCCGTGTTCCTCGGCGTCGCGGTGATGCGCGTGGATGCGCCGTTCCAGCGGTACGCGGCCGAGTTCTTCGGCCGTGTTTTGCTGGCAACGTTCCCGGCTGCCGTTATCCTCGCCGCACGAGCGACCAGTTGGGCGTGGACGCATGGGCTGCCAGTCCGACTCGCGTCTGTCGCCCTTGCTGCCTGGGCGGTGATCCTGGGAATTCAGAACTGGATGGCCTGGTTTGTGTAGCGAGAACCTATAATCCCCGCAATGCTGTCGCTGGTCATTCCCGTCTACAAGAACGAGGCAAACCTGCCTCGGCTCTTCAGCGAACTCGAAGCGCTGGCTGCGCGCGTACCAGATCCGATGGAAGTCGTGTTCGTCGTCGACGGAAGCCCTGACGCATCCCTCCAGATCCTTCGCGATCGTTTGCCTTCATGGCCGGTCCGAAGTCAGTTGATCGAGCTGAGTCGCAACTTCGGTTCGTTTCCGGCGATCGCAGCAGGCATGCGCTATGGGACAGGCGAGCACTTTGCCGCACTCGCCGCGGACCTCCAGGAGCCTCCGGAACTGGTGCTGGAATTTCACAGGCTCCTGAAGGGCGGAGGCGCTGACGTCGTGTTCGGCTATCGGGCGAGTCGCGCGGACGCATGGTCCTCGCAGACGGCGTCCGAGTGGTTCTGGCGGTTGTATCGTCGGTTCGTCGTCAAAGACATGCCGCGTGGCGGCATTGACGTTTTCGGCTGCACCCGGCAAGTGCGCGACAGATTGGTGGAGCTGAAGGAGATCAACACGAACCTGATCGCCCTTCTGTTCTGGCTCGGCTTTCGACGAGCCTTTGTTCCCTACGACCGGCTCGCTCGTCAGGAAGGGCGCAGTGCGTGGACGATGCGCAAGAAGCTGCGCTACGCATTCGACAGCGTCTTCAACTTCACCGATTTGCCGATCAAGGCGTTACTGCTGCTCGGAATCGTTGGAACGACCGCCGCTTTTCTCGCTGGTGTCACCGTTTTCGTGGCGTGGCTGATGGGGCACATTCCGGTGCTCGGTTACACACCATTGATGCTGGTGATCAGTTTCTTTGGCGGACTGACAGCGCTCGGTCTTGGCATCGTCGGCCAGTACCTCTGGCTGTCGCTTCAGAATGCCCGCGCCCGGCCACCGTTCGTCGTGAAATCGGTTTGGAGTTGGTCGGCGGAGTCAGTTGCCCCTCGTGACGATCACGCGCTGGCTGCGCCCCCGAGCGCCGACAGGAACTCATCGTAGTCGCGGATATAGTCGCCGGCGTCGTACGGCTCGGACGCGAACACCAGCAGCAACGCATCGGCCGAGTATCGGTACTGCACGGCCCAGACCATCGGCGGCAGATAAAGCCCGATGCTCGGCCGATCGAGCGCGATTTCCTCGCTCGATTTGCCATCATCGACCACCACCGACAGCGATCCACGCAGGCACACGAGAAACTGGTGGCATCGCCGATGCGCGTGCTCGCCCCTGACATCCTTGCCTGGTACGTCGTAGACAATGAAGTAGCGCCTGGGAACGAACGGGACCTGCTGCGGAAATTCACCGACCGACAGGCTGCCTCGAAGATCAGCGAACACCGGCAATCGGTAGATCGTGACGCCCCCCACGGACGTTTCTCCGATATTCGATTCCTGCGCCGCGACAATCTTCGGTGCCGCTGCCGCTCCGCGTTTCGCATCGACGTAACCGACAATGCGCGCGGGGTTGCCTGAGACGACGGCTCTGGCGGGCACGTCGTGTGTGACCACGGCTCCCGCGCCGACCATCGCGCGCGCGCCGATGCGCAACCCCGGCAGGATCGATGCCCCGCCGCCGATCGACGCGCCGCGTCCGACGTAGGTTTCCTCGACCTTGACTTGATACTGCTTGCTCTTGGGATACTTGTCGTTCGAGAACGTCACGTTCGGACCGATGAACACGTCGTCGGCCACTCGCAGTCCATCCCACAGCTGCACACCGCACTTAATCGTGACGCGATCGCCGACGACGACGTCGTTCTCGATGAACACGTGATCGCAGATGTTGCAGTCCTTCCCGATCGTGGCACCTGGCAACACGTGCGCGAACGCCCAGATTCGCGTGTTCTCGCCAACGGCGGTCGACTCACACAGGGCGTGCGGATGGACGAAGAGCTTTGGAGCGGTGACGTGTTCTGCCATCAAGCGTGCATCGTAGCGCTCAACTGAGGTTGCGAGCAATATTCCGGAGTACGATGAGTGCGCTCTTTCTAAACGATGAAGGTCCGTTCAATACTGACGATGCTGGCTGCCGCGGCAGCGGTGACGGCATTTGCGTTACGTGTCCCGTCGATAGCTGAACCGCTCGGCATCGATCAGAGCCTCTGGGCGTCGGCGGTTCGCGGCATGGCGCGACATCAGTTGCTGTATCGCGACGTCTGGGAGCAGCGCCCGCCCGGGATCTATTTCACCTATCTGACCGGGTTCCGTGTGTTCGGATGGACGCCCGCCGCGGTCGCATGGATGGATATCCTCGCGTCCGCGGCGACGACGCTGCTGCTGTTTGCGATCGTTCGTTGTCTCGCCGGCGTCGCCACCGCAGCGGTCGCCAGCGCGCTTTATGCGACCCTGACCATGCCGGGTTGGTTGTACCGGCACGATGGCTTTCTCGAGCGCAGCGTGTGTGAAACGTTCATCGTCGTGTGTGTCGGACTGGCGGCGTGGTGTGCCGTGAGGTGGCGGCAGGCGTCCAGGAATGGCGCACAGCTCTGGGCGCTCGGCGTCGGGTTCTTCAGCGGAGCCGCCGTGGTCTACAAACCAAACGCAGGGCTCTACCTGCCGGCGATTCTGTTGTGGATGTGGTTCTATCGGCCGCCATCGAGTACGACTCGCGATGGCGTTCGGGTATTCGTCGCTGCCGCTCTTGCTGCGATGGTTGCACCTGCGCTGACCATTGTCTGGCTGTGGCGGCTCGATCTCCTTGGCGATGCGCGCGTTGCGGTCTTGGACTTCAATCGTTTCTATGTGTCCCAGGGGTTGACGCTGAAAGGCTACGCCCTCGATTTTTCAAAAGCGATCTGGCTGCGGATGAAGACGGATCCGCTGTGGATGGCCGGGGGTGTCGGCTCACTTGTCGTCGTCTGGGAGCTCGTGCGGCGGCGTGTCCTCGATCCTCTCGCCGGCCTCGCCACGCTCTGGGGCGGCGCCGCGGCGCTGGTGATCGTGGTCAACGGCGCCCGGCTCTTCAACACGTATTTCATTCAGGCGTTTGCTCCGCTCGCAGTGCTGGCGACGTGGCTGCTCGTCGAACACGCGGGCCGCTCGACGGGGCGCCGCGCGCTCAGCGTCGCGACTGCCGCATTGATGCTGATTTTTCTCGTGCAGCGACATTACGTCACACGTGTCTACGAGTTCGTAGACGCCGACCTGGCCGTGATGCGAGGCACAGTTGACCACTCGGCGTATCTCGATCGTTTCGGTGGTTACGCAAACGATCGGGGCTACTCGGCGCGCGCAAATGAGGAACTTGCCAGCTACGTTCGACAGCACACAACGCTCGACGATCGAATATTTCTTTTCGGGATAAATGGCGCGGGCGTGTACTTCCTCTCGGATCGGCTCACCGCTCATCGTTTCTTGCGCGTCAATTTCTTCGTCCCCTCCGAGTTTCCGAACGCCGATTTCACGCTTGACGCGGTGGTGTCGGCCCTCGGTGCTCGCCGCCCCCGTTATCTGATTTTCGAAGAACTCCACTCGTCGTCCGAGATGGGGAGGTTGGTTGACTCGTTGCAGTCGCGCGACGAGATCAAGCGGCTGCTGGCGCCGTATCGGCTCGACGCGACGATAGAAGATTTCTCTTTGTATCGGCTGAGTGATCCGGCCGTCGGTCTCGCGCGTTGAGCGCCGACACCAGCGGATATCCACTTGGAAGACAGGCGTTTCCGGCCGATCCGTATGGTAATCTTCTCTTCTCATGGCCAAGCGCGCATTGATCACCGGTATTACGGGACAGGACGGGTCCTACCTTGCTGAGCTATTGCTCGAAAAGGGGTACGAGGTCACTGGCATCGTCCGCCGTTCCAGCGCTCCCAATCTATGGCGGATCGAGCATCTACTCGATCGCGTCGAGCTGCGGCCTGGCGATTTGCTCGATCAGTTGTCGTTGATGAAAGTGCTCGCAGAGGTCCGGCCGCACGAGCTGTACAACCTCGCAGCCATGTCGTTTGTTCCGGCTTCGTGGGATCAACCGATGTTGACGGGCGAGTTCAACGCCCAGGGTGTCACGCGTGTACTCGAAGCGATTCGTCAGATCGATCCCGGGATTCGGCTGTACCAGGCCTCGTCGAGCGAAATGTACGGCAAGGTGCGCGAGGTGCCACAGACCGAGCTGACGCCGTTCTACCCGCGGAGTCCGTACGGTGTATCAAAGGTATTTGCCCATTACATCACCGTCAATTACCGCGAGAGCTACAACCTGTATGCGGTGTCGGGCATTCTGTTCAACCACGAATCGCCGCGTCGTGGTCTTGAATTTGTCACGCGCAAAGTCAGTGACGGCGTTGCGCGGATCAAGCTTGGACTCGCCGATTCGCTCGCGCTCGGTAATCTCGACGCACAGCGAGACTGGGGTTTTTCGGGCGATTACGTGCGGGCGATGTGGCTGATGCTGCAGCAGCCGCAGCCGGACGATTACGTCATCGCCACCGGCGAGAGTCATTCAGTACGCGAGCTGGTCGAGGTCGCGTTCGAACATGTGAACCTGGATTGGAAACGGTACGTCCGCCTGGATCCCAAATTCCTGCGGCCTGCGGAAGTGGACCATCTCATCGGTGATGCGTCGAAGGCGCGCTCGGCACTCGGCTGGCGTCCCGAGGTGGACTTCGCCAGTCTCGTGCGGATGATGGTCGACGCCGATCTGACACGTCTCAGTCAGACGAACAGCTCGCGCGCGAAGGTCGAGACGCCATAGCGCGCGAATTCATCTCTCCTGCATATCAGGTCAGGCCGTGACGCTGGCTGTCTGGTACGTCCTTGCACTTGCGGCCTCTGCTGCGCTCGTCCCGGTCTGTCGCACGATCGCGACCAGGAAGGGTTTTGTCGCTCGGCCCCACAAGGATCGATGGAACAGCCGGCCAACCGCGCTCTTCGGCGGGGTCGCCATCGCGGTCACTGTGATGGGCCTGGCGCTGGCGGGTGGTGATCTTCGCCAGCTCGCCTTGCCGCTGATCGGCGGCTTCCTCATCTTTATCGTCGGCGTTGCCGACGATGTGCTGTCACTCAAGCCGACGACAAAACTGATCGCGGAAATCGCAGTGGCTGCGATGTTCGTATTCTTCGGGGCACGCTTGCACTGGAGCGAGGTCGAAGTCCTCGACATGCTCCTGACGATGGTGTGGCTTGTCGGCCTGACAAACGCCGTCAACCTGCTCGACAACATGGACGGTTTGTGCGCCGGGACGGCGATCATCGCCGGAGTGGCGTTGCTGTTTGCCCTGGTCGACCGAACTGATGTCGGACCGGAGATGCGCTATCTGGCGATTGTGCTCGGTGCGACGACTGGCTTCCTGATCTACAACCTGCACCCGGCGTCGATTTTCATGGGGGATGCGGGCAGTCTTTTTCTTGGTATCACTCTCGCAGCCCTGACGCTGACAGCAGGCGGCCCGACCCACGATCGATCGGGAGTCGTGTCGGTCGTGGTCGCTCCAGTGCTCGTGCTGCTCATTCCCATCTTCGACACGACGCTGGTGACCGTCTCGCGGCTGATTTCGGGTCGATCCGTCTCGCATGGCGGGCGCGATCATTCATCGCATCGGCTCGTGGTTCTGGGGCTTTCGGAGCGACGGGCGGTGCACGTGTTGTGGACGCTCGCGGCTACTGCCGGCGGAATTGGATTCGCGGTGCGTCAGACTTCCGACGTAGACGTCTGGCTGGTCAGCGCCCTGTTCATCATCGCGATGGTCGTCTTTGCTGCCTACCTGGCGCAGGTTCGTGTCTACGAAGAACCCGCGGGCCTGCCGCCTCGAGGCGCGACGGTTCTCCTGTTCGAGTTGATGTACAAACGTCGGCTCGCTGAAGTGTTGCTCGACGTCAGCCTCGTGCTCATCGCCTACTACGCCGCCTGGCGGCTCCGATTTGAAGGTCCGGAGTGGGACATCTTTTCCCCCAGCTTTCGGCAATCCATGCCAATCGCTCTCGCCATTCAATTGATCGCGTTGTTCGTCTTTGGCGCGTATCGAGGAGCGTGGCGCTACTTCGGTCTCATGGATGGCGTCACCTTCGCCAAAGCCATTGGTTCGAGCACGCTGACGCTGATCGTCACGCTTGTCTACCTGTACCGCTTCGAGCATTACTCTCGCGCCGTGTTTGTGATTTACGCTGCGTTGCTGATGCTGCTGTTGTGCGGCACGCGCGCGTCATTTCGACTCATCGGAGAGTACGCACGGCGGCGTCGTCCCGGTGTGCGCCTTGCGATTTACGGCGCCGGTGAGGCGGGATCGCTGGTGCTGCGGGAACTCCTCGGACATCCGCACGAGCAGTTCCGCATGATCGGATTCATCGACGACGATCCGGCGTACCACTCGCTGCGGTTGCAGGGCTACCCGGTCCTCGGCGGCGAAGCGAAACTGCTCGAACTCATTGCTACCGGCAGGATAGACGTCGTCGTCATTGGCTCACTCCACTTCGATCCTGAACGTCGAGCGCGGCTGGAGCGAGCCTGCAACGAAAACGATGTGAGGCTGATGAAATTCACGTTCCGGCTCGACAGCCTCAATACCGCATCCTAGACGGCAATTCCTCAAACCGCCGATCAGAGACTGGATGAGGGTGCAAGGACGCGCACGTACCACAGTCTGACGCCCAGCCGCTCGTCTGCGTCACGGCCGGCGTAGCGGGCGCCGGCCGATCCAGCGGACACCAGGGTGTCGGGAACGATCGTCAAGGTATTCATCCCCACGCGCACCTTGTCTGCCGGGAGCAGCACAGGGTACGATCCAACACGTTGCGGATTCCAAGTCAGGAGCAACGTCGCCAGCAGTTGATTGTTCAGTAACACCACAGCGCGGCGTTGATGGTCGGGCGCAACCGGATCCAGTCGAAGCACGATCTCATAGGCGCGGCGTGCGGGGAGCGGAAGGCGGACCACTGCACGCTCGGCATTGGATACGCGAAACTGCAGACCGTCGGTGTAGGGCGCGGACCACCCGGCGCCGAAGAACGGCGCATCCCGTTTGCCAGCCTCGACGCTGACATCATTTCCCCCGCTGATCGTTTCCCGCACGACAAACCACGGCAGTGCGAGGTGCGCGGCGATCGCGGCGGCAATGACCACCGCGACAGCCGCGGCGCGAAGTAGCTGTGCGCGCGGAATTGCGAAATCGCGACGGCGGGCTCGTCGCCACAACGCCACGGCGAGCTGCTGACAGAACACGGCACCCGATATCGAGGCCATCAGATAGAGCGGGTAGGTGTGCATCGTGAACCGCCACTCGCCGCCGCCGGCCACATTCCACGTCAACGCGTACGGCAGCAGCGATCCGATCAGGATGACGAGCAGCATTCGTCCTTCCCGCAGAAACACCCAGCGCAACATGCCGATGATCGAGAGCCACGACAGAACGATGCTGGCGCGAGGGATCCACCCGTCGAGTCCAGTCCATTTGACGCTGAACGGCTGGACGAACAGTCCGGTTGCTGCGGTATCGACTGCACTAATTGGACGAGAGCGGATTTTGCCATTCATGTACGCCATCGCGCTCATCGGCTTCTCTGCGGGCAACCCCTCGCCGGACCGGTAATAAATCGTGTGATAGTTGATGGCGTAGAGCGGATCTCCTGTCGCGATCGCACAGTTGAGGAGATAGGGCGCCACGAGAACCGCGCAGATGAGGGCGGCAGCGGCGGTCATTCGCGCGAGCTGCGGGCGCGATTCACGGGTACCATCGACGATCAGCCATCCGAATGCCGGCACGGCGAATGAGAGCGACGTAATTCGCGTCAGGCAGGCTGCCGCCGTCGCGACGCCGAGAAACACGGCACTCTTGCCGGACCGATCGCGTTGACAACGCACGAATGCCCATGCCGAAAACGTGACTGTCGCCATGAACACGTCGTCGCGCCATCCGTCGACCGACCACGAAATCAGTTCGTACTCGACGGCGACGATGAACGCGAGCGCAACGCCCGCGGCGCGCGACAGCATTGTCGCTCCCAGCAGGTAGGCTGCAAGGATCGTCAGGACCGACCCCGTCATCGACGCGAAACTCACCGCGACGTCCTGGTCGGCGAGCAGCCAAAGGTAGGTGCGCGTCAACGCGAGAAAGATTGGTTCCCGCACGTGCGCCTGGTAGAAGCTACGCATCTCGCGCGCGTACTTGAGGTAGTTGATCGGATCGCCGCCGACATACGGGTGATCAACCCGATACCAACCATACGCAGACGGATGGAGCCGGGCGACGGCTGGAACGAGATCGTGCGTGAGGACTCTCGCCCACGCCGGGCGATCGAGCGTGCCGTATCTCTGCACCAGGACGTCGAAACGGAGGAGAGCGCCGTAGGCGGTAATCAGAAGAAGGGCGATTGGAACTGCCGGAGCGCGGCGGAGTGTGGAACGCAACGAAAGATTTCGAAGTGGATTGCCAGGCATCGTCTAGTGGTTCGCTAACTTTCCGATATTGGGCGACCGACCATCAGGACGCCGCCAGAGTCGGTCGCGCCGGTATCAAGCGGTTTCGCTTGTCCCGGTAGCCAAACTTCGAAATCGATACGCGCGAACCTCGTTTTGGCTCGGCGAATCAGGTTCAGCCGGACGATGGTTTCTGTGTCGCCGGCTCGAAGTATCACCCGATTCGCCTCCACGCCGTCCAGATAGATTCTGACTTCGGCGGTTGCTGATGCCGTCGGGTTGAGCTGGAGCGGCAGGCGAACCGAGCGCGCTGCCGGCGAGACATAAAACGTGGCCCGGCCACCGGCCCACCTGTATCGCGACCCATCGGATCGCTGCTGCCATCTCGACAAGCCAATACTCGCATGCTCAATGTCTGCGTCGCGCGCAGCCGCAGCGATTTGGAACGGCAGCATCACCGCAACGACGAGCACGGCCGCAGTGGCTCCCCATCGCAGTCGTGCTGTTGACGACGCAGGCGGAGCCAAGGCCGCGGCCAGCCCGAGTGCTATCCAAAATGGATATGCGGCGGCCGCGATAAGAAGGGGATGGCCGGCGAGACAGGTCACGAGATAGGCGATCAGCCCCAGGCTGAGGCCTCGCGCGAGCCAGGACTGATGTCCCTGACGCCAGCTGGCAGATACCGCAAGCGCGCAGATATACGCGAACACGACCAGCGCAGGCAGGCCGAGCTCGGCACCGATTTGGAGATAGTTGTTGTGCGCATTATCGGAGAGTCCCGACCGCTCAGAAAAGTTGCCGGGCCGAACGCCAAAGACGGGGTGGGCGCGTATCAGCTCCAATGCCGCAACGCCCCTTGCGATGCGATAGGTGAACGCACCGCTGCTTTCAAGGTTTCTTCCTTTCGGATACCAGTGCCATCCGATCGCTGCAATCAGGGCGAGCGCGACCAGGAACGTCGTGGACCAGATGACACGCCGACGAGGATTGAAGAGCGCGACCAGGCCGCCGACGCCAAGCAAGGCAGCCAGTGCCGTGCGAGACCCGGCCACCCAGATACCCGCGGCAATCAGGACGCACGCGGCAGCGCCCATCGCGGCGGAGGGAACGAAGCCGAGCGCGAGAAAGAACATCAACGCAAAGTAGGAACCCGCGGCGTTGAGATCGGGAAAGTGCATGTTGACGCGGACCGTGGCGAACTGGGCGGCAAAGGCGGTCAGCGAGCTTGGTTGCGACATCGCGGCGGTGGCGATTCGCAACACGTTGAGAGATGCGGCCGCCGCCGCAGCGACTACCATCATTCGCAGCATGCGACGCTGGCCGTCAGATTCACGCGCGCAACTTTCTGCCGCCATCACCATTAATGCGACCCCCTCAACGAACAACATGCCAGCCGTGAGCGGGCTTGAACCGATGAGGTACTGTCTCAGGACGAAAGACTGGAGCAGCTGGCCAACGGGTATGTCGGGATGTTCGATCCGAATGACGGCGGCGCTGGTGACCACTGAAGCGAACGCGAGCGAGAGCAGGGCGGCGGCAGCAACACCGAATCGTCCGGGTAACGAGAGCCCTCGTGGCCGGATCACGTGGTGCACGGTCCAGCCGAGTAGAACCGCGAGCGCGAGGGCCTCGAAGAAATTCAGAGACGCCGTTCCCGTCCGCGTCAAGGCGAGGATCGTGGCGGCAAATGGACCCAGGCCGGCAAGCAACAACAGCGCGTTGAATGGGCGCCACGCCGCCGTCACGACGACAGCGGCGACGACGACGCGAGGTCCCCAGCCGACCGGTTGATAAAAAAGTGAAACGAGGGGCGCAGCAGTGACAATCGTCGCCAGGATCCAGGCTACGCGCGCCGCTTGGCGCGCTCCATGGCGTTCGCCAGTCATGGGCTTCTTCATTCTATCGGTAGCGCCGCCGTGGCCGTTTATCGGTGTTGGTCCAGTGCGCGAATACGCCCCTCCGAATAGTAGAAGAAGTGGATCGGTTGTTGGAAAATGGCCGGCGACAGTTGTAACGTCACTCTCGCGGTGCGGTCGGCTACTCCGGCGCGCAGTGGGCCGAGAGGCGTTTGAATGCTGATCGATTCGCCGAGACGAAGCGGCGTGTCGAACGTGCGCAGATCCGATGAGAGAAGAAAATTCCCGCGATAGTCTTGCGAGGTAATGAGGACCTGATTCGGCCCATCCCACCTGACCTCAATCGGCGTGTCGACGCGCACGACGCGGACCACAACCTGAAATAGTTCGGGCATGCAGCCGCGCGGCACTTCGAACGTTTCGTAGTAGAAGTGTGAGTAGACGCCGCGCATCGCCACGGGGCTCGTCAGAAAGACCACGTGACCGCTTCCGCAGGCGGGCGCGAGCGTCGAGTCGACCAGGTGCGCTCCCTCAGCGGTCATCTGTCCCGCCCACCGCCAGTCCTGAACTCTGATGATGATCTGCGCTGCCGACACTGCGAGGAGACCTGCGACGATTGAGAGTGCCATCCGGCGCGCTCGGCCGCGTAGTTCCACGACGAAGATAGCGACGATGAACGATATGGCGACCGAGGGAAGATACAAGTAGCGCTTGCCTTCAGTAAGCGCGGATATCGGCAACACCGTGGCAATGAGTAACGCATCGAAAAACCAATACCGATCGTCGTCGATGAATCGGCGCCAGAGAAAGAAGATCACTGCGCCCAGAGCCGTAAGAGCGATCGCGCCAACGATCCATGCTGCGGGGGCGTTGGGATCGCTGAAGAGGGACTCGCCCGGGGTGAGCACGGGAGAGACAAGATAGAACGTCGCAAACCCGGCGACAGCGAGCTTCTCACGGCTCAGCGCTCCGACACGCCCCTGTGAAATGGTCGCAGCGACGATCAGCCCGATGACCAGCGCGACCAGAACGGCCACCAGATGCGCTCGTCTTGGCTTCAGCCAGTCACGGACCTGCAACCATCGCTCGGAGGAGAGAGCGACGATCGCGATGAGGCAGATGATGAACACGGTCAGTTTGGGGAGCCGGGAGGCACCGCCAACGGCCGACACACCTCCGCCGAGTTGACGGAGCGCGCTGTATACTCCGAGCGCCACGAGCCAGGGAACGATGAACACTACCGTTCTCGACGTCGTCGCACGCAATCGGAAGGTGCTCCATCCGGCTGCGGCAATTGGCAAGGCAACGGCCGCTTCCTTCGAGAGCAACGCCAGGAAGAAGAAAAACGCCGCGGCGACCTGAACCGAAACTCCGCCTCGCGTCATGCAGTACAGCGCTGCGAGCGCGAAACAGGTCGCGAGCAGATCAAACCTCGCCGACATCCACACTACCGCTTCGTTGTTCGAGGCGTGAAGGGCGAACAGTGCTGCCGCCAGCAGTCCGGCAAGTGGACGAGGCGACAGCGCCCGTCCGATGAGCAGCACGAGGACCGTATTGACGAGGTGGATGAGCAGATTCGTGAAGTGAAATTGACGCGCATTCTGCCCGGCAATGGACCAGTCGATTGCGTGCGTGACGAATGCGAGCGGGCGGTAGTACTCGAAGAACTCTCCGCGGAAGAAGCGGGCGACATCGGTCGCGTGTTCGATCCCCCGCAGCCGATGCAGGATCATGAAGTCGTCGCCGACAAATCCGACGCCGATCGCCGGCCAGTAGAGCGCGACCGTCGCCATCACCAGGAGTGCCGCCGCCATCGGCAGCGGAACCGCTCGTGTGTCAGTCGCGGGCGGCGATTCGATCATGCCGCAGGTTTCCTGCAGGCGACGTGATAGCCGCTTGTCATGATGCCGCGTTCCGGCTGCAATCGGCGGCTGTCGCCGTATTCGCCGGTGATCAGAAACGAGAAGGGACGGACGACTTGAGCCGACAGGAGCCAGAACGCGCGGAACGGCTGCCGATGAAGTGTTTCCGCCTGCATCCCCAGCCGCTGCAGGAGCACGGCGAGTGTTCCCACCGCGTCGGTCTCTTCCTGCAGCTCGATGATCTCGAACCGACGGAGCAGATGGCGAAGTCCGTACTTGGTGAACCGGAAATAATCGTGCGGCGCGTCGTGAATCGGAAACAGAAACCTCGTCGTCAGCAGGAGCTGACCGCCCGGAGCGAGCACGCGAAAGATTTCGTCGATGGCACGCTGCGGTTCCGGCAGATGTTCGAGGACTTCGGTGCACAGGACCACGTCGAAGCTGGCGTCACGGATCCCGAGCGCCTGCGCGTCACCGATGATCTGGACGCCGACGCCGCGCTTGATGTCGAGAGCGATTCGACGAGGGAAGTGAACGGCATACGGGCCGTTTTGCGCGCCAAGATCGAGCGTCGGTCGATCGCTGGCGTGTTCGGCAATGAAACGATCCAGTGTCACTCTCGTCAGCTTGCTCGAGAGCGCGCGGCCGGCTTTCTTCAACAGCGGCATGAGCGGCGATCGGCGCCACGGAGAGCCAGAAACCACGGATCAACGCAGAACAAAACTCGCCACGGATCAACACGGATCAACACGGATAGGATTTTTTCGACCCTTTGTTCGGTGTTTGTCCGCGCGCTATCCGTGTTCATCCGTGTTCATCCGTGGCCCGTTATCCGTGTTCATCCGTGTTCATCCGTGGCCGGTTATCCGTGTTCATCCGTGGCCGGTTATCCGTGTTCTTCCGTGTTCATCCGTGGCCCGTTATCCGTGTTCTTCCGCGGCCCGTGTCGTTCAGTGGCGTCACTTGGTGGCTTTGTCGCCAACCACGGCATAGTCGAGGTACGTGAACATGCGCGCGTTCAGTTTCTCGACGTTCGCATTGAATGCTTCCGCGAGATCGGCGAGCGCTGGCGCGCCGGTTGGCGGCGCGGCAAACGCCTGAAGCTTATCCTCCTCGCGGACCGGCGATCGATATTCGATGTGTGCACCGCTGAACCCGCTCGCGACGACGAGGTACTTCAGCGTTTCTGGATGGAGCGGCCACACGTGCGTGATGTCGCGGATATAGCTGTCAAAGAAAGCAACCCAGCACGCGGGATTCAGGGTTTCCAGTACCAGCCGTCCGCCGGGTCGGAGCTTGTGAAACGCGAGTTCGAGAAAGCGCAGAAGATAACCCGGTTCGAGGTGTTCCACGACCTGGGCGGAAAAGATGCCCCCGAGGGACGCATCGTCGAGGGTTGCGAGATATCCGACGACGTCTGCTTCAATGACGTCCAGGCCTCGGGCGCGGCACGCCTCCGCCATCTCGTGATTGAGGTCGATTCCGCGCGCCCCGATCCCGCTGGCGTTCAACACATCAAGAAACTCTCCGCGGCCGCAACCGACGTCCAGCACCGGCGATCGATGCTCGAACAGCGGCACGTACGATTCGAATCGTGCACGAATGGCTTGTTGCGAGCCGCGGAACTGATCTTCGAAGCCGACGTACTTGTACGCGTCCAGAGCTGGGGCGAAGGCGTCTGACGCTGGCCGGGATCCGGGATCCGCGGCACTTCCCGTCGATCCGATCGTCGCCATTCGCTCCATCTCGCGCTTGATCGTCATCAATCCCTGCTGCAGCATGCCAATCGTGCTTCGCAGATCCTCGTGAGCGCTCGTCAGCGTGTCCATGCGGCCGCCGACCCGCTGCTCGCGCACCGAGATCGATTCCCATCGCTTGGCGACGCTGTCGGCCAGGCCACTGAGCGACGCGTTCAGCACCAGCGCCCCGCCGGCAGTGTCGCGATCCTTGGTGTCGACGTAGGCGGTGATCTGCTGAAAGTACTGCACGAGGCGGGTCTCGAACTGCGCGAGCGCCGCAAGGTGATCCCTCAGCGCATCAGCTGTTTGCTCCGAGACGCGATGCGCGTGACGCGCCGCGTTGGCATTGCGGTTGATGTGATCGACGAGGAGTGAGTTGAATGTGAGCTGCCGCTGCAGGTAGGGACCGACCACGCTCCAGACGAGGCCGGCAAGACGCTGACGAAGACCGGATGCAGACGGGGCCGCTGGAATGATGTTCCAGGCGTCGTTCAGCGCGCCGATCTGATGATCGTCAAGAGCGGGCGAAGGCTGCGGGATAGGAGCCGGTGCGTGAAGTGCGCGATCGACCGCCGTCAACGCGTCGTTGTATCGGGCGTCAGCCTCGTCGCGCTCTTTTTTCAGGCGTCGCAGTACCGCCTCGAGCGGTTCGGCGTCGTGATCCGCCATCAGGCGCCGGCGCGACTCCCGGCGGCTGCCGTCGCGGTTGCGATCCGCCCGTCGACCGGACTGCTCGCTGACGCGTACATGCGTTTTGGAATCCGCCCGGCGCGATACGCGAGCCGTCCCGCTTCGACGGCGAGCTTCATCGCCATCGCCATTGCGACCGGATCGTCGGCCAGGGCAATCGCCGTATTCATCAGTACGCCATCCGCGCCGAGCTCCATCGCGATCGCCGCATCCGACGCGGTGCCAACGCCGGCATCGACGATGACCGGCACGCGCGCTTGATCCTTGATGATCCGGATGTTGTTCGGGTTCTGGATTCCGAGTCCCGAACCAATCGGCGCGCCAAGCGGCATCACCGCGGCCGCGCCTGCTTCTTCGAGTTTGCGGCAGATGATCGGGTCGTCGTTGGTGTAGGGCAGCACGACGAATCCTTCGCTGACGAGCACCCGCGTCGCTTCGAGGAGCGCGACGTTGTCGGGAAACAGCGTCCGTTCGTCGCCGAGGACCTCGAGCTTCACCCAGTTCGATAATCCGACTTCTCGTCCAAGCCGCGCCGTGCGAATGGCATCGTCGGCGGTATAGCAGCCGGCTGTGTTCGGAAGAATAAAGAGGCGATCACGATCGATGTAGTCAATCAGCGATTCCTTCGATTTATCAGTGAGGTTCACCCGTCGCACCGCGACGGTCACCATCTCGGTTCCCGATGCGAGGTGCGCCTCGGCCATGACGGTGTTCGAAGGATATTTGCCGGTGCCGACGACCAAGCGCGAACTGAATGTTCGCCCGGCGATAACGAGAGGATCAGAGGACATATCAGGCTTACGGCTCAAGGCTCAGGACTTATGGACTCAGCCACCACCGACGAATCGGACGATTTCGACCTCGTCGCCATCATTGACGATCGTGTCGTCGTACCGCTGACGCTTCACAACCACCACGTTGTGCTCGACCGCGACGATGCGGGGATCGATGTTGAGCGCAGCGAGCAGCGAGCTGATGGTGACGGGGCCGGCGAGATCGTACGGTTCGCCGTTTAATCGGATCGTCAAAGTCTACTCCAAGTCAGCTCCACACAGGGCCAAGGTGGAATTCGGTCAACACCCGATTCAACAACTGGTCGCCATTAGTGACGAGGTGTTCAGGAAGCTTGACACTGGGTGCGGGCACCGTCACGGCGTTTGCGAGCACGCGTTGGTAGTCTTCTACCATTCGCGGCATCGAGTGCTCGCGCTCCCAATATCGTTGCCCTGCGGCCCCGAGAGATGTCCGCAAGACGGGATCGGTGGCCAGCCGGCGCATCGCCAGCCGAAGAGAGTGATCTTCGTCGAGGATGTCGAGCGCGAGAGTAACAGGATCGGGATCCGGTGTCCGGGATCCGGGATCCAATCTTCGAGGCGAATTCGTTTTCCACGTTCGCGGATCCATGGACGGCACGTCGACCATGTGTGCGAGATCAATCGTGATCGTCGGCCGCGCCGCGGCCAGTGCCCGGAGCCACGGTCCTGACATCTCGCGCGCGGTCGGCCAGCGTAAGTTCAGCGACACGTCACAGGCGGCGATGCAATCGGTCAGTTCGGCGTCGGTCGTCAGGTATCCCGTGATCGTGACGCGAGTGTCGAGGCCACGTTGCCGAATGTCGGCGGCGACGTCGTAATGATGCGCGACCGGACCGGCGAGCAGAAGACGAGCGGACGGCGCGTAAGGCGTAATCGCGGCGAGTGCGTCGAGGATTTGGGGAATGCGCTTCTCGGGCGTAAGCCCTCCGAAGACCCCGAACACGACCGCATCATCAGGGATGCCATATGACCCACGAACACGTACGCGCCCAGTGGCAATCTGCTCCGCGCTGAGCTGATCGCCGTGCGCGAGACGTATCGTCGTGATGTTGGCCTGCGGCAGTTGCTCGCGTAGCTGCGACACCATGGGCGCTGCATGTACAGCCGTCAGCCGCGAGGCCGCAACGATGAGACGGCACATCGGCCAGAAGTAATAAAGGTCGTTGTCGAACCCGGCGATCGCCAGTTCCGCGAGATCAACTGAGACGTCGGGATGATTCGCGGCGAACTCGACGCGGAAGTCTCGAGATCGTCTGGTGCGAAGGAGCGCCGCCGCGCGAGCGTGCTGCACGTGGGCATCGTGAAGCACCGTCAGTCCCGGGTATCGAAAGAGGTAAGGCCAGATGTAATCGTGGTGCGACGAGTTTCCAACCTGGTAGACCGTCAGGTCGTATGGTTCGGCCCGGTTGCGCCACACGAAATCGTGCGCGGAATGGACGCGCACCGAATCGACCGACGCCAGCCTCGCCGGCTTGTCTGCGTGGACATAGACATCAATGGCATGCCGCCTGCCGAGCTCCCCGACGATGTCGGCACTGCACGCGGCGATGCCTGACCGCACTGGCGGCATCGGACTGAACCATGCGAGGCGCATTGATCTGTATTCTCGCAGCTTCCAGCTTCCAGCTTCCAGCTTCCAGCCGCACGCGTCGGCCTTGCTCGACGGTGTCGACCAATTCACCCGGATGTTTGGCGTGAAAAATGAAAAAAAGCCGGGAGCTGGCTGCTGGAAGCTGGAAGCTGTCAGTGTGATAGCATTCTTGAGTTCAGGCTGCGCTGACGCAGACAATCGGGTCATTGGCCCGACTTTTTTTGCCCCGCCTTGAGAAAACATTCACAAGCGCGGCGCTTTGTAGAGCATGCACGGCTGGATTCCAATCCTGATCATGATCGCGCTCGGCGCGGGGTTTGGCGCGGTCAATATCATCGGCGCGCACCTGGTCGCGCCGAAAAAGCCGACGCCGGAAAAGCTGGCGCCGTACGAATGCGGCATGCCGCCGGTCGGCGATGCGCGCGAACGTCACCCGGTCAAGTTCTACCTGGTGGCGATGATCTTTCTGTTGTTCGACATCGAGATCGCGTTCCTCTATCCCTTCGCCATGGCGCTGCGCGAACTGCGCTGGACCGGCTTCGTTCAGATGGTGTTGTTCTTTCTGATCCTGCTCGCCGGTTACGTCTACGTCTGGCGCAAAGGCGTGTTCGACTGGGGACATGAGCGGTAAACGGCCATGGGTGATAACGACAACGACGTTCCTGTTCTCCTGACCACCGTCGACAAGATGGTCAACTGGGCCCGCCGATCCTCGATCTGGCCGGTCACCTTCGGGCTCGCGTGCTGCGCCATTGAAATGATGGCGATGAGCGCGTCGCGCTACGACATCGCGCGATTCGGCGCCGAAGTGTTCCGCGGATCGCCGCGTCAGTCGGACCTAATGATCGTCGCCGGCCGATTGTCGCGGAAGATGGCGCCGGTGCTTCGCCGCATCTACGATCAGATGCCCGAGCCGAAATACGTGATCTCGATGGGCGCCTGCGCCTCGGTTGGCGGCGTGTTCGACAATTACGCGATCGTGCAGGGGGTTGACCAGGTGGTGCCGGTCGACGTCTTCGTGCCGGGATGCCCGCCGCGTCCTGAATCACTCATCTACGGCATCGTCCAGCTCCAGAAGAAGATCGACAAATCGAAGGTCTTCACGTAATGGAGTCGGGCGCGATCATCGACGTCCTGTCGCGTACGGTCCCCGCCTCGGGTCTGGAAGCCGTACAGGCGGCAGACGGCATGCCGACGATCTACGTCGCGCTCGATCAGCTTGTCCAGACATGCCGGGCGCTGCGCGACACGGCGGAGCTCCGATTTGCGTTCCTCGCGGACCTGTTACCGGTCGATTACTACCCTCGCGAACCACGATTTGAGATCGTCTACCTGCTGGCCAGTCTCGGCACGGCAGGATTCGGCGACACACCGAAACGCTTGCGCGTGAAAGTGCGCGTGCCGGGCACGCATCCGACCGCGCCATCCGTCTCAGGGGTCTGGCCGGCGGCGAGCTGGTCCGAGCGCGAGGCGTACGATCTTTTCGGGATTCACTTTACGGATCATCCGGACTTGCGGCGCATCTTGCTGCCCGACGACTGGGAGGGGTATCCGCTGCGCAAGGATTACCCGGTCCAGATCAAGCAACCGGTGAAGACATACGAGCCGCTTCAGGTGTCGCAGGAACAGTTCGTGGCGAACATCGAGGCGACGCGAGCGCGCGCGCGAAACGATTGATGGACGCGCGCACTGCCGTCGGCGATGCCGCGGTCGTTCAGGCGGTGTTCGACGACACGATCGCGCTCCATCAGCGCATGCGCGAGGTTGTGCAGGACAGCGTGATCGAAGCTGCCTCTGCGATTCGCGCCTCGCTCGACGCCGGTGGCAAGTTGCTCGTGTTCGGTAACGGCGGCAGCGCCGCCGATGCGCAGCACTTGGCCGCCGAGATGGTCGGAAGGTTCGAGCGCGAACGGGAAGGGCTGCCGGCGATTGCGTTGACGGCCGACGCCAGCATCGTCACGAGCGTCGCCAACGACTTCACGTTCGACTGGGTGTTCGCGCGACAGGTTGAAGCGCTGGGCAAGCGAGAAGATGTCGCCCTCGGCATTTCGACCAGTGGGCGATCGCCAAACGTGTTGATGGCGCTCGAAGCGGCCAATGCAAAGGGCATGAAGACGATCGCGCTGACCGGGCGCGACGGCGGCGTGATTGGCAAGGCCGCGGGGATTCACATCAACGTGTCGCATCCCTCGACCGCGCGGGTCCAGGAAGTGCACCGCACGGTCATTCACGCCATTTGCGCGCTGGTCGAGCGGGCGCGATAACGAGCTGGTAGCTGGACGCCAATGACCACCACCACCACAGAACTTCGCCACGAGACGATGACCGTCAACATGGGGCCGCAGCACCCCAGCACGCATGGCGTGCTGCGTCTCGTGCTCGAGCTGTCGGGCGAGATCGTCGTCAACGCCGATACGACCATCGGGTTCCTCCACACTGGGATCGAGAAGACCGCGGAGCAGAAGAAGTGGCAGCAGGTGATTCCGCTCGTCGAGCGGATGGATTACCTCGCGGCTCAGTCCAACAGCCTGTCTTTCTGCCTCGCCGTGGAGAAGCTGCTCGGGATTGAGGTGCCGGAGCGCGTGCGCAATATCCGCATTCTGATTGCGGAGTTGCAGCGAATTACCAGCCATCTCGTGTGGCTCGGCACGCATGGCCTCGAAATCGGCGCGGTGTCAGTGATGATGTACTGCTTCCGCGAACGCGAGCAGCTGCTCAACGTCAACGAGATGTTGGCCGGTTTCCGCATGTTCCCGAGCTACATCCGCATTGGTGGCCTGCGCGAGGATCTGCCGACTGGCTTTCACGACGCAGTCAAGAAATTTCTCGATGCTTTCCCGGACAAGCTGAGGGAATACGAAGATCTGCTGACGCAAAACCAGATCTGGCTCAAGCGGACGCGAACGGTCGGTGTGATTTCGAAGGACGTGGCCGTCGGGTACGGGCTCGTGGGACCGATGGCGCGCGCGGCCGGCGTGCCGTATGACGTGCGCAAAGCGTTCCCGTATCTCGGCTACGAAACCTACGATTTCGACGTGCCAGTCGGCACCGCCGGCGACGTCTACGATCGGTACTTGGTGCGCATGGAGGAGATGCGACAGAGCACGCACATTGCGCAGCAGGCGCTGGCTCGTATCAGTCCACGCGGCGTCTTCGACATCCAGGATTACCGCATCGTCCCGCCCCCCAAGGACAAGGTCTACACCGAGATGGAAGGGCTGATTCAGCACTTTCTGATCTACTCGCAGGGATTCACGGTTCCGGCAGGCGAGTCGTATGTGCCGATTGAAGGCCCGCGCGGCGAACATGGTTTTTCTATCGTGTCGGATGGAACCAATCGCCCTTACCGCATCAAGCTCCGCGCGCCGTCGTTTTACGCCTGCCAGGCGTTGCCGCTCGCCATCGTCGGCGGCATGATCGCCGATGTCATCGCGGTGATTGGATCGACGGACGTCGTCATGGGAGACGTGGATCGATGAGCTTCCACCCGTTGATGGTGTACGACTCGGAGCGCTTTCAGAAGTCCGAGCGCGCGCGACTCGACGAAGGCAAGCCGTTCGAGTTCACGCGCGAGCGTCGCGCCATTCTCGACGACATGCTGACGAAGTACCCGCCGGAGCAGAAACGGTCGGCGGTGCTTGGTGCGCTCTATCTGGTGCAGGAGCAGGAAGGCTATTTGACGGCGAGCGGCATGCGCCACGTCGCCGGCATTCTCGGCATGACCGCCGCGGAGGTTGAGGACGTCGCGACCTACTACGTGATGTTCTTCCGCGAGCGCGTCGGCACGTATGTGCTGCAGGTCTGCAGGACGCTGTCCTGTGCGCTTGCCGGCGCAGAGCGAGTCACCGAAGCGCTATCCGAAAAGTTGGGAATCAAGCCTGGCGAGACCGATCCGTCGGGGATGTTCACGTTGCTCGAGTTCGAATGCCTGGGGGCGTGCGATCGCGCGCCGATCGTCATGGTGAACAACGAGCACTGGCACGAGCAGGCGAGCGCGGAGAGTTGCGCCAAGCTGGTGGATGACATCAAGGCGCGCGGCCCGGCGGCGCTGTCGGGATGCCATTTGGAAGTGGAGCGCTGAAAAGGTTCAATGTCCAATGTTCAATGGCCAATGTTGCATCCATTGAGCCTCGAACATTGAGCCTTGAACATTGACAATTCTCATGGAACCTATCCTTACTAAATACGTCCGCGAGCCGAACAGCTTCACGCTCGATTTCTACCTGAAACACCAGGGATACGACGCACTGAAGAAGGCGCTCGGCATGCAGCCGAACGACATCATCGAGCTGGTGAAGGCGTCCGGGCTCCGCGGGCGCGGCGGCGCGGGGTTTCCCACCGGCCTGAAGTGGCAGTTCGTCGACAAGAAGATCGAACCGCGCTACATCGCGTGCAACGCCGACGAGAGCGAGCCCGGCACGTTCAAGGATCACGTGCTCATGGAGCGCAATCCGCACCTCCTCTTCGAAGGCTGTTTGATCGGCTGCTGGGCCATCGGCGCCAAGGTGGCCTACATCTATATTCGCGGTGAGTTTTTCCACGTTCAGCGGGTTCTCGAGGCGGAACTCGCCAGGGCCTACGCCAAGGGCTACGTCGGCAAGAACATTCTCGGTAGCGGCTTCGACTGCGACATCGTCATCCATCGCGGTGCCGGAGCGTATGAGGCGGGAGAAGAGACGGCGCTCATCGAATCACTCGAGGGCAAACGCGCGCAGCCACGCATCAAGCCGCCTTTTCCTGCGGTCGCCGGCTTATACAACAAGCCGACCGCGGTGAATAACGTCGAGACGCTCTGTAATCTGCCGCCGATCATCCTGAACGGCGCGGAATGGTTCACCTCGCTTGGCCCGGAGAAGAACGGCGGGCCGAAACTGTTCTGCGTGAGCGGTCACGTCAAGAAACCGGGCGTCTTCGAAGCGTCGATGAAGACCACGCTCCGCGAATTGATCTTCGACCACGCCGGCGGTATTCGCGACGGCCACCGGTTGAAAGCGGTCATTCCCGGCGGATCGTCAGTGCCGATCCTGTTGCCTGATCAGTTGGACATTCCGGCGAGCTTCGACGATGTGCAGAAGGCGGGGTCGATGCTCGGCTCGGCGGGCATCATCGTCATGGACGAGACGACCTGCATGGTCTGGGCGGCTCGCAACCTTCTCTACTTCTATAAGCACGAATCGTGCGGCAAGTGCACTCCCTGTCGTGAAGGGGGAGACTGGCTGTACAAGATCCTGACGCGCATCGAGAACGGCGAAGGTGAGATGCGCGACATCGATCTGCTCGTCAGCGTCGGCAACAACATCGCCGGCAAGACGCTCTGTGCGTTCGGCGACGCTGCCGCCACACCGGCGCTGACGACGGTGAAGCATTTCCGCGCCGAGTTCGAAGCTCACGTCCGCGAGGGCCGCTGCACGGTGCCGGCCGACTGGCGCGCGTCGCGCATGCCCGTGGGGGCGCACTGAGATGAGCTGGCTCCCGTCGCCGGAGATCATCGCGCGGCTCGTTCTGATCTTCGTCGTCTTCAACTGCCTCGTGCTGTCGGCGGCGTTCATGGTGTGGATGGAGCGCAAGGTGTGCGCCTACATTCAGGATCGCTCGGGGCCGAATCGCGTCGGGTTCGAAGGCGTTCTGCAGCCGTTCGCCGACGTCATCAAACTGCTGTTCAAGGAACAGTTGAAGCCGAAGGCGGCCGACACCGCCCTGTTCGCGATTGCCCCGATCGTCTCGACCGCGGCCGCGTTTGCGGCATTCTCGGTTGTCCCGTTTGGCACCGAGGTGAACCCGTTCGGATTACTCGACCGTCCGATTCCGCTCGAGATCACCGACGTGAATGTCGCCGTCCTCGTGATCTTCGCGATCACCTCGATGGGCATTTACGGGATCGTGCTCGCCGGCTGGAGCTCGAACAGCAAGTACTCGCTGCTCGGCGGACTGCGTTCGTCGGCGCAGATGATCAGCTACGAGCTGTCGTACGGTCTGGCGATGGCGGCGGTGATCATGATGGCCGGTTCGCTGTCGCTGCGCGAGATCGTGATGAACCAGTCAGGGACCTGGTTTGGATTCATCCCGCGCTGGTACATCTTTCTTCAGCCGATCGGGTTCTTCATCTATCTGACGGCCGGCGTCGCGGAAACCAACCGCGCGCCGTTCGATTTTCCTGAAGCGGAACAGGAGCTGGTTGCCGGGTATCACACCGAGTACAGCTCGATGAGCTTCGCGATGTTCTTCCTCGCGGAGTACGTGAACATGGTGACGGTTTCCGCCGTCGCCACGAGCCTGTATCTCGGCGGCTGGCTGGGTCCGATTCTGCCCGACTGGCTGGCGTGGATCTGGTTCCTCCTGAAAGTGTTCCTGATCCTCTTCTTCTATGTCTGGATGCGCTGGACGCTGCCGCGGTATCGGTACGACCAGCTGATGGAGTTCGGGTGGAAATGGCTGCTGCCCCTGGCCGTGCTGAACCTGTTCGTGACGGCAGCGTTGGTTCTGTGGGTCGGATAGATATGGACGTTCTTGCTTTCTATGCCTTCGCCGCGATTGCCGTGCTTGCGTCCCTGCTCGTGATCGGGCAGGGGAACCCGATGCACAGTGTGATGCTGCTCATCGTGTCGTTTGGCGCGCTGGCAGGGCTCTACGTACTGCTCGATGCGCCGTTCACCGCCGTGACGCAGATCATCGTCTACGCCGGCGCAATCATGGTCCTGTTCCTGTTCGTCGTCATGCTGCTGAACGTGCCGCGCGAGGAGCCGGCACCTGCCGGAGTCGCAACCCTGCTCGGTCCGACAGGCATGCGGATCGGTGCCGTGCTGTCGCTGCTCCTCGCAGGCGAGATGCTCTGGGCCCTCGGCCGCGTCGGGCTGGGCTGGTTGAACCAGGGGGCCGCCGCCAGTTCGGTCAGTTCGGTGAGGGCCATTGGCAGCGGCATCTTCACCGATCATGCCTTCGCGTTCGAAGCGACCTCCGTGCTGATCCTGGTCGCGATGCTTGGCGCGGTTGTGCTCGCTCGGAGGGAGCATTCCTGATGGTCCCACTGAATTACTACCTCGCCTTGTCGGGTGTGCTCTTTGCGATCGGGACGGCCGGCGTATTTCTCCGCCGCAACCTGATTACGGTGCTCCTTTCAATCGAGATCATGCTGAACGCGGTCAATCTGACCTTTGTCGCCGTCGGGCGCTATCGCGGATCGGTCGACGGGCAGATCATCACGTTCTTCGTCATGACCGTGGCCGCTGCCGAAGCGGCAGTTGGGCTGGCGCTCATCATCGCGCTCTTCCGTCACCGCGAGACGCTGAGCCCGGACGCCTTCACCGCGCTGAAATGGTAAGCGTTTGTTGAGTCGCGCTGACTGATGCTGTTACTGATTCCGCTGTTTCCACTCGTCGGCTTCGTCATCAACGCGTCGGTCGGGCGCCGGTTGACGAAATCGATCTCGGGCGGCCTTGCCTGTGCCGCGATGATCGCGTCGTTCGCGGTGTCGGCGCTCCTGGTGTCGCAGATTCTCGGCCACGAGGCGGCGCCGCTCGAATTCACGCTGTTCGAGTGGATGGCATCCGGCACGCTGCGCGTGCCATTCACACTGAGACTCGATCACCTCTCCGCGGTGATGATTCTGGTCATCACCGGAATCGGCTCGCTGATCCACATCTACTCGACCGGCTATATGCACGAGGAGAGCGACAGCGAGTACGCGCGCTACTTCTCCTATCTGAACCTGTTCGCGTCGTTCATGTTGGTCCTCGTGCTTGGCGGGAACTTCCCGGTGATGTTCGTCGGCTGGGAAGGTGTGGGTCTGTGCTCGTACCTGCTCATCGGGTTCTGGTTCCGAAAGCAGTCAGCCGCCGACGCCGGCAAGAAGGCATTTGTCGTCAATCGTATCGGGGACTTCGGATTTGTCCTCGGCATGCTGCTGATCTTTGCGACCTTCGGCACGCTCGACTTCCAGCTGGTCGCAGCGGCGGCCGACTCGCGAGCGATCGAACACGGCGCGATCGGCGTGATCACCGCGGCGACGCTTCTGCTGTTCCTTGGCGCGACGGGAAAGTCGGCGCAAATTCCCCTGTATGTCTGGTTGCCGGACGCGATGGAAGGTCCGACACCGGTGTCGGCGCTGATCCACGCCGCGACAATGGTGACCGCAGGCGTTTACATGATTGGGCGAAACGCGGTGCTCTTCTCGCACGCACCGATCACCTTGTCGATCGTCGCGGCCATTGGCGCGGCGACCGCGTTGATGGCGGGCACGATCGGCCTCGTGCAAAACGACATCAAGCGAGTGCTCGCGTATTCCACGGTGTCGCAGCTCGGCTACATGTTCCTCGCCATGGGAGTGGGTGCGTACGCCGCCGGAATCTTTCACCTCTACACTCACGCGTTTTTCAAGGCGCTGTTGTTCCTCGGGTCCGGTGCGGTCATTCATGCGCTCGCCGGTGAGCAGGACCTGCGCAACATGGGTGGACTGAAAAAGTATCTGCCCGTCACCTATTGGACCTTCCTCATCGGCGCGCTCGCGATTGCGGGTGTGCCGCTCTTGTCCGGGTTCTTCAGCAAGGACGAGATTCTTTTCAAAACCTTCACCTCGACCAATCCCTACCGCTTGCTTCTCTGGGGCATCGGAATGGTGACGTCGCTCTTGACCGCGACGTACATGTTTCGTCTCGTCTTTCTCGCGTTTCATGGTGAGAGGCGCAGCGCAGCGCATCACGATTCGCATGGCCATGGGCACGGACACGCGCCACACGAGGCGCCTCCGTCCATGGCGATTCCGCTCATCGTGCTCGCGATTGGGTCGGTCCTTGCCGGGTACGTTGGTGTGCCGCATGCGCTCGGCGGGAGCAATCGAATCGAGCAGTTCCTCGAACCCAGCTTTGCAGTCACAGAGGCGCGCGGTCGGCTCGAGGCCGGCGGCGGTGTTCAGAGCACCGACGCGGCCGGCGTCGTCCGGCCGGTTGCCGTGCAGGACAGCCACTCCGCAGACGCGGGTGAGTCGACCCACGACAATACGTCGACCGAGCTGATGTTGATGGCGCTCTCGAGCGGCGTCGCGATCGCAGGAATCGGCATCGCCGCGTTCTTCTGGCTCCGTAACCGCGCTGCCGTCAATGCGATGACGGCTCGATTCCGCGGTCCGTATACGGTGCTGCTGCACAAGTATTACGTCGACGAGTTGTACGACGCGGCGGTTGTGCAGCCAATCAAACTGCTCTCGACCGGCGGCCTCTGGAAGGGCGCCGACGCGGGTTTGATTGATGGCGCGGTGAACGGCGTCGGGCAAACCGTGCGCTCGACGAGCAACGTCCTTCGTCGCGTGCAGACCGGGTCAATCCGGACGTATGCGGCGTCGCTCTTCCTTGGCGTTGTTTTGATTCTTGGCTGGTATCTGCTGAAGTTCCGATGATTCTCTCGCTGATTGTCTTTCTTCCGCTCGCCGGTGCCCTCCTGGTGCTTTTCGCCGGAGGCAGTGGCGATCGTCCCGACCGCGAGGGCCTCGTCAAGACGCTCGCGCTCGTCGTGTCGCTGGTTACGTTCGCCGCGACGCTCGTCTTGTGGTGGATGTTCGATCCGACGAACGCCGACTATCAGTTCGTCGAACGCCACGCATGGATGCCGATGTTCGGCATTCAATACTTTGTCGGCGTCGACGGCATCAGCCTGTTTCTCATCGTCCTGACTGGCTTCCTCACGCCGCTCGCTCTGCTCTCATCCTGGGACTCGGTGCACAAGGGCGTGAAGATGTTCGCCTTCTTCATGCTCGCGCTCGAGAGTTCGATGCTCGGCGTGTTTGTCGCGATCGACTTGTTCCTCTTTTACATGTTCTGGGATTTCGTCCTGATCCCGATGTATTTCCTGATTGGGATCTGGGGCTACGACCGGCGTGTCTACGCAGCGGTGAAGTTCATCCTCTACACCATGGCCGGCAGTGTGTTGATGCTGATTGCGATCATCGGCCTCGCGTGGGCCTACGACGCGATGACCGGAGCCCCCAGCTTCAGCCTGATCGATCTGCAGAAGCTGACGCTGTCGTGGCCGATGGAGCGATGGTTCTTCCTCGCATTTGCTCTTGCCTTCCTGATCAAGGTGCCGCTCTTCCCCTTCCACACGTGGCTTCCCGATGCGCACGTCGAAGCTCCGACCGCAGGATCGGTGATTCTGGCCGGAGTGATGCTCAAGATGGGGACCTACGGCCTCGTCCGTTTCGCGTTCCCGTTGTTTCCGTCCGCCGCGATGCACTACGCGCCGTGGATTGCAGCTTTTGCGGTGATTGGGATCATCTACGGTGCGCTGGTTGCGATGGTGCAGCCCGATCTGAAGAAACTCGTCGCCTACTCGAGCGTCAGTCACCTCGGATTCGTCGTCCTCGGCTTGTGCGCGATGAACGCGCAGGGGCTGCAGGGTTCGATTTACCAGATGCTCAATCACGGTGTCAGCACCGGCGGCCTGTTCATGATCGTCGGCATGCTGTCTGACCGGCGTCACACACGCCTCATCTCCGAATTTGGCGGATTGAAGGCGGTGATGCCCAGGTTTGTCGCGGCATTCCTGCTCGTCACCCTCTCATCCATCGCCTTGCCGGGCATGAACGGGTTCGTCGGAGAGTTTCTGATTCTGCTCGGCGGATTCCTGTGGAGTCCCAAATTCGCCGCCATCGCGGCGACCGGCGTGATTCTCTCGGCCGTCTACATGCTGTGGATGTTCCAGCGTGTCAATTACGGAGAGGTGACAAACAGTAAGAACACGTCACTCCCGGATTTGCTCCCGCGCGAATGGGCGCTCATGGTGCCAACCATTGCGATCGCCATTCTCATGGGCGTCGTGCCGAACGTATTCCTCCGACCGATGGAACCGGCGGTCAAGAAAACGATCGAGCGGGTGACGGGAAGGAGTTTTGCGACTGCGCACGCGGCTCCTGCCTCTCGGCTGCTGGCTTCTGGGCAGAAGCAAGTGGCGACGACGGCTCAGGAAACAGCCACCGGCCGGCAGCCAAGGGCCAACAGTCAGCAGCCGACTGCGAAAGCCAACAGCCATGAGTAACTACGCCGCGCTGATCCCTATCGCCATCGTGGCCCTGTCGGCCATCGCGGCGATGCTCGCCGAAGCGTTCCGCCAGCGCGACGAACGGATGCCGATTTATGGTCTCGGGCTCATCGGGCTTGGGGGCGCGGCAATCGCATCCGGGGTGCTCTGGAACAGCGACGCGAAAAGTCTCGAGGTCATCCGATCCGATAATTTCGCGCTGTTCATCAATATCGTCCTCTGCATCGTCGGCATTCTGACGATGTTGATGTCGAACGATGTGATCGAACGAGAGCAGATACCGTCTGGGGAGTATTACGCGCTGACGCTGTTTGCCATCTGCGGAATGATGATGATGGCGGCGGCGACCGATCTGCTTGTCATCTTCGTTGCGCTGGAGGTGCTGTCGCTCGCCGTATACGTCCTGACTGGCATCCGCCGCCAGAGCGCGGCCGGCGCGGAAGCGGCGTTCAAGTATTTTCTGCTTGGCGGCTTCTCGAGCGCGTTCTTCCTTTACGGCGTCGCCTTCGCCTACGCGCTCTCAGGTTCGACACGCATCGAAGCGATCGGCACGGCGCTGTCGGCGCAGCCCGCCGGCACGCCGCCGAGCACGATCGCGCTTCTCGCCGTCGGGCTGATGGCGGTCGGCTTCGCGTTCAAGGTTTCAGCGGTGCCGTTCCACATGTGGACGCCCGATGCGTATGAAGGGGCGCCGACGATCGTGACGGCGTTCATGTCGACCGGCGTCAAGGCGGCGGCGTTTGCCGCCTTTGCGCGTGTCTTCCTGTCGCCGCTCGAACCGCTGCAGGCGCACTGGATCCCGGTGCTGTCGGTGATCGCCGCCGTCACGATGATCGTCGGCACCGTGGTCGGTGTCGTCCAGACAAACGTCAAGCGGATGCTCGCGTATTCGAGCATCGCGCACGCAGGATACCTGCTGCTCGGCATCATCTCCGCGAACCGGGACGGCAAGGCGTCTCTTCTTTTCTACCTGCTCGCCTATGCCGTGACCAACATCGGCGCGCTCGGGATCGTGGCGCTGCTTGGCACGGCGCAGGAGCAGCACGACGAGCTTCGCGATTTCGCCGGGTTGTGGCGATCGCGGCCGGCGCTCGCCGGCTTGATGACCATCTTCCTGCTGTCGCTCGGTGGAATTCCGCCCACTGCCGGCTTCATTGGCAAGTGGTACATCTTCAGCGCCGCCGTCCAGGAAGGTCACTACTGGCTGGCGATCATTGGCGTGCTGACGAGCGTCATCTCGGTGTTCTTCTATCTCCGGATCGTGGTCATGATGTACATGACCGAGGGGAGCGAGATCCCGCGACCGCGCGTTCCTGCTGCCGCGATGGCCGCTCTTGCACTTGCCGTCGCCGCGGTGTTCTATCTCGGCATCCTGCCGACCCGCGTGATCGACCTGGCGTTGAATTCGATTTCGACGATCTTCTGAGCCTTCCGCCTTAGGGGGAAGATCCTGCTTTAGCCGGAAGATCCTGCCGCGCATATAATTCACAGCGTTTACTCCCCGGAGCTTGATCGCATGAACAGACTCTTGTCGATCGTGGCTGCGTCCGCGATCGCCGCGACCGTTCCTCTCTCCGGTCAGAATGTTGACGGCCTCGATGCGAAGTCGCTGAAAGGCCTCGAGCTGCGAAGCCTCGGGCCCGCGCTCGCGACCGGCCGCATTCAGGACGTCGAGATCGATCCCGGAAATCCGAGCGTGTGGTACGTCGCCACCGCGTTCGGCGGGCTTTGGAAAACCACTAACCGCGGCATCACTTTTACGCCCCTCTTCGACGAGCAGGCCTCGTTCACGCTCTGCTGCGTCGTCGTCGATCCAAAAGACTCGAACGTCGTCTGGGTCGGCTCGGGTGAGAACGCCAGTCAGCGCTCCGCCCATTTTGGCGACGGCATCTACAAGTCGACCGATGCTGGAAAGACGTGGGCCAACGTCGGGCTGAAGTCATCGGAGCACATCGGCAAGATCATCATCGATCCGCGCAACTCGAACGTCGTCTATGTGGCATCGCAAGGACCGTTGTGGTCTGCCGGTGGAGAACGCGGTCTCTACAAGACCACCGACGGGGGGGCCACGTGGAGGGCTGTTCTGACCGTCAGTCCGGACACCGGCATCAGCGACGTCGTCTTCGATGTGAAAAACCCCGACGTGCTCTATGCCTCTTCGTATCAACGACGCCGTGCAGTCGGCCAGATGATTGGCGGGGGTCCGGAGGGCGGAATCTTCAAATCGACGAATGCCGGAAAGACATGGACGAAGCTGACCAACGGTCTGCCGAAAGACGACGTCGGTCGAATTGCGCTCGGTGTCGATCCGCGAAACCCGAAGCGCGTCTATGCGCTCATCAGTGCGAAGGCGCCGCGAGGGCGAGGTGGCTTTGGTCAGCAGCCGGCGAGTGATACGCCGCCAGGACCAGTCGTCGATGAGGCGGGGTTTTATCGCTCGGACGACGCGGGCGCGACGTGGGCGCGCATCGGTCGCACCGTGGCCACGGGAAGAGGAAGGGGTGCCCAGGGTGCCGCGGGTGCCCAGGGTGCCCAGGGTGCCGCGGGTGCCCAGGGTGCCGCGGGTGCCGCGGGTGCCCAGGGTGCCGCGGGTGCCAGTGGTGCTCAGGGTGCGAGGGGGGCCGCACCGGCTACGGAAGGCACTGGCGATTGGTATCGCGGTGGTGGCGCAGCCTACTACCAGGAGATCTTCGTCGATCCATTTCGCCCGGACACCATCTACTCGGTCAACACCAATCTCGATCGAAGCACCGACGGTGGAAGGACGTGGCGCCAGACCGGATGGGAAGACACCGGCATGCACGTCGATCATCACGTTGTCGAATTCGATCCGAGCGACAGGAATCACATTCTGATTGGCAACGACGGCGGCCTCTACGAAACCTACGACGAGGGTGCGACCTTTCGTTTCTTTGCCAGCATCCCGGTGACGCAGTACTACCGTGTCTCGGTCGACAACGCGAAGCCGTTCTACAACGTCTGCGGCGGCGCGCAGGATAACTGGTCGGAATGCGGGCCGTCGCGGACGTTGAGCAGCTGGGGAATACGGACGAGTGATTGGCATGTCGTCGGCGGCGGCGACGGATTTCAGACGAGAAGCGATCCCGAAGAGCCGAACATCGTTTACACAACATCGCAGGACGGCAATGTCCGCCGCATCGATCTTCGGACCGGTCAGTCGAAGAGCATTCGTCCGTCACTTGCGGGTGCCCAGGCGAGTTCAGATGAAGGGGGAGCGGGTGCCCAGGGTGCCGGGGGTGCCGCGGGTGCCCAGGGTGCCGAGGGTGCCGAGGGTGGCCGAGGTGCTGCGGGTCCACAGGGACGTGGCGGACGGGGCGGAGGACGCGGTAACGCGGATCGCGCGAACTGGGATGCGCCCTACATCATCAGTCCGCATTCGTCGCGTCGCTTGTACTGGGCGAGCAACTACGTTTACCGCTCTGACGATCGCGGCGACAGCTGGAGCCGCATCAGTCCGGATCTCACTCGACAACTGAAATGGGAAGAGTTGCCGATCATGGGAAAGGTGTGGCCGGCCGACTCGGTGGCGTATCACGAATCGACGACGGCGCTGAGCAATGTCGTCTCGCTCGATGAATCGCCGCTGATGGAGGGATTGATCTACGCAGGAACAGACGACGGGTTGCTGCAGATCACAGAAGACGGCGGGAAGAACTGGCGCACGGTCGAAGATTTTCCTGGTGTGCCGAAGTGGACCTATGTGTCGGACATTTTCGCGTCACTTCGCGATGCGAATACGGTCTTCCTTGCGCTGAACAACTGGCAGCGCGGCGACTATAAGCCATATCTCGTCAGGAGCACGGATCGAGGACGGACGTGGACGAGCATTGCGGGCAACCTGCCGGACCGTCATGACGTGTGGTCGGTGATCCAGGATCACGTGAATGGAAATCTGCTCTTCGCGGGCACCGAGTTCGGGCTGTTCACCAGCGTTGACGGCGGCGCAAGCTGGGTTCAGCTCAAGGGCGGAATGCCGACGATTCAGGTTCGTGACATGGCGCTGCAGAGGCGTGAGAACGATCTGGTCGTCGGAACGTTCGGCCGCGGGTTTTATGTGCTCGACGACTTCAGCCCACTGCGGGAGATCACGCCGCAGACGTTGACGGAGGACGCGCGGCTCTTTTCGCTGCGCGACGCATATCTCTTCAATCCGACCGGCCTTGCACCGGCTGGCACCGCGGGGATTGGCGCAATGGCTGGTAACTGGACAAGTCCTAATCCTCCGTATGGCGCCGTGCTCACGTACAACGTCAAGAACACGCTCGCCGACGACGCGAAGCTGGTGATCACGATCGCCGACGATACCGGCCGGCAAGTCCGCCGGCTCGAGGTCGACAAACAACCGGGGTTGCGCCGGATCGCCTGGAATCTCCGCGGTGATCCGCCCGCAGGTGGATCGAATCAGGGTCAAGGACGCGGTTTCGGTGGCGGGCGCGGTGGTCCACCGCAGGGCCCCCTCGTGACGCCGGGGCGATACCGGGCGACGCTCGGCAAGCTGGTTGGCGACACAGTTACCGCGATCGGACCACCGCAGTCGTTCACCGTGGTGCAGATCGCGCAATAGCATTGGCAAACAGGGGAAAGTTACTCCCGTTTCTCCAGTTTCTCTTGTTCCTGATTTGACAGCTTTGTGTCGGCGATGGGAGACTCGCGCCGGTCCTGCCCCTCGTGATTCCCGAATAGAGGCTCGTTCATGCACACGCTTCGCCGATTCGTCCGCGCCGGTCTGGCAGCCATGCTGGTTGCGCTTTGTGTCACCACGGTGTTCCCGCAGGCACAGGTGGAACAACCGCGAATGATCAATCAGTCAAGCGATGCGCTGCTGAAACCATTTCGCTTTCGATCGATCGGTCCGGCAAGCATGGGCGGCCGGATCGACGACATTGCGGTGTCTGAATCCGATCCGAGCATCATCTACGTCGGCTACGCCGTCGGGGGAGTGTTCAAGTCGGAGAACAACGGCACCACATTCACTCCCGTCTTCGAGACCTACGGCACGGCATCAATCGGCGACATCGCCATCCACCCGACCAATCCGGACATCGTCTATGTCGGCACTGGCGAAGCCAACAACCGGCAGACGTCGTCGTTTGGCGATGGCATCTACAAGACGACCGACGGTGGCAAGACGTTCACGAACATCGGCCTCAAGGAGACGCAGAGCATCGCGCGCATCGTCATCGATCCGAAGAATCCGGAAACGGTGTATGTCGCGTCGCCGGGGCATTTGTTCGGACCGAACCCCGATCGTGGCGTGTTCAAGACGACCGACGGCGGAAAGACCTGGAACAAGGTGAAGTTCATCGACAACGACACCGGGTTCAGCGACATTGCGATTGATCCGTCGAACCCGAACATCTTGTATGCCGCGAGCTATCAACGGCGGCGAAGCGGCTGCTGCTTCAACGGTGGTGGTCCTGGCAGCGCGCTCTGGAAGACAACCGACGCCGGGAAGACGTGGACAAAACTGACTGGATCAGGCCTGCCGCCCGGCACCTACGGACGGATTGCGCTCGACGTCTCGCGATCGAATCCCAGCGTCGTCTACGTGCAAATCGAAGCGGGTGCAACCGGTGCTCCGGCTCCGGCACGCGGGGCGGATCCGAGTGCCAGTACAGAAGCCACGCCGCCGGGCGCAGCGGCGGTGACACTTCCCGGCGGCACGGCACCAGCGGCTGGGGCACGGGGGGCGAACCCGCAGCAGGCAGCAGCAGCTGGAGGCGGTGGCGGTGGTGGGGGTGGCGGTGGCGCCGGGCGCGGCGGTTACAACTGGTGCAACAACGCCGGTCCCGGCCGCGGGTTCGGACGAGGCGGCGAACAGGGTGTGGTCCCACCTGTCGATCCCTCTCGCGGCGGGGTGTTCCGCTCAGACAACAAGGGGACGTCGTGGACCCAGGTCAGCAACTGCAACGCGCGCCCGATGTACTTCAGTCAGCTGCGAGTGGATCCCTCTAACGACAAGGCTATTTATGTTGCTGGTCTGCCGGTCGCGAAATCGCTCGACGGCGGGAAGACATTTGCTACGCTCGATGACACCGGCGGCCACAGCGATCCCGGTCACGTCGATCAGCACGCGATCTGGATCGATCCGAAGAATCCGAAGCACCTGTTGATCGGTAACGACGGCGGTTTGAACATCTCTTGGGATCAGGGGAAGACGTGGGATTACGTCAACACCATGGCCACCGCGCTCGCATATTGGGTGTCGGCGGACATGCGACATCCGTACTTCGTCTACACAGGACTGCAAGACAACGGCAGCTGGGGTGGCCCGAGCGCGACGCGAAGTCTTAATGGCATTCTCAATTCGGATTGGTTCGGTATCGGCGGCGGCGATGGATTCCAGACGGCGGTCGATCCCACGGACTTCAACATCGTCTACACGGAATCTCAAGACGGGAACACGAATCGGTACGACCTGCGCGGAACCGGCCGCTCAGGGAGCATTCGTCCGCGTGGGCCTGGCGAGAGGGGAAGGGGATTCGGGGGTGCCAGGGGTGCCTCGGGTGCCGAGGGTGCCACGGGTGCTACGGGTGCTACGGGTGCTACCGGTGCTACGGGTGCTACGGGTGCTACGGGTGCTACGGGTGGTAGGGGTGCTACGGGTGCTACGGGTGCTACGGGTGCTACGGGTGCTACGGGTGCTACGGGTGCTACGGGTGCTACGGGTGCCGCGGGTGCCGCGGGTGCTACGGGTGCCACGGGTGCCGCGGGTGCTACGGGTGCCGCGGGTGCTACGGGTGCTACGGGTGCCAGGGGTGCTACGGGTGGCAGGGGTGCGGTCGGTGGTGCGCCGGGCGCCGCCGGGGAAGAGCAGGCGGTGACACCGCCGCAGCAGGCGGCAGGGGCGTTCGGCGGACGCGGTGGTCCGCCCAACGTGTTGAATGCAGGCCCGACCGACGCGTACCGATTCAACTGGAACACGCCCTTCATGCTGTCTCCGCACAACCCCAGCATCGTCTGGCTCGGCGGCAACCGGCTGTTCAAGTCGTACAACCGCGGCGACACCTGGGTCGCAAGCCCGGATCTGACGAAAAACATCGATCGCAACAACGTTGCGATGATGGGCGTCCCGGGCGATCGCACGCAGCTTTCGAAGAACGATGGTGTCGTCTCGTACAGCACGATCATTTCGGTCTCGGAATCACCGGTGCTGCCTGGCGTCGTGTGGGCGGGGACCGATGATGGCAATGTGCAGGTGAGTCGGGATTCAGGCGCGACGTTCACGGAAGTCGGCAAGGCGATGCCGGGTCTTCCGGCGGATCATCAATACTGGATCTCGCGAATCGATGCGTCGCACTTCGATGCGGCCACCGCGTATGTTGCGGTCGATGGCCACCGCAGCGACGATCTCAAACCGTATCTCTTTGTCACACACGATTACGGCAAGACGTGGACGAGCATCGTCAACGATCTTCCCTCGTTGGGCAACATCCAGGTCGTTCGCGAAGATCCGAAGAACAAGGATCTTCTCTACGTCGGCACCGAGTTCGGGCTCTACGTATCACTCGACGGCGGCAAACAGTGGCAGCGATTCATGAACAATCTGCCAACCGCGCGCGTCGACGACATCCTGGTGCATCCCCGCGACAACGATCTGATCGTCGCCACCCACGCACGCAGCATCTGGATTGCTGATGACCTCACACCGTTGCAGCAGATGGCGTCAGTCGGCACTCAGGACGTTGTGTTGTTCGACATCCGTCCCGCGATCGCGTATCTGACCGACCGTCAGCGTGGACAGCAGACCGGCGGCCAAAAGGCGTTCGTCGGCGAAAACCCGCAGCGCGGGACGTTGATCAGTTACTTCTTGAGGTCGCCGGCGACGGGTGATGTGAAGATCACCATTGCCGATGCAACGGGAAAGACGATCCGGACGCTCGACGGAACCAAGGATCAGGGGATCAATCGTGTGAACTGGAACCTGGGTCCGCAGCCGCTCGGCCGCGGCGGCGCCGGATTCGGCGGCGGACGTGGCGGCGGTGCCAGCGTTGATGCGGGCACCTACATCGTCACGCTGGCCGTCGGCGGCAAGACGTACACGAAGCCGCTCACCATCCTGCAGGATATCTGGCTGAACGAGCGCTAGCGCCGTAAAGTACGTAACCATCGACCGGCGTCTTGACCCTTGGTACCAGTGGTCAGACCCTGTACTGAATCCGCATTAAATCCATCCAAAACTCAGGATCGCCCGTCCCGGAATCTGAAGTCCATGGCCGGGACGGTCGGAAACCTTTGCCCTTATTACACTTTCGTCCCCCCGACATTTGTGACGATCCCAATTCCTTGGATCGTCCCGGCGTTCGTCCCTAAATGTCCGAAAAACTGAGAGATCTTGCACTTTTGGCGGTTGACGACCGCGACAGGGAGGAGTAGTGTGTCCACCGGCAACGGCCCCAGCATTCGTCACAACGCGCTGTGACAAGCGGTCCGGTAGCCGCGCGTGTCGCGTTTGTAAGTCTTGCAAGTTGTCTCGTTCAAGGAGCATGAGATGAAACACAGGCTGATGCGTGTGATCGCGCCCCTCTTGTGTCTTGCGACGATCACGTCTGCGACCATGGCCTACGGGCAGGTTACGACGTCACTGTCAGGGACCGTCACCGATACCTCCGGAGCCGTTCTTCCTGGCGCCGACGTCGTGGCGAAAGCCGACGACACGGGCACCACCTTTACCTCGGTCACGAATGAGCGTGGCCTCTTCCACATCCCCGGCATGCAAATCGGTCGATACACCGTGACCGTGTCACTGCAAGGGTTCAAGACCGTCGCGCTCTCCGACATTCGCCTCAGCACCGCGACCGCTGCGGAGATCAACGTCAAGCTCGAACTCGGCCAGCTTAGCGAGACGGTCACCGTCAAGAGCGGCACCGAAGTGGTACAGACGCAGACCAACACCCTCGGCGCCACGCTGACGACGGAACAGATCACGAAGCTTCCGCTGGTCACGCGCGACACGCTGTGGGGCGCCGTGCCTTACCTGCCGGGCGTCGACACGACGACTGGTCCACGCGCATCAACCATCAACGGTCTTCCCTCCGGCGCGATCAACATCTCGATCGACGGCGTCAACACGCAGGACAACAACAATCGATCGGCGACCGGCACCGGCGGCGGCTGCGGATTCTTCTCCCTCATCAGCCCGCGTCTCGACGCGGTTGAAGAAGTGACGATCGCCACCGGTGCGCAGGGCGCGGACTCCGCGGGCCAGGGCGCGGTTCAGATCAAGTACACGACGAGGTCCGGGACGAATCAGTACAC
>DATJKH010000077.1:0-66845 GCA_035491715.1 Vicinamibacterales bacterium | reverse complement strand
TTAGAAAGGGCCCTGAGCCCTGAGCCGCAATGATCTCCGATCACATCCAATCGCTCGCCGACGCGGTGTTCATGCCGTGGGTCGTTGCCGTATTGCTCGGCGCGGGATTGTTTCTCACCGTGCGACTGCGTGTCGTCCAGGTCCGCCGCTTTGCCGACGCGTGGCGTGCCGCGTTTGTGACGCGCCCGAGCGGCACCGAAGGGGCGCTGACGCCGTTTCAGGCATTCATGACCGCGCTGGCTGCGTCGATTGGCACCGGCAATATCGCCGGCGTCGCAACAGCGATCGTGTCGGGCGGGCCGGGCGCGCTCTTCTGGATCTGGGTCTATGGGTTCGTCGCGATGGCGATCAAGTTCAGCGAGGCGGTGCTCGGCGTCACCTTTCGCGAAACCCGTGGCGCCACCGTCTTGTCCGGACCGATGTATTACCTGCGCGACGGCCTTCGGTCGCAGTGGCTCGCGTGGACATTCGCATTGGTCGCCGCGGTGGCCGCTTTGACCACGACGCCGTTCACACAGCCGAACTCGATGGCCTTGGTACTGAACAGCGTCGTCGGGATCCCCAAACTCGCGTCCGGGATCGCGATCGCGATCCTGACCTGGCTCGTGATCATCGGAGGGATCACGTCGATCGGCCGCGCGGCAGAGAAGCTATCGCCGCTGAAAGTGGGGCTTTATCTGGCCAGCGGATTGATCGTCATCGTTTTCAATCTCTCGCGGATTCCGTCGGTCATGAGCCTCATCTTCGAGCGGGCGTTTTCATTCCAGGCGGCGGCCGGCGGAGGCCTTGGGATCTTTGTCGCGATGCGTTACGGCATTGCGCGAGGCATCTATGCCAATGAGGCTGGGTATGGCACAGCAGCGGTCGCGTATGGCACTGCCCGGAGTTCCCAACCCGTGCAGCAGGGACTGAATGCGATCATCGAAACGTTCGTCGTCTCGTTCGTGACTTCGACGATAAGCGCCATGACCATTCTTCTCACCGGCGTGTGGGAATCAGGCCTGACGAGCACCGCCGCGGTTGCGTCGGCTTTCAACTCCGCAATCCCGGTTGCCGGCGGCTATATCGTTGCGTTCTGCGCGTTTCTTTTCGGATACACGACGCTGATTGGCTGGGCCTATTACGGCGAGCAGTTCTTCGAATACATCCTCGGTCGCCGAGTCGCGACGCCGTATCGGTGGATTTACTGTTTGTTGATTCCGTTCGGCGCTGTTTCCAAGGTCGCCACCGTCTGGGCCTGGGGCGACCTCATGAATGCGCTTCAGGTGTTCCCTAATCTGATTGGGGTCGTGGGATTAAGCGCCCTTGCCGCGAAGATATCCCGCCAGCGTCAGTGATTCGGGCCAGGCTTTCGCCTCTTGATCGCCCGCCCGCGCCCTGCTACCATGGCTGCCGCAATCCCAACGGACTCAACAGTTTCGATGGCGCAACCGACCCTTCCCGTCGTCTCCGGAGATAAAGACCGTTCGCTACAGGAAGTGTTGTCGCGGCTGTCGGCTTCCCCGGCGCCGATGGGACGCGACGCCGATCCGATCGTCACGGCGGCGCATCGGCTCCCTGCCATCACCGCTTCATTCGCCCCGTATCCCAGCGGCACTGACGAGCGGTTGGTCGCCGCCCTCGCAAGCCGAGGTATCGATCAGCTCTATACCCATCAGGCGGACGCTTTCGAACACGTGCTTGCCGGACGGAACGTCGTGACGATCACGCCCACGGCGTCGGGCAAGACGCTCTGTTACAACGGGCCCGTGTTAAACGCGATCCTCCAGGACTCGTCCACGCGCGCGCTCTACCTGTTTCCTACCAAGGCGCTTGCGCAGGATCAGCTCGCGGAACTCCACGAGCTTTCTGAACTGATGACTCATGACGCCGATCTGCAGATCGGCGTCTTCACCTATGACGGCGACACGCCCGCCGATGCGCGGCGCGCAATTCGCGGCAAAGCGCACGTCGTGCTCAGTAATCCCGACATGGTGCACTCGGGGATCTTGCCGCACCATCCGCGCTGGGCGAAGCTGTTTGAAAACCTTCGGTTCGTCATCATCGACGAACTGCATGCCTATCGCGGCGTGTTCGGAAGCCATCTTGCGAACATCATTCGCCGCCTGCATCGCATTTGCCGGCATTACGGATCGAACCCGACGTTTATCTGTTCATCGGCCACGATTGCCAATCCACGGGAACTTGCCGAACGGCTGACCGGCCGACCATTCGAGCTGGTTGAAAAGAGCGGCGCACCGCGCGGGGAAAAGTTCTTTCTCTTCGTCAACCCGCCCGTCGTCAACGCGCAGCTCGGCATTCGGCGTTCGTATCTAGCCGAGACACGACGGGTCGCGCTCGAGTTTCTTCGTCACAACCTGCAACTGATTCTGTTTGCCCAGAGCCGTTTGTCGGTGGAGATCCTGACCACGTACCTGAAGGATGCGTTTCACGGACCACCCGGTGCCGCAGACGTCATTCGCGGGTATCGCGGCGGTTATCTGCCGAACCGCAGGCGAGAGATCGAACGTGGTCTTCGCGAAGGACGCGTGCGCGCGGTCGTCTCGACCAACGCGCTGGAGCTCGGGATCGACATTGGCGCGCTCGACGTCGCTGTCCTGGCCGGCTATCCGGGAACCATTGCCGCAACGTGGCAGCGCGCCGGCCGCGCCGGTCGACGGACGACGAGATCTGCAGCCGTGCTGGTCGCAAGCAGCGCCCCAATCGATCAATTCATTGTCCGCAATCCTTCGTACTTCTTCGATGCGTCGCCCGAGCATGCGCTGATCAATCCCGATAACCTCCATATTCTTCTCGACCACGTGAAATGCGCCGCGTTCGAGCTGCCGTTCGCCATCGACGAACGCTTCGGCGACGAAGTGGATCTCCAGGCCGTCCTGTCGGTTCTTGCTGAAGAGGGATTCGTCCATCAAGCGGACGGTCAATGGAACTGGACAAACGAATCGTATCCGGCCGATGCGGTGAGCCTGCGGTCAGTCTCGTCCGATAACTTCGTCGTGGTGGATTGCACGAACGGCGAACGGGTCATTGGCGAAACCGACTTCAGCAGCGGACCGGCCACGCTTCACGAGAAGGCGATTTATATTCTCGAAGGCCAGCTGTTTCAGGTCGAACGATTTGATTTTGATGGACGGAAGGCGTACCTGCGTGCCGTCGATTGCGACTACTACACGGATGCGATCACGTATACGAAGGTCACGATCCTTGATGTCTTCGATACGCTCGCCGGCCGTTCTCACGGCGAGGTACATGTGGTGTCCCGAGTCGTAGGTTTCAAGAAGATCAAGTTCTACACCAACGAGAACGTTGGCTCGGGAGAGCTGGACTTACCCGAGCAGCAGATGCACACATCGTCGTACTGGCTGACAATCCCGGCCGAGGTGATGTCGTCGCTGCCGTTTGCGAGTGACGATCGCAGAGACGGTGTTGTCGGACTGGCCTTCGCGATGAAGAACGTCGCGCAGCTGCTGCTGATGTGTGACGGTCACGACATCGGACTGTCGGTCGATGGTGGATCATTGGATCGCTCGACACGCACCGGGGGAATGGGCGGAGCACCGGAAGCGCTCGCCTCCGAACCCAACGTCTTCATCTACGACAATTACCCTGGCGGCATCGGGTTCAGCCGTCCGTTGCACGACATGCACGATCTGCTGCTCGAACGCACGCGCGATCTGATCGCAGGATGCCCGTGCGAGTCAGGCTGTCCCTCGTGCGTGGGACCGGAGGGTCGCACAGGTCCGCACGCGAAGCAGGTCGCCTCCCGCATCCTCGATCACCTTCTCCAGGCCGAGCCCGTGTAATGGATCTCTCGTCACGTCTCCGCGCGATCATCAAGAGCGGCCCGGCTAAGCCGGCGGGGTCTGCCCCGAGCGAGCGCGGCGGTGACCTGGCGAGTCGACGCGAACTCACCTATGAACCCGACACGGGGCGTTACGAGGCGTCGATGGATCTGTCGCAGATTGCGGCGGTCCTCGGCGGTCGTCCTGTTGACACGCCATTCGGCCGATGCCTCATCGTCGATCGACGATACGAAGCGGATCGATGGCACGGGTCGGTTCAGATCGGGCAGTGTGAGGTCGACGACCTCAGCGCCCTGCTGATCCTCGATCCCGCCCTGAGTGTGTCATTGGCCGACCGGGACCAGAAGCCGATCGGTGGTTTACGTCCTTTTCCGCGGACCGTGTTCATCGATCTCGAGACGACGGGCCTCAGCGGAGGAGCGGGGACCGTCGCGTTCCTGGTGGGTTGCGGGTTCTTCGACCTCGGGGCGTTTCAGGTGCGGCAGTTTCTGCTCACCAGTCATGCGTCCGAGCGAGCGTTGCTGTGGGCCGTCGCCGAGTTCTTCAAAGAGACTGATCTCATCGTCACCTACAACGGCAAGTCGTTCGACGTTCCGGTCATGGAAACGCGATGGCTGTTTCATCGCCTGCAAATGCCGCTGGACGCCGTTCCGCACTTCGACATGGTGCATCCGGCGCGACGGTTGTGGCGGCCGCGCGCCGCGTCGATCGACATCGACGATGGGGGGTGCCGGCTGGGAACGCTCGAGCGGACACTGTTCAACGTGAATCGCGTCGGCGACGTGGGCGGCTTCGAGATTCCCGCGCGCTTCTTCCGATTCCTCCGCAGCGGCAATCCACGGCCACTCGAAGGAGTGCTCGAACACAACCGGATCGATCTGGTCTCGCTGGCGGCTGTCATGGCGCGCGCTGTGGACCTCGTCCGCAACGGCCATCTCGCGTGCCGCGATTGTGGCGAGGCGCTGGCGCTTGGCCGTGTCTACGAGCGCGCTGCCGCCGACGATCGGGTGAGTGGCCGCGAAGGGGCGGTAAACCAGGCGGCGTCGTGTTATCGACGCGGCGCAGAGTCACGCGTCACTGACATCAGGGCCGAATCGCTCTACAGGCTGGCGCTCTGGCACCGGCGCGAACGCCGGTTTGCCGACGCGGCCGCGATCTGGCGTGACGTGCTGGATCTCACCGAGCCGAGAGGCGCGCGAAAAGTCATGGGGATGCGGGCCCTGCGACGGTTCGCAGCGGAAGCGCTCGCGATCCATCACGAGCATCGTGATCGGGATCTCGATAGCGCCCGCGAACTGGCGCTGTTCGCACTGGAAGAAGCGGAGGCGGACGGCCGAGCGCTCGACGGCGTGCGCCATCGCCTCGCTCGACTCGACAGAAAGATCGCCAAAAAAACAGACGCTCAGCTCTTGTGGAGCTGAGCGTCGAGGGCTGTTCGGCCAGCAGAACGGCTACTTCGTTGCGGCTGCGGCCTTGTCGGACTTTTTCGTTTTCGCGGCGGCCTTCCGGCTCTCGGAAGTCTGCGCGCCGAACCGCTTCGTGAAGCGCTCGACCCGCCCTTCCGTGTCAACCAGCTTCTGCCGGCCGGTGAAAAACGGATGGCAGTTGTTGCAGATTTCGAGGTGGAGCTCCGGTTTGGTCGACCGGGTTTTCCAGGTGGCGCCGCACGCACAGCGCGCCTCGATATCGTGGTACTTAGGGTGAATCCCTTCCTTCACTGCAGGCTCCTTGCCCTCTCGGGGAAAAGATCATTATAGCAGATGGAGGAACTCCCGTTAAGTTACTGAGCGGCTGACAATTACGCCGCCACGGAATCCTCACTCGATGTAGTCCACTGTTCGGTCCCAGCGATGCTTTCGCAGCTCATCCATTAACGACGCCGACAGTCCATGTCCGTCGCTCGTGCCGATGTTCTGCTCAACGTGCGGCAACTTTCTCATCCCAGGAATCACCGTGCTCACGTCCTGGTTCTGCAGAATGTGCCGCAGCGCCAGCTCCGGCATCGTCATATCGCGCGGCACAAACGGGCGAAGTTTTTCAATGCGCTCGAGCGTCGGAATCAGGTTTTCGGGACGGAAGTAAATGTTCCGGAAATCTCCCTGCGGCCACACTGATTTCGCCGTCAGCGCGCCGGTGAGGCTGCCTTCGTCGAACGGAACCCGCGCAATGATGCCGATGTCCTTTTCCCGGCAACAGGGAAACAGCTCGTCTTCCGGGTTTTGATCGAGGACGTTGTAGACCACCTGCACTGCGTCGATGAGGCCGCTTTCGAGCGCGCGCATCACGTTGGTTGGCTGCCAGCGGTTGATACTGATGCCGACGGCGCGGACCAGGCCTTCTTCTTTGAGCTTCGACGCCGCGCGCTGCCACCGATCGTCAGCGGCCCACGTATCGCTCCAAACGTGGAATTGCTGCAGGTCGATCGTGGAGACGCCGATATTTTCCAGACTCTTTTCCGTGTACTCGCGAATGTAATCAGCCGGATACACCTCGTCCAGCGTGTACTCCGGTCGAGCGGGCCAGCGTCGATTCTTCGGCGGGATCTTGGTTGCCGAATACAGCCGCTTGCCGGGATGACGCTTCAACAACTTCCCCAGCAACTGCTCGCTATGTCCATCTCCGTACGCCCATGCCGTGTCGAAGAAGTTGCAGCCAAGTTCGACCGCGCGATCGAGTGATGCGTGCGATTCCTGGTCCTCGCTGCCGGTCCACCCGGCCATGCCCCACATGCCGTAACCAATTTCCGAGACTTCCCATCCTGTCCGTCCAAATCGTCGATAGCGCATCTCGAAATCTTACTACTTACACTCGTGGCTTCCGGCTTCAGCCGGAAGATCATGCATCGGAGGAAAGCGTAGAATGCGTTGAATGAAAGCCGTCGTTCCTGCACTCTCTCTCCTCTTATCGCTTTTTTTCTCCGCACTGTTCGCCCAATCCGCGCCCGAACAACTTGATCGTCAGATGATCGGGAAGATACGCGACGAAGGGCTGAACCATTCCCAGGTGATGGATCACATCAGCTGGTTGAGCGACGTGTACGGGCCAAGACTCACTGGCAGCCCGGCGATTCTGCAGGCCAGCGACTGGGTCTTGAAGAGACTCAGCGGATGGGGACTCGTAAACGGCCATCGCGAGAGCTGGATGTTTGGCAAGGGATGGTCGCTCCTGAGGTTCAATGCGCACATGATCGAGCCGCAGGTGCAGCCGCTCATCGGGTTCCCAGCGTCCTGGACGCCCGGAACGAACGGAACGGTCACCGCCGACGTCGTTCGGGTGCAGATTGATTCCGAGACTGACTTCGGGAAGTACCGCGGGAAGCTGACCGGCAAGATCGTGCTGACGCAGCCAGAACGTCCAGTTCCGATGCTCGAAGGACTCATCGTGCATCGTATGGGAGAGAAGGATTTCGCTGAAGCGGCGACCGTGCCTCCGCCGCGAGGACGAGGGACGCGTGGGAGGCGGGGCGACGTATCCGACACAGCGAATGATAACGAACCGAGCGGGACAGGCCGTGGTGCCGCGCAGGCCTTTGCGGCGAAGGTCGCACAGTTCTTAAAGGCGGAGGGTGCTGTTGCAATCTTCAACCGGGGAAGCGACGGTGTCACGTTTTCGATTGGCAGCGACCTTTCTCCTGCACAACAGCATCCAGATGGTGGAACGATCTTTCCGACCGGCAACGGATCCCGCGGGGCCGATGCGGGCAGCGGACTTCCCACGGTGACGCTTGCCGTCGAGCACTACAACCGCATGGTGCGCGTGCTGGAGAAGGGAATCGCCGTTAGAGTCGAACTGAACGTCGAAACCAGGTTCTACGATGAAACGGCCCCGAACGGCTTCAATACCATCGCCGAGATTTCGGGAACGGATCCGAAGCTGAAAGACGAAGTCGTGATGCTGGGCGCGCACTTCGATTCGGTCGCAGCTGCGACTGGCGCGACGGACAACGCGGCCGGCTCGGGCGCGATGATGGAGGCCGTGCGGATTCTCCAGGCGGTCGGCGCAAAACCGCGTCGCACGATCCGGATCGCATTGTGGGGCGGAGAAGAGCAGGGGCTGCTCGGGTCGCGCGCTTACGTCCGCGCGCATTTCGGCGATCCCGCTACGATGACGTTGAAGCCCGAACACGCGACAGTCGCCGCGTATTTCAACTCTGACAATGGCACGGGCCGCGTCCGTGGCATGTGGTTGCAGGGGAACCTTGCCGCCGGGCCGATCTTCGAGGAGTGGATGAAACCGTTGGCGGATCTTGGTGTGGGAGCCACCGGTCCGCGCTCGGTCAGTTCGACTGATCACGTCGCGTTTGACGCCATCGGGCTTCCCGGTTTTCAGTTCATGGTCGACCGATTGGAATACAACTCCCGCACCCACCATTCAAACATGGACTTCTACGATCGCGTGCAGCGCGACGACATGATCCAGCAGGCAACAGTCATCGCGGTCTTCGCCTACACCGCGGCGATGAGGGATGAGAAACTCCCGAGAAAGCCGTTGCCGACGGTGAAGTAGTCTCTGTAGCTTCCGCCTTGAGGCGGAAGGACCGTTATTGGAACGCTGTTTGTATTACTCGGCTCGTTATGCCGATTCGTGCCACACGCTGGGCGATTGCCATCGTCGGCGGTCTGCTGATTTTACTGGCAATTATCGCCGGCGGCGGTTCTCGGACGTCCACGCTGCGCCAGCTGGTCATCGATACACTGGCCGATCGACTGGATAGTGAGGTTCAGCTCGAGTCTTTCAGTGTCGACACGTTTCCCACCGTCCACGTGACGGGCACCAAGTTGGTCATTCGTCACAAGGGGCGCACGGACGTTCCTCCGTTAGTGTCGGTGGCCGCGTTCGAGCTCGACGGTGGCTTGATCGGCCTCTTCAGCAGGCCGAGACGGTTTCGAACCCTCTCGCTGACAGGTCTTCAGATCAACATTCCTCCGGGATTCAAGAAGGAGAGCGACAACGACAGCGCGCCCCCGGCGGCCAACGACGACGGCCCGGCACCTATCGTCGTCGACCGGCTCGAAGCACGAGACGCCGCGCTCACCCTCATTCCGAAACGCGCCGGAAAAGAGCCGCGCGTCTTCGCCGTCCATTCGTTGACGATGAAGCCGCTCGGGCGCGCGGAGAAGATGTCCTTCGAAGCAACATTGACCAATCCGATTCCAAAGGGCGTGATTCATACCAAGGGAACATTTGGTCCGTGGCAGCGTGAGGATCCGGGCGCCACGCCGCTCGGCGGTCAATACACGTTCGACAACGTGGTCCTTTCGACGGTTAAGGGCATCGGTGGAAATCTGACGTCAACCGGCACATTCGACGGACAGTTGAACCGGATCGGCGTCAAAGGAACAACCCACACGCCGGACTTTCGAGTGAACGTCAGCGCCAACCCGGTGCCGCTCGAGACGCGGTTCGAAGCAGTGGTGGATGGAACTGATGGCGATACCTACCTGAACACGGTCGAGGGAAAGTTCCTGCGCACCTCGCTGACGTCGCGTGGCGCGATTGTCGGTGCCGAGGGCGTCAAGGGGCGAACAATCAAGCTGCACGTCACGATCGACGATGGCCGGATCGAGGACGTGCTCCGGCTCGGCGTCAAGGGAGACAATCCCGCGATGACCGGTGCGCTCGCGCTGAATGCCGACATGAATCTTCCAGCAGGGCCTCAAGATGTCATGGATCGACTGCAACTCGCGGGAAGATTCCAGGTGAACGACGCGCGTTTTACGAATGCCGAGATCCAGAAGAAGCTGTCGGATCTGAGCGAGCGTGCTCGCGGGCTCGACCCCGCAGAGCACGCGACCCACGTTGCGTCGAACTTCCAGGGGCAGTTCCGGCTCGCCGACAGCGTGCTGAGTCTGCGCGAGGGAGCGTTCGAGCTGCCCGGAGCGTCGGTCAAAGTGGACGGGACGTATGGTCTCGACAGTGAGGCGCTTCAGTTCGCCGGTACGGCGCGGATGAAGGCGACGATCTCACAAGCTGCAGGCGGAGGCATGAAGTCGGTCATGCTCAAGGTCGTCGATCCGCTGTTCAAACGGGATGGGGCTGGCGCGGTGCTCCCGATCACAATCCGCGGGACGCGCAACGACCCGAAGTTCGGGCTTGATTTCGGACGCGTCCTCAAGAGGGAATGAATCGCTCATCACTGATCACTAATCCTGAATCCTCGAATCCTGAATCCTCGAATCCCGAATCCTCGAATCCCGAATCCGAATCCTCGAATCCGGAATCCTCGAATCCTCGAATCCTGAATCGTCCCGCATTACTGGCATCTCTGGCATGAGCTGTGCGCGATGGCCACCTCGATGGCTAACAAACTTGAGGATTTGCCCATTTATCACAAGGCCGTGGCGTTCTGGAGTGCAGTAAATGCGATCCTCGAATCTCCACGGCTGCGCAAAGATCGCCGCCTGCACGAACAGATCGCCGACGCGAATGATTCGATCACGTCGAATATGATCGAAGGCTTCGAGCAAGGTACGGACAGGGCGTTTGCAAAGTTCCTGACCCACTCCAAGGCATCGCTTGCAGAAGTAATCACCCGGTTGAAGCAGGCCTACTTCAAGAAATACATCTCGGAGGAACAGCTCAAGCCCCAAGTCGCAAACGGCGAAGAACTCGGCAAGATGCTCGGCGGTTTTATCAAATACCTGCGCCGTTCCGACTGGAACGACCGCGGCTCACACGGCTCGTCCGACGAATGACGCGGCGTGCGTTGTCAAACTTCAGGACTCGAGGATTCGAGGATTCGAGGATTCGAGGATTAACGATTCGAGGATTGGCGATTCGACGATTCACGATTAGTGATCAGTGATTAGTGATTGAAATCCATTCCCGCCAGTCCGCGCCGACGATCGCCCACAAGACCTGGTCGTGATACTCGCCGTTGCGAAGGAATGATTGACGCAGCACCCCTTCCCGCGTCGCGCCGAGTTTCTGCAGCGCCCCGTTGCCGCGTCCGTTCTCGACGCACGAGCGCGCTTCGAGACGTTCAGCGCCGATTGTGCCGAACGTGAAGGCCACGACCGCCCGCGCCGATTCGATGAAGATGCCGCTGCCCCAGAAGTTCGACCCCATCGCAAATCCCCATTCCGCGGTCTGGAACGAGGCGTTCAGCTGGCGTACCTGGAAGAGTCCGACGGCCTGATCGTATCCGTCGGGAACGATTCCGAAGCAGACGTAGTGACCCGCGGCGCGTTCGCGATGTGTCCACTCGATGAACCGCTCGAAACCGGCGATCGTCGTTGGCGGCGGCGAAATGAATCGGGTCACTTCGTCGGTAGTGAGGAACGCCAGCAGCGACGGCGCATCCGACAAACGAAGCTCGCGCAGTGTAACGCCCTTCGCCTGCAGGACCGGAAGTGCGGCGCGCCAATTGGTGGTGTCTCGCCGGTTCGAGACAGCGACCCCGAGGATGGCAGGAGCGGTGTTCGTGTGAATCACAGCGAACCTCCCACCCACGCCAGGGCGCTGACGCGATTCTGCGACGTACCCCAGACGATGTTGTCCTCGCTGTCCATGGTGCCCCACACGATGTTGTCTTCATCGAGCGTGCCCCAGACGATGTTGTCCTCGCCATCCGACAGCGTGCCCCAGACGATCGCCTGACCGTTGAAGTAGCCGACCAGCGAGCTGCCCCAGACAATGTTCTGCGCCCACGCGGCAGTGCCCCAGACGATGTTGTTTGCCAGCGTGGCGTTGCCGGACCACATCAGCGCAGTCGACAACGGCACGGTCGTGCCCCAGACGATGTTGTCCTCGTCGAGAGCCAGCGTGCCCCACACAATGTTGTCTTCATCGTCGGAGAACATACCGGAGACGATATTCGCGAATGCGCCGGTGCCCCAGACGATATTGTCTTCCCATGCGGCCTGGCGGAGATCGACGACGCTGGTGCCGCGCAGGAGCGATGTGCCCCAGATTACTGTTTGCGACCAGGGTTCGATGACGCCACCGAAATCGCTCCATGGGGTCGTGGCGTTCATCAACCAGTACTGGCCCGCCTGGCGAGTGGTGTCGATGTTATAAGCCAGCGTCACGGCGCCGATCCCGTTCACCAGTCCTGCTCCCTGTTCGAGCGGACCGTATCCCGCACCAGTCGCGTTGCGCAGCGGCGTCGCGGAATACTCGAGCAGCGACTTGATGGTGTTGGCAGTTAGAAGCGGCGCACCCGGAAATGGATCGCGCTGATTCCTCTTTAGCGAGCTCTGATAATCCTGCCACCGCTGTTCTGCACCCGTGCGGTTGGCTTCGAGCACGACCGCGACAAGGCCGGCGACCACACCCGTCGCCATGCTCGATCCACTCAGTCGAAGGAACTTTGTCGACCCTGCCTGCAGCACCAGCCCCGGATACGTCACGTCGAGCGTGCTGCCGACGGCATCGGTCGATACGAGCGACTGACCGGGAGCGAGAATGTCCGGCTTCGCGAAACCGTCGTACCAGGTTGGTCCACGCGAGCTGTAGTCGGCAAGACGATCGTCGGTGCGTAGCACCGTATTATTCGTGACGCCGGCGCCCACGGTAATCGCGGACGGCGAGTTCCCGGGCGAGGCAATTCCCGCATAGCCGGTCTGTCCGGTCACCGGGTTGTAGCCGTAATTGCCCGCGGCGACGACCACGACGATGCCGGCACGCACAGCCGTTTCGACCGCCTGCACTAGAGGATCGGTTGCCGCCGACTCGTAAATCGGATGGCCGAGCGACAGGTTGATGACGTTGATGCCAAACCGCGCTCGATTGGCGATGGCAAACTCGATGGCATTGATGACGTCGGACGTCTTGCCGGTGCCTTTGCCGTCGAGAACCTTCAGCGACAGCAGCCCGGTTGCCGGCGCGATACCAGCATATTTGTTGTTGGACGACGTGCCGTTCGACCCGATCAGACCGGCGACGTGAGTCCCGTGCCCATAATCGTCGTACGGTGCGGTGTAATACTGACGGCCCTTCCAGAAGACATATTGGGCAACGATGCGCGAACCGAAGTCGACGTTTGTCGCAATACCGGAATCGATGATCGCGACTGTTGCGTTCGCTCCGGTGAAGCGATTGTCCAGTCCGAGCGCCTGCTTGAGATCCGCGACAGCTGTGCTCGCAAAATTCGAGCTGCTCTGCGATGACCAGCCGGAGTTGTCGATGGCCTTCTTCGAGTCTTCAAGCGGGCCGGCCGCAAGTGGGGAGACGTCCGCATTCAGCGACACGCCCTCGACATCCGGATCATGGGCGAGTTCCGCAATGTCGTGGGCGGTGAGCGTGGCGCTCACTGCGCGGATCACATCGTGGACGTGAACGTCGTTGGTATGTCGTCCGACCTTGCTTTTGACGTTTCCTTCACGCCCCGGCTTCGCGCGAACGATGACCTCAAACGATTCGTTTGAAGTTGACGACGCTTGCAGCGCTTTATCCAGCTTCGCAGCCTGGCGGGGACCAGCCAATGCCGGCGATGGCAACCAGATCGCCAGCGCCACAAGGGCTCCCCACACCGCTTTGGTCGACGGGTTTCTCAAAAAGCCTCCGCGCACAGTTTTGTGCGAACCCCATCCATAGCAAGGACAGATCCGTTTTCTCCGCCCCGTTCAAATGACGAAAGGCTTTTCTCTTCAGCGGGTTACCAAACTCACAAGTTTGGGAGGCAATTCGGTTTTCGCGCTGTGTTCCGCTTCTGCGACAGTGAAAAACCGTAAATGGCGGCGAAAGCCTGATATCTCGTTGATCGAGCGGGTCTTAGCTGTATGTCCTGTAATGGAGCAGCCGCAAACGGTTTTGTGAGCGGGAAGTCTCCAGCGTACGTGCGTTTTACACCGCCGAGCCGCGTTGACTGTTCGCGGTGCGAAGTGACGCTAGCGGCCGTTGGCCATCGAGCCGAGGAACTCAGCGTTGCTCTTGGTCTTCGCCATCTTCGACAGCAGCAGCTCCATCGCCTCGGTTGGGGACAATGGCGTCAGAACTTTGCGAAGCACCCAGACGCGATTGAGGTCCTCTCGAGGGATGAGCATCTCTTCTTTGCGCGTTCCGCTTTTCTGAATGTCGATCGATGGGAACACACGCCGGTCGGTCAGTTTGCGATCGAGGTGGATCTCCAGGTTGCCGGTCCCCTTGAATTCTTCGAAGATGACTTCGTCCATTCGCGAGCCGGTATCGATCAGTGCCGTCGCAATGATCGTGAGCGACCCGCCTTCTTCGATGTTGCGGGCGGCGCCGAAGAATCGCTTCGGCCGCTGCAGCGCGTTGCTGTCGACGCCGCCGGACAGGATTTTTCCCGATGGCGGCACGATCGTGTTGTAGGCGCGCGCCAAGCGGGTGATTGAATCGAGCAGGATGACAACGTCCTTCCTGTGCTCGACCAGTCGCTTCGCTTTCTCGATCACCATCTCGGCCACCTGCACGTGCCTGGTTGCCGGCTCATCAAAGGTCGAGGAAATGACCTCTCCTTTGACTGAGCGCTGCATGTCGGTGACTTCTTCCGGTCGCTCGTCGATGAGCAACACGATCAAATAGACCTCGGGATGGTTGGTCGTGATGCTGTTGGCAATGTTCTGCAGCAGCATCGTCTTTCCAGTCCGCGGCGGGGCGACGATCAATCCGCGCTGTCCCTTGCCGATCGGGACCATCAGATCCATGACGCGCGCCGACAGGTTATCGGATGCGGTCTCCAGACTGATCCGGTTCTGCGGGTAGAGCGGCGTCAGGTTCTCGAAGAAGATCTTTTCGCGCGCCTTCTCGGGCGGCTCGAAGTTCACCGCTTCGACCTTGATCAGCGCGAAATAGCGTTCCCCTTCCTTCGGTGGACGAATCTGTCCCGAGACAGTGTCGCCGGTGTGAAGATCGAACTTCCGTATTTGTGACGGAGAGACGTAGATGTCGTCGGGGCCGGGCAGGTAGTTGTAATCGGGGGCGCGAAGAAAACCGAAGCCGTCGGGCAGGGTTTCGAGCACGCCTTCCGAGAACAGCAGGCCGCTTTTCTCGGCGCGGGAACGAAGGATCTCGAAGATCAGCTCCTGCTTTCGCATCCCGGACGATCCGGGCACGTCCAGCTGTTTGGCGATCTTCGTCAGTTCAGTGACGCCCATGTCCTTGAGCGTCGACAGCTCGACCACCGGCGCCGCTGGCTGGCCTTCCACCGCGACGGCAACCTGCTCCGGCCGTCCCCGTCCCCTGTGGCGGTCGTGCGCCGGCCTGCCCGTGTTCACAGGTGCCGATCCCTCGCTGCTCTTGCTATCAGTTTCCACAATTCGTCCAATCCTTCACCGCTCGCCGCCGAAACTGGCAGCGGGGCACGTCCAAAGATCCGTTCGAGTTCCTTGAGATTCCGAGTTCGTTCCGACCGGGTCAGCTTGTCCACCTTGGTCGCGACGACGTGGCGCGTGATCGCGAGCCCGTCAAACCATCGACCGGCATCGCGATCTGAATCGAGGCCCGGGTGACGCGAATCGACCAAATGCAAAACGACGGGTGTCGCTGACGTGAAATACGCCGCCGCCACCGCAGAGAGTTCCGCGGCTGCATCCGATCCCCCCCGCGCATAGCCATAGCCGGGCAGATCGACGAAGTACACACGCCACCGTCCGGGTCCGCCGCCGGGTGCTCCCTCCAGGGTGATCCGATAGACATTGGCGAGCCTCGTCTTCCCCGGAGCGGCGCTCGTGCGCGCGAGCTTCGTCCGCGTCAGCGCATTCAACAGCGTCGACTTGCCGACGTTGGAGCGCCCCGCGAACGCAATCTGGGCGAGGCCGTCCGCTGGGATATCGTCGGCGCGGCCGCCAGACGCCGCGCTGGTGACGAAATCAGCGCTCAGAATTTTCAATATCGGGATCCGGCGCCCTCGCCACGCCTCCGGCGAGGTCACGCCGTACGCTTCGCGCGAAGGCGGATCAGTGAGTAATCGTATCGTCCGAAATGGCCGGCTGAACGTCGGGTCCAGGCGCGGCCGGCGCGATCGCGGGCAGCGGGCCGGCGAGCGCTATCTTCAGCACCTCGTCCATCGTGTCGACCATGTAGATGTCGAGCGCGTCGAGGACGTTCTTCGGAATGTCGGCGAGGTCTTTCTCGTTATCGCGCGGCAGCAGAATCGTCTTCAGGCCGGCGCGATGCGCACCAAGCACCTTTTCCTTCACGCCGCCAATCGGCAGCACCTTGCCGCGCAACGTGATTTCGCCGGTCATCGCGACGTCTTTTCGAACCGGAACCTGCGAGAGCGCGGAGACGAGCGCCGTGGCCAGGGTAATGCCGGCCGACGGTCCGTCCTTCGGAATCGCCCCTTCGGGAATGTGCACGTGCACGTCGGTCGTTCGGGTGAAGTTCTTCGGGATGTGATATTCGTTCGCCTTCGAACGGACGTAGCTCATCGCGGCCTGCGCCGATTCCTGCATCACGTCGCCGAGCTTGCCGGTGAGCGTGAGACGGCCCTTGCCCGGCATCAGCGTCGCTTCGATCACCAGGATCTCGCCGCCGACTTCGGTCCACGCCAGTCCGGTCGCGACGCCCACTTCGTTCGATTCTTCGGCGAGCGTTGGCCGGAATCTTGGCACGCCGAGATACTCGGTGACCTTGGTGGCCGTGATCTCTTCGCTGAACGCCCGTCCTTCGACGACGACCTTACGCGCGATCTTCCGGCAGATCGACGAAATCTCCCGCTCGAGATTCCGGACGCCAGCTTCGCGCGTGTAGCGCTGAATGATCGCCTGGAACGCTTCGTCGAGGAACGAGATGTTCTGGCTGGTGAGCCCTGCGCCCTCGATGGCTTTCGGCGCCAGGAATTTCTTCGCGATTTCGACCTTCTCCTGCTCCGTGTACCCGGCGAGCTGCAGCACTTCCATGCGATCGCGCAGCGCCTGCGGGATGGTGTGCAGCACGTTGGCCGTGCAGATGAACATCACGTTGGAGAGGTCGTACTCGACGTCGAGGTAGTGGTCGAGGAAGGTGCTGTTCTGTTCCGGATCGAGCACCTCGAGCAGCGCCGCCGATGGATCGCCGCGGAAATCCATCGACATCTTGTCCACTTCGTCGAGCAGGAAGACCGGGTTCATGCTGCCGGCCTTCTTCATCATCTGAATGATCTGACCGGGAAACGCGCCGATATAGGTGCGCCGGTGGCCGCGAATCTCTGCTTCGTCTCTCACGCCGCCGAGCGACAGCCGCACGAATTTCCGGTTCATCGAGCGCGCAATCGACTTGGCGAGCGACGTTTTGCCGACCCCCGGAGGACCGGAGAATGTGAGGATGGTCGCCTTCGGCTTCTTCACGAGGGCGCGCACGGCGAGAAACTCGAGGATGCGGTCCTTGATTTTCTCGAGCCCGTAGTGATCCTCGTTGAGGATCTGCTCGGCGCGCTTCAAATCGCGACTTTCCTTGGTCTTCTTATACCAAGGCACGGCGATCAACCAGTCGAGATAGTTGCGCGAGACGGTGGCTTCGGCCGACATCGGCGGCATCGCCTCGAGCCGTTTCAGCTCCTGGACGGCCTTTTCCGCGACGTCCGCCGGCATCTTCGCCTGCTCGATCTTCTTTTTCAAATCGTCGACTTCGTTGCCCTTCTCGTCCTTGCGGCCCAGTTCCTTCTGGATCGCCTTCATCTTCTCGTTGAGGTAGTACTCCTTCTGCGCCTTCTCCATCTGCTTCTTCACGCGCGACTGGATTCGGCGATCGACCTGGAGCTTGTCGACTTCGGCTTCGAGAATGCCGGCGATGCGGTTCAACCGCTCGACCGGCGAGATGATTTCCAGCAGGTTCTGTTTCTCGTCAACCCCGACGAGCAGGTGCGCGGCAATCGTGTCGGCGAGCTTGCCTGGATCGTCGACACGCACCGCGGCAATCATCGCGTCGTAGTGCAGGTTGTTCGAGAGCTTCACGTATTGCTCGAACAGCGACACGACACGGCTCATCGTGCTTTCCGCGTCGACGCCGGCTTCCTTGTGCTTCGGAATCACCTTGACGACGACGCGGTAGAAACCTTTGTCTTCCTTCCACTCGACGGCGCGCGCCCGCTCGATGCCTTCGACCAGCACCTTGATGTTGCCGTCGGGCAACTTGAGGCTCTGGACGATGTTGGCGACGCAGCCCATGGTGAAGATGTCGGACGGCTGCGGGTCGTCCACCGCGGCATCATGCTGGGCGGCGAGGAAGATCCGCTTGTCCTTCACCAGCGCGTGCTCGAGTGCCCGGGTGGAGGAGGGTCGTCCGATGACAAACGGCATCATCATGTGCGGAAACACGACGACGTCGCGGAGCGGGACTATGGGTAGGGTCTCGTAGAGTTCCATATTAGAAAGAAGCTTCCAGCTGCCGGCTGCCAGCTCCCAGCACGAGCTTCCAACCCGAAAAGCTGGAAGCTGGAAGCTGGCAACTGGAGGCTATCCTGCCTTCTCGATCAACGTGATTGGCTTTTCCTTCGACTGCACGACCTCGCGGGTGATGACGCACTCGCGGATCTTCTTCTGGCCGGGGAGGTTGTACATCAGGTCGAGCATGAGATCCTCGATGATCATCCGGAGGCCGCGTGCGCCAATCTTGCGCGCGAGCGCCGCTTCGGCAATCGCCTCGAGCGAGTCGTCGGTGAAGCGGAGCTTCACGTTCTCGTACTCGAACAACTTCTGATACTGACGCGTGATGGCGTTGCGCGGCTGCGTCAGGATCTGGACGAGGGCCGCCTTGTCGAGCTCGTGCAGCGTGCCGACGATGGGCAGGCGGCCGACGAACTCGGGGATCAGGCCGTACTTGATGAGATCTTCGGGCTCGAGCATCTCGAGCGTCGTGCCGACGTCGCGACTCGAGACCGACTTGACGTCGGCTTTGAAGCCGAGCGTTTTCTTGCCCGTGCGCCGGTCGATCTGTTTGTCGAGACCGACGAACGCCCCACCGCAGATGAACAGGATGTTCGTGGTGTCGACCTGGAAGAACTCCTGGTGCGGATGCTTGCGTCCGCCCTGGGGCGGCACGTTGGCGACGGTGCCTTCGAGGATCTTCAGCAGCGCCTGCTGAACACCTTCACCCGAGACGTCGCGCGTGATCGAGGGGTTTTCATCCTTGCGGCAGATCTTGTCGACTTCATCGATGTAGATGATGCCCTGCTGGCACTTCTCGATGTCGCCGCCCGCCGCCTGCAGCAGTTTCAGGATGATGTTTTCGACGTCCTCTCCGACATAGCCCGCTTCGGTCAACGTCGTCGCGTCGACGATCGTGAAGGGAACCGACAGAAGCTTGGCGAGTGTCTGGGCGAGGAGGGTCTTGCCGGTACCGGTTGGGCCAATCAGCAGGATGTTCGACTTGGTGAGCTCGATGTCGTTACGGCTGCGGGTCTGCTTCTGAATCTCGATCCGCTTGTAGTGGTTGTAGACCGCGACCGCGAGCTTCTTCTTCGTCTGCTCCTGGCCGATGACGTATTCGTCCAGGAACTTCTTGATCTCCTGCGGGACAGGGAGCGATGTGCGGGCGCCGCCCCGGGCCTCGAACTTGTTGTCGTCGGCGATGATGTCGTTGCAGACCTCGACGCACTCATCGCAGATGAAAACCGTGGGTCCTGCAATCAGTTTGCGGACGTCGTTCTGGTCCTTGTTGCAGAACGAGCAGCGGAGGATCTCGCCGTCGCCGGCTTTTTTAACCATGGGTTCCTGGAAACTGCGCCATCGTCAGCCTACGCCCGCTTCCGGATGACATCGTCAATGATACCGTATTCTTTGCCCTGTTCGGGGCCCATGATGTAATCCCGCTCGGTATCGTCCTGAATCCGCTTCAGGGGCTGCCCGGTGTGCTGGGCCAGGATTTGGTTCAGCCGTTCCCGCGTTCGGAGCAGCTCCCGCGCGTGGATATCGATGTCGGTGGTCTGGCCCCCCAACCCCTGAACCCAGGGCTGATGAATCAGGATCCGTGAGTTCGGGAGCGAGTATCGCTTGCCTTTCGCCCCTGCCGCCAGCAGGACCGCCGCCACCGAGGCCGCCTGTCCGATGCAATAGGTGGCCACATCCGGCTTGATGAACTGCATGGTGTCGTAGATGGCCATGCCGGCCGTCACGACGCCGCCGGGGCTGTTTATGTAAAGCAGGATGTCGCGGTCAGGATCTTCCGCTTCGAGGAAGAGCATCTGGGCAATGACCAGATTAGCGATGTTATCGTCAATCGGAGTGCCGACGAAGATAATGCTGTCCTTCAACAGCCGCGAAAAGATGTCGTAGGCGCGTTCCCCGCGGTTGGTCTGTTCGACCACCATCGGGATGAGCTGCATGCGTTCGGCCATAAAAAATCGAACCCCGAAGTTCGTCGTTGCGCGCGTTCGGAATGCTGGGGGTGCCTTCGTTCGAATCAGGGAGGTGTCGGGATCGTCACGGCAATTGTACCATGCAGCCGCCGCGATCCGAAACCTTTCAAAGGCTCAAGGCTCATGGCTCACGCCGATGTCCTGAGCCCAAGCCTTAAGCCCCTGAACCAGCCCGTGAAAATTATCGGCTCATCCCGCCTGAATCTTTGTGGCTCTGGAGACCAGGAACTCCACCGTTTTCTCGCGGCGCAAGCCCGAGTAAAGTCGTGCAATTCCACCTTCCTTCTCCAGTTTCGCCCGAACCGCCGCCGCCGAGCGGCCGCTCCGCTCAGCGTAGCGCTCGACTTCCGTGGAGATTTCGTCGTCGCTGACGGTGATGTGCTCCCGCCGCGCGACCTCGTCGAGTGCCAGTGCGCCGCGAACCGCCTCCGCCGCAGGTTCGCGCTGCTTCTCGCGGAACTCTTCCCAGTTGATGTTCACCTTCATCGGATCGATTTGCTGATCCATGAGCCGCCGCACAAACTCCTCCATGCGGCGATCGATTTCGCGATCGAGAAGCGACGCCGGCAGCTCGAACGTGACACGGGACGCCAGCTGATTCAGGAGTTCACCGCGTAAATCGCGCTCTGCTTCATGGGACGCTTCGTGTTCGAGGTCGGATCGCACGCGCGTCCGCAACGCGTCCAGATTCTCGAAGTCTCCCAAATCCTTCGCGAACTCGTCGTCGAGTTGAGGAACAACGCGCGTGCGGATTGCCTTGATCGCGACCGAGTAATTCACCGTCGTTCCAGCCAGTTCCTGGATCGGATAATCGTCGGGGAAGCGAATGTCGAACGTCTTCTGCCGGCCTTCCTCCATCCCGATCAGCTCCTCGTCGAAGCCAGGTGGGTTTGCGGTGGCGCCGATTTCGACCGTCACATCGTCGTGCTTGTCGGTCTGCGGTTCGGTGGATGGTGGAGGAGTGGGTTCACCGGCGATGACGACGAGCGGTTCTTCTTCTTTGGGAATTGCCGTCCGAACCATGTCCATGACGACTGAGTCGCCGCGCTGGATGCCCCGGGCTTCAACTACGGGTTCGTAGCGCGCCGCCCGCTCGCGCAGACTGTTGAGCGCGTCGTCGACTGCCGACTCCGAGACGTTCGTGTTCTTCTGGTGCAGCGTGATGGTCGCGTAATCCCCAGGTTCAATCGGCGGCACGGTTTCGAATGATGCCGTGAACTTCAGCGGCTGGCCCTCTTCGACGACGACGTCGCGGATGTCTGGAGTATCGACCGGTTCCACCCCGCGTTCTCGCAGCGCCTCGTCGACAGCGCGCGGAATCAGGCCGTGCGCGACGTCGTGCAGGATCTGATCGCGAAACCGCTGGCGGACCACCTTCGGCGGCACTTTGCCCGGGCGAAACCCTGGCACTCGCGCCGCGCGGCTGTAATCGCGCGCCACCTTATCTATTTCCGCGTCGACCACGGTGCTCGGAATCTCGACGACGAGGTTTTTCTGGGTGTCGCTGACGTTGATGAATTCTGTCTTCACTTGTGCTCTGGCTCCGTCCGCCTCCGCGCTTCGCGCTACGGCGAGACAGCCTTCGCCGCGCGAGCTAACCAGTGCTCGGCGTGACTTGGCGCGTCGCGCTAAGTTTCATCCAAGCGCGACGCGTCCAGCCGAAGCCTCGCCCAGCGTTAGCTCAAGAGGCGAAGGCTGGCGGCGGAGGGACTCGAACCCCCACGGCTTGTGGCCAAGAGATCCTAAGTCTCTCGCGTCTGCCAATTTCGCCACGCCGCCCCGACCTTTGATTCTAATCCGCCTTCGCGCCTTCGCGCTACGGCGGACAGGCCCTGATGGCGCGGAATCTGCACATCTTTACGCGGAGGGTTCCGCCATGGCTCGCTCGATGTGGAAAGGGTCGCTGGCATTCGGACTGGTCAATATTCCGATCGAACTGTACAGCGCGACTCGCGATCACCGGCCGAAATTCCGTCTGCTCCACGCCAAGGATGAAGCGCCGATCCGCTACGAGCGCGTTTGCCAGACCGAGGGGAAGCCGGTCGGCTGGGAAGATCTCGTGAAGGGCTACGAATACGAGAAGGGGCAATTCGTTGTCCTGACCAAGGACGATTTCAAGACGGCGGCAGTGGAGAAGACCAAGACCATCGACATCATTGATTTCGTGGATCCGAAGGAGGTCGACGAACGATATTTCGAGACGCCGTACTACTTGCAGCCGGCGAAGGGGGCCGAACGATCGTATGCGCTGCTTCGTGAGGCGATTCGAGAATCCGGCAAGCTCGGTGTTTCCAAGATCATTCTTCGCGATGCGCAGCACCTTGCGGCGGTCGAGGCGATCGGCGATGCGCTGGTGTTGACGATGATGCGATTTGCCGATGAACTCGCCGACCTGGATGAGTTCAAGTTTCCAAAGGCGGAGGGAATCAGACCGGCCGAATTGAAAATGGCGGGGCAACTCATCGCCAGCTTGAGCGCGAAGTGGGATCCGGGGAAATATACCGACGAATACCGCGATAACCTGATGAAGGTCATCCAGGCGAAATTGAAGGGGAAACGCCCGCGTCTACAGGAGCGCGAGACGGCTCAGTCGGCGGACGTGGTTGATTTGATGGCACGCCTGCGCGCGAGTCTTGAAAGCAAAGGCGCAGCAAACGCGAAGTCGCGGACGGCGTCGAAAAAGAGCGCGAGCAAGCCCGGCCGCCGAAAGTCAAAGCACGCTGCCTAGGAAGGGCGAAGGAGTCATATACTTTTCGGATGTCCTCTCTGGCCGTTGACCGCTCATCAGTAGTCGACTGGTATCAGCGCAACCGGGCGCGGACGCGCGCGATATTTGATCTGATCGATCCGACGGCGTACTATTCGCGGCCGATCGCGCTTCGAAATCCGATCGTGTTTTACGAGGGGCATCTTCCCGCGTTTAGCGTGATCTCATTCCTCCGCCGCGGTCTTGGCAGGCCGCCGGTCGACGCCCGGCTCGAGAAACTGTTCGAGCGCGGGATTGACCCTGACAGCACCGACACAGCCGTCCCGCGAAGCGGCGTGAACACCGAGTGGCCCTCGCGCGACGAAGTGCTCGATTTTGCCCGGCGCGCCGATGCGGCCATTGTCGAGGCGTTGGAGGAGGCCGAGTTTCGCGACGATCGTCCGGCGATGCATCGCGCAGAAGCGCTGTACACAGCGCTCGAGCATGAGGCGATGCATCAGGAGACGCTGCTCTACATGTGGCATCGGCTTCCGTTTCAGCAGAAAAACAAGCCAGGATCCGTGGCCGGGGATCCGGGATCGGGGAGAAGCCAGCGATCAAAACCAAGAGAACGAGTTCATGTTCCTTCCGGCATTGCCACACTCGGCGCGGATCGCAATCGCATTCCTTTCGGCTGGGACAACGAGTTCGACGAGCATCGTGTCAATGTGCCGGCGTTCGACATCGACGTCCACAATGTGACCAACGCGCAGTTCCTGGAGTTTGTCGAGGCCGGCGGCTACCGCGATCGGTCGCTCTGGTCGGACGAACACTGGAAATGGGTGCAGGAAAACCGGATCACTCACCCGTCGTTCTGGTCCCCACCGGAAGGGCCGGCCGCCACCCGTTGCTGGATGGGAATGTTCGAGGACATCCCGCTTCCTGCCGATTGGGCGGTTTACGTGAGTCATGCCGAGGCCGAGGCGTACGCGCGGTGGAAAGAGAGACGTTTGCCGACCGAAGCGGAGTATCACCGCGCGGCTTTTGGGACGCCGAGCGGTGACGAGCAGTCTTATCCCTGGGGAGAAGTCTCGCCGGCCCCGGAGCATGGCAACTTTGATTTCGCACGGTTCGAACCGGCACCGATCGGATCGTTTCCAGCAGGCGCGAGCGCATGGGGCGTGCACGATCTGGTCGGCAACGGGTGGGAGTGGACCTCAACGGTGTTTGGCCCGTTTCCGGGCTTTCAGGCGATGGCGTCCTACCCCGAGTACTCGGCGGATTTTTTCGACGGTCAGCACTACGTGATGAAGGGGGCCTCTCCGGCGACGGCGAAGGAACTGATCCGGCGAAGCTTTCGCAACTGGTTTCGGCCGAATTATCCGTACGTGTATGCCACTTTCCGTACCGTGAAGTGAGTCGGGATCCGTTTGTCCGGGATCCGGGATCCGAGCAGTCATGATCACAACAGCCGCTGTGAGCGAGTTTGCCGCCGAAGTCAGGCGCGATCTCCAACTGACACCGAAGCAGCTTCAGTCGAAGTATCTCTACGATCCACTCGGATCGAGTCTCTTCGAGGCGATCTGCCGTTTGCCGTGGTATCGGATCACGCGCGCGGAGAATCGATTGCTGATCTCGCACGCCGGCGAGATCGTCGCGGCCCTTGGCCCGGATCCCGCGACAGTCGTGGAGCTCGGACCAGGTAGCGGCGAGAAACTTGCGGTCCTCGCCGAGGCGCTGCAGTCGGCCGGAAGCACCGCACGCGTACACATTATTGATATCTCGTCACAGGCCCTCGAACAGACCGAGCAGCGTCTGACACGACTTCAGCATGTGTCCGTGGTGGGTCATCAATCGACCTACGAGGTCGGGTTACGGCGAGCGGCGGCGGCGCGCGATGGTGATGGTCCGATGCTCGTGCTGTTGCTCGGCTCGAACGTCGGGAACTTCGATACGCCTGCCGCACTCGCGTTCTTGCGCCGTATCCGTGGCGTGCTGCAGCCTGGAGATTTTCTCCTGCTCGGTGCCGACCTGGTGAAACCGGAACGCGAACTCCGGCTCGCCTACGACGACCCGCTTGGCGTCACCGCGGCATTCAACAAGAACCTGCTCGTCCGAATCAATCGCGAGCTCGCGGGAACCTTCAACCTCGACGCTTTCGATCATCGCGCCACATGGAATGCCATCGAACAGCGGATCGAAATGCATCTCGTCAGCCGTGCCGCCCAGATCGTACGAATCGAGGCCGCCGGAGTTTCCGTCCCGTTCGTTCACGGCGAACACATCTGGACGGAGAGTTCGTACAAATACGAGCCCGATCAGATCGAACAGATGGGTGCTGAGTGTGGCTTCGCGCTCCGCGATCAGTGGATCGATGCCGACGCGCGCTTCGCGCTCTCACTCATGGTGGGCGTCTAATGCTCGCTGCTCGGGTTGGCTCTTGGTTCTCGGGTCGCTGACAATCTTCCGCTGTCAGTCCGGGTCTTTAGACTCAGCCATCACCAACTAAAGATCCCGCTCGTTTCGGCCGATAGCTTCGCGCGTGAGCACTCGTCGCGCGTGTGTCGTTACCGCAGATCAATGGGGAAAGCCTGAGCGTAACGCTGCCGGCGAACCGATTTGTCGGTGGTGTCACAGTGTCGTCAAGCCCCCGCGGCGCACCTTCTGCAGTGATGCGTGCGTTCACGAGTGGAAGATTCGAAGTAGTCCTTGGTACGTTCGTCAGCAGATCAAGAAACGGGACAAGGGCGTTTGTCAGATCTGCGGCTTCAACGTGATTCAGGCACATCGGCAGTGGACCCGTTCGAAACCGCCGGTAACAGATCGCGTCGCGCGCCGCGCATGGCGCGCCGCGCGTCCACGATGGGAAGCCGATCACATTGTCCCCGTCGCGGACGGGGGCGGCGAGTGCGGACTGGAGAACTATCGGCTGCTCTGCCGTCCGTGTCACGTCGCCGTTACCCTCGCGTGGCGCGCACAGCGAGGGCAGCAGCCGGCAGGGAGGAGCCAGCGAGCCACCAGGCCATTGAACATTTCGTCCCACCTTTCATCCCACGCCGCACCGACTGAGCCGCATTAGTTCTGCCCGTTTTGCCAACCTTCAGTTGCTGGATCTCGTCTAAGCCAGCGTTCGAATTCGTCAAAGTTCTGCAAGGTTGTCCTCGGTTCTGCGAGGTTCGGCAAGGTTCACATCTTCATGCGAACAGCGGTTGTTATCGTCGCCGTGTGCATCACGGCTATCAGTGTCAATGCGGCCCCACCGGCGGTGCGTGTCGCGGCCACGTTCGTGCCCGAGGCCACGGCGATTCGTGTCGATGGTGAATTGAATGATGCCGTCTGGCAGACGGTCCCCCCAATCACCGAATTTCAGCAGAGGGATCCGCGCGAAGGCGCGGCGCCGACATTTCAGACTGAGGCACGCGTGGCCTACGACGCGACCGCGCTCTATGTCGCAGTGCAGGCCTCGGATCCCGAACCAGGCAAGATCGTCGGCATCCTCACTCGCCGCGACGAACGCTCTCCGTCGGACTGGGTCAGCATCCTGGTCGATTCATTTCACGACAAGCGGTCAGCATTTCAGTTCGCTGTCAATCCAGCCGGAGTCAAGCAGGATAGCTACTGGTTCAACGACACGAATAACGATGATGGATGGGACGCGGTGTGGGATGTTGCGGTCACGCGTGGCGAGCGAGGATGGCGCGCCGAGTTCAAGATCCCGTTCTCGCAGCTGCGGTATCGTCCGAGCCAGACCTCTACGTTCGGTCTGGCGATCACACGCACGATCGGACGGCTCAACGAGACGTCAACCTGGCCGCTGCTCGCGAAAAGCGCCAATGGCTACGTGTCGTCCTTCGGCGAGCTGACAGGTCTTCATCTCGATCGCGCGCCGAAACGCCTCGAGGTCGTGCCGTACGTTGTCGGTCAGCTCAAGACGCAGCCCGGCGAACCGGGCAACTCGTTGATCAACACGACCGATCCCGATGCATCGCTGGGCGTCGATCTGAAATACGCGCTCAAGCCCGGCTTGACCCTTACCACGACGGTGAATCCTGATTTCGGCCAGGTCGAAGCGGACCCTGCCGTCGTGAACCTGTCGGCGTTTGAAACCTTCTTCGCTGAGCGGCGGCCCTTCTTCGTCGAAGGTGGCGGCATCTTCAACTTCAGCGTCGATTGCAATGACGGTGATTGCAGCGGCCTGTTCTATTCGCGGCGTATCGGTCGCACGCCGCGAGGCCAGCCGGATGTTCCGGACGGCGGTTACTCCGCATCACCGGCACAAACCACGATTCTTGGTGCGGCCAAACTCACCGGCCGTGTCGGTAACTTCTCGGTTGGCGCGCTGAACGCGGTCACTTCCGACGAGGATGCGATCATCGCAAACGGGACGGTGCAGACGCGCCAGACGATCGAGCCGCTGAGCAACTACGCCGTCGTCCGCGCCCGCCGTGAGTTTACCAATCAATCGTCGCTCGGGTTCATGACGACGTTCACCAATCGCAACCTGGACGAGGCGACTCGTTTTCTCCCGGGAGGCGCCTACACCGGCGGGCTCGACGCCGATTGGCGCCTCGGTCCGAAATACGCAATCCGGGGGTTTCTCGCCGGCAGCAGCGTGCACGGTGAGGCGCAGGCAATCGACGAACTGCAGCGGAGCAACGTTCATAGTTTTCAGCGACCGGATTCCACTGATCTCACCTACGATCCGACTCGGACGTCGATGAATGGATACGCGGGTTCGGCCTCGGTCTCGAAGATCGCCGGTCAGCGTATGGTCTTCAGCTCGAATGTCAGCCTCAAGAGCCCGGGCTTCGAGATCAATGACGTCGGCTTCCTTCAGCGCGCCGACCAGCGGTCGATGAGCAATTGGATGCAGATTCGCTACGACAAGCCGTCGCAGAAGTGGCTGCGCAGCTTTCGCTACAACCTGAACCAGTGGGCGTCATGGAACTACGATGGCGATCGGCTGTTCTCCGGATACAACGTCAATGCCCACGCGGTATTCAAGAACAACTGGGCAACCGGCACCGGCGGCAACATCAACCCGCAGCCCTTTGATGACCGCGCCACGCGCGGCGGACCTGGAGTGTACGGGAATGCGCAGCAGTCGATCTGGGCATACCTGGAGAGCGATCAACGGCCCGCCGTATCGGTGGACGTGTTCACGTTCAATCTCCGAGACGGCAAGGGCACGACGCTGCACAACGTGAGTCCGAGCATTTCCTACCGTCCATCTTCGTTCTTGCGAATGAGTGTCGGGCTGAATCTCTCGCGCAATCGCGACGAGTCGCAATGGGTCGAGAACACCGACGATGGGCGTTATGTGTTTGCCCGACTGCATCAACAGACAGTTGGAATCAGGACGAGACTGAACTACACGGTGACCCCGGCGCTCTCGATTCAGTTGTACGCCGAGCCGTTCGTCTCCGCCGGCGACTACTCGAACTTCAAAGAACTGGTCGATGGCCGATCGAAATCGTACGAGGGCCGCTACACGCCGACCGACTACGCCGGCAACCCCGATTTCAACTATCGATCGTTCCGCACGACCAACGTGCTGCGATGGGAATACAAGCCCGGTTCAACCCTGTTTGTCGTCTGGCAGCAAGGACGGGAAGATAGCGTCGGCCACGGCGACTTCAATTTCAATCGAGACTTCGGTGCGACCTTTGATTCGCCGGCGCGGAACGTGTTTCTGGTGAAGTGGGCTTACTGGTTCAACCCGTAGTGGCACTCCGGGCACCCCTGGCACTCAAGTCCGTTTACTCAACTTCCGCGTACTGCAGCCGCGTCCGATTCGCCTCATCCTCAATCTGGCGAACGAGTTCCGGCGGCGAGATGACCTTCGCCAGCGGGCCGAATCCAAGAATCCAGCTTCGCAGTGCGAAATCATTGCAGACGTTCAGGGTCATTCTCAGTTTGCCATCCGCGGCTTCCTCGGTGTGCTGCGACGGATGCCATACCCGATCCTTGATGTGGCGCGCGATGCGTGGCTCGAAGACGATCTCGATCCGCTCAGGGGCGCCCTGATTCACGCCCAGTGAATTCTCGAACGCGTCGGCCGGAAGTTCGACAGGTTCAAATCGTTCCTCGGTGAGCGACAACGATTGAATTCGTTCCACGGCGAACGTGCGGAGCGCGCCGTACTCGGGAACATAGGCCACGAGATAGAACCCACCCTGGGCGAAGACGAGCCGGTACGGGTCGATGCGGTACTCTTTCTCGCGGTCGCTGGAGAAGGAGTGGTAGCGCATGATCGCTCGCCGGTGATTCAACGTCGCATCGACGAGCTGTGCCAGCCTGGCGCTTCGTGGCGCTGTTTGCCGCGATGCGGTCGCAGGTATCGATGGATCGTCGCCGAGCGACTGCGATCCGGGTTCGGCCTTCGCCTGGATCACCAGCGGCAGACGATCCAGGAAGTGACGCATCCCGGGCGTCAGCGCGTCGGCGAGCTTGTCGAACGCGCTGCGAACGTCGCGCTGGAACGGCGTCGCGGCGAGGCACTCCACCAGCGATCGCGAAAAGTAGATCGCCGTCAGCTCGGCCAGAGTGAACCCGGTGTCGTCCAGCCGCCGGAACGCGCGCTGCTCGAGCGTCCAGTACTTCTTGCCGTCGTGAACTTCATCGAACAGCGGAAAGCCTGCGGCCTGAAGCGCCTCGAGATCGCGCCGAATGGTCCGGGTCGATACACCGGTTCGTTCGGCGAGATCGTCGATCGTGACGCGCCGTGAAGCCTCGAGGTCGCGCAGGATCGACCACTGACGGATGACTTCGGCATTGCGCATGTCGCACGCGATGTTACTTCTGCACTCTCACCATCGCCGTTGCCGACGACACATTGCCTGAGGGATCGGCGCACGTCAATGTCGCGGTGTACGAGCGTCCGTTGAGAACGCCGGCGCGTTCCGCGCGCAGCCAGAGCGTGCGGGCGTCCCCAACCACCGCGTCGATGGAGGTATGTCCGTCGCCAGCCCCGTCGGATGGCTCGCTACTTTCAACGCTGAGCGTGCACGCAACACTCTGGCTGGCATCCCCAACGTTGTATCGGGCCTGCACTTCGACCAGTTTGTGATCGGGCGGACCGAGCTGATCCGGTGTCAACGTGAAGCCGGTAATCTCGGGCTTGATCGAATCGACTACATGTACGGTTCGCTGGATGGTCGTCGTGAGGTAACCATTCGTTGCGGTGTAGACGATCGAGTAATCACCCGGTCGATTGACGTCGACGCTGCCGCTGACCGTCACCGGCCACGGTCCATCACTGTCGGCAGCAGTCGCGCCCAGTTCCTCATAGGTGCCAGTGAAGGCTTCGACAGCGATCTCCGCGGGGCCATTCAAGGTAACGAGAGGCGCCGACGGGAACGCGAAATACGCGACCGCAGCGTCGTGGTCTGACAAGCGCTCGGGCCTGTCGGCGAGCGCGCGGAATGCCTCGGGGAAGTCCGCGTTGCTTCGTCCGAATGCGAGCCGGCTGAATCGTTTCCGCATCGATTCAGTGACGATCACGTGATCGAGCACTTGCGGATTCCCCGCGAAGACGAATGAATAGCGCTCGGAGGCCGGTGCGAGCTCGACGAGGTCGGTCAGATCGGGATTGACCAGGTCTGCACTTGCGAGCACGACATGGTCAGCCTCCGTCGGGACACCGCGGATCGTCCCTATCGTGTCCACGTACCCGTCGTTGAATTGAAACGCGTTGTAGTCGCCAACCGATACGATGCGCTCTCCGGGATTTGCCGCCTGGCGCGCCTGAATGTAATTGGCGAGCAATTCCGCCTGCGCCCGCCGCTTCGCTCTCACCCGCGCCCCATCGGCCGGATCGTCGATCCCGTTCAACGATCGCAGGTGGTTGACGATGACGGTGAGGGGATAGATGTCCCCGAGTGGCCCGACGATTGCCGCATCCAGAACCAGCGGTGGTCGATCGTTCAGGAGACTCTCGGTTCCATCCGGTTCCGTATAGGTGGCATTCTTGCCGACCTGCTCGAGGCCAAGGAGATTGACGCGCGAGCTCTTGACCAAGAACCCGACATCAATGCCGCCGATGTCGTTGCCTTCTTCGAGGTGCGCCGAATATCCCGGGTTGGTGCCGGTCTCGGCGAACGTGTCGGCGTTGACGCGATCGGCAATCGCCTGGAGCACGCCGAGATTCTCGATCTCGACAACACCGAGGATGTCCGGCAACTCGAGTACGTGACGAATCGTCAGTGAGGCCTTGCTCAATCGGCGCGCGAATGCCGCAGCCGTCAACGCCACATCGTCAAGGTTCGGATCGTTGACCGTGTCGAAGAACCGCTCCATGTTGAACGACGCGATTGTGAATTCTCCCGCCGACGCCGGAGTTACAGGTCTTGCTACCGCCGGCGCAATCACCGTCCCCGGATCCGGAAGAATCGTCCAGCTGTTGAATCCGTAATCCATCACGCCCGTGAATCCATTGAGCGTCTGGCCGGAAGACACGTCGAGTTTTGCAGAACCGGCCTGGCCATCACTGAGCACTCGCAGCCGTTCCGGGTTTCCGTCGAAGCGCGGCACGCAGCAGGCAGTCGATCCAGCCGGCAGCGACTGTCCGGGTTCGAGACCCGGCTCGCGGAACGGTCGCGTCACGCCGCGGATCACGACGAAGAACTCCCCGCGTGATGTGCCGGGATCGGCATTCCTCTCCTGCGTGGCACTCTGAGAAAACGATGCCGTCGGCGAGACCACGTCGAAGTTGCCGGTGATACGCATCCCCTCGAATCTTTCGAGCTGCTCGAGCCCCCCGCCCGCAGAGGTAAATGACGGCAGCAGTTCGAACGCGGAAGGCATGGCGAGGCCGGAGCCGAGCATCGCGATCGAAGGACCACCGCTGATTTCTGTGATCGGCGGAGTGCCAGCTCCGCCCGGGCGGAACTCCTGCACCCGCCCGCTGACCTGGACGTACTGCCGCGGTGCGACCGGTGGTGCCGTGGAGGTAAAGACGAAGATGCCTTCGGACGTCTGCACATCGCTGTCGACGTCCGCATCTGGCGTCTGAATGAAGAAGCCATTGGTTCTGAGGGCGGTGACAACGCCTCGTGTCGACACCAACTCGCCGTCGTGAGGCGATATGAGTGCCGAACCCTGGATGGCGCTGATCGGCAGCAGCGGTTGCTGGATGTCGATCCTGATCGTGGTGGTGCCGCTCCGCCCCTCGCCGTCCGCGATGACGACGGGAATGTTCTTTGTTCCAGCCGATGTGCCGGCCGCCACAACCGTCGTCAACGAGAACGTCAGGTCTCCAGCCGTGCCATCGCCCGCAGTGCCATCGTCGTATAGCTGCTGAGCGTTTACTCCGCCGATCGAGGTCAAGTCGGCGCCGACAACAAGGTTGGTGCTGGCCGGGAAGGTCCCCGGCGTTACGCGCACGGTCAAGAGAGTTGACTGTCCCGGATCGACTGCGCCCGGTACGGCGCTGCCTACGCCTGACGGATCCGACGAGCACTGCGCGCGCGACTGGGGATCGCTTGGCGAGCGCAGCACGAAATCGGCGCTGTTGTCGTTGGTGTCGAGAAAAGTCGAAGGCGAGTTGGCCTTCCGTTCGTACCCACGATTGAGATTCGATGACCCAAGCGACGGGAGTGTGGGACCTTCCTTGAACGCCGATCCGGAGCTCAAGCCGACCTGGTCGACGATCGTGTCGTCTGCCTTCGTGATCGCGACACCGCCATCGTCAGTGATTCCGGTCGCGTAGGTCTGGTCGGCAGGGACGGTTCCGCTGTAAGGGCCTCCAGAACTGCTCGAGTTCGTGGCCAGGAAGTAGCAGCCGGGTTTCAGCGACGTCGCGGACGCTATGGTGAGCCGCACGCCGATTGTGCCGGCGTTGTTTGATCCCTTGATCTTCCAGCCACTGATGTCGATCGCGGCCGAAGAATTGTTAAACAGTTCGACGAACTCGTCGCTGCCGCCGTTCGGACCGCGGAAACGAAACTCGCTGATCACGACGCCGGCGGCGCTTTGCGCGCGAAGAACAGGAATGGAGAGTGATGCCACACAACTCGCGAAGACGCACAAAGCGGCTGCGAGCGAGCGAACTCGAATCATGGTGCCCCTGGAAGTGTTTGAAGTGGTGCCGGCGGGAAACCCGGTTCCGTAGGCTCGGATGATTCTCCGGCAGTGCCGGATACGAGTCAAATTGGCTGTGACCTACCCTGTCACGCCCTGATTTTAGACTCCTTGTACGGATTGATGAGGTTCGCCGTTATCAGGAGAGAGCACCCATGTATCGCGTTGATGGAGCGTTGGCGAGAACACTGGAGTTCGGGGACACAACGACCGAAGTCCGGACCGCGAGACCCGGATCGTTGCGACGGCTTGCGCTACTACGAGGACCGGACAAGTACAAGGTGCTCGAGCGACGGCGACGCGCCGCCCAGATCAAGGCGCGCCACGTGCTCGATTTGATCGACTTCATTGAATCCCCGGAGAGGAAGTAGTCATGCCGCGCTGTGCCCACACGTCGTCGACCTCTGCCAGCCACGCGCACGGGCGCACCCTGTGCTTCGAATGTTTCCGCGCCGGCATGGAACGCACGCGCGCCCGCCGCGAAGCCTGGGCACAACGAGCGCTCCCATTCGAGGAATCGTCTGCGCCGAAGCCGTTGAGCAAGCAGGCGCTCGCCCACCGTCAGCGCATGCTGGATTACCTGGCTTCTGTCACGCGCAAACGCGCGTAATCACGAAGCTCCGGAGGCGCCGCCGCCGGCAGCCGCCCCGGCGCCATGCGCGCCGCCGCCACCCGGGTGGGCGGTGCCGGATGCGATGAAACTGGAGAACGCGGCCGCGCTGTCGCTGCCGGTTGAAACCGCGCGAAACCATTCAGGCGCCGCCGATCGGTGCTTCTTCACGTACGACGCCCACGACTGCCCCAGCCCAAGTGCGATTGCGTACGGGAGCGTCTGCCGCATGATGGCATCGCCGGGAGACGGCTCACGATCCCGCGCCACGTCGCGCAGATGTTGGCGGAAGCCGCGCCACTCTTGTGCTTGCCGAAGACCGTGATTCGAAAGCGGTGTGTGCGCCGCGAAGCAGATGAGTGCTGCCAGGCCGACGACACTCAGGGCAAGAGGAATAAGCATTGGCCAGGGACCGAATTGTCGGACCGCGAACGCCAGGCCGACTGCGGCGACGCCAGCCGAGATAAGACAGATAGTGGCAATGAAAACAAAACGACGGCGGACGGCGCGCCGGTCCTCGTCCAACAAACCGGCGGACTGCAGAACCGGTTCCAGCGCGGTCTTGAACTTTCCGAACTGGCGCATCAACCGGTTGCGCGCTTTCCCCAGCGGGACAGTGCCACCGCTTGCGCCGAAGATGATTTCAAGCAGCTTCTCCTCGTATGGCGACAGCGGTCGACGGCTGCCGGTCCGAGCGATTGCGAACTGCCGCTGGCCGAGGAGGCGTCCCTGTTCTTCGATGCGCAGTTCACCGCGATCGGCGAGCGACACGAGAGTGGCCATGGCGTGTTCGATCCGCGGGGAGCCGTTCGCGAGGATGGTTCCGGCGATCACCGGCGGCAGCGCATCGGGAGGCATGGCCGACCGCCCCATTGGCGAAAAGTCGCGCGCTGGGGAGTCGTAGCGCTGACGAACAAAGAACAGGAGAGCGAGGCCTGCGACGACCACCATTGCACCGGCAAACATCCAGGTTTCCGACGTCTCGGCAATTGCGATTTGACGGCTCTGCCACGCCGGTGGTGCATCGATCGCGCTGCCTCGAGGCAGGTGAACCCATGTTTCCAGCCATCCGTTCCTGCCGATATCGCTCGCTGCGATCCGGATCCGACCGTCGCGAACCTGCACACTCGAGTCACCGACGCGGCGTGTCTCGAGCACCGGAGCACGTGTCGGGGGGGCGGGAACGAGGATGTCAACCGTGCTCGAAGCGATGCTGTAGCCATGCTCGGCCGGCAGGATTCTCCACGCGATGATATCCGCGTCTTCCTCCTGGCGAACGACACCACGAACGAGATAGACGAGATCGAATGTGTGAGTCGAAGGGGAGGTCGGTGGGAAGCGCCACGTGACCTTGACGCTTGACGAGCCGCCGATCTCGACATGGCCCGGACCGTCGCCTTCGGTGAGCTGCTGGCCATCCATCTTTGCCGAGACGATCTCGATCCCGTCGGTCATCCGCGCCGGGATGGAACGGAAAAACTGCTTGAACGTCCCGGTCTCAAAACGGATGGCAATGGTCTCGGTGACTCGCATCGTCCCGCCGTCGAGGACTTCGATTCGCGAGTCATACCGATCCGCCGAATACCGTCCGTCTGCCATCGCGGGCGCGGCGACGAGAGAGAACAGAATCGCCAGGACGAATCGGGTAGGCATGAGTGGATGATAGCCGACGGAAACCGTAAAAGGTGGCTGGCACCTTTCCCTGAAAGGTGCCAGCCACCTTTTACGGGGTTCGTCGGCCGTAAATTGTGAAGAAAGCGTGACTTCGGCGCTGGAATTGAACTAAACAGGACCCCCGCCTTGTCTAACTAGCGTGTAAGGAGGGTTCAATGAAACGAACAATTTGGTCCGTCGCGCTGGCGCTGGTGGTCGCTGGGGCGGTCGCGATTCCGGTCATAGCTCAACCCCCACAGGGTGGTCGCGGTCCCGGGCGAGGCCCAGCATTCGACGGTGCGCCAGTTCTTCGTGGTCTCAATTTGACCGAGGCACAACGCGAGCAGATCCGTTCGATCACGGAAGCGCAGCGGACGGGAGACAATCCGCGCCGCCATGTGATGGATCTGGAACGGCAACTGCAAACCGCGATCTTCGCTGATGCTACCGATCAGGCGAAGATAGAGCAGCTGAAGAACTCGATTGCGGCAGCGCGCGCGGCGGAACTCACGTCGCGTATCGAACTGCAGTCACGAATCGCGCAGGTGCTCACGCCGGAACAACGTGCGCAAGCGCGCGACGCGCTCGGGAAGGCAGCCGGTCGAAGGGGACTCAAGCCAAAGTCCCACTAAGGTTCTAGAGGTTCTATGCGACGTCTTTTGACGAGTGCTGCGGTGGTGGTTTTGATCGCGCCTGTGGCGATCGTGCTCGCGTCCAAACGCCAGGTCATCGACAGTCACTGGCGCGATCGGGATGTTGCCATCGATGGCGACAACGGCGAGTGGCCGGGGCCGCTCGTGCCGGTCGAGGAGAACCACCCACTGCTCACGGGGGCCATGAACGACGGGCAATATCTGTATCTGGTGCTGAGTACAAACGACGCGTCTGTTCGGCGCCAGATATTTCGGCAAGGCCTCATCGTCTGGTTCGATCCATCCGGCGGCGACAAGAAGCATTTCGGTCTGAAGTATCCGGTCGGTGTTTCAGAAGAGACGGGTGGGCGCGGCGGATACCGTCGAGGGGGGTACGGCGGCGCGCGCTCACCGTCCGGGTCTGGTTCGGGCGATCCTACTCAGGCACCACCTGCCGATCCAGAGCCCATCGATCGGCTCGAAGTGTATGGTCCGGAGAAAGATGATGCTCACAGTTTCGTGACGACGATGGCGCCTGGCATCGCCGTGAAAACGGGGAACGTCGACGGCTATGCGGTCTACGAGTTGAAGGTGCCGCTCCGGAAGACAGCCGACGCGCCCTATGCGATCGAAGCCAGGCCCGGCACGGTGATCGGACTAGGACTCGAGACGCCCAAGATCGAGCAGCCATCGCGCGAAGGACGCGGTGGCGGTTTCGGCGGGTTTGGCGGTGGCATGGGTGGGCGCGGAGGTGGTATGGGCGGCCACGGTGGTGGTGGTGGCGAGCGCGGATACGACGCGCCGAAGCCAATCAAGATTTGGGCGGAGATTAAGTTAGCGGCGAATCGATGACTTCCGCCTAGGGCCGAAGTCACCAGGCTGCCAGTTTCTGTTATCCTCTCATCTCACGATCGCGAGGCGCGATCGTTCCCGGTGACCCGGCAGAGCGTCCGGGGAAGGAGTCCCTCATGATTCGCGTCGTCGAATCTGCCTCCAACGAACTGCGCCTGGCGGAAGCTCGCGCGTTCATCCGATCTGAACTCGGTAAAGGTGATCTTCTGCTCGTCGCTGCCTCGCGAGGCGCGGCCGACGATCTTGCGCGATCCATTGCGATCGAAGCGGGCGCGACGCTCGGGTTGCATCGCTTCAGTCTCACGCAATTGGCCGCACGCCTAGCGGCCCCGATTCTTGCCGTCGATCGTCGATCGCCGGCGACCCATCTCGGGTCCGAGGCAGTGGCCGCGCGCGCGGCGTTCGAGTCCGTCCGGAATGACGCCCTCACCTACTTCGGACCCGTGGCTGCTACTCCCGGTTTTCCCCGCGCGCTGGCGCGAACGCTGCAGGAACTGCGGCTCGCGCATGTGTCGTCTGCCGATCTTGCCGGACTCCCCCTGGGCGGTGCCGATCTGTCGCTGCTGCTCGATCAGTTCGAGCGCGAGTTCGATTCCGCATCCGCCACCGATCGCGCGACCCTGTTTGCCGCGGCGATATCCGTCGTTAGCGATCAGCGACCGAGAACGTCGTTGCTCGAGATCCCGCTCGTGCTCCTGGATGTGCCGCTTGATTCCACGGCGGAGTTTGATTTCGTTCGCGCGCTGATTGCCGTTGCGCCAAACACGCTGCTGACGGTGCCGTTCGGCGACCTGCAAGCGCTGGATCGTCTCGCCGCATGCGGATTCGAGCCGGAAGTACTCGAGCAAAAAGGGGAGACGGATCTCGTCGCGCTGAGGCGATACCTCTTTGCCAGCCGGCGTCCGCCTGAACGCACGCCAAAGGGAGACGTGCGGCTGTTCTCTGCGCCAGGTGAAGGACGAGAGTGCGTGGAGATCGCGCGGCGCATCGTGGAAGAAGCGCGGCGCGGTGTGCCGTTCGACCAGATCGCGGTATTCGTCAGATCGCCGCAGCGATACGCGAGTCTGCTCGAGCACGCGTTCAAGCGGGCCGGTATTCCTGCCTGGTTCGACCGTGGTACGAGTCGTCCCCATCCAGCGGGGCGCGCGTTTCTCGCGATTCTGGCATGTGCCTGCGAGAAACTGTCGGCGCGACGGTTTGCGGAATACCTGTCGCTCGCCCAGGTTCCTCAACTGACGGGCGATCGTGTCGAGTTCGAGTTCATCGTGCCCGACGATGAAGCGTTGCCGGTCATTGCGGACGCAGCTTCGCGTGTCGAGGGCGCCCGGTCCGAACGTGATCCTTCTGCTGTCGCCGAGCCCGGCGGCGCCAATCGTCCGCGCCGCGCACCCGACGTGACCGAAGCGGTTGTCGCTGGGTCGCTGCGCGCTCCGTGGAAATGGGAGACGCTGATTGTCGAATCCGCGGTCATCGGCGGCGATCCGGCGCGATGGCATCGACGGCTGGACGGTCTCGCGCGCGAATACCGCCTGATGATGCAGGAGGAACTGAGCGAAGATCCCGAGTCGGCCCGGGCGCTGCGACTCGAGCGCGAGCTGACGAACCTGGGGCATCTGCGCGGGTTTGCCTTGCCGATCATCGACCGGCTCGCGTCATGGCCCTCGAGCGGCACGTGGGCGGAGTGGCTCGATCGATTCTCCGATCTGGCGCCCAGGATTCTTCGTCAGCCCGAACGTGTGTTGCGCGTCATCGCCGAGCTCCGCCCGATGAGCGAGATTGGCCCGGTGTCGCTCGAAGAAGCGCGCGACGTCATTGCCGATCGACTGCTGGCTCTTGAAGTCGATCCTCCCCGGCATCGGTACGGGCGTGTGTTCGTTGGATCGCCACAGCAGGCACGCGGCCGCACGTTTCGCGTCGTCTTCGTTGCTGGTCTGGCGGAGCGCATGTTCCCGCAAAAGCCGCATGAAGACCCGATGCTCCTGGACAAGGAGATGCGTACGCCGCTCCAGGCCGGCCTCGCGGTCCAGGAAACCCGCGGACGGATGGAGCGCCTTCTGCTCCGGCTCGCGGTAGGTGCCCCGACCGAGCGATTGTGGCTCTCGTATCCGCGGATCGATGTCGCCGAATCCCGTCCGCGCGTTCCCTCCTTCTACGCACTCGACGTCATGCGCGCGATCACCGGCAGGATTCCACACCACGAGGAACTTCAGGAGCGCGCGGTTTCAGAAGGCGGAGCGATGCTCGCCTGGCCGTCGCCGCAGGAACCGGCGCGCGCGATTGACGATCTCGAGCACGATCTCGCGGTCCTGCGGATGCTGCTGCTCGTCGAGAACCCGAAGTCGGTGCGCGGACAGGCGCACTATCTGCTTCGCCTCAACGATGCCTTGAAGCGTTCGGTGACGACGCGCTGGTCGCGCGCGCGTGGCTCGTGGACTCCGTTCGATGGCCTCACGCGCCTGACCGGCATGACGACGCCGCTCGTGGCGACTCAGCGTTTGTCGGCGCGCCCCTATTCGTTGTCGGCGCTCCAGAAGTTCTCTACCTGCCCGTATCAGTTCCTGCTCTCGGCGATCTACCGTCTGGAGCCGGCGCAGGAGCCGGAGCCGCTGCAAAAACTTGATCCACTGACGCGCGGCGCACTCTTTCATCAGGTCCAGGCGGAGTTTTTCCGATCCCTGCAAACCGACGGGCTGTTGCCGGTAACGGAGGAACGTCTTCACGATGTGCTTGCCTGCCTCGACCGAATTGTCTTGAAGACCGCTGCCGAGTACCACGAACAGCTGGCGCCCGCGATCGAGCGCGTGTGGCGCGACGAAATCAACGACATCGCGCGCGATCTCAGGGTGTGGGCACGCCGGCTTCCGTCGGCGCCGGACTGGATTCCCGAGTACTTCGAATTCAGTTTCGGCTTGAGCGACGAGGGACGCGACCGGCGGAGCGTGCCGGACCCGGTGCGGCTGGACGGACGATTTCTCCTACGAGGATCGGTCGATCTGATCGAACGCCGGCGTGATGGAGGATCGTTGCGCGTCACCGATCACAAGACCGGGAAGAATCGAACGACATGGAAAACCGTGATTGGCGGAGGCGCGATGCTCCAACCGGTGCTATATAGCGTCGCCGTCACTCAGGCGCTGAACACTGCGGTCACATCGGGTCGATTGTTTTACTGCACCGCGGCCGGCGGTTTTACCGATCACGAGATTCCGATCAACGACGCAAATCGCCGCGCCGGGCTCGAGGCGCTCGAGATTGTCGACCGCGCGATCGAGCTCGGGTTTTTGCCTGCCGCTCCCGCCGATCGCGCATGCACGTGGTGCGATTTCCGATCGGTCTGCGGTCCGCACGAGGCACAACGGGTCAGGATGAAGTCGGCGGACCGGCTTGGAGACTTGTTGGCACTGCGGCAAATCCCGTAGGCCAGCGTTGACTGAGCGGTAAGCCGCGTCGATCAATCGGCGCGAGCGAAGGGAGCGAGCGCTGGCAGGCGAAGAGAGTGGGGCGCCAGCGCAAAGTAAAAAAGATGACACTCATCGATCAACCGGCCCGCGATCAAATCGTCACTGCCCTCGACGACACCCTCGTCGTCGAGGCCGCAGCCGGCACGGGGAAGACGACCGAGCTGGTCAAGCGCATCTTGCGAGTGTTGGCAACCGGACGCGCGGGCGTCGAGTGCATTGTCGCCGTGACGTTCACCGAAAAGGCGGCCGGCGAGCTGAAGCTTCGTCTTCGCGAGGCCCTCGAGCGGGAGCGCAGTGCCCTCGCCGACGCCGAAGCGCGCGATCGTCTCGACAAGGCACTCGGCAGCCTTGAAGAAGCCCACGTCAACACGATCCATGGTTTTTGTGCCGAGCTGCTGCGCGAGCGGCCGGTCGAAGCGGGTGTCGACCCCTTGTTTCGCGTGTTGACGGAAACGCAGTCAGAGCGGCTGTTCGAAGAGGCGTTTGGCGGATGGTTGCAACAGCAGTTGGCCGATCCGCCGGAAGGTGTGCGGCGTGCCCTCAGACGATCGACGCCATTCTCGTTCTTCGGCGCGCGCCCGCGTCAAGATGGCCCGATCGATCGACTGCAGCGGGCGGCGTGGGAACTGGCCCAATGGCGTGATTTCCCGACACCATGGACGCGGCGTCCGTTCGATCGCGACGACCAGATTGAGCGCCTTGTGACCCAATTGCACGCGCTCGCCTCGATGAGCGAGCAGCCGTCCTACGCCAACGATGTGCTGTATCTCGATCTTGCTCCGGTGCGTCACCTGAGCCAGGAGATCCAGCTGCAACAGGAAGGGACCGCGGCAGCGACATCAGCACTGGTCGATCTTGACGGCATCGAGGCGCGGCTCGTTGACCTCTCGCGCGATCGGAATTTCGCACGAGCGCGACACGGGCGCGGACCGGGATACCGCAAAGGCGTCACCCGAGCGGAGCTGGTAGCCGCACTCGATGCGTTTCGAACGCATCTCGACGGGTTCCGCCTTGATGCCGACGCGGATCTTGCGGCAGTTCTTCAGCAGGAACTCATCGGCGCTGTGAGGAAGTACGAGCAGCTGAAGGCGCGCTCGGGAAGCCTTGATTTTCTCGACCTGCTTCTCAAAGCACGCGATCTCGTCAAGGGCAACGAGACCGTGCGTCGCGGTTTTCAGGATCGATTCACACATATCTTCGTCGATGAATTCCAGGACACCGATCCATTGCAGGCGGAGATTCTCCTCCTGCTGGCCTCCGCTGATCCTTCCGAAGCTGACTGGCGTAAGGTCACGCCCCGTCCCGGTCACCTGTTTCTCGTCGGTGATCCAAAGCAGTCAATCTATCGGTTCCGCCGCGCCGATGTTGCCGTCTACCGCGATGTCTGCGAGCGGCTCGCCGCATGCGGAGCGGTCGCGGTGAAATTGACCGCGAGTTTTCGCAGCGTGCCGCAGATTCAGGCAATCGTCAACGCCGCGTTTGCGCCGGTGATGACCGGCGATCGGTTTACGCTTCAGGCCGACTACGTGCCACTGTCGCCCGATCGGAAAGATCCGAGCCGCCAGCCTGCAGTCATCGCGCTGCCCGTGCCGGCCCCGTACGGCACACGAAACATTTCTGCGGTCGCGATCGAGGCGTCAACACCCGACGCGATCGGGGCATTCGTCGACTGGCTGGTGACCGAGAGTGGATGGACCGTGACCGAACGCACCGGTGAGCAACCGGTGCCAGTGCAGGCAAAGCATGTATGCCTGCTCTTTCGCCGCTTTCTCAGCTTCGGCGACGACGTCACGCAGCCTTACGTGCAGGCGCTCGAGGCGCGCAGCGTGCGTCATGTCCTCGTCGGCGGAAAGACGTTTCACGATCGGGAGGAGGTTGAAACAATCCGGGCGGCGCTCGCTGCAATCGAATGGCCCGACGACGAGCTGTCGGTGTTTGCGACCCTTAGAGGCGCGCTGTTCGCGATTGGTGACGAGGAACTGCTCGAGTGGAAGCTTGGAAGCCGCGAGCACGGCTTCGGCGTGTTCCATCCGTTTCGGATTCCCACGGGCATTCCGCCGCACCTCTCTCCGATAGCTTCCGCTCTCCAGCTTCTGCAACAGCTCCATCGCCGCCGCAACTACGTCCCGGTCGCGGAAACGATTCAGGAACTGTTGAACGCGACGCGGGCACATGTGGGGTTCGTGCTTCGCGCCGGCGGCGAGCAGGCCCTTGCGAACGTTTTGCACGTCGCCGAACTGGCACGGCAGTACGAGGCAGAGGGAGGGATTTCTTTTCGCGGTTTCGTCGACGAGCTCCGCGTTGCTGCCGAGGCGTCGCAGGCGTCTGAAGCGCCCATTCTCGAGGAAGGCAGTGACGGCGTGCGCATCATGACCGTCCACAAGGCGAAAGGCCTCGAGTTTCCGGTGGTGGTCCTGGCCGACCCGACCTGTAAGCTGTCGCCGGCTGAGCCCAGCCGGTGGATCAACAAGGACGAACGGTTGTGCGCGTTGAAATTGGCAGGCTGGGCGCCTATCGATCTCGTTCTGCACGGTCAGGAAGAACGCGCGCGCGAGCAGGCGGAAGCACAGCGACTGACTTACGTGGCGGCGACTCGTGCGCGCGATCTGCTGGTCGTTCCTGTCATCGGTGATGGTCCGTATGACGGCGGGTGGCTCGATCCCTTGATGGCCGCGGTCTACCCGACGGAACCCGAGCGTCGCAATCCCGCGCGCGCCTTGGGGTGCCCGGCGTTTCGATCGAAGGATTCGGTCATGAATCGCCCCGACGGCGATCCCGCGCGTCCGCATACGGTTGCTCCCGGCGCCTATCAGTTTCGCCAGTCGCCAACCGCCAACCGCCAACCGCTGACCAGTTATTCAGTGGTGTGGTGGGACCCCCACATCCTTCACTTGAATGCGGTTTCGACGCTCGGTTTGCGCCGCGACGACTTGATCGTCAAAGACGGCGACATGTTTGCCGTCGAGGAGCGCATGGCGGAGTACGAGCGGTGGCGGCAGGATCGATCCACCACGATTGAAACGGCGCAGATGCCCAGTGTGCGCGTACAGACGGCGACGGCGTGGGCGGCGGCGGTCGCCGAGCTCGGTATCGACGAGGAGATTGCGGCCGGTGGCTCGATCGAGATCGTCGAGCTGGCGGGAGCCGCGGGACGCCCCCGCGGTCCACGATTTGGTACGCTCGTCCATGCGGTCCTCGCGACGGTCGCTCTCGATGCCACCACCGAAGACGTGGTGGCGACCGCGGAAACGCAGGGGCGGATCCTGCTGTCGACAACAGAGGAGATTCGCGCCGCTGCTGCCATCGGCTCCGCGGTTCTCGCGCACGATCTGATGGGACGCGCCCGCCGTGCGGGGGTGCTATCGCGCGAGACACCGGTGACCTGGGTACAGAAAGACGGAACGATGATCGAAGGCGTGCTCGATCTTGCGTTCGAGGAGAACGGCGTCACGACCGTCGTTGACTTCAAGACCGACCATGAACTCGCCGCCGGCGAATCGCGTTACCGCGCGCAGGTGCAGCAATATGTCGGCGCCGTCGAACGGGCGACCGGCAGGCGGGCGCGCGGGATCTTGTTCAAGGTCTAATTGCCGCCATGATCGTCATCAGTCCATCACTGTCCATCGACGACCGGGAAATCGAAGAGCGGTTCGTCCGATCGTCCGGTCCGGGTGGACAGAACGTGAACAAAGTCGCGACGGCCGTCCAACTGCGATTCGATGTCAGTACGTCATCGTTGCCCGATGCCATCAGGCAGCGGCTGATTGCACTGGCAGGCAGTCGAATGACCGACGAGGGCGTGCTGGTGATCGAGGCTCGCGAGCATCGCACCCAGGCGCAGAATCGCGAGGCTGCGCGCGCGCGGTTGATCGCGTTTGTTCAGCGAGCCGCTCAGCAACCCAAAAAGCGTCGCCCGACCAAACCAGGAAAAGCGGCGAAGGAAAAGCGCCTGGCGACCAAGAAACGCCGTGGACAGATTAAAGCAAGACGCCAGAAGTCCGTTGGGGACGACTAGTGGCCGCACAGTTATAATCAGAGTTTTGTCCCCGGAGGTTTTCCGTTGTCTGTGACGAATCCACCTGAAGTGTCTCCAGAAGCCGCTGCCGCTCAGCACCTCATGCAGCTGAGCACCGGGTATATCGCGTCCACATGTGTGTATCTGGCCGTGAAACTACGACTCGCGGATCTCCTCGCCGCTGCGCCGCGCAGCGCCGCCGATCTCGCGCGCGAGCTCAGCGTCAACGAGGACGCGTTGTTCCGGGTGCTGCGAACGCTCGCGAGCCTCGGGGTGTTCGAGGAACAAGGAGCCCGCACCTTCGCCAACAATCTCGCCTCGTCCATGCTTCGCTCCGAAACACCCGGTTCGATGCACGCGATGGCGCTGTGGCTGACCGATCCGTTCCACTTCCAGGTCTACGCCAATGCCCTGCATTCGGTTGAGACCGGCGATCCGGCGGTCGAGAAAACGGTCGGAGTTCCGGTGTTCGAATGGTTTCCGAAGAATCCCGAAGAGTCTGAAATCTTCAACAACGCGATGACCATGTTCAGCGGAATGGTCATCCCAGCAGTCCTCGAAGTGTACGATTTCAGCGGAATTGGGACGCTCGTCGACGTCGCCGGCGGGCATGGTCGGGTCCTGACGTCGATTCTGCAGAAGTATCCGTCGATGCGCGGCGTCTTGTTCGACCTCGAGCACGTGCTCGTCGGCGCACGCCCTGTGATCGAATCGCTCGGTCTCTCGGACAGATGCGACACGGTCTCCGGCGACTTCTTCGAGGCGGTGCCCGAAGGGGGAGACGCCTACATCATGAAGCACATCATCCATGATTGGGATGACGAGCGCGCGACGACGATCTTGAAGAACATTCGCGCCGCGATGAACCGTGGAGGACGGGTGATCCTGCTTGACTCGGTCGTGAGCCCGGGTAACCAGCCGGACTTTGCGAAGATGATCGATCTCGAAATGTTGCTGATGCCCGGTGGGCGCGAACGGACGGAACAGGAGTTTCGGGAGTTGTTCGCGCGAGCCGGCTTCCCGCTGACGCGAATCATTCCAACCAAATCCCCCTTGAGTGTGATTGAGGCGAGATAACGGCTGGAAGCTGGAAGCTGGAAGCTGGAAGCTGGGAGCTGGGAGCTGGGAGCTGGAAGCTGGAAGCTGGGAGCTGGGAGCTGACATGCAGACCTACAAGAACCACGCGCATCGCCCGCTGCTCACCGCCGTCGGCTACTGGTTCGTCGGTATCGCGCTGATTAGTTTTTGGCTCCGCTGGCGCGCCACCGGCGATCGGCTGTTGATCGGACTGTTCGCATTGTGCGCGGCGGTCATCGTCCTCCTGATGATCAGCCGGCGATACACGACCCGGCTGCAGGATCGAATCATCAAGCTGGAAATGCGCGTTCGGACGACGGCGTTGCTGACACCCGATCAACAGCGTCTGCTGGGCCAGCTCCACAACAAACAGATCGCGGCGTTGAGGTTTGCTTCGGATGCCGAGCTGCCGGCCTTGCTCGAGCGCGCTGTGCGCGAGAATCTCAAGCCGGACGCGATCAAGCGCGCGGTAACAACCTGGACCCCCGATCTCGATCGCACGTAACCCGTTCGTGTTGCGCTTTTTAACGGCGCCTAACAAAAACCGTCGTTGTCTCGCAATTCTGTAATTGCGCCTGACATCGTGTCGCGGCGAGTTGGCACGCGGTCGATAAATTCCTGAAGCTTTTGGGGTTCGGTGCCGAAAGAGAGTGGGAACGATTCATGAATTGCGCCCGAACACACACTCTCTCTCTGCAAACGAGGTCGTGCTGCCATGAGCCTGATGTCCACCTTTGCCACTGACGTGGCGATCGATCTCGGAACCGCCAATACATGCGTCTTCGCCCGCGGACGCGGCATCGTACTCAACGAACCGTCCATCGTGGCGTTCAACATCGCGCGCGGCGAGATCGAAGCCGTGGGCATCGAGGCGCACGAGATGCTGGGCCGTACGCCGGCAAACATCAAGCCGGTCCGTCCGATGAAGGACGGGGTCATCGCCGACTTCGACGCCGCCGAGAAGATGCTGATGTACTTCGTGCGGAAGGCGCACGGCAAACGCAGCTTCGTGAGACCGCGGCTCGTCATCGGCGTCCCTCCCGAGATTACCCCCGTCGAGCGGCGCGCGGTGAAAGACAGCGGGTTCCGCGTGAAGGCGAGTGAAGTCTTTCTCGTCGACGAGTCGATGGCGGCCGCGATCGGTTCCGGCCTGCCCGTGACCGAACCGGCGGGCAACATGATCATCGACATCGGTGGCGGCACGACCGACATTGCCGTGATCTCGATGGCCGGGACCGTCTACGGCAAGTCGCTGCGCGTGGCCGGCGACGCCATGGACGAAGCGATCATTCAGTACATGCGCAAGCAGTGCAATTTGCACGTCGGCGAACGCACCGCCCAGGCGATTAAGTACGAAGTCGGATCGGCAGCGCCGCTCGAGAAACCGCTCGTGATGGAAGTCAAGGGACGTCACGCGGTCGAGGGCGTTCCCCGGACCGTGACGATCACCGACTCGGATATTCGTGAAGCGCTCTGCGAGCCTCTGCGTCAGATTGTCCAGGCAGTGCGCGATTCGCTCGAACGTATCCCGCCCGAACTCTCGGCCGACATCTACGATCGCGGTGTCGTCCTGACCGGCGGCGGCGCGCTCTTGAGGAATCTCGACAAGCGGCTGCGCGAAGAGACCGGTCTGCCCGTTCTGGTGGCGGAGAACCCGCTGACTTCCGTCGTGATGGGCGCCGGCATGATGCTGACCGATCTCGCGCTGCTCAAAAAAGTCGCGTGGGAATAGCTATTGGCTGCTGGCTCGCGGCTCCATGCAGCTAAGACTTGACGGTCCTGTTTAACCAGTCTTCGACGTCGTGCTGAAAGTCGCGTCGGTCGCCGGGTGCGCGATGCGGGATGGCGGCACGTATCGATTCCTCGTCGCCCGTGACCTCGAACAGGTTCACGAAGAAGTCGACGAGAAAGGGCCGATCGGAGATTGACGACCGGACCCGCGCTGGCGCGCCACCGGAGAACTCAATTCCGAACGCCGATCCTGCGGTCTCGGCGAGCAGTTGAAGAAAGACGCGATCGTTCTCATCCCCTTCATTGCGCCCTCCCGACGCCAGGAGGCGTGTTTCGTGACCGTCCGAGTCGAAATAGACTTTGGTCTTCGACGGCAGCGCGATCATCCACACTTCCCAGGACGTGTCCGCGTCCCATTGCAGCTGTAGCAGCGTCCGGGTTCTCAGCGCGTCGACGTCAAACCGCCGTGCCTCCTCGCCGAGGGCTTCGTCGATCACGTCAGTCAACAGGATTGGCTCGGCCGGAACTCGCAGCGGCCAGAGTTCTTCACGACCACGGAACTGCTTGACGCGGCTCTCGAGAGTCTCGAGTACGCGAACGGTGAGCTGACGCTGACTGAAACGATTCATATCCTGAAGTGCACACATCGACACATTCGTGTGCGGTGCTCGCGCAAAAGCGCGCAACGGTCAAACTCGTGATCCAGCGCCGGATTCGTCAGCCTCGCGCGCTGTCGGGCTCGACCAACACTCGCGGTTATCGCACAGGGCAGCAACGACTTCCGCTCTTCGACTCGACCGGCACGCCCGTTGCTCGATTACACCCTCATACCCAAACCCTGTGGAGGTGTAATGCCATGACCCGCACACTCGGCGCCGCAATTGGCGTGGCTGTCGTTCTGCTCTTCTTCGCGTCGCTTACGTTCGAACAGAACCGCGTGCTGACGATCGCGCGCGCGGCGGTTGGTTCGCACCGGTAAAAGCTCGTTACGACACCGCGATCTTCACGATCGCCTTTTTCAATGTGCCACGCCCCGCGAGCGGGGCGTGCGCGTCGTCTGGAAAGAAGATCGCCAAGCGACCGGCCGGCAGTGACAGCCAACTGTCCGGACGGTCGCGAAAGAACATGATGTCCTTCGCCTCGTCATAGGGTTCGGACGTCAGCGCACAGTCAGCGAGCGGTTTCCATCCAATCTCTTCGTTCCCGTCGATGGTGAACTGGATGTCGATGTAACGACGATGCGCTTCGAGCCGCGCACCTTCGCGGCCGCGCCCGTCGACGCAATCGATTGATACAAAGATCCGGTCACCATCGATCGGATGACGCGTGCTGGATTGTCCTGCCTGTTGCGCAGCTGATGTCAGTTGCGTCCAGTTGGCCTCCCGCAGATAGGTGAAGGCTCGCCCGAACGCGGGATGAAGGCTGACATAGCGGTCCGCACCGGCGAGGCTGTCGAGGATCATGCCCTGAAGCTACAAAATTTGTTAGTCGACGGGCAACGCGGTCATCGGCGGCGGGTGCCGGCACTTTGCCGTTGCCAGTAAACAAGCTGCCTTCAACACTTTATGTCAACATCTGCGCTGGTATGGCACTTGCGCCCGAATCTCCGATGGTTCATTAGGGGGGTGTCCATGCAGCGCTCAATCCTGGCGTTTGCGATTGCGGCGGCAATCCTGGCGATGGCGGCTCCGGTCTCAACCGGCCAACGTGCCGCAAGTTCTGTCAGGCCTACGACTGCAAAACGGACCGTCAAACCCGCACCGTCTCTGGTGCAGAAGGAACTTCAACGCAATCTCGTGCTTGCCGATAGTCTCCGCGGCCGCCTGCCGGCCGGGACCGACTTGTATGCGGCGGCTGGAGGTTTTCGACGCCTCGAACTGTTCGTCGCGACGGTGCACGCGGCGAACAACATCGAGCTCTCGTTCGCTGAACTGAAGCGGCGAATCGTCAACGACGGGATGACGCTCGGCCAGGCCATTCAGGACATGCGACCAAAATCCCGGTACTGGCAAGAAGCCCGGCGGGCCGAAGACGAAGCAGCGGCGACCATTCGGACGAGCGAATCGGTGGCCTTGAATCGCTAATCACTGATCACTCATCGAGGATCCTTGAATCGCTCATCGGTGAATCCCTCAATCCGCGAATCCGATTCGAGATTTGGCGATTCGACGATTCGGGATTCGAGGATGGGTGATTCGACGATTCACGATGAGTGATCAGTGATGAGCGATTCAAGCGCCTCCTGTCGGTCTTTCGCGATCACTACGCCATCGAGCGCTCGCGACAGTGCGAGCGCGATGCGGACGGCGTCGTGCAACCCACATAAAACAGTCCTCCCGCCGCTGGTGGCGGCGGTTTGTTGCAACGCGCGAATACCTGCACCCGAGATGTAATCCACGCCAGCCATGTCGATGATGATGCGGGGGGCTGCCGCCAATGCGGCGCCCACGGCATCTTCAAACTGCGAGGCGCTTACGCTTCCTATTCGCCCCTTCGCCGCCAGGACAATTCCGCCCGCCACCGGCTCGGTTGATATCTCGAGTTCCCACGTACGCGACGGCCGGTTCACGCGTTTATTTATATACCGGTGGCTTCGTCACGCCGTGTTAACGTTTCGCCCTTGCTCACCAACTTTTCCTCCCGACCGGTGTATTTCGACCAGAGCGCCGAAGACGGGGCGGCCGTGAAGCGGTGTTTGGACGGCGAACCGGCAGCGTTCGAGGTGCTCGTCGGACGGTACCAGCAAATCATGTTCAACGTCGCATTACGGATGCTCGGTAATTACGAAGATGCGCGGGATGCGGCGCAGAACACGTTCGTAAAAGCGTACGAAAAGCTCGGGACGTACGATCCGGAACGGCGGTTCTTCAGCTGGATCTACCGGATCCTGATGAATGAATGCCTGAACCTTCGTCGCCGTCCTGCGACCGAGCAGCTGGCGGACACCGGTGCCGCGGTAGCCGATTCGTCCGAGGTCGATGTGGTGGAGGCGGCCGAGCGAAAGCGGGATGTCAGGCAGGCCATCCTCTCGCTTTCGCCGGCCTACCGGGAAGTGATCGTGCTGCGACACTTCGCCGCGCTCTCGTATGAGCAGATGAGCGAGGCCATCGGCGTGCCCACCAAGACCGTCAAGTCGCGTTTACATACCGCGCGTCAGCAACTGGCTGGCGAACTGGCCGGGTGGATGCACCGATGAATCCTTTTCCCACGAGAAACGACGAACTCCTCCAGGCCGCCCTCGATGGCGAGATGAGCCCGGAAGAACGCATCGAGTTCGAGCAGTGGCTTGAAGGTGACGCTCGCGCCCGCGAGCGCTTCGAGTCGATGCAGCGGCTGACCTCGATGGTTGACGACGTGGGACTGGTTGCAGTGCCGCCCGATCTGGCGGCGGCAACGGTCCGCGAGATTTCCCTGCGGAAGGCACGTGACGTTCGGAACGAAGGTTCGGCTCGAGGAGGAAGGGCCATGGCAAGAAAAACGATGATTGGTTTGGCCGCAGCCGCGGCAGTCGTGCTCGTGACGTTCTCCATTACCGGCTATCCCCCGATTGGCCAGGGCACCGAGGGCACTATCGGCCAGGCCAATCGCTATCAGTCAGCGCAGCCCCAGTTGTCGGCCTCCGACGTGAAGCTGGGCGAGACGGCAGTGCAGGAGTTCCTCCAGAGCGACGTCTTCGATCGCTTGATGAAGGACGAGAACGCAAGAAAACTGCTCGCTGATGCATCCGTCAGAGCCATGCTTGCCGATGGCGCGCTGACACAATTACTGAAGGATCAAGGTGTCGCGCGGGCGCTGGACGATGATGCGATCAAGCGGATGATGGCCAACGAGGCCCTGCGGCGGGCAGTCGCCGACGACGCAGTCGGCCGAGCCTTTGCCGATGATGCCGTGCGGCAGGCGCTCTCTGATGATGCGGCGATGCGTCTGTTAAGCGATCCGGCCGTGCAGCGTGCGCTGAAGGATCAGGGAGTTGCACGAGCGCTCAACAATGCTGCCAGAGTTCAAGGCGCCAGCGTGGAGGCGGCCAAGAAGGCGGCGAACAATGATGTGGCGATGGCCAGAGCGTTGAAGGAACCGGCGCTGGTAAACGCTCTTGGGAACGACGCCGCAGCTCGGATCCTGGCCCACGACGCCCTCGCGCAGCGATTTGCCGATCCGGCATTCGTGGCGGCCCTGAAGGATCGCGCGATTTCGTCGGCGCTCCGCACCGAGGCGGCTGCTCGCGTATTCAGTGCCGATGCCCTTCGCAAGGCGATTAGCGCTGACGCGATGCAGCAGGCGGTCTCGACTGGTCTCTTGGGCCGCGCCATGACATCCGAGGCGATGTCGCGGGCCTTGCAACAAGAGGCCTTTGCCCGCGCCTTGATGACCCCACGTTTCGCGGCAGCCGTCGGCAACTAATTGGCAAATGCATTGAATTGGTGATTTGCTGAAGTGAGGCGCCCTTCGGTTTCCGCGGGGCGCCGCTCTCTAAAATCACCAATTCACCAATTCGCCACCTTCCCAGAATCTCGCTCCTGATACTCTTACGCGCATGCTCCGCAAGCCGCGCCGGGCGGCGCTTGCCTTTTTTCTGATCACTCTCGCCATTCCGATTCCCGCACTCGCGCAACTCAGCGTCGTGACCGTGCCGGGAATGCAGCTGGTTTACTTCGATCCGACGCAGACATTTCTCGTCCCTCATGCGGCGCGAACGTTTCTCAACTCCCTCGAGTTTCAGCGTCGCCTGTTCGATTTCCATCCGAAGAAGCCTGTCATGCTTCTGCTGACCGATATCTCCGACAGCGGGAACGCCGCCGCATCGACGGTTCCGCGCGACGTCGTCACGGTGGAAATCGCGCCGCTCAATTTCGCGTTCGAAACGATCTCCGGCAACGAACGCATGAACATTCTGATGAACCACGAGCTGGTTCATATTGCGACGATGGATCAGGCGGGTGGGGCCGACCGCTTCTTCCGATCGCTCTTTGGCGGCAAAGTCGTGCCGGTGCCGGATCATCCGGAATCGATTCTCTACTTCCTCCTGACCTCGCCGCGTGTCGCCTCGCCGCGCTGGTATCACGAGGGCATCGCCGTGTTTGTCGATACGTGGATGTCCGGAGGGCTCGGACGGGCGCAGAGCGGTTACGACGAGATGGTGTTTCGGTCGATGGTTCGCGACCACACGCCTTTCTACGATCCGTTGGGCCTGGTGTCGGCCGGAACGCAGATCGACTTTCAGACGCAGGTGAATTCATATCTGTACGGCACCCGGTTCATGACGTGGCTTGGCCGCCACTATTCGCCGGAGAAGGTGATCGACTGGGTGTCGCGCCGCGACGGCAGCCGCGCGTACTACGCGGCGCAGTTCAAGCACGTCTTTGGCGTTGCTCTCGAACAGGCGTGGGCAGAGTGGGAGAAGGCCGAGCGCGAATTCCAACGAGAGAATCTTGCGAAAATTCGCAGCTTTCCGGTGACGCCGGTCAAGGACATCACGACCCGCGCGCTCGGATCGGTTTCGCGCGCATTCTACGATCCCGATGCAAAACGGCTCTACGCGGCGCTCAATTATCCCGGCGTGGTGTCGCACGTCGCGGCAATCGCCACCGATACAGGGAAGATCGAGAAGCTCGCCGATATCAAGGGCCCGACCATCTTCACCGTGAGTTCTCTCGCCTGGGATCCTGATGCGCATGTGTTGTTTTACACGCGCGACAATGCGGCCCTCCGCGATCTGGTGCGGCTCGATCCCGCGACGAAACGGCAGCAGGTGCTAATGAAGGACGCGAGGATTGGCGACCTCGTCTTCAATCGTTCCGATCGGTCGCTATGGGGAATCCGCCACCTCAACGGAATCTGCACGCTCGTACGAATCCCGCCGCCCTACCGGGAATGGAATCAGATCGTCACCTGGCCGTATGGCACTGTCATGTACGACCTGGACATTTCCGCAGACGGCTCGCGCATTGTCGCCTCGTTCGGAGAGATCAGTGGCAAGCAGGAAGTGCGCGTGTTCGAGACCCCGTCGCTCAACGGACCTGAAGCCAGGCCGATTGCGAGTTTTGATTTCGGCACCGCCGTGCCCAACGGGTTCACCTTCACCGCCGACGGCGGCGCCTTGTATGGCAGTTCGTACTTTACTGGCGTGTCAAATATTTTTCGCTACGACCTGGCGACGAAAAAGCTCGATGCGGTTACCAACGCCGAGACCGGTTTTTTCCGTCCGATCCCGCTCACCAACGGAGAGCTGATCGTCTTTCGTTATTCCGGCGCAGGGTTTATTCCCGCCCGCATTGAAAGCCGCCCGTTGGACGACGTGAGCGCGATCACATTTCTTGGCGAACGTCTTGCCGCCGAACATCCAATCGTCAAGAACTGGATGGTTGGATCACCGGCAGCCGTGCCGTTTGATACGATGGCGAAGACGACCGGCACCTACCGTCTGGCCGGCGGCCTCAAGCGCGAGTCGTTCTATCCCATTGTTCAGGGCTACAAGAACACTGGCGCGGTAGGAATGCGGTTCAACTTTTCAGATCCGCTGCAGTTCAATCGCGCCAGCGTTCTGGCGACCTATTCTCCGGCCGGCGATCTGCCGCAGCCTGAGCGCATTCACCTCGAGGCCGATTACCAGCGCTACGACTGGCATGGTTTTGCCGAGCTCAATGCCGGGGACTTCTACGATCTGTTCGGCCCGACAAAAACCAGTCGAAAAGGTTCAGTTTTCGAAGTCGGCAAGAAACAGTCGCTCGTATTCGATCTGCCACGCCGCCTCGATCTGGACGTGAGCGTGCGTGCGGCATTCAATCTGGATCGTCTTCCCGAATACCAGAATGTCGCGGTCGACGTGCACCGGTTGTTCACCGCTGACGTGGCGCTCACCGATCGCGACCTTCGCAGTTCGCTCGGGCACGTCGACGATGAGACCGGCCGACAGTGGGGAATTGAAGCGCAGGGAAATCAGGTCAACGGCAGCTTCGTGCCGATCTTTCACGGCACGTTCGATCGAAGCCTGTTCGTGCCGGTGGGACACTCATCGGTCTGGCTGCGAAGCGCGGCAGGTTTCTCTCCCGGACACCTCGACGACCCGTTCGCCAATTTCTATTTCGGCGCGTTTGGCAATAACTGGGTCGACCATCGCGACGAGAAACGCTACCGCGAGGTGTACAGTTTTCCGGGCGCCTCGCTCAATGAGATCTCCGGACGCACCTTCGTGAAGTCGATGCTCGAATGGAACCTGCCACCAGTGCGCTTTCGCCGGGTCGGTAAGCCGGGCTTCTACGCGTCGTGGGCGAGACCTGCGGTCTTCATCGGCGCGCTCGGGACGAACCTCGACGTCGCCGAGGTGCGGCGAGTGTTGACCAACATCGGGGGACAGATCGATTTTCGATTCAGTCTTCTCTCGACGCTCGAGCTCACCGTGTCTGCAGGGGCGGCGGCCGCGTTCGAACGTGACTCTGCGCCGCGACAGGAAGCGATGTTCTCGGTGAAGATCCTCAGGTAATGGCCGACATCGCGGCGGCTCTCCTTCCAGTCGTTGGCTTCCTCATCGTGCTCTACACGATGGACGGGTTCAAACTGGTGCCGATCCGTTCCGTACTGGCGACGCTTGCCGGTGGCAGTTGCGCGGCACTCGTATCGTTGTGGCTGTGGCACGTCCTTGGTCTCGACGGTCAAGCCGGCAACGTCGCGACCTACTATGACGCCCCGCTGCTTGAAGAAACACTCAAGGCCAGTGTGGTCATCGGCTTGATGGCGCGTGGGCGTGTGGGATTCCTCGTTGACGCGGCGGTCCACGGATTCTCGGTGGGCGCGGGGTTCGCGCTGGTGGAAAACATCACGTATCTTCAGGTCTTCGGCACCGCTCCGCTCGCGCTGTGGCTGGTGCGCGGTCTCGGCACGGCAATGCTGCACGGAGGGACGACAGCGATTTTCGGAATCGTGTCGCGGGCGATGCGCGACCGGTTTCCCCGTCATCCTGTGTCGGCGTTTCTGCCCGGACTCGCCGCGGCGATCGTGATCCACGCCGGCTTCAACGCGCTTCCGTTCCCACCCATGATTCTCACTGCGCTGATCATGATCGTGTTACCTCTTCTCCTGCTGTTTACATTCGATCGAAGCGAGCGCGCGATTCGTGAGTGGATGGGGGCAGGAATGGATCTCGATCTCGAGGTGCTGCAGCTCGTCACGTCCGAACATTTCACCGTGACGCGATTTGGTCAGTATCTCCGGGAGCTCAGCGAACGTTTTCCCGGCGTCATCGTCGCCGATATGTACTGCCTGCTGCGCCTGGAGCTTGAACTCTCGGTGCACGCGCGGGCAATGATCATGGCGCGTGACGCAGGGGTCGAGTTGAAAGGTGACGAGGACCTTGAAGCGATCCTTGCCGAACGCGAACATCTGCACCGATCGATCGGAAGGGCCGGCCTGCTCGCGCTTCGCCCGTTGCAGGTAACGAGTCACCGAGATCACTGGCACCGGGAGCTCTTGAAACAATCGCGGACACGACGGAAATAGGCGGGAGCGCTTTTAGTTGCCAAACCGGCTCTGTCCAGCTAGAGTGTGCGCCGGAGGCCTGGGAGTTATGAAGCGATTTATTGCCATGTTTGCGTGCGCGGTGCTCATATTGGCAGCGCCGGTGCTCGCACAAACCAAGACCGTCAAGGGCAAGCTGACCAGCGTCGGCGCCAACACGATCACCGTGAACGTGGCCGGCAAAGACATGACGTTCAACGTCGACCTGAAGACCAATGTGGTGGCCAGAGGAGGCGCCACGAAGACCCGTGAGGCGCAGGCGTCCGGAAAGACTGGTCCGGGCATTGCGGAAGTGCTCAAGGCCGGAGAGTCCGTCGAGGTCGCCTACCACGAGGCCGAAATGCATGCCGACAGCGTGCGTGTGATTGCGTCGGCGCCGCCGCCGCCACCTCCATCTCCGGCCAAGGCTGACGGAGCGGTAAAGCCGAAGGCGATGACAGCCACGGGCGTCGTTTCGGCCGTCAGCGGGAATTCACTCACGATCAAGGAAAAGACCGGCGACGCCACCTTCACCGTCGACAGCAAGACCGTCGTCTCGGGCAAGGGCTTGGGCACAGCAGGCCGTAAGCTCGAAGACACAGGTGGGAAGCCGACCCTCGGCGAGTTCATCAAGGACGGCGACACGGTCTCGGTGACCTACGTCGATGAAGGCGGCGCCAAGAAGGCTTCGAACGTGCGAGTGGTCCAAAAGAAGATGTGAGCTGCCAAGGTCAAAGGTCAGAGGTAGAAGGGAAAAGAGACCGGCCCCTTTTACCTTTGGCCTTTACTTTTTGGAGTCCAGGTCCAGCTCATTCAGCGGCACGTCCCAATGCGCGTCGAGGATCTCGAACCGCCGCTGTTCCTCGCGCCCGAACTTCGCCGCGTCCGGGTATAACCGCTTCACGATCTCAGCATCGTTTGACGGCCCGACCATTGCCGCCGTGTCGCGATAGACGATCACCACCGCGAAAGTCCAGTCAGCGCGTCCGTCCCCGTGGTATGTCGGCACGAACGTGCGCACATCTTTGATGCGCCCGGTCTTCATCTCCTCCTTCAGCACCGGATAGTGGTTGCGCTGAAAGAGGCCGACGAACTCGTCCTGGAATCCCCACTTCACGCGATAGAAATACCAGACCGTTCGTTCGCTTCGTGATGCCGCCTGTGAGGCCGGCGCCTGTGCGGCGACGGTGTGTCCCGGTAATGCGATTGCCGCGACAATGGCCGCCGCCAATAGAACCCGTCGTGCTGTGTTATGCATCCATGAACGATAGCACCGTGTCAGCGCTTTTTGATCGTGGCCGCAATCTCCGCAAGCGCCTCACGCTCTTGGTGGGAAACACGTCCGATCCCGAAGATCCCGCCCGACGCATGGGCGATGCGGTCACAGAGAGAAATCAGTTCATCGGCGTTCAAGTGAAGCGCGCCCCCACCAGGCGAATCGATAATTGCGCGAATCAGCCGGTCCGCCTTGTGAAACGCGTCGTCGGATGGACGATGTTCGAGCCACTCGGTGAGCTGCTGATCGGCGGCACTCCCAGCGGTAATCCCGCGCGTCCGTGCGAGATTGGTGATCATGCTCCGTTCCGCATCGCTGATCCCGGCATTCGCCCAGGCGACCTGGAGCATCGGCACGAATGGGAGAAGTACGATGGTGTCAGGCGTGAACCCGAGCGCTCTGAGATCCTGCAGCATGGCGGGATCGTGAATGCCTGTCTGCTGTTCGAGTGCGCGCTTGGCTTTCGCATCGCGGTCGGCTTGCCGCAGTTTTTCGATCAGCTCGCGGTCCTTCTTGCGGAAGTGTTCTTCCTCCCTCGCCCGAACGTTATCGGTAATTCCGTCCTCGTGTGTCACGGGATGCCTCCCGGTCATCGATCGTAGCACCGGCCGCGGCCTGGCGTACAATGCCGCACCCCTATGCAGGACCTGACCACCGGCTCGCTCACCCGTCACTTGCTCAAAACCACTGGTTTCATGCTCGTGACGATGGTGTTTCAGACGCTGTATTTCCTCATCGATCTTTATTGGGTCGGCCAGCTGGGCAAGGAAGCAGTGGCGGGCGTCGGCATCGCGGGAAACCTCAACTTTGTGACTCTCGCAGTGACCCAAATGCTCAGCGTCGGGATCACGACGCTGGTGTCGCACGCCACCGGACAAAAAGATCGCGACCGCGCGTGTCTGATCTTCAATCAGTCGCAGGTGCTTTCGATGATTGTGGGCGTGCTGTTTTTCGTCGTCGGCATGGCGACGAGAAGCCTCTACGTAAACGCGCTCGGTCCCGACGCGGTGACGGCCAGGCTCGCAGCCGATTACCTCTTGTACTTCATTCCAGCGATGGCCCTCCAGTTCGCCATTGTCGCGATGGGCGCGGCCCTTCGCGGCACAGGCAACTTCAGGCCCGGGATGATCGTGTCGACAGCGTCGGTGATCCTGAATATGGTCCTGGCCCCATTCCTGATCTTCGGATGGGTCACGCATCGACCGTACGGTGTTGCCGGCGCAGCGATCTCGACGCTGATCGCGGTCGTCGTTGCAACGATCTGGCTCACGTTCTATTTCCTGCCCGCGGACTCGTATTTGAAGTTCGTTCGCGCTGACTGGAAGCCGAACTTTACCTTGTGGAAGAAGATGCTGGGCATTGGTCTTCCCGCCGGCGCTGAGTTCCTGCTCCTGGCGGTCTACCTCTTCATCGTCTACATCGTCAGTCGTCCGTTCGGCGCGGCGGCCCAGGCAGGGTTTGGAATTGGCATGCGTATCGTGCAGGCCGGCTTCATGCCGGTCGTCGCGCTTGGATTTTCCGTCGCTCCCGTCGCCGGACAGAATTTCGGAGCGCGCCAACCGGCGCGGGTGCGTGCGACATTTCGCGCGGCAGCGCTGATGGCGATTGCCGACATGTTGCTCCTCACCGTCATCTGTCAGCTCGAAGCTGCCCCTTTGATTCGTGTGTTCTCAAAGGATTCGCAAGTGATCGACGTGGGCGTCGAGTACCTGCGCATCGTCTCCTGGACGTTTCCGGCATCAGGGGTAATCTTCGTCGGTGGCAGCATGTTCCAGGCACTCGGTCACACATTGCCCGCCCTCATTGCCTCATTCGCCCGCATCGTCCTGGTTGGGATTCCAGCATTCATCCTGGCGCAGGTGCCCGGCTTCCAATTGCATTGGATCTGGTATCTGTCTGTCACTGCGCTCATCGTGCAGCTTGCGGTGAATCAACTGCTGCTGTTCCGTGAGTTCGGACGGCGTCTTACGTTTGCCCCCGCGTCCGTTGCCTGACTCCGGGGGGTATAACCTAACGTACTCGTTGACACCGGATGCGAATTGGAAAAGCGTTACCAGCCGCTCGTCGCCAATGAGTACACCGGAACTCACGCGTCGGCACGTGCTGGGGCAATTCAAGCCGTGTACGCCCATGCTCTTGAAGTTGTACCCGGCATCCTCCGGCGCGTTGGGCACCTCTCGCACTGCATCGCTCGCGGGCATTGCTTCAGGGCCTGACGCGGACAGTCCGAAGGAAATGGATGCCGGAATAGCCTACGGTCAAGTGGTGATCACTAAAAGGGAAAGCGCTCGCGGCCCGAGCAAGGCGCGAAGTCGCTGAGCGAGAGCGCGCGGCGGTAGGGCCGCCGCGAGCAGTAAAGGAAGCAGACAGGGACTGTCAGCGACGCCTGCTGGCGCTCTTGAAGATCAAGACGCCAACGGCATTCGCGATGACGATGACGCTGCTGATTTTGGCGGCGAATAGAAATCGGCTCTCCACCTGAACGATTGGCAGGATCGAGATCACCACGAAGAGGAGGGTCGCCGCGAAGCCAGAAATCGCGGCGGCCTTCAGCCATCCGGACGCTCGCGGGTCGGCCAGCGGGATCGCGAACATCACCAGGTAGGTCAATCCATAAAAAATTCCCGACGCGTTCCACAGAAGCTGAAACGCTTCCTGTTTGCCGACACCGATCAGTCCGAGAAGGCTGAACGCCAGTGTGATCGCCCCGACGAAGAGGATGGAATTGACGGGCGTCTGATACGTCGCGTGTAACCGCGTGAACCACCCTGGCAGGAGTCCGTCCCATCCCGCCACCATCGGCAGGCGCGTGTTGCCCGCAAACATCACGCTCGCCTGCGCCATGCGAATGCAGAGAAGAGCAACAATCGTCGCTGAAGCGACGACGGTTGCCGATCCGAACGGCCTGAATCCTTCGGCAAGCACCTGAGGGATTGGTGCGATCAAGTCGATGCGATCGATCGGCACCAGCGCGAGGACCGAACTGGTTCCGAGAATGAACATCAGCGCAATGATCGGGGCGGCCACGATCACCGACCGTGCAATCGTGCGCTCCGGATTTCGGCACTCGCCGGCGTGAATCGCGACGTACTCGAACCCTCCCAGCGCGCCGAATCCCATCTTCGCGGCGATATTGAGGCTCAAGACCGTCATCAGCGGCGTCGTCATCACGAGCGCGTGAAACTCTCGAAGACTTCCATGCGCAAGGTTCACCCACGGAAGCGCGATTAGCATGGCGAAAGTGGTCAGCATCAAAACCCCCCCGGCCTTGTGCACCCACTTGCCGACACTCAGACCACGGATCGTTATGCCGACGAGGGCTGTCACAATCGCAACGTTGACAACGCCGATGAACCGGACGTCGCTCGTCAGCCATTCACTCCGAGGACCGACGACATAGCCGAAGTACTGAGTGACCTGAAGACCGGTCTCGGATGTGTTGAGGATGGTGAAGAGCCAGAGATTCCACGCGACCAGAAATCCGGGCATTTCGCCGAACCTGAGCTTCGCCCATTGGTAAAGTCCTCCCTCGAGAGGCATCGCACGATTGAGATGAATAACGACCGCCGCAGAGGGTATGTAGAAAAAGGTGATCGCGGCCAGCCAGAGAACGACGTGCGCGGTTCCCTGCTTCGCGGCGACACCAACCCAGGGCAAGCCGACGACGAAGAGAATCTGGGTGAGGGTGAGATCGATGAGGCCGAGATCCTTTCGGAGCTCGGTGCTATGTTGCGCGACGGACGACTCGTCGGCGCCCACTTTCGCCACGCCGCAGAGTATATGCGGCGAGCTGAGGCGCGCGGCAGGCGCTTAAGATTGCGCCGGCTCTGGATGCTCGACGTGGGTCGACGTGGCAGTGGGAACTTTGACCGAGCCCTTCGATCGTGGGATCGATCGGACGACGCGCGATGCCATCTGATAACCAATGCTCGCGCAGCCCAGACAGATCCAGAAGCTCGCAGCCGTGAACAGCATTCCGGTTGCGGCCAAGGCAACGACGGCCAGTAGATCGACGATCAGGAGGGCGGCGATTCGGACGAAGCGCTTTTCCGCCTCGTACGGATCGGGCTCGATACCGAGTCGCAGCGGAGGGCGCGACGGACCTTCCACCTCCAGCCCTGCGACCGCCTGGGGGTCAACCGGTGGGGGGGCCGACTCGAAGTATTCGGCGAATTCAGCGGCAGTCTCGTCCGGGTCGAGGTCGACAGCCTTCGCATACGCGCGGATGAACGCGCGATTGTAAACCCCACCGGGCCACCGCGAGCAGTCGCCGCGCTCGAGCGCCGCATAGTGCGAAGCCCCGACTTTGGTAGACGCCGCGATTTCCGTGAGTGAAAGGTTCTTGTGTCGTCGCTGTCGGCGCAGTCGTTCGCCAAATGCTCGGCGCTCAGCGATCAATGCTGGTGATCCTCGTGAATCTTCGCCGTGGCGAGCCACTCGCTGCTTACCTGGTCGCCCGTGAATCGATTCCGGCGAGATTGACGGTTGCTGAATGTATACATCGCACGTGCGGCTACGACGGCGATTGCGCCGCAGGCAAGGAGCCAGAGTTTCATGTTGTACGGCCCGAGATTGGGAGGAGGAATTTGCGCATCCTCGTGCAAGAACAATTCCGATAGAGGATCGCACGACGTCGGCGTGTTTCAACGCTATCGGCTGGTCTGCTTTGGTCTTTGTCTCATTCTACTGCGGTAAGTTTTACAGGAACAGTTGAATTTGATGATCGCTGATTCTTGATTGCTGATTGATCTCGAACCCACGGTCGGGTGCTGAAGTGCAGCGACGGATCGAGCGTTCGTTGAATCAGCAATGAGCAAACGACAATCATCACTTTCAGAGTTGTCCCTAGGCTGCATTCTTGAGCTTGGTGTCCGGGGATACCGTAGAGCTGGGACGCGGGCACGAGCGCAGGTGGTGGACGACGTGGCACCGCTCCCACCAGACGGCGGCGGTATAGAGGATGGCGTTGATCGCAAGATGGGTTTGGCGGCGCTTGATCCAGGCGGCTGTGTTGTAGGCGGCGCACACGGCCACTGTCGCCATTAGTACACCATGAACGGCAGCCTTCGTCGGCTCGCATTCGCCGTTGTCCAGCATTTCGGAGACGGTGCGAAAGCGATCGTTGGTTCGATTGCGACCGTCAATTTCCCGTGGAGTCCCCATCTTTACCTCCCGTGACCGACGTTTGCCGTCCGAAACAGCGGCAGTGCAAGCGTTAAGCCACGCTTCGGTCAGATGGCCAAGGTGATCCGTGATCGAGGATTACGGGAACCGAACGTGGCGAACCGCGGTTGAAACAATGAACACGCGGATGTTATTGGCGAGGGGATCGGCGGGTATGACGAAAAAGCCGTAGCCGTCTGGGCGATAGTTCAGCGTGCGGCCTGTGATCACTTCGTTATCGAGCAGTGTGACCTCGATCCGGCGGCCGTGCTGCGGGTGTTCCGTGCCCGTTCGTTCGATGTAATCAGGATTGCCGGCGAAGTCTCTGACGAAGAACACGCCTTTCAACCGTGCCAGCGGAACGATGACCCGGTCTTGGGGTTTTGCCGTCGGAGACGGCCACAGCGAAAACTGGGACCGCGCCGGATTGAAGTCGTGCGTGTATCCCTTCAGGAGTTGGCCTTCGGTATACCGAACCACGATCTTCTGCCAGCCAACGGCCTGGGGAGCATCAACGGTCGCAGCGGGTGGGTTGGCGGCGATTTCGCGAGGTATCGCTATCTCCGGTCCGCCGAACCGGCCGGGATACAAGACGCGTGCGGCTGCGGCCGCTTCGCTCGGGAGATCAATCCGACGCGCGAATTCGCAGGCACCCCGGTAGATCGTTCTTCCCGGCCGCAGCGACCCGATATGACATCGGACGACGCGGAATTGAATGGCCTCATCAAATCCTCGCCCTGCGATCTCGAGTGTGAGAATCGAGTCCGGTCGCAGAGGAGCGGGTGAGTCGACGAGCGCGCCACTGGCTGAGAGATCGACAATCGAAACCGAATGCCCACTCAGCCGTGCCTGACGAATCCATTGCAGCTCATGATCGCGGTGCCGCCTGTCCGCGCGGCGATCGTGCCGCGTCGTTTCCGCGTCGAAGTCCCGTTCGGTCGCAAGTTGAACGCGGTACGACTCAGACTGGTCGGACGTATCAGCGACATCGAGGACGGCGTGTTGGAGCGGACTCACAGTTGAACTGCCTTCTCTAGACGACGACGGCCGGAACTTCGAGCTCGCCGCGACGGAATGCATCCATGAACGCGTCGACGACGCGCGGATCGAAATCGGTGCCCGAGCCCTTGGCGATGACGTCTCGCGCTTCGAAGAGCGACATCGCCTTGCGATACGGGCGATCGCTGGTGAGTGAATCGTAGACGTCAGCGACCGAGATGATGCGCGCCTCGAGCGGGATGTCTTCGCCGCCCGTCGGGTGATACCCGGAGGCATCGAACTTGTCGTGATGGGCGAGCACGATCGGAATGACCCGTCGGAGCGATCCGCCAACTGGCTCGAGAATCGCGATTCCCTTGCTGACGTGCTGCTGCATTTCCTCGTATTCGGCCTTCGTCAGTCGAGCGGCCTTGTAGAGGAGCTCGCGGCTGACGTCGAGCTTGCCAATGTCGTGAAGAAGCGCGGCAGCCCGCGTATCGTCGATGCGGTCCGGTGGAAGATCCATGCTTGACGCAATTTTTGCCGCGTAGACCGACACGCGATAGCAATGGTTCTCGGTGTACTCGTCCTTCGCGATGAAGTGACGAAGAATCATCAGCACGCCGTGGTACGTCTCGCGCAGCTCACCCAATTGCGCGGCCTTGTGTTCGTAGAGCGAACCCATCGAGTAGCCGGTGATGATGAGGACGCCGCCCCACACCGTGATATCGAGCCAACGGCCACCCGGAATCTGAACGTGTGCCGACGCGGCAAACAGGATCGGGTTGTACCAGGTCATCAGGCAGACGAGGAGGACGCTTCCAAGTGCGGTCAACGTCCCTTGGCGTCGCCCGTAGAGATATGCCGCGCCAAGCGTCGGCAGCGTGTAAAAGCTCAGAACCATCCGCTGCCCGTCGACCACCAGATTCAGCATCAGGCAGATCGCAAAGAGCGACAGGAGGATCCACAGCTCCTTGTTCACTTGTTCGAGACGTCCGATTTGTGGCTTGAACATCTTGTGTGACACCCCAGGGTTCCCTAGGCGCGCGCCGCAAGAAAAGGGCCGGTCTGCCACGCGAGGTTAGTATTGAAAACAAAGGACTTACAGATATGTGAACAGGAGGATGCGATGGCGCGTGTGCCGGTTCGGCACAGCGACATTTCACATCTGACGACTGCGATAGCATGAGCGAATGCGTTTTGTGTTCCGGACAACGCTCACGTTGATTGCCTTAGCCATCCTCGCGTCCTGCAAATCGAAGGCTCCCGACAAACCCGCGACTGCTCCCCAGGATTCTGCCTTCACGGCTCTCGCCGGCGAATACCTCGAAGACATCTTTCGACGGCAGCCGACGCAGGCCACCGACCTGGGGATTCACACGTATGACGATCAGCTCGAGAACTACTCCCGGCAGGGAGTCATGGACGCCATTGCCGCGGCGCGCAGATTTCGCGATCGCGTGAACGCCATCGCTCCCTCCGGTTTATCGCCAGACCAGCAGCTCGATCGCGAACAGCTGCTCCATGCCATCGACTCGCGAATTCTCACGCTTGCCGTGGTGCGTCCCTGGGCGAAGGATGCTGACAGCTACAGCAGCGGTCTGACCAACACCGCGTACGTCATGATCAAGCGCAGGTTTGCGCCTCCGGAAGAACGGCTTCGGAAGCTGATCGCGCGCGAGAAAGCCATGCCCGGTGCGCTGCTCGAAGCACGAAAGAACATCGAGGCTCCGCCGAAGATTTACACGCAAATCGCGATCGAACAGATCGATGGCAACCGGACGTTCTTCGAAACGGCGGTTCCGGGCGGATTCAAGGATGTCAAGGACCAGGTCCTGCTGGATGAATTCAAGAAAACCAACGATGCCGTGATTGCCGCGCTCGTCGACTACAAGAAATGGCTGCAGGACGATCTGCTCAAACGCTCAACCGGGGAGTTCGCATTTGGGCAGGATACATACCGACGAAAGCTGGCGGCCGACGAGATGATTGACGTGCCGCTCGATGAGTTGCTGGCGATCGCCGAACGCGATCTGCGGAGAAACCAGGCCTCGTTTGCTGAAATCGCACACAACATCGATCCAAAAAAGACGCCCGATCAAGTGCTGGCCACGATCGCCACCGATCACCCGCCGGCCCTCAAACTCCTCGACTACACCCAGAAGGAACTGGATGCGATTGGCCGATTCATGACCGAGCATCACATCGTTACGATTCCTTCAGCGTCGCCAGCGCGCGTGCAGGAGACGCCGCCGTTCCTGCGGGCAACGACATCGGCTTCGATGGACATTCCCGGCCCGTTCGAAAAAGTTGCCACCGAGGCCTACTACAACATGACGTTGCCGGATCCGAAGTTGTCCCCGAAGGAAACCGAGGAGTTCATGGGGCAGTGGTATTACGCGGCGATCTCGAATGTGTCGGTGCACGAAGTCTGGCCGGGTCACTACCTTCAATTCCTCTATGCGCGGAACTTTCCATCTGATGTGCGCAAAGTGTTTGGCGCGGCCACGAACTCGGAAGGCTGGGCTCATTATTGCGAGCAGATGGTCGTCGACGAAGGGTTCCACGGAGACGATCCCCGGTACCGTCTCGCACAAGTCCAGGACGCCTTGCTCCGCGACGCGCGGTTTATCGTCGGCATCCGGATGCATACGAGAGGCATGACCGTCCAGCAGGCCGAGCAGTTCTTCATCAAAGAGGCCTATCAACCGGCGCCCGTCGCGCGCTCCGAAGCCAAGCGCGGCACCTCCGACGCGACCTATGGCTACTACACAATGGGCAAGCTGATGATCCTCAAGCTGCGCGACGACTACAAGGCGAACAGGGGTGAGCAGTACTCACTTCAGGCTTTCCACGATTCCTTCATCAAGCTTGGACCACTCCCGTTGCCGTTGATACGGAAGGCGATGCTCGGAGCGGCCGGGACGCTGTTCTGATATGGAAACGCCACGGAGGAACACGGATCAACACGGAAAATGGCAAGCCACGGATGAACACGGGATCAACACGGAAATGGCACGCCACGGAGGAACACGGATCAACACGGAAAGGGCACGCCACGGATGAACACGGGATGAACACGGAAATGGCAAGCCACGGACGAACACGGATTAACACGGAAATGGCAAGCCATGGATGAACCCGGGATCAACACGGAAATGCCAAGCCACGGATGAACACGGGATGAACACGGAAATGGCACGCCACGGATGAACACGGGATCAACACGGAAAGGGCACGCCACGGATGAACACGGATCAACACGGAAAGGGCACGCCACGGATGAACACGGATCAGCACGGAAATGCCAAGCCACGAGGGTGTCAGAAATTCTGTGTGTGGGGCATAACGTGGAGGAACCGTTATGCCACGACCTCGTCGTAAGACCCTGGTACGAGAACCCCACCGACGCCTGTTCCCGCAGAGATTCTGGATCAGTTCGTTCGCAACGGACCGATAGGTCCTGAGGCTCGACCGCCGTCAGTCGCTTCAAGAGAGCCTTGATCGAACGAGCGCTGCGTAGCGAGCTCACGATCATCTGGGGTATCCGCCCGGCGGGACGAAGCCCGACGAGACGATCACTCACCGAAACCGGACGAGCGGAAAGACGGTCCTGACTGACGACGGGCCGGTCGCGATCGAGGTCCCGCGCGATCGGCAGGGGACGTTTGAACCGCGACTGATCTGAAAACACGTGGGTGCCAGGACATCTTGATCGCGGTCACCGATGGCCCGAAGGGCATGAGTGACGCGCTGGCGGCCATTTATCCACGGACGACGATGCAAACCTGCATCGTGCACTTGCTTCGACACAGTCTCGCCGACTCCAGCTTATGCCGTAGCTACCTGATCTCATCCGTGTTGATCCGTGTTCTTCCGCGGCGAGACCTTATCCGTGCTGTTCCGTGTGCTTCCGTGGCTTGTCTTGAATCCGTGTTGATCCGTGTTCTTCCGCGTCGAGACCTTATCCGTGCTGTTCCGTGTGCTTCCGTGGCGTGTCTTGAATCCGTGTTGATCCGTGTTCTTCCGCGGCGAGCCCTTATCCGTGCTGTTCCGTGTGGCTGCCGTGGCGTGTCTTGAATCCGTGTTGATCCGTGT
>DATJKH010000076.1:0-7046 GCA_035491715.1 Vicinamibacterales bacterium | reverse complement strand
GGAATCATCTCGCCGGATCGTGCGCGCGCATACAGCTGCTTGAGCGCCTGCGGGTTCGATCGATATCGCTGATCGGCCTGCACGTAGACACGGTAGGCGCGGTTGTTGAACTCGAAATCGTTCACGTATTGCGATCCGAGGAATATCTGCATGGCGCTGGTAATCTCGCCAAGCGGAAGCCCCAGCGCCAGCGCGCGCTGCCGATCGATGGTGACCTGGATCTGCGGATCGTTGGCTGTGAAGGCACTGAACAGCCCACGCAATTTCGGCGACTGATTTCCGGCCGCGACGACCGCCTGCAGTCCTTGCGCAAGCGTATCGATATTCGTGCCGGTCTGATCGAGCACCTGGAATTCGAATCCGCCAAACCGGCTCAAGCCTGGAATTGCCGGCGGGTTGAAGCTGAGGACCATCGCGCCGGAAATGGAGAATAGAGGACCACTGATACGACGCAGTACCGACTGCAGGACGTGATCGGACCCTTTGCGCTGATCGTACGGCTTCAGTCGCACGAACATCAGTCCGGTATTCGATGAGGCGCCGCTGAAACTGAAGCCCATGACCGAGAACGTCGCCAGGACGTCCGGGTCCTTGAGAATGATCTGCTCTGCTTGCCTGGCGATGTTGCCGGTGTACTCGAGCGAGGCTCCTGCCGGCGCCTGGACCTGCGCCAGAAAATAGCCTGGGTCCTCTTCCGGAATGAACGATTGCGGCACGATGCGCAGCATCCACCAGGTCAGCCCCAGCGTGCAGATGAACACGACGACCACGGCCCATCGCCATGCAATTCCACGCCGCAGGCCATGCACATATGCCTTTGTGCCGCCGGAAATGACACGCTCGAAAAAGGTGAAGAACCGTCCCTTGTGATGGCTCTGGCGGTCCAGCAGGAGCGCCGAAAGCGCCGGCGTCAGCGTCACGGCATTGAACGCGGAGAGCGCGACCGCGAACGCGATGGTCATCGAAAACTGAGCGTAAAGGCGGCCGGTTGTCCCCGGGAAGAACGCAACGGGAACGAACACGGCGATGAGGACCAGCGCCGTCGCGATAACGGCGCCGAGCACTTCTTTCATCGCATCCGATGCCGCCTTGCGCGCCGATACCTTGTATTCCTGGATGTGGCGTTCGACGTTTTCAATGACGACAATGGCGTCGTCGACGACAATGCCGGTCGCGAGAATGAGTCCGAAGAGCGTCAGCGTGTTGATGGAGAACCCCATCAACTTGATGAATCCGAAGGCGCCAATGAGCGATACCGGAATGGTAATGGCCGGAATCAATGTGCTGCGCCACGTCTGCAGGAAGATGAAGATCACCAGGACGACGAGCACGATCGCCTCGGCCAGGGTCTTCACGACTTCTCGAATTGATTCCTCGACCACGTCGGTAGTGTTGAAGGCGACCTGATACTTCACCCCGGGCGGAAACTGTGCCTTCAGCCGCTCGAGTTCGGCGACGACCGCCCGTTCGACGTCGAGCGCATTCGCCGTCGGCAGCTGAATCACCCCGAATCCAACCGCCTCGACTCCCTGGAATTTCAACTGCGCGCTGTAGGTTTCAGCGCCGAGTTCCGCGCGGCCGACGTCCTTCAGGCGGACGAGCGATCCATCGGCACCGCTTTTCAGGATCAGGTTGTCGAACTCGGCCGCTTCACGAAGTCGCCCAAGCGCGCGGACGCTGAGCTGATACATCTGCCCCGACGGCGCCGGCGCCTGGCCAAGACTTCCGGCCGCCACCTGCGTGTTCTGTTCGCGCAGCGCGCTGACGACGTCGCCGGCCGTGAGTTTACGCGCCGCCAGCCGATCGGGATCGAGCCAGAGGCGCATCGAATACTTGCGTTCGCCGAAGATGGTGACGTCGCTGACACCAGGCACGCGCTTGAGCGCGTCCTTCACATACACATCGATGTAGTTGCTGAGAAACAAGGAGTCGTACTGATCGTTTTCGGCGTAAACACCAACCGCCATGACGAAGCCGGTCGACTGTTTCTGGACGATGATGCCGGTCGTCCGCACTTCCGTCGGCATACGGCCGAGCGTCTGGTTGACGCGATTCTGCACATCGACCTGCGCCACGTCCTGATCCCGGGTGACGTCGAAGGTGATGTTGATGGTCGACACGCCGCTGTTGGTGCTCGACGACGTCATGTACAGCATGCCTTCGACGCCGTTGATCGCTTGCTCCAGCGGTGTTGTTACCGCGGTCTCGACTTCCTGCGCATTCGCGCCGGTGTAGAAGGCGCTGACGGTGATGACCGGCGGTGCCAGCGAGGGATACTGGGCCACCGGCATCGTCGGAATGGCGATCAGCCCGCCGAGGATCAGGATCAGCGAGCAGACCGATGCCAGGATCGGCCGTCGAATGAAGGTATCGGCAAACATTACTGAGGTTTCACTGGCGCGCCGTCGCCGATTTTCTGAATGCCCGACACGATGACCTGGTCGCCGGCGGACAGTCCGCTGAGGACGACGTAGTCGTTGCCAAGTAATTCGCCGACTTCAATCGGCCGCTGCCGCGCAACGGTGCCGTTGTTTGATGTCTCCACCACGAAACAGAAGTACTTGCCGTTAATCCGGGTGACGGCTGTTATTGGAATCGTGACCCCGTCGATCGTGCGCCACACGATTCGCGATCGAACGAACTGTTGCGTGCGAACGGTCGGCGGCACTTCCCTGAGCAGGCTCTTGATCAACACCGTCTGTGTGGCATCGTCGACACGAGGAGCCACGAATGTGACCGGATTGGTCGCGAGCACCTTGCCATCTGCATCCAGTATTTGCACCGGCAGTCCGAGCCGGAGATCGGGTGAGCGATCGATGGGCACCTGGATGTAAACCTCGAGCCCGCTGTTGTCGTCGATGGTCGTAATCATCGTTGACTTCGTGACCCGGTCGCCTGACCGGATCGTGATGTCGCCGACGACGCCAGCCTGAGGTGCGGCGACTCGGTAGTATTGCAACTCGACCTGTTGCTCGTTGACCTGCGCATTCAATGCGGAAAGGCGCGCCTGTGCGGTTCGCAGGGAGTTTTGCGCCTGGTCGAACTCTTGCCGGCTGATGGCTCCGCCCGTGACCAGTGCTTCGAGCCGCTTCACTTGCTGTGTCCAGTACTGCACGTCGGCCTCGACCGCCGCTCTGCTCGCTTCGGTGCTTCTTACGGTTGCTTCCTGTTTGTCGGGCTTGATCTGAACGAGTGGCGCGCCGAGCGCGACGCGGTCTCCCGACTTCACGAAGATGCGGGTGACGACCCCCTCGACCTCGGGTTGCACGGTTGACGATCGGATCGATCGGATCGTGGCAATGAAGCCAGACGATTGTTCCAGCGGCTTTTTCTGCAGTGTCGCCGTCGACACGCCCATCGGCGGCGGAGCTCCGGTCGCCGGGGAAGGGCTTCCGCTTCGCGCGCATGCGGCCGTCGCGGCGACGAGCAGTAGCGCGTGCAGCGCGACTGCAAGCCGGGTTCGTCGAGTGAAATGGAAAAACATGGCTCCCTGAAGGATATACGCGGACGCGCAGGCTCAGGCCGAGGATTCCGGATCGGGTAGGGCAGGGGCTTCCGACCCTGTCAGGCTCAGGCTAAAGAAAAGGCCACGCGTGCGCGTGGCCTTTCGATGACGCCGACGCGCGAAGGCGGACTAAATGCCGCCCGCGCCCGCAAACTTCCGCGACTGGAAACATTCGCGGCAAAATACCGGACGTCCCTGGGTGGGACGGAACGGTACGGTCGTTTCTTTTCCGCAAGCCGAACAGTTGGTGGTCGTTTCCACGCGTTCCCGTCCGACCGAGGCACCCGCCGAAGGGCGGGATGCTCGTTTGGCCTTGCACGATTTGCATCGCTTCGGCTCGTTCTTGAAATTCTTGTCGGCGAAGAAGAGCTGTTCACCAGCAGTCCAAATGAACTCGGTGCCGCAATCTACACAATTGAGCGTCTTGTCCTGGAACTCCATCGGTCCTTCCCTCTCACGATCCGACCCAGCCCGAATACATCCTTGTTCGAGCTCGAAGATCGCCCGGGTCCTTCAATCCGCACGATCCTCTTAGCTGCTGTCAACCTATTCCACTTCCCGACGCTGTTTCTTGCGCGTTCGCTTGCGCGCGAGCGCCTGCTTCGCACGGCGCCGATCGCCCGGCTTCAGATAGAACGAGTGCTTCTTGATATCCTTGATGATATCTTCCTGCTGCACCTTCCGTTTGAAGCGGCGAAGCGCGCTCTCAATCGATTCGCCTTCCTGTACCTTGACTTCAGCCACGCCTGACAACACCCCCTTCGCGGCCACCGTTTTTCGAACAACTCATCGGCATTCGGTTCACCGAACGAACCGGACCGCGCGGGTTCTCTGTGGGGCCCATGGAGTCCGACCGAATATGCTAGGCTATCACAGTAAACGCGGATTCTAGGCAGAAAGCTCTTCCGGCGTCAACGAAGATTCCCGTCTCAAATTCATTCCATAAGTTATTAAATCTAAACGATTTATTAATGCCGTCATGAATTTGCTCGTTGTGGGAGGTGGCGGACGCGAACATGCCCTCGTCTGGAAGCTCGTTTCCGACCCCTCAGTCGACACGGTTTTGACCGCGCCCGGCAACCCGGGGACGGCCGCGATCGCACGAAACGTAGACATTTCAGCGACCGATCTCACCGCTCTCGCGACCCTCGCGGAACGTGAACGCATCGACCTCACGGTCGTGGGTCCCGAACTCCCGCTCGATCTAGGGATCGTCGATCTCTTTCGATCACGGGGGCTCCGCATCTTCGGTCCGACACGCGCAGCAGCACAGCTTGAATGCAGCAAGGTCTTCGCAAAGGCATTCATGGCACGGCATGGCATTCCTACCGCGCGCTATCGCGCGTGCGATTCCGCACACAATGCGCACGCGATTGTCGCCTCGGGCGAGCTCGGATTTCCGATCGTCGTCAAAGCGGATGGGCTTGCTGCGGGGAAAGGCGTCGTCGTCGCACCCGATCGAGCGTCGGCGGATGCTGCGATTCAGGCAGCGATGGAGGACAAGCAATTCGGCAACGCCGGCTCGCGTGTCGTGCTAGAGGAGTGTCTCGAAGGTCCGGAAGTGTCGTTCTTCGCGATCTGCGACGGCACCCGCGCATCCGCGCTCATGTCGGCGCAGGATCACAAGCGTGTCTACGATGACGACCAAGGCCCGAACACGGGCGGCATGGGAGCGTTCGCCCCGAGTCCGTTGTTGGATTCGGCAATGCAGACGCGCATCATGCGGGAGATCGTCAATCCCGTCATCGCGGGTCTCGCGGCCGAAGGAAACCCGTATCACGGGTTTCTGTATGCGGGACTCATGCTGACGTGCGACGGACCCAAGGTAATCGAGTTCAACGTGCGATTCGGGGATCCGGAGGCGCAGGTCGTAATTCCCATGATTGCCGACCAACTGGCGCCAAGGCTTGTCGCTGCGGCCGACGGAGCGCTCGACCTTCGGCCGATCAGCTTCAGATCCGACACTCATGTTGGAGTTGTGCTTGCGTCGCGCGACTATCCCGCCTCCGGTCCGACAGGGTTGACGATCTCGGGTCTTGACGCCGCGGCCGCTGAGCGCGACGTTCTGGTGTTTCATGCAGGCACCGCGGCGCGCGGCGATGACATCGTCACTGCGGGCGGGCGTGTCCTCACGGTCGTCGGACGCGGTCCAACCTATGCGGACGCAATTTCGCGCGCGTACGCAGGCGTATCGAAGATAGCGTTCGACGGCGTCCACTACCGTCGTGATATTGGTCAGAAAGCACTCACGGCCCTCAGCCCTAAGCCTTCTTATGTCCCACATTGATGTTTTGATCCTCATGGGTTCCGATTCCGATGCGCCGATCATGCAGGCGGCCGTCGATGTCTTGCGTGAGCTTGGCATTTCGTCCGAGATGACAGTGGCCTCTGCGCACCGATCGCCCGAACGCGTCATGCGGCTGGTGCGAGAGGCGCCCGAGCGTGGTGTGAAGGTTTTCATCGTCGGCGCTGGCGCGGCCGCACACCTTGGCGGCGTCGTTGCCGCACACACGACGAGTCCCGTGATCGGCGTCCCGATTGATTCCTCGGCTTTGAAAGGATTGGACGCGTTGCTGTCGACCGTCCAGATGCCTCCGGGGGTGCCGGTCGCGACCGTATCGATCGGGAAGCCGGGGGCGACCAATGCCGGCATCCTTGCCGCTCAGATCCTTGGCGTCGGAGATTCGCAGATCGCCGCCCGACTGGTTGAGTACAAGAAGAAGATGGCGCAGAAAGTCGAGCAGGCAGCGGAACGACTAAAGGGATAAGGGACAAGGGAAAAGGAGCAGAGCGGCGTCTTCGGCAAACGCCGGATCCCGGATCCCGGACAACGGGCCCCGGCTCATATGAAATATTCGATCGTTACTTTCGGCTGCCGGGTCAATCAAGCCGACTCATTGCGCATCGAAGAGGAATTGCGCGCGCGCGGCGGTGCCGCGACGGCAACGGCCGATGCCGACATCGTCGTCGTCAACACCTGCTCGGTGACGGCGACGGCCGATCAAGGTGCGCGTCAGACCATCCGTCGCATTGCCCGCGACAATCCCGCATCGAGGATCATCGTCACCGGCTGTTACGCGACGAGATGTGAAGACGATCTTGCGCAGCTGCCCAACGTCGTCCGCGTCGTCCGTAATCGCGACAAGGAACAGCTGGCCGACGTGATGGCGGCGCGATCGATGTTGGGGGATGGCCCATGCGGCGCGCCGATCGAGCCGGGCCTCGGCGGTCGAACGGCGTTTTCCCTGCGGGTCCAGACCGGCTGCGACGAGCCGTGCGCATACTGCATCATCCCGTCAACCCGTGGATCGGGCCATAGCCGTCCTTTGGATGACGTCGTGCGCGAGGTCGAGCGGATCGCGGCATCCGGGTTCAGAGAGATCGTCCTCACCGGCGTGCACCTGGGATCGTACGGTCGCGATCTGACAACGCCGGTGGGCCTCATCGATCTGCTGCGAGCCCTGGAACGGATTCGCGCGGACGTGGTGTTTCGTGTCAGTTCGCTCGAGCCGATGGACTGTTCGCCAGCCATCGTCAGCCT